>NZ_JBVIBD010000003.1:99325-620176 GCF_055573595.1 Streptomyces sp. NPDC030165 | reverse complement strand
ACGCCTCCGCGAACACCGGGAACCGGGCATACAGCTCCCGGCCCATCCCGGCCCGCTGCGCACCCTGACCCGAGAACAGCACCGCCAGCTTCCCGTCGGTCTCCCGGGCGACGCCGCGTGCGAGTTCCCGTACTCCCGCTCCGTCGGCCGCGAGGACCGCGCGGTGGGCGAACGCCGCCCTGCCGGTGGCGAGGGAGTGGCCCACGTCGACCGGTGAGAGGCCGGTCAGTGCCGAGACCTGCCCGGTCTGTGCCGCCAGCGCGGCCTCGGACGTGCCCGACACCGGCCAGGGCACGAGGTCCGGCACCACGGTGGGCGTGGCGGGCTCGTCCGCCGCGGGCTCCTCGGCGGCCGGCGCCTGCTCGATGATGACGTGGGCGTTGGTGCCGCTGACGCCGAAGGCGGAGACGCCGGCCCGCCGGACGTGTCCGGTGTCGGGCCACTCCTGCTGCTCGGTGATGAGCGAGACCGTGCCGTCCGTCCAGTCGACATGCGAGGACGGGGAGTCGACGTGCAGCGTCTTGGGGAGCACGCCGTGGCGCATCGCAAGAAGCATCTTGATCGTGCCGGCGACGCCGGCGGCGGCCTGGGTGTGGCCCAGGTTCGACTTGACGGCGCCGAGCAGCAGCGGGCGTGGCCGGTCCGGTCCGTAGGCGGCCATCAGGGCGTTGGCCTCGATGGGGTCGCCGAGGGTGGTGCCGGTGCCGTGGGCCTCGACCACATCGACGTCTGCGGGCGTGAGGTCGGCGTCGGCGAGGGCCTGGCGGATGGCGCGCTGCTGGGCGCGTCCGCTGGGCGCGGTCAGGCCGTTGGAGGCGCCGTCCTGGTTGACGGCGGTGCCGCGCACGATGCCCCAGACGTCGTGGCCGTTGCGGCGGGCGTCGGACAGCCGCTCCAGGAGGAGGACGCCCACGCCCTCGGACCAGCTGGTGCCGTCGGCCGCGTCGGCGAACGGCTTGCAGCGGCCGTCGGGGGCCAGCCCGCCCTGGACCGTGAACTCGGTGAAGGAGTCGGGGCTGGACATGACCGAGACGCCGCCGGCCAGTGCGAGGGTGCACTCGCCGCTGCGCAGGGCGTTCGCGGCCATGTGCAGGGCGACCAGCGCGGAGGAGCAGGCGGTGTCGACGGTGACGGCCGGGCCTTCCAGGCCGAAGGCGTAGGAGAGGCGTCCCGACATGACGCTGGCGGTGTTGCCGGTGGCGACGTGTCCCCGTACGTCGGTGGTGCCGGTGCCCTGGCGCAGCAGCGTGGCGTAGTCCTGGCCGTTGGTGCCGACGAAGACGCCGGTGCGGCTGCCGCGCAGGGTGGTCGCGTCGATCCCGGCGCGCTCGAACGCCTCCCAGGTGGTCTCCAGCAGCAGCCGCTGCTGGGGGTCCATGGCCAGGGCCTCGCGGGGCGAGATGCCGAAGAAGGCGGCGTCGAAGAGGCCGACGCCGTCGAGGAAGCCGCCTTCGAGGGTGGCGGAGGCGCCCTGCGCGAGGGCGTCCAGGTCCCAGCCGCGGTCCGTGGGGAAGCCGGAGATGGCGTCCTCGCCCTGGCTGAGCAGCTGCCAGAGGTCTTCGGGGGACCGTACGCCCCCGGGGAAGCGGCAGTTCAGGCCGACGATGGCGATGGGGTCGTCGTCCTCCGCCCGGCCGGCGGGAGCCGGAGTGCCGGGCTCGGGCAGGGTGCCCTGGAGTTCGGCGAGCAGGAAGTCGGCGAGGGCGGTCGGGGTCGGGTAGTCGTAGACGAGGGTCGTGGGCAGTTTCAGGCCGGTGGTGGCCGTGAGGGTGTTGCGCAGTTCGACGGTGGTCAGGGAGTCGAAGCCGAGGTCGCTGAAGGCGCGGTCGGCGCCGACGCCCGAGGTGCCGGTGTGTCCGAGGACCGCGGCGACCTGGGTGCGTACCAGGTCCAGGACGAAGCGCGGGCGTGCGGCCGGGGAGAGACCGGCGAGCCGCTGGCGCAGGGCCGGTTCCCGCAGGGCGGTTTCCGTTCCGGCGGACGGCGCGGCCCGGCGCAGTTCGGGCAGGTCGCCGACGAGGGGGCTGGGGCGCAGTGCGGTGAACACCTCCGCGTAGCGCTGCCAGTCGATGTCGGCGAGGGTCGGCGTCGTGGCGTCGTGCTCGATCGCCCGGCGCAGGGCGGTGAGGGCGAGCCGGGGCGTCATGGGGGTGAAGCCGCCGCGGCGGACGCGGTCCTGGATGCCGGTGCCGTCGGCCGCCATGCCGGTTTCTGCCCAGGGGCCCCAGGCGATCGAGGTCGCGGGCAGGCCGTGGGCGCGGCGGTGTTCGGCGAAGGCGTCGAGGAAGGCGTTGGCGGCGGCGTAGTTGGCCTGGCCGGGTGCGCCGAGGGTGCCGGCGACGGAGGAGAAGAGCACGAAGGCGGTCAGGTCCCGGTCGCGGGTCGTCTCGTGCAGGTTGAGGGTGGCGGTGACCTTGGCGCGCAGGACGGAGGTGAACTGCTCGGGGGTGAGTGTGTCCAGGGTGCCGTCGTCGACGGTGCCGGCGGTGTGGAACACGGCGGTGAGCGGGTGCTCTTCGGGGATCGAGGCCAGTACGGCGGTGAGCGCGTCGCGGTCGGCCGTGTCGCAGGCCGCGACGGTGACCCGGGCTCCCAGGTCCTCCATCTGCGCGGCCAGGTCACCGGCGCCGGGGGCGTCGGGACCGCGGCGGCTGACCAGCAGCAGGTGCTGGGCGCCCGCTTCGGCCAGCCATCGGGCGACGTGGCCGCCGAGCGCGCCGGTGCCGCCGGTGACGAGCACGGTGCCGGTGGGGCGGAATGTGTCCGTCTCGGTGGCCGGTGCGGCTCGGTGGTGTGCCAGGCGGCGGGCGAAGGTGCCTGCGGTACGTACGGCGAGCTGGTCCTCGCCGCCGTTGTCGGCGAGGACGGCGGTCAGGCGGCGCAGGGTGCTGCCGTCGAGCTCGTCGGGGAGGTCGACGAGGCCGCCCCAGCGCTGCGGGTGTTCCAGTGCGGCCACTCTGCCCAGGCCCCAGACGGCTGACTGGGCAGGCCGGGCCGGGTGTTCGGCGCGGTCGGCGGCGACGGCGCTGCGGGTCACGCACCACAGCGGGGCCTCGATGCCCGCGTCCCCCAGGGCCTGGACGGCGGTTGCCGTGAGCAGCAGGCCCGTGGCCGTACGGTCATCGGTGTCATCGGTGTCTTCGCCGGCCGTCGCCAGCAGGGACAGGACGCCCGCGAACGGACCGTGCCCGGCGGCCAGTGCGCTCAGCCGCTCGGCGAGGTCCCGGCGCTGCGGGGCGGTGACGTCCACCCGTACGGCGTCGGTGCCCAGGATGCCGGCGACCGGGTCGAGCCAGGCTTGGTCGCCGTCGGCCGGTGCGAGTACCAGCCAGGTCCCGGCCGGGCGTCCGGCGGTGGCCGTTCCGGTGAGGGGCTTCCAGGTGGTCCGGTAGCGCCAGCCGTCGACGGTGGAGCGTTCCCGGCTCTTGCGCCGCCAGGCGGAGAGGGCGGGCACGACGGCGGTGAGGGTGTCGTCGTCCAGGTCGAGCGAGGAGCCCAGGGATTCGAGGTCCGCGCGCTCCACCGCCGACCAGAACTCCGCGTCCGCCGCGTCGGCGGGCTCCGCGGCCACGGCGGTTCCGGCTGCCGCCTCGGGCCAGTAGCGCTCGCGCTGGAAGGGGTAGGTGGGCAGGTCGGTCCGGCAGGCGCCGCTGCCCGCGAACACCGCGTCCCAGTCGACGCCGACGCCGTGGAGGTGGAGCCGGGCCAGGGCCGTGGTCAGTGCCGGGTCCTCGGGCCGGTCCCGGCGCAGTGCCGGGACGGCGGTGACGTGGGTCTGCTCGCCGGCGCAGCCGCGGACCGCGCCGCTGAGCACGGCGTCCGGTCCCAGCTCGAAGAAGGTCGTCACGCCGTGCTCGATGAGGTGCCGTACGGCGTCGGCGAAGCGGACGGTGCCTCGGACCTGTCCGGTCCAGTACTCCGGCGTGGCCAGCTCCTCGTGCGTGAGGAGCGTGCCGGTGACGGTGGACACCAGCGGCACGGTGGGCGCGTGGCAGGTGACGGAGCCGACGGCGCGGGCGAAGTCCGCCAGCATCGGGTCCATGTGCGGCGAGTGGAAGGCGTGGCTGACGCGCAGCCGCTTGGTGCGGCGGCCGAGCTCCTGGAAGTGGGCCGCCACGGCGAGGACCGCGTCCTCGTCGCCCGAGACGGTCAGGGAGTCCGGGGTGTTGACGGCGGCGACCGCGGCCCGTCCCTCGTACGGGGCGAGCACGGCGGCCACCTCGTCCTCGGTGGCTTCGACGGAGGCCATGGCGCCGCCCGCGGGCAGGGCCGCCATCAGGCGGCCGCGGGCCGCGACGAGGGTGCAGGCGTCCTCCAGGGAGAGGACTCCGGCGGCGTGCGCGGCGGCGAATTCGCCGATGGAGTGGCCCGCGACGTAGTCGGGGCGCAGGCCCCAGGACTCGGCGAGGCGGAACAGGGCCACTTCGAGGGCGAAGAGGGCGGGCTGGGTGTAGCCGGTGTCGTCCAGCAGCGCGGCCTCGGGAGTGCCCGGTTCCGCGAACAGGATCTCCCGCAGCGGGCGGTCGAGTTCGAGGTCGAAGCGGGCCAGTACGGCGTCCAGGGCCTCGGCGTAGACCGGGTGGCGGTCGTACAGTTCACGGCCCATTCCGGGGCGCTGGCTGCCCTGCCCGGTGAAGAGGAAGGCCGGCCGGCCGCGGTCCGGGCGGCCGGTGAGCAGCCCGCCGTCGGGTTCCGCGTCGCGCAGCGCGGTCAGGGCGCGGACGAGGGTGCCGCGGTCGTCGGTGACGACGGCCGCGCGGTGTTCCAGGTCGGCCCGGGAGGTGGCGAGGGAGTACGCGAGGTCGGTGAGCGGCAGTCCGGGGTGGTCCGTGAGGTGGGACAGGAGCCGCCCGGCCTGGGCGCGCAGGGCCGCTTCGGAGTGTCCGGACAGGGTCAGGGGGACGGGTGCGGGATCGGCCGGGCGGGCCGGCGTGGTCTCGGCGTGGTCCTCGGCCGGTTCCTCCGGGGCCTGTTCGAGGATGGTGTGGACGTTGGTGCCGCTGAGCCCGAAGGAGGAGACGCCCGCGCGGCGCGGGTGTCCGGTGCTCGGCCAGGCGAGCGGCTCGGTGAGCAGGCGGATGGCGCCGGAGCTCCAGTCGACGTGCGAGGAGGGCCGGTCGATGTGCAGGCTCTGCGGCACGGTGCCGTGGCGCAGGGCCATGACCATCTTGATGACGCTGGCCACGCCGGACGCCATCTGGGTGTGGCCGATGTTGGACTTGACGGAGCCCAGGAGCAGCGGGTGCTCCAGGTCGCGGCCCTGGCCGTAGGTGGCGAGCAGGGCCTGTGCCTCGATGGGGTCGCCGAGGGCGGTACCGGTGCCGTGTCCGTCGATGACGTCCACGCCGTCCGCGTCCACCTTGGCGTTGGCCAGGGCCTGGCGGATGACGCGCTGCTGGGACGGGCCGTTGGGTGCGGTCAGTCCGTTGGAGGCACCGTCCTGGTTGACGGCGGAGCCGCGGATGACGGCCAGGACCCGGTGCCCGTTGCGGCGGGCGTCGGAGAGCCGTTCGACGAGGAGGAGGCCGACGCCTTCGGCCAGGCTCATGCCGTCGGCCTGATCGGAGTACGCCTTGCAGCGGCCGTCGGCGGCCATCGCGCGCTGCCGGCTGAAGCCGACGAACGCGCCGGGCGTGGACATGATGCTGACGCCGCCCGCGAGGGCCAGGGAGCTCTCGCCGTTGCGCAGGGACTGGCAGGCCAGGTGCAGGGCGACCAGCGAGGAGGAGCAGGCGGTGTCGAGGGAGACGGCCGGGCCTTCGAAGCCGTAGGTATAGGAGAGCCGGCCGGACAGGACGCTGGAGATGGTGCCGGTGATCAGGTGTCCTTCGGCGCCTTCCGGGCTCGCTCCGGAGGCCCCGTAGTCCTGGTAGCTGGCGCCGATGAAGGTGCCGGTACTGCTGCCGCGCAGAGTGGCAGGGTCGATGCCGGCGCGCTCCATCGCCTCCCAGGAGGTCTCCAGCAGCAGGCGCTGCTGCGGGTCCATGGCCAGGGCCTCGCGGGGCGAGATGCCGAAGAAGGCGGCGTCGAAGTCGGCGGCGTCGTGGAGGAAGCCGCCCCGGGTGGAGTAGGTGTGGCCGGCCCGGTCGGGGTCGGGGTCGTAGAGGCCCTCGGCGTCCCAGCCGCGGTTGGTGGGGAACTCGCCGATGGCGTCGCCGCCGTCGGTGACCAGCCGCCACAGGTCCTCCGGCGAGCCGATGCCGCCGGGGTAGCGGCAGCTCATGCCGATGATGGCGATGGGCTCGTCGTCGGCGGTGGCGGTGTTCACGGCCGTGGTGGTGCCGGTGGCGGCCCCGGCGAGGGACTCGCGCAGGTAGGCGACGAGTGCGAGCGGGTTGGGGTAGTCGAAGACCATGGTGCTCGGCAGGGCGAGCCCGGTCACGGCGGCGATCCGGTTGCGCAGGTCGACGGCGGTCAGCGAGTCGAAGCCGACGTCGCGGAAGGCGCGTTGCCCGGAGAGCACGTCGGGTGAGGCGTGGCCGAGCGCGGTGGCCGCCTCGGTGCGGACGAGGTCCAGCAGGAGCCGGTCCTGCTCGACGGGGGCCAGCCCGCGGAGCCGGGCGGCGAACTCGCTGCCGGAGTCCGCGGCGTGGCTGGTGTCCTCTTCGAGCCGCTGGACCTCGGGCAGGTCCTCGAAGAGCCGGGTGGGTCGCGCAGCGGTGAAGACGGGGTGGTAGCGCTCCCAGTCCACGTCCGCGACGGCCAGCACCGTCTCGTCGTCGTCGAGGGCCTGCCGCAGGCCGGTGAGGGCCAGCTGGGGGTCCATGAAGACCAGCCCGCTGCGGCGGATCTGGCCGGGGTCGACGCGGCCGAGCTTGAGGTCGTCGGCCCAGATGCCCCAGGAGACGGCGGTGGCGCGGGCGCCGCGGGCGCGGCGCTGTTCGGCCAGGGCGTTGAGGTAGGCGTTGCCGGCGACGTAGGCGGCGTGCGCGCCGCTCCCCCACATTCCGGCGGTGGAGGAGTACAGGACGAAGGCGTCGAGGTCGTCGCCGAGGAGTTCGTCCAGGTGCCGGGCGCCGGTGACCTTGGCGTCCAGGACCCTCGCGAAGGAGTCGGGGGTCGTCTCCTCCAGCGTCTCCAGTTCGATGGTGACGGCGGTGTGCACGACGGTGCGTACGGTGCGGCCCTCGGCCTCCAGCGTGGCGAGCATCCGGGCGACCGCGTCGCGGTCGGTCAGGTCGCAGGCGACGACACCGGCCTCGCAGCCCATCTCGGCCAGTTCCCGGACGATGGCGTCGGCGCCGGGCGCCTCCGGGCCGCGGCGGCTGGTGAGTACGACGTGTTCGGCGCCCTGCCGGGCGAGCCAGCGGGCCAGGTGCGGGGCGAGCGTGCCGGTGCCGCCGGTGACGAGGGTGGTGCCCCGCGGCGTCCACGGCTGGGCGGGCGCGGGGTCCGCGGGAGCGGCGCGTACGACGCGGCGGGCGAGGACGCCCGAGGGGCGCAGCGCGAGGTGGTCCTCGCCGGTACGGCCGGTCAGGACGGCGGCCAGGCGCTCACCGGCCCGCTGGTCGAGCTGTTCGGGCAGGTCGACCAGGCCGCCCCAGCGCTGCGGGTGTTCGAGGGCGGCGGTCCAGCCGAGGCCCAGGATCTGGGCCTGGTCGGGGTGGGTCAGCCGGTCCGCGCGGCCGGTGGAGACGGCTCCCTGGGTCAGGCACCACAGGGGTGCGTCGACTCCGGCGTCGCCGAGTGCCTGGACGAGCGCGAGGGTCAGGGCGAGCCCGCGGGTGAGCGCCGGGTGCGCGGTGCTGTGCCCCTCGGCCCCGGCCAGCAGGGACACCACGCCCGTGAGGTCAGGCGCGTCGCCGAGTTCGGACAGGCGCCCGGTCAGGGTCGCGCGGTCGGCGCAGGCGTCGTCCAGGGCGATGGCGTGCGCCTCGGCTCCGTGAGCGGCGAGGATTCCGGTGAGGGTGTCGGTGTCGGCCCCTTCCGGGGCGACGACGAGCCAGGTGCCCGTCAGGGCCGCCGTGGGCAGGCTGGTCAGCGGCTTCCAGGTGGCGCGGTAACGCCAGGAGTCCACGGTGGACAGGTCGCGGCGGCGCTTGCGCCAGTCCGAGAGGGCCGGGAGGACCGGGGCCAGCGAGTCGCGGTCCAGGCGCAGGCTGGAGGCGAGGGCGTCGACGTCCTCCTCCTCGACCGCCGTCCAGAACTCGGCGTCCGCGGGGTCCGCTTCGGCCCGGTTCCCGGGCCGGTCGGGGATCGCCCACAGGTGCTCGCGCTGGAATGCGTACGTGGGCAGCGGCACGCGGCGGGCGCCGGTGCCGGCGAGGACACCGGCCCAGTCGGCGTCCGCGCCTCGTACGAAGGCTTCGGCGAGGGAGGTCAGGAAGCGGTCGGTGCCGCCCGCGTCCCGCCGGAGCGTGCCGAGCACCGCGGCCGCGCCGCCGGCTTCCTCGGCGGTCGCCTGGATGCCCATGGACAGGACGGGGTGGGAGCTGACCTCGATGAAGAAGCGGTGGCCCTGGCCGAGGAGTTCGCCGATGGCGGGCTGGAAGCGGACGGTCTGCCGCAGGTTGGTGTACCAGTAGCCGGCGTCCATGCCGGTGGTGTCCAGCCAGTCACCGGTGACGGTGGAGAAGAAGGGCACCTGCGCCGGGCGCGGACGTACCGGCGCGAGGACGGTGTGCAGTTCGTCCCGCACCATCTCGACCTGCGCGGAGTGCGAGGCGTAGTCCACGGCGATGCGCTTGGCGCGGATGTCCTGGCCGATCAGTTCGGCCTGCAGGGCGTCCAGCGGCGCGGTGGCGCCGGAGACGACGGTGGACCCGGGGCCGTTGACGGCGGCGATCGACAGGGCGTTGTACCCGATGGCCCCGGCGAGTCGCTGTTCGACGTCGGCGGCGGGCAGCGGGACCGACAGCATGCCGCCGGATCCGGCCAGCCCGCGGGCGATGGCCTGGCTGCGCAGGGCGACGACGCGGGCCGCGTCCTCCAGGGAGAGTGCCCCGGCGACGGCGGCCGCGGCGATCTCGCCCTGCGAGTGGCCGACCACGGCGTCGGGGGTGATGCCGTGCGCGGCCCACAGCGCGGCCAGGGAGACCATGACGGCGAAGGAGGCGGGCTGGACGACGTCGACGCGGTCCAGGGTCGGCGCGCCTTCGGTCTGGCGCAGCACGTCGAGCAGCGACCAGTCGGTGAACTCCGCCAGGGCGGTGGCGCATTCGGTCAGGCGCTCGGCGAAGACCGGGGACTCTTCCAGGAGACGCGCTCCCATGCCGGCCCACTGGGAGCCCTGACCGGGGAAGACGAAGACGGTCTTGCCGTCGGTGTCGGCCGTGCCCTGGACGACGCCGGGGGCGGAACCGCCGGTGGCGAGGGCGTCGAGGGCCGCGCGCCGGGCCCGGTCGTCGGTGCCGACGACGACGGCGCGGTGGTCGAAGAGCGTGCGTGTGGCCACCAGGCTGTGGGCGACGTCCAGCGCGCCGGGTGCCTGGTCGCCGTCGAGGTGGGCGGCGAGGCGGGCGGCCTGGGAGCGCAGCGCGCCCGGGGTATGGGCGGACAGCACCCAGGGGATGGCGTCACCGGCCGGGGGCACCGGCCGGTCGGTGGCCGTCTCGCGTGGTCGGGGGGCCTCTTCGAGGATCGTGTGGGCGTTGGTCCCGCTGATGCCGAAGGAGGAGACCGCGCAGCGGCGCGGGCGTTCGCCCTCGGACCATTCGGCGGGTTCGTTCAGCAGGGCGAGGGTGCCGGGTGTCCAGTCGATGTGGCTGGAGGGGGTGCCGGCGTGCAGGGTGCGCGGCAGCTCTCCCCGGCGCAGGGCCAGCACCATCTTGATGACGCCCGCGACGCCGGCCGCCGACTGGGTGTGGCCGATGTTGGTCTTGACGGAGCCGAGCAGCAGCGGATTGCGCGGGTCGCGGTCCTGGCCGTAGGTGGCGAGCAGGGCCTGCGCCTCGATGGGGTCGCCGAGGGCGGTGCCGGTCCCGTGGGCCTCGACGGCGTCGATGTCCGCCGGGGCCAGCCCGGAGTTGGCCAGGGCCTGGCGGATGACGCGCTGCTGGGCGGGGCCGTTGGGGGCGGACAGGCCGTTGGAGGCGCCGTCCTGGTTGATGGCCGA
The DNA here is from genome assembly GCF_055573595.1 of Streptomyces sp. NPDC030165. Classification (NCBI taxonomy): domain Bacteria; kingdom Bacillati; phylum Actinomycetota; class Actinomycetes; order Kitasatosporales; family Streptomycetaceae; genus Streptomyces; species Streptomyces sp. NPDC030165. Next base: position 610,122 of record NZ_JBVIBD010000003.1, on the reverse strand, counting down.
GCCGCGGACGACGGCCAGGATCTCGTGCCCGTTGCGCTGCGCGTCCGAAAGACGTTCCAGGACGAGGACGCCGACGCCTTCGGCGAGGGTCATGCCGTCGGCGCCCTCGGAGAACGCCTTGCAGCGGCCGTCGCCGGCCAGGGCCCGCTGCCGGCTGAAGGCGACGAACGGGTTGGGGTTGGTCATCACGGTCGCGCCGCCGGCCAGCGCCAGGGAGCTCTCGCCGTTGCGCAGCGACTGGCAGGCCAGGTGCAGGGCGACCAGGGACGAGGAGCAGGCGGTGTCGACGGTGACCGCCGGTCCTTCGAGGCCGAAGAGGTAGGCCAGGCGTCCGGAGAGGACGCTGGGGCTGGTGCCGGTCACCAGGTGACCCGCGGAGCCGTCCTCGACGCCGAGTCCGTACTCCTGGTAGGTGGAGCCGATGAACGTACCGGTCGCACTGCCGTGGACGGTGGTGGGGTCGATCCCGGCGTGCTCGAACGCCTCCCAGGTGGTCTCCAGCAGCAGCCGCTGCTGGGGGTCCATCGACAGCGCCTCACGCGGCGAGATGCCGAAGAAGGAGGCGTCGAATTCGCCCGCGTCGTGCAGGAAGCCGCCCTGGCTGGAGTACGTCGTGCCGGGGTGGTCCGGGTCGGGGTGGTGCAGCCCGGTGTCCCAGCCGCGGTTGACGGGGAAGTCGGTGATCGCGTCGACGCCTTCGGAGATCAGCTCCCAGAACTGCCGCGGGGAGCGGACGCCGCCGGGGAAGCGGCAGCTCATGCCGACGATGGCGACGGGCTCGTCGAAGCGGCCCGGTACGGCGACCGCGGCGTGGGCGTCCTGGCCACCGCCGGTGCCCAGGATCTCCTCGCGCAGGTGGCGGGCGAGGACGGCGGGGGTCGGGTAGTCGAAGACGAGGGTGGCGGGCAGCTTCAGGCCGGTGAGGGTGGCCAGCCGCTTGCGCAGTTCGACGGCGGTCAGCGAGTCGAAGCCGGCGTCGCGGAAGGCCCGCCGCTCCGCGATGGCGTCCGCGGAGTCGTGGCCGAGGGCGACGGCCGCCTCGGCTCGCACCAGGTCGGCCAGCAGCCGCTCCTGCCCGTCCTGGTCCAGGCCGCTGAGGCGGGCGGCGAACTCCGGCGCGGCGTTGCGGGTGTCGCTCTCGGCGCGTACCAGGGCCCGGACCTCGGCCAGTTCGTCGAAGAGGGCGCTGCGGCGGGTGGAGGTGAAGACGGGGTGGTAGCGCTCCCAGTCGATGTCGGCGACCGTGACGGTGACGTCCTGGTGGACGACGGCGCGCCGCAGTTCGGTGAGGGCGGTCGTGGGCGCGAGGAAGCGCAGCCCGCGCTTGTGCAGTTCGTCGGTGACGGCCTCGTGGGTGGCCATTCCGGCCTCGGCCCAGGGGCCCCAGGCGATGGAGGTGGCGGGCAGGCCGCGGGCGGCGCGGTGTTCGGCGAGGGCGTCGAGGTAGGCATTGGCGGCGCCGTAGGCGCTCTGCCCGGCGCTGCCCCATACTCCGGCGATCGACGAGACGAGGACGAAGAAGTCCAGGTCGTGGCCGTCGAGGAGGCTGTCGAGGTGAGCCGCGCCGAGCAGTTTGGCGGCCATCACCGCCGCGGCGTCGTCCAAGGGGGTCCCGGCGAAGGCGGCGTTCTGGCCGACGCCGGCCGCGTGCACGACGCCGGTCAGCGGGTGCTCCGGGGGTACGGAGGCCAGGAGTGCGGCGAGCGCGTCGCGGTCGGCGGTGTCGCAGGCCGCGATGGTGACCTCGGCGCCCAGTTCCTCGATCTCCGCGGCCAGTTCGGCGGCGCCGGGGGCGTCGGGACCGCGGCGGCTGGTGAGGATCAGGTGGTCGGCGCCGCTGCGGGCGAGCCAGCGCGCGGTCTCGGCACCGAGCGCTCCGGTGCCGCCGGTGACGAGGACGGTCCCGCGCGCGGTGAACGCGTCGGCCGGGGGCAGTTCGGCCTGCGGGTGACGCACCAGGCGCCGGCCGAGCGTTCCGGTGGCGCGGATCGCGAGCTGGTCCTCGCCACCCTGGGCGGCCAGCGCACTGACGAGGTGCTGGGTGGCGGGGGCGTCGAGAACGGCCGGCAGGTCGATCAGGCCGCTCCACAGCTGCGGGTGCTCCAGGGCGGCGACGCGGCCCAGTCCCCAGACCGCTGCCTGGAGGGGGTTGGTGAGCGCGTCGTCCGGGCCGGTGGTGACCGCGCCGCGGGTCAGGGTCCACAGGGGGGCGTCGAGCGGGGTGTCGGTGAGCGCCTGGGTCAGCACGATGCTGAGCGCGAGTCCGGCCGGCGGTTCGGCGCCGGGCCGGTGGCCGGGCCGGTCGGCGAGCGGGAGCAGGGACAGGATGCCGGAGAAGACGCGCTCCTCCGTGCGTACGGCGTCGAGCCGGGCGGCGAGTTCGGAGCGGTCGCGGCAGGCGGCGTCCAGGACGAGCGTCTCGAACTGGGCGCCGTGGCCGCGCAGCGCGTCCAGAGTCTCGTCGGTGTCGATGCCGTCGGCGGTGACGAGCAGCCAGGTGCCGTCGAGTACGGGCGCGGCGGCCGCCCGGACGGGCTGCCAGGTGACGCGGTAGCGGGTGGAGTCCAGCAATGCCTTCTCCTGCCGCTGCTGGCGCCAGGACGACAGTGCGGGCAGCAGCGCGTACAGGGAGGCGTGCTGTTCGTCGCGCAGCCCCAGGAGAGTGGCCAGTTGCGCGGCGTCGCCGCGTTCGACGGAGTTCCACAGTTCGGCGTCCGCGGGGTCGGCCGCGCCCTGCGCCAGGCGTACCGGGGCCGGTTCGGGCCAGTAGCGCTCGTGCTGGAAGGCGTAGGTGGGCAGGCCGACCGTACGCGCGCCGGTGCCGTCGTAGTACGCGGCCCAGTCGACGGCCGTGCCGCGTACGTGCAGCCGGGCCAGGGCGGTGGCCGCACTGCGTTCCTCGCCGCGCCCGGCGCGCAGCAGTGCGACGAAGTCCGCGTCCGTCTCGTCGCCCAGGGTGTCCTGGGCGGGGGCCGACAGCGCGCTGTCGGGGCCGATTTCGAGGAAGGTGCCGGCGCCGCAGGAGTGCGCGGCGCGCACGGTGTCGGCGAAGCGGACGGTGCCGCGCGCGTGCGCGACCCAGTAGTCCGGGGAGCGCAGTTCGTCGTCGGTGGCGGGCCGCCCGGTGAGGCCGGAGACGACGGTCACCTCCGGCACGCCGTAGGTGAGCTGGGCGGCGACCTCGTGCAGGCCGTCGAGCGCGGGCTCCATGAGCGGCGAGTGGAAGGCGTGGCTGACTTTCAGGCGCTTGGTCTTGCGGCCCTGCGCGGCGAAGTGGGCGGCGATCTCCTCGGCGGCGGCCAGTTCGCCGGCGATGACGACGGCGCGGGGGCCGTTGACGGCGGCGAGGGAGACCTGGTGCTCGCGCCCGGCGAGCAGCGGGGCGGTCTCGTCCTCGGCGGCCTCCAGGGAGAACATCGCGCCATCGGCGGGCAGTTCCTGCATCAGCCGTGCCCGCGCGGTGACCAGGCGGGCCGCGTCGGGGAGCGTGAGGACGCCCGCGACGTGCGCGGCGGCGATCTCGCCGACGGAGTGGCCCAGCAGGACGGCAGGGCGTATCCCCCAGGTGCGCAGCAGCCGGTACAGCGCGACCTCGATGGCGAACACGGCCGGCTGGGTCCACTCGGTGCGGTCCAGCAGCGCCGCCTCGGGGCTGCCCTCCGGGGCGAACAGGACGTCCTTGAGCGGACGGTCCAGATACGGGTCGAGGGCGGCGGTCACCTCGTCCAGGGCCTCGGCGAACGCGGGGAAACGGGCGGCGAGTTCACGGCCCGCCCCGGGGCGCTGGCTGCCCTGTCCGGCGAACAGCACGGCGAGCTTGCCGGCGCCGCCGGTCTCGCCCTCGGTGAGCGCGGGGTCGGGGCGGTCGGCGGCCAGGCTGGACAGAGCACGCAGCAGTTCGTCACGGTCGCCGGTCGCGACGGCGCGCTGGTCGAAGGCCGAGCGGGTGGTGGCGAGAGAGAGGCCGACGTCGGCCGGGTCGAGGCCAGGGCGCTCGTCGAGGAAGGACCGCAGGCGGGCGGCCTGGTCCCGCAGCGCCGCCCGGCTCTTGCCCGACAGCGTCCACGGCACGACGGCCGGGGTGAGCGCCGGCTGTTCGCGCTGTTCGGGGGCGGCCGGCGGCTCCTCGACGATGAGGTGCGCGTTGGTACCGCTGAAGCCGAAGGAGGAGATGCCGGCGCGGCGCGGCCGGCCGGCCTGCGGCCAGGGCGTCTCCTCGGTGAGCAGGCGCACCGCTCCGGAGTCCCACTCCACGTGCGAGGACGGCACGTCGGCGTGCAGCGTACGGGGCAGCACGCCGTGGCGCATGGCCATGACCATCTTGATGACACCGGCCACGCCGGCCGCGGCCTGGGTGTGGCCGATGTTGGACTTGACGGAGCCCAGCAGCAGCGGGCCCTGCGGGTCGCGCTCCTGGCCGTAGGCGGCGAGCAGCGCCTGGGCCTCGATGGGGTCGCCGAGGGTGGTGCCCGTGCCGTGGCCCTCCACGGCGTCGACGTCCGTGGCGGTCAGCCCGGCGGCGGCCAGCGCCTGCCGGATCACCCGCTGCTGGGAGGGGCCGTTGGGGGCGGTCAGACCGTTGGAGGCGCCGTCCTGGTTGACGGCCGAGCCGCGCACGACGGCCAGGATCTCGTGCCCGTTGCGCTGCGCGTCCGAAAGGCGTTCCAGGACGAGGACGCCGACGCCCTCGGACCAGCCGACGCCGTCGGCGCTGTCGGAGAACGCCTTGCAGCGGCCGTCCGGGGACAGGCCGCGCTGCCGGGAGAACTCGATGAGGGCGCCCGGCGTCGACATGACCGTGACACCGCCGGCCAGCGCGAGGGAGCACTCCCCCGCGCGCAGGGCCTGCATCGCCCAGTGCATGGCGACCAGCGAGGACGAGCACGCGGTGTCGACGGTGACGGCGGGGCCTTCGAGGCCGAGGGTGTAGGAGACGCGTCCGGAGGCGACGCTCGCGGCGGTGCCGCTGCCCTGGTGGCCCTCGAACTGCCCGCCGGAAAGCACGGTGGCGTAGTCGTTGTACATCACGCCCGCGAACACGCCGGTCTGGCTGCCGCGCAGGGACACCGGGTCGATGCCGGCGCGCTCGACGGCCTCCCAGGAGGCTTCGAGGAGCAGCCGCTGCTGGGAGTCGGTGGCCACCGCCTCGCGGGGGCTCATGCCGAAGAAGGCGGGGTCGAAGTCGGCGGCGGTGTGCAGGAATCCGCCGAAGCGGGAGTAGGAGGTGCCGGTGCGGTCCGGGTCAGGGTCGTAGAGCGCGTCCAGGTCCCAGCCCCGGTCGGCGGGCAGGCCCGAGATGGCGTCGGTGCCTTCGCTCACCAGCCGCCACAGGTCCTCGGGAGAGGCGACGCCGCCCGGGTAGCGGCAGCTCATGCCGACGATGACGACGGGGTCCTCGTCGGTGGCGGCACGGGGGGCACCGGGCGCCGCGGCCGCTTGGGAACCCATGAGTTCGGCGAGGAGGTGCGCGCCGAGGGCGTCGACGGTCGGATGGTCGAAGACGACCGTCGCGGCGGTGCGCAGGCCGGTGGCCGCGCTGAGCCGGTTGCGCAGTTCCACGGCGGTCAGCGAGTCGAAGCCCAGCTCGCGCAGCGGGCGCCGCGCATCGATGTCGGCGGTGGTGGAGTGCCCGAGCACGGCGGCCACCTGGCCGGCCACGAGGTCGAGCACGACCTCGCGGCGGTCGGTCTCCGCCAGCCGGGACAGCTTCTGTACGAGGGTGACGGCGGCCTCCGAACCCGAGACCACCGCGCGGCGGGCCGGGGTGCGGATCAGGCCGCGCCACAGCGGCGGCACCCCGCCCTCGGAGCCTTGGACGCGCAGCACGGACAGGTCGAGCCGGGTCGGCAGCAGGACGGCGGCGTCCGTGGCGGTGGCCGCGTCGAAGAGGGCGATGCCCTGTTCCTCGGTGAGCGCGGGCGTGCCCATACGGGCCAGGCGGTCCAGGTCCTCGTCCGTCAGGCCGCCGGTCATTCCGCCGGTGGGCTGCCACGGGCCCCAGGCCAGGGAGAGCCCCGGCAGGCCCTGGGCGCGACGCAGTTGAGCGAGCGCGTCGAGGAAGGCGTTGGCGGCGGCGTAGTTGCCCTGGCCCGCCGCGCCCACGGTGCCGGAGAGGGAGGAGAAGACGACGAAGGCGGCCAGGTCCAGGTCCCGGGTGGCCTCGTGGAGGTGCCAGACGGCGTCGGCCTTGGGCCGCAGGACCGCGCTGATCCGCTCGGGGGTGAGCGACTCGATCACGCCGTCGTCGAGGATGCCGGCGCTGTGCACGACGGCGGTGACGGGATGCTCGGCGGGCACACCGGCCAGCAGCCGCTGAACGGCGGCGCGGTCGGCCAGGTCACATGCCGTGAGGGCCACCTGCGCGCCGAGACCGGTCAGTTCGGCCACGAGGTCGGCGGCGCCGTCGGCGTCGGCCCCGCGACGGCTGGCGAGCAGCAGGTGCCGTACGCCGCGCTCGGCGACCAGGTGCCGGGCCAGTACGCGGCCCAGGCCGCCGGTGGCTCCGGTGAGGATCACGGTGCCCTCGGGGTCCCACTCCGTGCTGCCCTGTGCCACCCGGACGCGGGCGAGCCGCGCGACGAGGACGGCGGCGCCGCGGACGGCGGTCTGCGGCTCGTCCAGGGCCAGGGCCCGCGACAGCGGCTCGGCGGCGGGCTCGGTGGTGTCGGGGTCGAGGTCCAGCAGACCGAAGCGGCCGGGGTGTTCGCTCTGCGCGGCCCGCACCAGACCCCAGACCGCGGCGGCCGCCGGGTCCGGTGCCTGCCGTGCGTCGGTGGCGACCGCGCCACGGGTGACGAAGACCAGCCGGGACGCGGCGTACCGCTCGTCCTCCAGCCAGGTGTGCAGCAGCTCCAGGGCGTGGGCGGTGCGGGCGTGCGCGGCGGTGGCGGTCTCGTCACCGGCCGCGCCCGCGACGGGGACGAGGACCACGTCCGGGGCGTCCGTGACGGCGTCCGGGCCGGGCAGCGCCGTGACGGTACGGTCCGGCGCCACAAGGGCCTGCTCCAGGCCGAAGAGGTCCGGGCCGAGGACGGTGACCGTCGCGGGCGTCGCCTGGACGGCCTGGCGCGGTTCGGTCCAGCGCAGCTCGAAGAGGGCATCGCGGACGAGCGAGTCGGCGGCGCCGAGCCGCTCGTCGGGCAGGGTACGCAGGATGAGCGAGCCGATGGAGGCGACGGGGGCACCCGTGGTGTCGGCGACGGAGATCGCCACCGCGTCCTCGTCGGCCAGGGACAGTTTCACGCGGACCGTGCTCGCCCCGCTCGCGTGCAGGGTCACGTCCTGCCACGCGAAGGGCAGGCCGCCGCGGGCCTGCTCGCCCAGGTCGACGAAGGCCGCGGCGTGCAGTGCGGCGTCCAGCAGGGCCGGGTGGATGCCGAACGACGTGGCGTCGGCCCCGTCGGTCTCGGGCAGGGTCACCTCGGCGTAGACGGCGTCGCCGCTGCGCCAGGCGGCGCGCAGGCCCTGGAACAGGGGGCCGTATCCGAAGCCGGTGTCGGCCATGCGGTCGTAGAAGCCGTCGAGGTCCAGCGGACGCGCGTCGGCGGGGGGCCAGACGGTGGCGTCGAAGCCGGCCCGGTGCTCGCCGGCGGCGAGGGTGCCGACGGCGTGCTGGGTCCAGGGCAGTTCCTCCGGGCCGTCCGGGCGGGAGTGAACGCTCACGGCGCGGCGGCCGGTCTCGTCCGGGCTGCCCACCCACACCTGCACCTGGACGCCGCCCTCCTCGGGCAGCACCAACGGGGCGGCCAGCGTGAGTTCTTCCACGCGGCCGCAGCCGGCCTCGTCCCCGGCGCGCACGGCCAGCTCCAGGAAGGCGGTGCCCGGCAGCAGCACCGTGCCGCGCACGGCGTGACCGGCGAGCCAGGGGTGGGTGCGCCGCGACAGGCGGCCGGTGAGGAGCAGGCCGTCGGAGTTGGCGACCGACACGGCCGCCGCCAGCAGCGGGTGGTGCGCCGCGCCCAGGCCGGCGGCGCGCACGTCACCGCCCGACCCGGGCACGCTCCTGGGCCAGTAGCGGCGGCGCTGGAAGGCGTAGGTGGGCAGGTCCGTGCGCCGGGCGCCGGTGCCTTCGAAGTAGCGCTCCCACTGGACGGCCACGCCACGGGTGTGCAGGCCGGCCAGCGCGGCGGTGAGCGTATCGGCCTCGGGGCGGCCCGGCCGCAGCACGGCGAGCGTCGCGGGAATGCCGTCGGCGGAGCCGGGGGCGGCCGGGCCGGGGGTGCCGTCGGCCGTGGCGGTCGCGGCCAGGCAGGTCTGGGCCATGGCGGACAGGACGCCGTCCGGGCCCAGTTCCAGGTAGGTGGTGACGCCGTGGCCGTCGAGCCAGGCGAGGGTGTCGGCGAACCGTACGGTGTGGCGGGCGTGGTCCACCCAGTAGTCGGCGGACGTCAGCTGTTCCACCGTGGCGAGGGTGCCGGTCAGGCCGGAGACGACCGGGAGCGCGGGCGCCTGCGGTGCGAGCCGGGAGACGACCGTACGGAACTCCTCCAGCATGGGTTCCATCAGCGGGGAGTGGAACGCGTGCGAGACGCGCAGCCGCTTGGTCTTCCGTCCCAGTCCGGCGAAGTGCTCGGCCACGGCGGCGGCTCCGTCGGCCCGGCCGGCGATGACGACGGCGGTGGGCCCGTTGACCGCGGCGACGGAGATGTGGTCCTGCCGGTCCTCCAAGAGGGGCAGGACCTCCTCCTCGGTGGCTTCGAGGGAGATCATGGCGCCGCCCTCGGGGAGCGCCTGCATGAGGCGGCCGCGGGCGAGCACCAGAGCCGCGGCGTCGGCCAGGGCGAAGACCCCGGCCACGTGTGCCGCGGCGATCTCGCCGACGGAGTGCCCGGCGAGGAAGTCCGGCTTGGCGCCGAAGGACTCGGCGAGCCGGTACAGCGCCACCTCGATCGCGAACAGCGCGGGCTGGGCGTAACCGGTCTCGTCGAGCAGGGCGGCCTCGGGCGTGCCCTCGGCGGCGAACAGCACATCCTTCAGGGGCCGTTCGAGGCCCTGGTCGAAGTGGATGAGGACCTCGTCGAGGGCGGTGGCGAAGACGGGGAAGCGGGCGGCCAGGTCGCGCCCCATCCCCGGCCGCTGGGAACCCTGCCCCGTGAAGAGGAAGGCGAGCTTGGACCGCGTCCGGGCGGTGTCCTGCACCAGGCCGGGTGCGGGTGCGCCGTCGGCGAGCGCGGTGAGGGCGGCGCGGGCCCCGTCCAGGTCGGCCGCGGTGAACGCGGCACGGTGCTCCATGCCGGAGCGGGCCGTGGCCAGGGAGTAGGCGACGTCCACGGGCTTCACGGGCGCGAGGCCGGGGCGGGACGTGAGGTGTTCCAGCAGTTGTGCCGCCTGGGCGCGCAGCGCCTCGCGGGTGCGGCCGGAGACGAGCCACGGGACGGCACCGGCCGCCACGGGCGCGGCCGCGGCAGGCTCTGCGTCCTCCTGAGGCTCGGCCGGGGCTTCCTCCAGGATCGTGTGCGCGTTGGTGCCGCTGAGCCCGAACGAGGAGACACCGGCCCGGCGCGGCCGTTCGCCCCGGGGCCAGGGAGCCTGCTCGGTGAGCAGGCGCACGGCCCCCTGCGTCCAGTCGACGTGCGAGGACGGCGCGTCCACGTGGAGCGTGCGCGGGAGCAGGCCGTGCCGCATGGCCAGCACCATCTTGATGACGCCGGCCATGCCGGCCGCCGCCTGGGTGTGACCGAGGTTCGATTTCACGGAGCCCAGCAGCAGCGGGCGGTCGGCCTCGCGGCCCTGGCCGTAGGCCGCCAGCAGTGCCTGGGCCTCGACCGGGTCGCCCAGGGTGGTGCCGGTGCCGTGCGCCTCGACGGCGTCGATCTCGTCGGCGGAGAGCCGCGCGCTGACCAGTGCCTGCTCGATGACCCGTTGCTGCGAGGGGCCGTTGGGCGCGGTGAGCCCGTTGGAGGCGCCGTCCTGGTTGACGGCGGAGCCCCGGACGACGGCCAGGATCTCGTGCCCGTTGCGGCGGGCCTCCGAGAGGCGTTCCAGGACCAGGACGCCGACGCCTTCGGCCCAGCCGGTGCCGTTGGCGGAGTCGGCGAAGGAGCGGCAGCGCCCGTCGGCGGCGAGCCCGCCCTGGCGGCTGAACTCCACGAAGGTGGTGGGGCTGGACATCACGGTGACGCCGGCGGCCAGCGCCAGGGAGCACTCGCCCTGGCGCAGGGAGTGGGCGGCCAGGTGCAGGGCCACCAGGGAGGACGAGCAGGCGGTGTCGACGGTGACCGCCGGGCCCACGGCCCCGAAGAAGTACGCGAGGCGGCCCGAGATGACGCTGGTGGTGGTGCCGGTCAGGGCGAAGCCCTGGACGTCGTCGTCCGGCCCCACCCGGTACTCCTGGGGCATCGCCCCGACGAACATGCCCGTCCGGGAACCACGGACCGCCGCCGGGTCGATGCCGGCCCGTTCGAAGGCCTCCCAGGAGGACTCCAGCAGCAGTCGCTGCTGCGGGTCCATGGCAAGGGCCTCACGGGGGGATATCCCGAAGAAGGAGGCGTCGAACTCGGCCGCGTCGTGCAGGAAGCCGCCGGAGAACTCCCCCGCGTCCTCGGCCGACAGTTCCCAGCCGCGGTCGCCGGGTGCCGCCGTGATGCCGTCCCCGTCGGCGGCGAGCAAGGACCAGAGCTCCTCGGGGCTGCGCACGCCTCCCGGGAAGCGGCAGCTCATGCCCACAATCGCGATCGGCTCGCGGGCCGCCGCCTCCAGCTCGCCCACCCGCTGGCGGGAGCGCCGCAGATCGGCACTGGCCCGCTTGAGGTAGTCGCGGAGTTTCTGTTCCTGGTCCATGTTCGCCACGTTCAACCCAACCCATCTCAAGACCGGCGGACAGCAGAGGATTTCGTTGTGGGCATCCGGCACTGGGGACGGTTGTTCCACAGCGACTGAGTTATCTGCGTGCCCTGCACGAGGCAGCTCGACTTCCCGCACGCCACCAGCCCAGTCTCGACAGGAACGGCCATGGAATTCCCTAGAGTCGGCCGGGCGTCAGGACCGGCCGCACACCAAGGCGCCGGGGGCACCGCGGTTGCTCCGCGGCGCCCCCGGCGCCTTGTGTCCCTTCGGTTCCCTTTCGGGCCGGGCCGTGCCGCAAGGGCGGGCCCCGTCCCGCGGGTCCGCACGCGGCGGCCCCGGGAACCCGGTGTGCTACTTGATGAAGCCGTCCACGACGCGGGGCGGCCAGGTCCCCACCGTCAGCACTCCCATCGCGTACGCGCGGGAGACCAGGGCCGCCCGGTTGGGGACCTTCAGTTTCCGCAGCAGCCCGGTGACGTGGTACTCCACTCCCTGCCGGCTGAGATAGAGCCGGGAGGCCAGCGGAATCGTGGACAGGCCGGCCGCGATTCCTTCCAGAATGCGCGCGTCGATCTCGCTGAGTAATTTCTTCCGCGGCGCCACCACCGCGTCGCCCTCCGCGGCCTGCCCCGACGGCATCGTGACGAGCACCGCGGCCGGGCCGGGGGCGTAGCCGCTCACGGCGGTGGCCGTGAGGTTTCCGGTGAATGTGTCGCCGGTCGCCCGCAGCGCCACCACGTGCGCGGCGAACCGGTCGCAGCGGCCGGTCAGCAGCCGTTCGAACTGCCGCATGAGGGGCTGCCGCACGCTGGGGTGCACCAGGTCGCGGAAGTCACGCCCGCAGACGTCCGGGGCTGTGGTCGAGGACTCGGAGGGGGAAGAGGCGAGTACGTCGGCGGAAGCCGCGTCGGGGGTCGCGAAGTTGCGGTAGAAGTCCTGAGATGCCTGACGGACCGTCAAGGACGGGTCCAGTACGGCCATGCACACGCCCGGCCGGTCGGCCGGCGGCCGCTCTTCCCGCCGTTCCGTAGCACCGGGCACACCGGCCGCACCCCGGCCTGCCGAAAACTGCGGGGAATCCACCAGAGCAGAAAACTTCAAGGGACCGACATCCTTTCAACCCCCGTCAGCAAACCAAAGTACAAGTGAGATCGAGCGAGAAGGAGAAACCCGAGGGATTTAACATGCCGGAAACCTGGGCGGCCCAGCAGTGGTCCGGAGGAGAATTCCGATCTCCCCGGCACGATCGACACTAGGGAGAGGTCCAGACAAGCGTCAACGTGCACCCGGCGCGCCACCGCTAAACCTGTGGTCGCCCTCCCGCGGGGTACGGTCCCGCACCGCCCTTTCGGTCCCCCCGAACACTCCGCACCGCTTACCGCCGGTAAGCCGCATTCTCCGCCGCGGCGCGCTCAGCGTGCCGCGAACGCCCCGGCCGCACTCCGGCCCGCCAGCAGCTCCCGCCGGCCCGCCACACCCAACTTGCGGTAACACGAGGTCAGGTGCTTTTCCACCGCACGGGTACTCACACCGAGTTCGTCGGCGATTTCCTGGTTGGTCAGCCCCCGGCCCGCCAGAGAGACGACCTTGCGCTCGCTGTGGGTGAGCGCTGCCTCGGCGCTCGGGGCGGTGGTGGTGGTTCCCAGGGCCGCGTAGGCGCGTTCGGTCAGCCAGGGTGCGCCACAGGCCGTGGCGAGATCGGCGGCCTCGCGCAGCATCGCCTTCGCCTCCTTGCCGCTCTCCACGGTCCGGCCCAGCTGGAGGAGCGTACGGGCCCGTTCGAGCGTGTTGGCGGACCCGCGGAGGACCTCGGCGGACTCGCGCAGGACGGATACTCCCCCACCGCCGGGCAGCAGGGCCTTCAGACGCAGGGCGCGGCCCAGGGGTGCGGGGGCGGCCCATTGCCGCGCCCAGGCCAGTTCTTCTTCCGCCAGGGCCAGGGCGGGCCGGGGCTCGCGCAGGCGGTGATGGAGGACTATGGCGCGGGGCCGCCAGGGGTAGAGGGCGGAGTTGCGCCAGCCGGCGGCTTCCAGTTGGCGACCGCAGGCCAGGAGGGAATCCAGGGCGTGGACACCACGGCCGCGGCGGGCGTCGAGCGACGCTTTGAGAAGTTGCAGTATGACCCTCAGGCCGAGGCTGTCCGGCCAGCGCTGACCGGCGTCTTCCAGGAGCCGTTCGATCAGCTGGATGTCACCGGTTTCCATGGCCACCGCGGCTCGCACGGCGGCGGTGGGCTCGCGCCAGTCCGCGTCGTTCAGTTCAGCGGCCAGGTCGGCCTGTTCGCGGGCCTGGGTCAGGCGGCCCCGGGCGAGCTGGAGCAGGGCGTTCTCGACGTGCACCACCGCTTGCGGACGGGCAGCGGGCTGCTCGCAGGACAGGCGCGTGTCGATGCCCCCCGCCGCATCGGCGGCGTACAGGGCCACCGCGACCAGGGGAAGCGCGATGCCGACCCGCGCGGAGGTCACTGGCTCGCGTTCCACGACCTGTTCGGCCAGGGCCGCGACCTCCGGTGCCGGCACGGCGCTCGAGAGGACGGCCGCGTTGTTCAGAACGGCCGCCAGTTCGCGGGCGCCGCCGATGTCCAAGGGTGGTGGGGTACCGAGTGTGCGCAGGCGTTCCACCGCACCGGCGAGCTCCGTCGGGTTCTCGTGCCCGGCGTGCCACAGGCGGGCTTCCATCCGCAGGGCGATCTCCCTGGCGTATCCGTGGCGTGGCGCCGCGGGGTCGAGGTCTTCGGCCACGCGGCGCAGCAGATCCACCGCCGAAGGGGGCGCCTCGCCCAGGAGGCTCGGTGGCATGAGCAAGGTGGCGGCGGCCCGTTCGGTGGCCGTCGGCAGCAGGCGGATGGCCTGGCCGATGTGCCGTTCGCAGGCGGCGGGGTCGATATCGCGTTCGGCGACGGCCAGTTCGATCAGCAGGCGTGCGCGCTCGAAGACGCCCGTGCTGCCGAGCAGGGCGCGCTGGAGGTAGCGCGCGGCGGTGACCGGCACGCCGCGGCGCAGCGCGGCCTGCGCGGCGGTCCGCAGTACCCGTACGGCCCAGGGACGGTGGGTGGCGGTGACGGTCATCAGCAACTCGGCGACGTGTTCGGCAGGGCGCCCGGCCTGGTGGAGGAGGTCCGCGGCGGCATCCCGGGAACGTTCGCGTTCGGCGACGGTGAGGGCGGAGTCGACGGCGTCGCGGACGACGCGGTGGATGAAGCGCGGGGTGTCGTGCGAGGCGAGCAGTCCCAGGTGGTGCAGCGTGCGCAGGGCCTGCTGGAATCCGACGGCGTCCAGTCGCGCGTGGCGCCGGACGAGGTCGGGCTCGCCGTGGTCACCGAAGGCGGCGATGGCGGCTGCCAGGTCGCGTACGGGAGCGGGCTGGGCGTGCAGGCAGCCCGCCAGGCGGTCGCGGAGCTGAGCGGGGCGCTGCACGCGGACTTGGGCGGCGTGTCCGGCGGTGGGGCGGTGCCCGCTCAGTGCCAGGTCGCGCAGGACGGACTGGAGGAAGAGGGGGTTGCCGGCGCAGGTCTCGTGACATGCGTGGGCGTAGCTGTCGTCGGCGGGTTCGCCGAAGTGGTGGTGGATCAGGGCCCGGGCGGCGGCCGGTGAGAGTGGAGCGGGGCGCAGGACGTCGGCGGCGTCCGCGATGTCGCGGATGAGCGGGTGCTGGGCGTGGGGGTCGCCGTCGCGCAGGGTGCACACGACCGCGACGCGCAGTCCGTGTGGGCGCCTGGTCAGGTAGGCGAGCCAGCGCAGGGAGGGGATGTCGGCCCACTGGAGGTCGTCGACGAGGATGAGTACGGGGGTGGTGGCGCAGGCTTCGGCCAGCACGGACCGCAGGCCGTGCAGGGTGGCTTCGGAGACGGGCGCGCCCTGGTCCCCGGGAACCGGGAGGCCGCCGGGGTGGTCCGGCCGGGTGGTGCCGCCCGTTTCCTGGTCGCCGGACAGGGTGAGGTCACCGGCCAGGAGGGGCCCCATGAGCTGGTGGACGATGCCCAGGGCGAAGTCCTGCTCCATGGGTGCGGCGTTGGCCCGCAGGACCCGTGAGGTGGCGGCGGAACGGGCACCGGCCTCCTGGAGGAGCGTGGAGCGGCCGATGCCCAAGGGGCCGGTCAGGAGCACTGCGGAAGAACGGCCCGCCTGTGCCCGGCGTACTGCGGTCTCGATGCGGGCCAGTTCGGTTTCCCGTTCATACAGCATCCGTCATGTCCTCTTCCGTCGGCCGGCCTCACGCGCGAAGTTCCTTGCGTGAGGTGATCTGCAGCTTCTTGTACGTACTGCTCAGCCGGTGTTCGACGGTACGCCGGCTCACCACGAGCTGTTCCGCGATCTCTCGGTTGCCCAGGCCACGGATGGCGAGTTCGGCGGTCTGCCGCTCGGCGGACGACAGGGCCGCCCATCCCCTGGGCAGCGCCCCTTCGTCGCAGGTGCCGGTGGGCTCTTCCAGCCGGGCGGTCAGCCACCGTACGCGTTCGGCCAGGCGGCTGGAGGTGTGGGTGACGGTGAGGCGGGACAGTTCGGCCAGCAGGCCGGCAGCGGTGGCTCGATCACCCTTGGTGACCTCGGCGGTGGCGAGTTCGGCCAGGACCCAGGCGTAGGTGAGCCGGATGGGCAGCTCGCGCTCGACGCGGGCGGCTTCGCGGACGCCGGCGGCCGGTTCCTGGACAGCGAAGCTTCTGGCACACAGCTCCGCCAGCCCCAGCGCGCTCGGTGCGCCCCACTGGCAGGCGAGGGTGAGTTCCTCCCGGAGCAGACGCTGGGCCTGGTCCTGATCGCCGAGGATGAGACAGGCCCGGGCGGCCGAGGAACGCCAGGGCAGCACGATGGGGTTGGCCCACCCTCTGCGCAGCAGCCAGCGTCCGCTCTCCTTGTACAGTTCGACGGCCTCGGACCAGCGTTCTTCGTCGACGGCCACGCGGGCGCGGGCGAACAGCAGATCGGGCCAGTGGATGCCGTATTCGGCACCGGGCGGCAGGGGGGCTTCGGCCAGGGCGCGCGCTTCGTCATGGCGGCGGGTCTCCAGGGCGATGACGGCGCGTACGGCTATGAGGTGCGAGACGGCCAAGGGGTGCCAGGCAGCGATGGGCAGGGCCCGTTCGGCTGCGTCCGCGACACGGTCGGCGGTGTCCAGGCGGCCGCTGCGCAGATGCAGTTCGGCGCAGAAGGCCAGGGCGCGGGCGAGCAGGGGCCGGCAGTGTCGGCGGCGCAGTTCGGCGATGATGGCGGCGAGCCGGTCCTCTGCTTCGGTGGCGGCATCGGTGAGCCACAGTGCCCTGGCGGCGACCAGGCGGGGCACCGCGGGAGCGGCGGGGCCCGCGTCCAGGGCGCGGCGGGCCAGTTCCACGACTCTCGCACGGTGTCGGCCCTGCGCGGCGAGCTGCCCCGCGCGGATGCCGGCCTGGGCGGGGGCGAGAGGGTGTTCGGGCAGGTCGGGGACGTCGAGAGCGGGGGTGTCGAGGACGGACACGTCGGCCACTCCGGGCCCTGCCTCGGCGGCGTACCAGTACAGCGCGATCAGGTTGTCGCGTTCCCTGCCGTGGGCGGTGGCGAGGGCCTGGGCGGCGTTCCGGCGGCCCCAGGCGTCGTCGCCGCGGGCCAGTCCCGTGTCCAGTGCGCGTACGCGGAGTTGGTCCCACGCTTCGCCCTCGCCCGGAGTGTGGACGAGGGCGGTGAGCCTGCGGTCGCCGGCTTCGGGGGCGGTGACGGCCTCGACGCCGGCCAGGTCCAGGCTGATGTGCGCATGTTCCAGGGGTTCCAGGGGTTCGTCCAGGGCGCGTTCGAGGTAGGCGGCGGCGCGGGGGAAGTCGCCGCGGCGCACCGCGGCGCCGAAGCTGCCACGCAGGACGTGTACGGCCCAGGGCTCGCCGATGGGAGGTGCCTGGAGGAGGAGGCCGGCGATGTCTTCGTCGTCGGCCACGACCTGGTGGGCGAGGTGGGCGGCGCGGGCGTGCAGGGCGGCGCGTTCGGCGGCTGGCGTGTCCTCCAGGATGCGGGCCCGGACGACGGGCAGACGGACGCGTTCGTAGGAGCCGTCGGGAAGGGTGAAGCCGGCCGCCTCCAGCACCGCGCGCAGCCGGGTTTCGGGGACGGTGCGCAACCCGGCCAGGGAACAGATCAGCGGGAAGTCCAGCAGGTCGCCGGCGACGGCCAGCGCGCGCAGCACGGCGGTGGCCTCGTCGGACAGACCCCGCAGGGCGCGCCCCGCGCGGTCACCGATGATGCCGGTGATCAGGGTGCGCAGCTGCGGGACACGGTCGGCGGTCGGCCGGTGGCCCGCCTCCGCGAAACAGTGCAGGGCCGCGTGCAGTACGGCGGGGCTGCCGTGGGACGCCTGGGCCGCCGCGGTGGCGAACGCCTCGTCGCAGGGGCCGCCGCAGATCTGCTCGGCGAGGGTGATGACCGCGCCCCGGCTCAGGGGCCCGACGCCGAGATGGCGGGTCAGCCGCGCGCAGGGAGCGGCGTCGGCCAGCCGGTCGGGGCCGTGCGGTTCCAGGCCGGTGCGGCCGATGAGCAGGGCGAGGGGAAGGCCCGTGGACAGGCGGCGTACCAGGGCTTGCAGCCAGTGCGAGGAGGCCGCGTCCAGCCACTGTGCGTCCTCCACCGTCACGAGAGTGGGGGTGCGGCGGGCGGTGTGCAGGAGTTCGGGCAGGCCCGGCAGGCCGTCCGGCTCGCGCTGCCCGCGCAGGGTACGCAGGGAGCGTTCGGCCACCTCGCCCAGCTGGCCGAGCAGCTGGATCACGGCTCCGTGGCGCAGGTCGCGTTCGGCCGGCGAACCGCTGACCCGCAGGACGCGTACCGAGCGCTCCTCGGCGAGGCGGGCGGTCCAGCGCAGCAGGGCGTTGTGGCCGAAGCCGGGGCGGCCGGTCACGGAGACGACGGCGGGGCGGCCGTCGTCGAGCGCGACGAGCACACGCCGCAACTCCTCCTGTTCCTCCTCGCGTTCGAGCAACGGCGGGTCGGTGCGCCGGAGCCCCGCCCGGATGAGTCCCGCGTACAGCGGCTCTCCCTGCCGCCCTGTTCCCGGCATGTTCCCGGCCGCCTTCAGCGCTGCCCGCGCGGCCGCGACGCCTGCTGCGGCACCCGTGCCCCGCGGACGCCCGGTGAGCGGAGGACCGCGGCGAGCTGGGCACGCTCGGAGACTCCCAGCTTGCGGTACGCGTTGGTCAGATGCGTTTCGACCGTGCGGACGGTGACGTGCAGCGACTGGGCGATCGAACGGTTCCTGGCGCCGCCGGCGGCGAGGCCGGCGACCTTGCGTTCCATACTGGTGAGCAGGTCCAGGGGCGAGCCGGTCATCTTCCGCATGCGGCCGCCCGCTGCCAGCAGGGCGCCCCGGGCTTTCTGGCCCAGGGCGAGGGCGCCGCAGCGCTGGCCGAGGTCGGCCGAGGCGCGCAGGTGCTCACGCGCGGCGCGCAACTCACCGGCCGCCAACAGGGCTTGTCCCAAGAGGAGTTCAGCGCGGGCGTGGTCGATGCGGGCCGGTGAGGCGGACAGTTCCCGCACCGCCTCGCCCAGCAGTTCCACGCCCTCCTCGCCGGGGGTTGCCACGCCGCGGGCCATGGCTGCCAGGCCGAGGACACGTGGGGTCCCCCAGCGCCGTGCGAGCCGCGTGCCGTGCGCCGCGGGCTCTTCGGCTTCCTCGGCACGGCCCAGCTCCGCGAGCACGCAGGCCGCCTCCGCCCACCAGGGCAGGTAGGCCGCGTGGCGCACCTCGGCCTCCTCCAGTGATCTGCCGCACTCGCGGAACAGCGCCAGCGCGCCCTCCGCGTCCCCCAAGGCGTGGCGGGCGCGGCCGTAGGCCATGAGGTAACGGTGGTGGGTCCATACGTACTGTTCGCGCCAGGCGGGTCCGGTGCCGGCCAGCAGTTTCTCGGCATGCGTGGCCTCGCCCCGGTCCACCAGTACGCCCGCCAGGGCCACGCGCGGCAGGACCATCATCTCGCCCCACCGTTCCGCACCGCTGACCTGTACCGCGGCCCTGGCGTCCGCCAGCGCTTCCGGGAGTGCGCCCAGGCCGTGCAGGAGCAGGGCCCTGACGGACAGGGCCGCGGAGTAGGTCCAGATGGCGGAGTTCTCCCGGCCGTGGCTCAGCAGGCGGTCCAGCGCGTGCAGCGCGTCGTCGGTGCGGTCGGCGAGGCCCAGGACGATGGCGGAGTTGATCAGGGACCAGCTCTTCGGTGGGGGTTGGGGGCAGCAGACAGCGCGCAGGGCGTACGTCACCGCCGGTTCGGGGGCCTGGCCGTCGAGCGCCGTCAGTACGGCCATCGCCGCCAGTTTCTGCCGTTGGGCGCGCGTGTCGCCCTCGGGTGCGGTCATCGCCGCGGCCCGTTTCCGTGTCGCGGCGATCGTGCCGCGGTCGTGTGAGCCGACGATCAGCAGCACGGACTCGACGAGCGTGCGCAGGTCACGGTCGGCGGGCAGGGGGTCGGGACCGAGTTCGGTGTCGAGGGCGGCCAGGACGTCTTCGAGCATGCTCAGGGCGGCGGGGCCTTCGCGGGCGGCCAGGTAGGTGGTGCCGAACTGCGCGGCGATCCTCGCCCGGGTACGGATGCCGACGCTGGGTGCCAGTGCTCCGCGGAGCAGGGCGACGGCTTCGGACGGGTCGGTCTCGGCCAGTGCCCTGGCCAGCCGGACGCGCACCTCCACACTGCCGGGGTCCGCTTCCAGCACCCGGTACAGGTAGCGGGCCGCGGCCTCCGGGGCGCCGCGCGCCTCGGCCCGGGCGGCGGCCTCCATGAGGACGCCCGGCATCCAGGGTTCGGACACCGAGGGCAGCGACAGGAGGTGGGCGGCGACGTCTTCGGCGGGCCGGCCCGCGTCGCTCAGGAGCAGGGCCGCCCGCGTACGCAGCTCCGTCAGCGCCTGGGCGTCCAGGGGTGCCAGCACCGCCGCGTGCACCACGTCCGCCAGGCGTCTGCCGGGCGTCAGCAGTCCGGCCTCGCGCAGCACCGTCAGGGCGTCCTCGACGACATCGACGGGGACGGTGGCCAGGGGCGCGATCTGGTCGGCGTCCCGTTCGCCGAGGACCGCCACCGCCCGCGCGACCTCGCCGACCCAGGGCGGCCAGCGGTCCAGGAGCTCGCGTGCCCAGTGGGCCAGGACGCGCGGGCCGGCCTCGGCGATCCGGTCGGCGCCGCCCACGCCGGAACCGACGCCCTCGGCCCGCAGTTCACACAGCAGGCGCTCCAGGAGGCGGGGGTTTCCGCCGGTCACGGCCCGGGCGCGGGCGACGAAGGCGGGGGCGGCGGGCGCCGGGAAGAACTGCCGTACGACCTCGGCGACGTCGGCCTCGGTCAGCGGCCGCAGGCGCAGCATCGTGGTGCGGCGGGCGGTGACGTCCGCCAGCGCACGTCGGACCGGGGCGCCACGCCCGAGAATGGCGGCTTCGGCCCGCTGAGTGAGGACGACGAGCAAGGGAAGGCCATCAGCCCGCCGCAGCAGGAAGTCCAGCCAGTGCAGGGAGAGTTCGTCGCAGTGATGGACGTCGTCCAGCGCCAGGACGAGCGGGCGGCGGCTCAGCTCGCCGGCCGCGAGGCGGTACAGGTCGTGGAACACGCGCTGGACGGCGGGGGCGTGCGGCGGCCCATCAGCCGGCGCGTCGGGAGTGAGGGCGTGGCGGGCGGTATCACCAGGGGGGGTGCGCTGCACGGTCGGGGCGAGCAAGGCGCGTACGCCGCCCAAGGAGTCGCCCGAGGCGCTCTCCTCGCAGCGGCCGTGCAGAACCGTCGCGTGGCGGCAGGAGTCCCCGTCGAGGAAAGCGCGCAGGAGGGCGGACTTGCCGATTCCCGCCGGGCCGGTCACCACCACCGAGCTTGCGCGCCCCCGACGTGCCTCGCGGGCGAGGTGGTTGAGCTGCCCTACATCATCGTCTCGGCCGACCAAGGTGCTGCCTAAGCGGGAACTGACGCTCCGCTCCTGCACCATAGAGCTCCTCGCACCTCAGAGACACGACAGATGCGAGGGGGCGTCATCACATCGTGTTGCAAATCACCCTAAAGAGTGATGGCCGACCTGCGTCAGAGTACATGATCAGCAGACTCCGTGACCAGGACGCGCCTCAGCGCACGAACTCCCCCGCACCGCTGAGGTGTTCACGCAGCACCGCCAGCACGGCCGGAGCCTGGGAGCTGAGGAAGAAGTGACCGCCCGGATACACCCGGAGGTCGAACGCGCCCGTGGTGTGCGCACGCCAGTCCTCGGCCTCCTCCACCGTGGTCAGGGGGTCGTTGTCACCGGTCAGCGCGGTGATCGGCGCCTTGATCGCCGCCCCGGGGTCGCAGCGGTAGGTCTCCACCGCGGTGTAGTCGCTGCGGACCGCCGGGAGGACCATCCGCAGCAGTTCCTCGTCACCCAGCACCGAGGTGTCCGTACCGGAGAGCCGCTTCAACTCTGCGACGATCCCGTCGTCGTCCCGCCGGTGCACGCTCTCCGCGCGGTAGCGCGAGGGTGCCCGCCGCCCCGAGGCGAAGAGATGCGTCAGTTCGCCGCCGTCGGCCTCCAGCCGCCGGGCCACCTCGAAGGCGACCATCGCGCCCATGCTGTGCCCGAAGAACGCCGTCGGCCGTGACCCGATCCGGTCCCTCAGGGCTGCGTACACCCGATCGGCCATGGCCGTGACGGTGCCGGGGCTGGTCTCGTTACGCCGGTCCTGACGGCCGGGGTACTGCACCGACAGCACCTCCGCCACGGGCGACAGCTCCGCCGAGACGGGGAAGTAGAAGGTGGCCGAACCACCCGCGTGCGGAAAGCACACGAGCTGGCGCGGGCGGTCCGGCGCCGGGTGGTAACACCGGGCCCAGAGCCCTTCCGCCGTGGTCGTCGTCATGGTGCTGGCTCCTCCTCGCGGGGGCACCGGACCGGCCCGCCGGGATACGGCAGGCGATCGGCGGCGCCTGTGGTCCACACGTCCATCCCACAGGGCGGACGACGGAAAATCACCTAGTGTTCGCGCTCCGCGTGACGGCGGGCCCACCGTCACGGAGCCGTACGGGACACGCCCGCGGCCGGCGCCGCGCGCCGGGGTGTCCCCTGGACCCGGCTACCAGCTGGCGGCCAGCAGCATGTCCCCGTACTCCCGCTCGCGGGACGCCTGGCGCAAGTCGGCGTCGACCATCATGCGCATCAGCTCGGGGAAGTCGACACTGGGCTCCCAGCCCAGCTGGGTGCGGGCGCGCTCGGCATCGGCGCAGAGGATCTCCACCTCGGCGGGGCGCACCAGGGAGGGGTCGATGCTGACGTAGTCCTCCCAGTTCAGGCCCACATGCTCGAAGGCGATGCGGACGGCGTCACGGACCGAGTGCATCTGGCCGGTGCCGATCACGTAGTCGCCCGGCTCGTCCTGCTGGAGCATCAGGTGCATGGCACGGACGTAGTCCCCGGCGAAGCCCCAGTCACGGACGGCGTCCAGATTGCCCAGGGACAGCTTGTCCTGGTAGCCGAGCTTGATGCGGGCCACCGCGAGGGAGATCTTTCGCGTCACGAACTCCGCGCCACGGCGCGGCGACTCATGGTTGAACAGCATGCCGGAGACCGCGTACATGCCGAAGGACTCGCGGTAGTTACGGGTGATGAAGTGCCCATAGGTCTTCGCCACGCCGTAGGGGCTGCGCGGCCGGAAGATGGTGGTCTCGCACTGTGGGGTCTCGGCGACCTTGCCGAACATCTCCGACGAGGACGCCTGGTAGAAGCGGATCTGGCTGCCACCGCCACCGCCGCGCGAGCCGTTCAGGCCGCTGACCATACGGATCGCTTCGAGCATGCGCAGGACGCCCATGCCGTTGATCTCGGTGACGAGTTCGGCCTGCTGCCAGGACATCGGGACGAAGGAGATCGCACCGAGGTTGTAGATCTCGTCGGGCTGCACCTTGTCGACCGCGGAGACCAGGCTGGCCTGGTCCATCAGGTCGCCGTCGACGAAGTTCAGTTCGGAGACGAGCCTGCTGACCCGCGACTTGCGGGGGTTGGCCTGCCCCCGCATCAGGCCCCACACCTGGTAGCCCTGCGCGAGCAGGTGCTCGGCCAGATAGGAGCCGTCCTGCCCGGTGATTCCGGTTATCAGCGCACGCTTGGACATCTCATTCCTCTTCTCCGCCAAAGAACAGACCGCCCAAACGCAGAGCCGAGTCGGCTGCTGGGCCTCTTGGCTACTCGGCCTCTAACGGCATCGGATTGCATCGAATTCCGAAGCCCGGACGCTGGGTGATCGTACGCTTCCAAGCAGCCGGTCGCGGTGTCAAGAAATCACCGGCACACTAGGGATTTCCCGAGTACCGTCCACCGCGTGTCTTCGGCCTGCGGGGAACGGCGCCGCCGGATGCCGTACGGCCCGCGGCACCCCGGCGGGACACTAGGGATTTTCCGGTGTGCGGTGCGCTGCACTGTCCGGGTGTGCCCCCTCCAGGCCCGGCCGGCGCTCTCATCCCCGCTGCCGGCCGGGCCTGCCTTCTCCTGGAGCGTCTCCCGGTGCTGCTCAGACTCCTGCGAATCCACCTGCGGCCCCACCGGCGCTCCGTCGCGCTGCTGGGGCTGCTGCAGCTGGTGCAGATCCTGGCCACCCTGGCCCTGCCGACGCTGGGCGCCGCGGTCATCGACAACGGTGTGGTCAAGGCCGACAGCGGCTACATCACCCGGATCGGCCTGGTCATGCTGGCCGTGGCCCTCGTCCAGATCGCCGCGTCCGTCGGTGCGGTGTCGCTGGGCGCCCGTACGGCCATGGCGATGGGCCGCGACATGCGCTCGGCGGTCTTCCGCCGGGTGCTGGACTTCTCGGCCCGGGAGGTCGGGCAGTTCGGCACACCGTCGCTGATGACGCGGACCGTCAACGATGTGCAGCAGGTGCAGACGCTGGCGCTCTCCGCGTTCGGCGTCGCCGTGTCGGCGCCCCTGATGTGTCTGGGCAGCGTGGCGCTCGCACTCCGGCAGGATATTCAGCTGTCCCTGCTCCTCATCACTTTGGTGGTGGTCCTCGGAACGGTCTTCGGACTCATTCTCGGCCGCACCGATCCGTTCTACGCCCGTATGCAGAAACACCTGGACCGCATCAACGGACTGCTACGCGAACGCATTACCGGAGTCCGTGTCGTACGGGCTTTTGTGCGCGATGCCCATGAAGGCGCGAGATTCGACCGCACCAATTCCGAATTGCAGGACATCTCGTTGCGCGTCGGCCGGCTGCTGGCGACCGTCATTCCCGTCGTCCTGCTGGCCCTCAATGCCTTCATGGTGGCCGTGCTGTGGTTCGGGGCCCACCGTGTCGAGGCCGGGGCGATGCCGTTCGGTGCGCTCAGCGCGTTCCTGAGCTATCTGTCTCTGGTCCTGATGTCGGTGGTGATGGTGACCTTCGTGTGTCTGGCGATGCCGCGGGCGAGGGTCTCGGCCGAGCGCATCCAGCAGGTACTGGCCACCGAACCGAGCGTGGCGGCACCACCCGAACCCGTACGTGCCCTGCCCGCGGCCGGTGTCCTGTCCTTGCGCGGTGCCGGGCTCCGCTATCCGGGAGCGAAGGATCCCGTGCTGAGCGGGATCGACCTGAGCGCCGGCCCCGGCGAGACGGTGGCGATCCTCGGCAGCACCGGCAGCGGCAAGACCACCCTGCTCAATCTCGTGCTGCGGTACTTCGACGCCACCTGCGGCTCCGTCCACGTGGGCGGCGTCGATGTCCGCGCACTGGACGCGGAGGTGCTGCGCCGCACCGTCGGCTTCGTGCCGCAACGGCCGTACCTCTTCTCCGGCACCATCGCCGGCAATCTGCGCTTCGGTGTCCCGGACGCCCCCGACGAAGAACTCTGGCGCGTACTGGAGATCGCTCAGGCCCGCGATTTCGTACAGCGCCTGCCCGAGGGGCTGAACTCACCGATCACCCAGGGCGGCACCAACGTGTCCGGCGGGCAGCGGCAGCGCCTGGCGATCGCCCGCACCCTGCTGCGCAAGCCGGACATCTACCTCTTCGACGACTGCTTCTCCGCGCTGGACCACGCCACGGACGCCGCGTTACGGGCCGCTCTGGAGCCGGAGCTGGCCCGGGCGACGGTGCTCATCGTCGCCCAGCGCGTCAGCACCGTCCAGCACGCACAGCGCATCGTGGTCCTGGACGCGGGGCGGGTGGTCGCCACCGGAACGCACGAGGAACTGCTGCGTACCAGTACGACCTACCAAGAGATCGCCCGGTCCCAGCTCACCACGCACACCGACCACCCCCACAGCGGCTCCGCCCCGGACGCCGGAGCCGCCACGACACTTCAGGAGACGGCCCATGGTCCCGCCGGACAGCGTTGACCACGGGCGGCTCGGCCCCGCCCGCCGCACCCTGGGACTGCTGCGCCCGCACCGTGCCCAGGTGACCGTCGCGGTCGTCCTCGGCATCGGCGGCGTCGCGCTCAACGCCTCCGGTCCGATGCTCCTCGGCAAGGCCACGGATCTCGTCTTCGACGGCATCCAGCACCCACATACATCCGGCGGCATCGACTTCGCCGGGATCGCCCGGGTGCTGCTGACCGCGCTCGCGCTCTTCGGCTCCGCCTCCTTCCTCACCCTCCTCCAGGGCAGACTGGTCGCGGCCGTCGTCCAGCGGGTGGTCTTCGCGCTGCGCCGGTCCGTGGAGGCCAAGCTCGCCCGTCTGCCGATGCGGTACTTCGACCGCCACCCGGCGGGAGAGCTGCTCAGCCGGGTGACCAACGACGTGGACAACGTCCAGCAGACCCTCCAGCAGACCCTCAGCCAGCTGATCACGGCGGTGTTCTCCGTGCTGACCATGCTGGTGCTGATGTTCGTCATCTCCCCGCTGCTGGCATTGATCATGCTGGCCTGCGTCCCGCTGTCGGCCGTGCTCGCCGCCCGGATCAGCAAGCACGCACGCCCGCGGTTCACCCAGCAGTGGGCCGCCACCGGAGCGCTGAACGCCCATGTCGAGGAGGTCTACACCGGACACGCGCTGGTCAAGGGCTTCGGCCGGCGCGAGCAGGCAGAGCGCGCCTTCGACGAGCACAACCAGGCCCTGTACCGCGCCGGCGCACGGGCCCAGTTCGTCTCCGGAGCCACCGAGCCGTCGATGATGTTCATCTCCAACCTCGGCTACGTCGTCGTGGCGGTCGTCGGCGCCCTGCGCGTCGTCGCCGGGGCCCTGACCATCGGCGACGTCCAGGCGTTCATCCTCTACTCCCGGCAGTTCAGCCAGCCGATCGTCGAGACCGCCGGCATCGCCGCCCGCCTGCTGTCCGCCCTCGCCTCCGCCGCACGGGTCCACGAACTCCTGGACGCCGGCGAACAACGCCCCGACCCCGATCCCCCCGCACGCCTGCGCAGGGCGCGCGGACACGTGCAGTTCGAGAAGACCCACTTCCGCTACACCCCCGGCACCCCCCTGATCGAAGACCTCTCCCTCACCGTCGAGCCCGGCCGCACCGTGGCGATCGTCGGCCCGACCGGCGCGGGCAAAACCACCCTGGGCAACCTCCTCATGCGGTTCTACGAGATCGACGAGGGCCGCATCCTCCTGGACGGCACCGACATCACCACCCTGACCCGCGAAGAGCTGCGCTCCCACATCGGCCTGGTGCCCCAGGACCCCTGGCTCTTCTCCGGCACCATCGCCGAGAACATCGCCTACGGCCGCCCCGACGCCACACGCGAGGACATCGAGGCCGCCGCCCGCGCCACGTGTGCCGACCGCTTCATCCGCACCCTGCCCGACGGCTACGACACGGTCCTGGACGAAGAGTCGGCAGGCGTCAGCGCGGGCGAGAAGCAACTCATCACCATCGCCCGCGCTTTCCTCGCCCGCCCCTCGATCCTGCTCCTGGACGAGGCGACCAGCTCCGTCGACACCCGCACCGAAGCCCTCATCCAACGCGCGATGAACTCCCTGCGCGCGGGCCGCACCAGCTTCGTCATCGCCCACCGCCTCTCCACCGTCCGCGAAGCGGACCTCATCCTCGTGATGGAGAACGGCCACATCATCGAACGCGGAACGCACCCCCAACTCCTGGCCGCCGAGGGCGCCTACGCACGACTCCACGCGTCCGCAGCCGCCACCGGAGGAGCAGACACCGACCTACAGGACGCCGCCACACTCCACTGACCGGCCCCCACCCCTGACCCGCCACGCCTCCCCGGCGACGCCCCACGACGCCGGTCGGTGTGGTGCCCGCGGGCATGGCCAGGGTGCTGCGCCGCGCCCGCGAGCCTGTCTCGTGGGCGATGGGGCACCGGA
Source organism: Streptomyces sp. NPDC030165 (assembly GCF_055573595.1). Lineage (NCBI taxonomy): Bacteria > Bacillati > Actinomycetota > Actinomycetes > Kitasatosporales > Streptomycetaceae > Streptomyces > Streptomyces sp. NPDC030165. The sequence continues at coordinate 583,146 of NZ_JBVIBD010000003.1, read as the reverse complement.
ATGCCGTGCACCAGCAACACCCCCGGGAGCGAGCTGTCCGATCAGGGCGGGCGGCACACGCCTGGCAGCCCACGGCGGCGGTCACCCCGCACCCGTACCCACGTCCAGCGTCCGCTGCTGGGTCCCGGCGGACTTCCCGCAGCGGATGGCGATGCCGTGCCGCTGGTTGAGCTGGTTGAGCTGGTCGAAGCACCGTTCCGTCACGTTGCGCTCTTCGCAGACCTGCTTGTCGCAGGCTGCGGTCCGGTCTGTTTCGCGGTCGGCCGAGGACGTCGCAGGCCAGATGGATGGTGCTGGTCAGGCCGCCGGTGAACCGGCCGAGAGCCCTTGGACCCCTCTGCGGGCTCCGGCGGCGTGGTCGAGACGGCGCGCTGTCTCATCGGGACACCCACCACGGCATTGCCGGGAAGCCGGCGCGACACCTTCGGATGGGGATGCGTGGGCGAGGTGCCGCAGCACGGGCCACAGGACGACTTCCCCGGCGAAAGCGTGGCTGAAGGTCAGCTGGATGATGTCCTTGAGCGTCCGCTGCCGCTCCGCCTCCGGTGCGCCACCGGACGTGTAGTGGTTCATCAGCCGGTCCAGCTCGATGTGGTCGCGCCGTCGCCGTGCCAGCACGCCGGCCTCGCCACCGAGCTGCCGGACCGTCTGTCCCGCGCTCGAAAGGGCCATGCCGGGTACTCCTGGTCACCTGGTGACGGTCGGACGCCGGCCGAGCAGGACGCCGAGAGCGAGCATGCCCGCGGAGACCGGTGACGGGCGCGTCATCCCAACGGTCCCACGGGCACACGGGCGACGGTCGGGACCTTCTGTACGGACCGGTGGCCGGCGGTGTCCGTACGGCCGCGTGCGGCGTGCACCCGGCACCCGCTGCGGGGTGTGAGCGCCGGTCAGCGGGTTACCCGCAGCGGAACGTCGCGGGTCCGGCCGTACGGAGGGAAACCCCTGGGGGAGACAGCGGGCAAATGGGTGGTGGTCACCGGGGCCACCGGAAACGTCGGAACGGGCGTGGTCCGGGCGCTGGGGCAGGACCCGGACATCGCATCGGTGGTCGGGATCGCCCGGCATGTGCCCGAGTGGTCACCGCCGAAGACCACATGGGCCGGTGCCGACCTCGCCGACGGGAACACCGACCTCACCGCATGCTTCCGAGGCGCGGACGCGGTGATCCACCTGGCCTGGCTGTTCCAGCCCACGCACACACCGCACACCACCTGGCGCACGAGCGTCCTGGGCAGCCTGCGGGTCTTCGACGCGGTGGCCGCCGCGGGCGTCCCGACGCTGGTCCACGCCTCTTCGGTGGGCGCCTACTCGCCCGGCCCCAAGGACCGGCCGGTGGACGAGGAATGGCCGACGCACGGCTGACCCGAGGCCGCCTACACCCGGGAGAAGGCGTACCTGGAACGCGTCCTGGACGCCTTCGAGCAGCGCCACCCGGCCACGCGCGTGGTCCGGATGCGGCCGGGCTTCATCTTCCAGCGGGAGTCGGCCGCCGAGCAGCGCCGGCTGTTCGCCGGCCCCTTCCTGCCCAACGCCCTGGTCAGGCCCGGATCCCTGCCCTTCGTCCCGGACGTGCCCGGCCTGCGCTTCCAGGCGCAACACACCAGCGACGCCACCGAGGCGTACCGGCTGGCGGTGGCGCGCGAGGTCCGCGGAGCGTTCAACTTCGCGGCCGGCCCGCCGATCGACGCGGCCGTCCTCGCGAAGATGTGGAACGCGCGGGTGTGCCGGGTGCCGATGCGGCCGTTGCGCTCACTGCTGGCCGCCGCCGGGTGCCTGCATGCCGTCCCCGCGTCACCCCAGCTGTTCGACGCGGTGCTGCGCCTGCCGCTGATGGACTGCGGCAAGGCCGAGCGCGAACTGGGCTGACGCCTGAAGGTCACGGCAGTGGACCCTGTCAGCGAATTCGTGCAGGGTCTGCGAGCGGCCGGCGGCGGGCCCACACCACCGCTCGCGAGGCGGGTGCAGCCTGCGGGCCGCGCGTGGGAACTGGCCACCGGCGTGGGAACCCGGCCCTGAAGCGACTCGACGCCGAACTCCCGCACCCTTTTGGTGCGTTCCGCTTGCCGCTCGTCGGAGTCGGCAAGCGGCAAGCGGCAAGCGGCAAGCGGCAAGCGATGACCGGGGAGAATCTAGTGTGATGCGCCGGAAATCACGGGCTGGAGTCCGTCCCTAGTTTCCGGTGGCGGGTGGGGTGATCTTGGTGAGGTAGTCGGCGAGAGAGTGAAGGAGCTCGTCGGCAGTTTTGGTCCAGGTGAAGGGTCGCGGGTTCTCGTTCCTCCAGGCCCTGCGCCTGGCCCGCGCCGGCGGCAACGTTCCCCTCGGCTGCTACGTCCTGACCACTATGGCCATGCAGGCACTCCTGCGCGGCTTCCCCTCCGAGGCCATCGACATGACACAGGGCGCCTACGAACGCGCCAAAAGCCTCGCCACCCCGCGGGTCCTGGCGTTCACCAAGCTCATCGAAGCTCGCGCCCACGCCCGGGACAACGCCCCACGCGCAGTGTGCCGGGCCCTGGCCGCGTCGGAAAGCCTCCTGCGACAGGCCGATGCCCGGCGGGGGGACGACCCGTCGTACATCGACTTCTACCACCACGGCCGGCTGTCCGCCGATGCCGCCGAGATCTTCAGAGACCTGCAGAACCCGAAAGCCTCACTCGCCTGGAACCGTCAGGCCGCCGCGATGCCACCGGGAGTCTTCACCCGCTCCATCGGAATGCGCCTGGCGATCGTCGCCACCACGCATCTACAGGCCCGCGACCTCGACCGCGTCCTCGAACTGGGTCACCAGTCCCTGGACATCCTTGCCCACGTCCAGTCCAGCCGCGCCAAGGACTACGTCCGCCAGCTCACCACCGCCCTCGCACCCTGGCTCCATGAGCCCGCCGTCCGCGACTTCATCCACCGCTCAAGCCCCGCCCTCAGCGACACGGCCTGACCCTCGACAACGGACATGCTCAGTGAGGCGCACCCCTTCACCTTCCTCTACCGCCGATGGCACCGTAGCCACCGCTTCATCGGACTGCACGGACACAACAACCTCCCCTTGAAAATTGGGTGGCGCACACCCCCGCCCCGAGGCAGGGTCTCTGACGTGGGCTTACGCCAGGCTGTGTTTCGCAGCGGGTGCGAGGTACCCGGAACACGAACCGCAAAGGCGCAGGACACTTTCGCGCGAGTCGGCACTTCGCTGCTCGCCCTGGCGCTCCGGTGGCCGACTCACTCCCCGCTACCTGGGAACCGAGGTGACAGAGGGCAAAGCACTGTCGATCATGGATATAAAATTTGGACTTCTCAGCCAAAGTTCGCATGATTCAGCCTATTTAGATGCTTTTGTTCATTCTCTGGATTGCGCCGGTGCGTCGCACTTCCCTACGTTGAGGGGTGTCAGGCGGAGAATCCCTCCACCTGAGAACCGAAGGAAGTGCACCATGCGCGCCACGGACACTGCACGGACCTTCCTGGTCGCGGCGATCGCCGTGGCCGGCCTCGCCCTCACTCCCGCCCTCGCCTCCGCCCAGCCCGGTACGGGCGACGCACAGACCCGCACCGCTGCGGGGGCCCCCGGCGCCAACGGCTCCAATGGGGTCGGAACCCTCGGGGGCATCGGCGGCCTGGGCGGCACCGGTGGCGCCGCGGGTGCCAACGGCAACGGAGGCACCGGAGGTGCCGGAGGCAACGCCACCGGTATCGCAACCGTCGGCGGGGCCGGCGGCACGGGCGGCGCCGGCGGGGCCAACGGCAATGGCGGCAACGGCGGCTATGGCGGTGAGGCCAAGCTCGGCGGCACCGGTGGCAAGGGCGGCGTGGGCGGTGTCGGCGATGCCGGCGCCGGTATCGCCGGCGGCAAGGGTGGCAACGGCGGTGCCGCCGTCGTCGACGGCGGCCACACGGGCGGCAAGGGCGGTGCCGGGGGCGCGGCCAGCCCGGTGTGCCCCGGTAAGCCCGGAGGCAACGGCACCGACGCCACGGCGTTCGCGGACGGCACCACCGGCTCCACCGGCGCTGCTGGCAAGACCACACTGCCCTGCTGAACACCTGGCGGTGAGCGATTCGCCGCAGGAGGACAGAAGCACCGGCCCGGAGCAACGTACCCGGTGACTACTGCGCACTGACGGGTAGCCAGCGGAGTGCGGGCCCCGGCAAGCGCCCGGCTGAGATCTCTCAGCCGGGCGCTTTCGTCGTATGCGATCTGCACGCACACTGGCCCGTGCGGCCAGAGGCCCCGGTGCCGACTCGCAGCTCAGCGTTCGTGGGCCTCTCACGCCGGTGTCCTGATATCAGGGTCTCTGACGTGGGCTTACGCCAGGCTGTGTGTCGCAGCGGGTGCGAGGTACCCGGAATACGAACCGCAAAGGCGCAGGACACTTTCGCGCGAGTCGGCACTTGGCCGTGCAGTCCCTCCCGCGAGCCCTGATTCGATACCGCTTCACTGGCCGCGCTCGGCGCCGTCTGGCCACACGATGTCCAGCGGCAGGCCGGCCCGGCGTGCTTCTCCCACGGTGTCCGCAGTACCACCTCCTTTTCCCGAAGGCGGGGTGCCGTCCCAGACGGCGACCAGCCGGTCCGCCCGTTCCAAGAGCGCGCGGTTGGCGGCTGCGTACGCGTCGCGGTCCGCCGTGGTGTGCGGCATGACCACAACTTCCTCTGCGGCATCGAGCAGGCGGTCGAAGGCCGGCACGTGGTCGGGCTTGACCTTGGTCTGCCGGTAGTCCCGGCAGGGCAGGACGGCGCACAAGCTGCCGCCGGCTTCCAGTACCGCGTCGGCGAAGACCGTGTCGGCTCCCCGCGCAAGGCACGAGACGCCGACGAGGCCGGTGCCGGCGTAGGGGGTTAGCAGCTCGCGCAGTGCCCGGCGCAGGCGGTCAGCGGTGGCCGGGGTGATGTCCATGTGGCCGGTGACCGCGAGGGTCGTCATACAGCAGGCCCTTTCAGCTCGGCAGCAGTTCGCGGATCCTACTGCGGATCTCGCGCACCGGCCGGGACGTGTCGCGCCCCACGGTGTAGGGGTACAGGCGGCGCAGCCGGGCGCACACCCGGTGCGAGCGGGTGTGCGAAGCGGCGTCCAGCGCCCGGTAAGTTTGGTGCACCGCTTGGGTGAGGTCGCCGACGAGGAAGTGCACCTCGGCGAGACCGGCGGCCTCGTGGTTGCTGAGTTCCGCCGCGCGTGGCCGGGGATGAACCGGTGCAGGACACCTTTCCGAAGTTGCCGCCGCCGGCCACCCCGTGCGTCCGGGAATGACCCGATCCAACAGTCCGACGTAGCTATGAGCTATGCGGCACCACGCACGGCCGGGGACGAACCGGCGTGGATGCCGATCGGGCGACTGATGGAGGAGCCCAACACTGTACGGCCGGGGATGAACCGATTGTTTTCCGAGTCCTGGCCACCTGTTCAGAAGCGACCGTCTGCCGCGTCGTCGAGGTGCTCCAGGACGCGGTACATCCGATGCGGGCGCAAACGAGAACTGGGTGCCCAGTGAGTCGCGACACGGTCCATTCCATGCGGTGGCGAGCAGCCCTCGAGAACTTCCGAGGAGGGCGGACATGGCAGCTCGCCTCCAGGTCCGCCACCGCCCCGGCGACCGAGGCGGCCGTGCCGTCGGCGCAAACGTGCGCACCGGCCGTCAGGCCGTGGCACCACACATCACGGCTCGCCCGCCACTGAAGCCCCTCGCCCGTGATCCCCAGCCCCGTCAGCCGCCCCATCGCCCTCCAGATCGCCGTGCCCCGGCGGTAGTTCTCACCGTGATCGCGCGGCACATCTGCTGGCGCAGGCAGGAGCCGAGCCCGACGCGCTGGCGGCGCAGGTGGAGCAGTCGCTGCCTGCCGGCGGCGGGGGGAGGAGCCGCGGCTGACCGGACATCGACCTCTCAGTGGTGCTTGAGTTCCTGAAAGCACAACGAGCTGGGACTTGCCATCGACAGCTGACCGGAAAGCAAGAAGCAAACCTTCTGCATACTTGAACTCGCCATGTGAGGCGAGGGACGCTAGCTGATCTTGTCGACGATGGCTTCGAGGCGGCGTTCTCCGTCGCGGGTATGTGCGCCGGCGTCCAGTGCGGCCCTGGTGAGGCGGCCTGTGACGGGTTCGGCGAAGAGGCGTCCGAAAAGCTTGTTCGCCTTTTGCAGGCCATGAGTGGTGGATTCCGCAGCGGCGTCGACCGCTTCGACCGCGGCGCGAGCAACGCCGTGCGGCAGAGCGGCTATGCGGGCGGCGAGGGCATCGACGACGTGGTCGAGTTCGGCGCTCGGCACGGCCCGGTTGACCCACCCGATCCGTTCCTGTTGCTTCCATCGGATCGCGACGGGTCACGTCGCTCCCTCTCCTGCCCACAGGACCTGCTCTCGGTCGACACGGAGCGTAATCACCTTGGGCCTGACACTCCATCAGGAAAGTCAGCATTGAGTCAGCATTGAGTCGGCATCAATACGACCAGAAATGGTCAGAGGTGATCGAACCTGCTCACCTATCCCGGCCCGCCACACCCTCTGTGACCTGCGCATTTGCAGGCCACAGAGGGTATGACCGACATCACCCCTGCCTGGGTCGGGCGATCCCCCGCGTCGCCCGACTCAGGCAGTTCGCCCGGAGTCCTGCCGCGTCGGGGCGGACATCCGGAGACCTGCTGAGTATATTGGCTCTCAGCCAGTCAACGCAGGAGTTAACAGCATGTCCCCCCGCAGCCCCTCGGTCAATGAAGAGTTGCGGCGGCGTTCCCGGGAGCGCTTGTTGCAGGCGACCGTCGAGCTGGTGGACGAGCGCGGGTACGAGGCGACGACGCTCGGGGACATCGCCTCCCGTGCCGGGTCGGCGCGTGGGCTGATCTCGTACTACTTCCCCGGGAAGCGGCAGTTGTTGCAGTCGGCCGTGCACCGGCTGATGCACCACTCCTTGCAGGCGGCGCTGGAGCGGGAGCCCGTACCGGCGGGTGTGGACGCGGGCCGGGAGCGGCTGGCGCGGGCGATCGACGCGATTCTGGGGCTGGCGCAGGAACGTCCGCTGCTGATGCGTACGCATATGGCCGGGATCCTGACGGCGGAAGGTTTCATCCAGTGCCCCGAGCAGCAGCGGCTGGCGTTCCTGCTGCGTGACACGGTGGAGCGGTACGGCACCGAGGACGCCGACACGGATTACCGGCTGTTGCGGGCGTTGCTGATGGGGTCGGTGGTGGCGGTGCTGTTGCCGGGGGCGCCGATGCCGGCCGCGCGGCTGCGGGCCGAATTGTTTCAGCGGTACGGGCTGGACTGGGATCTGGGCACCCCGCCCAGCGAGGGGCCGGAGCCACCGCTGGAGGGTCCGCCGCCGTTGCAGGATCCGCCACCGTTGGAGGATCCGGCACCACTGGAGGGTCCGCCGCCCTTGGAGACTTCGGCACCGTTGGAAGGTCCGCCGTTGCAGGGTCCCCCGCCCTTGCTGGGGCGGGAAGGTGCTGTGGCGGAGGGGTAGGGCCATGAGGCGGGGGGGAAGCGGAAATCGCCCGGGCGGGTGAAGGCTGATTCCCGCGTGAGGTTCACTCTCGCCGGCCTGTCGTCGCCGTTTCCGGGCAACCCGGGCAGCACACCTCCCGCGCACCCCACACCAGTGCGATTCTGGAAGTACTCCGCGGGAAGGGGCCTTCCGTGCTTCGTGTCGCAGTGATCGGTTCGGGACCCAGTGGCGTCTACACCGCTCAGGCGCTGGTCGGGCAAGAGGCCGTACCGGACGTCGAGGTCTATGTGCTCGACCGGCTGCCGTGTCCGTACGGGCTGGTCCGCTACGGGGTCGCGCCCGACCACGAGAAGATCAAGTCGTTGCAGCACAACCTCCGTACGGTGCTGGAGCATCCGCGCGTGCACTTTCTCGGCAACGTCGACGTGGGGGCCGGCGGTCTCGGCCCCCGGGAGCTGCGGCGCATGTTCCACGCGGTGGTGTACTGCGTGGGCGCCGCCACCGACCGCCACTTGGGCATCCCCGGTGAGGAGCTGCCCGGCAGCCATTCCGCCACCGACTTCGTCTCCTGGTACAGCGCGCACCCGGACGCGGCTGACGGCCGCTTCCCGCTGACCGCGCGGTCGGCGGTGGTGATCGGCGTCGGCAACGTCGCGGTGGACGTGGCGCGGATCCTCGCCCGCGGGGCCGACGAGCTGGCGCGTACGGACGTGCCGCAAGCGGCGCTCGGCGCGCTCGCGAAGAGCCGGGTGGAGGATGTGTGGATGGTGGGCCGGCGGGGGCCGTCGCAGGCGAAGTTCACCACCAAGGAACTGCGCGAGCTGGGTGCGCTGCCGGGCGCCGACGTGGTCGTACAGCCGGAGGAGCTGGCGCTGGATCCCGCGTACAGCGATCCCTCGGGGCTGCCCGCGGTGAACCGGCGCAATGTGGAGGTACTGCGCGGCTGGGCCGAGGACAAGGGAAGGGGAATGGGAGAGGGGGAAGGGGAGGGGGAGAGTGGGGGGCCGGGAGGGCGGCGCCGGATTCGGGTGCGGTTTTTCCTGCGGCCGGTCGAGGTGGTCGGTGACGAGGAGTCGGGGGTGCGGGGGGTGCGGTTCGAGCGGACGGTTCCGGACGAGCTGGGCGGGGTCACGGGGACCGGGCAGTACGAGGAGATCGCGGCGCAGCTGGTGCTGCGCTCGGTCGGGTACAAGGGGACGCCGCAGGCGGGCCTGCCGTTCGACGCGGCAACCGGGACGGTGCCGCATGTGGAGGGGCGGGTGCTGCGGGAGGGGGTGCCCTGTCCCGGCGAGTACGTGGCGGGGTGGATCAAGCGGGGGCCGACCGGGGTGATCGGCACGAACCGCCCGTGCGCTAAGCAGACCGCGGCCGCGCTGCTGGCAGACGCGGACGTGTTGGCGCGCGAGCCGTTGCCGGACGATCCGGCGACCGCGCTGCGGCGGGCCGGGCAGACGCCGGTTCCCTGGCGGGGCTGGCTGGGCATCGAGGCGGCGGAGGCGGCGCTCGGCCGGGGGCTGGGACGGGCGACCGTGAAGATCGCGGAGTGGCCGGGGCTGCTGGCGGCAGCCGGGGGCGGGGACGGAGTCGCGGAGGGAGGCGGGGGCCGCTGAGCCGCCGGGTGCCGTTACTCGCCGAGGCGTTCGTCCTGGAGTTCCGCCGCTTCCAGGACCCGTTCGATCAGGCCGGGGAACAGTTCGTCCAGGTCGGCGCGGCGCAGCACGTTCATCTTGGCGGTGCCGCGGTAGATCTGGCTGATGACGCCGTGCTCGCGCAGTACGCGGTAGTGGTGCGTACAGGTGGACTTGCTGACGGGCAGCTCGATGACCGTACAGGAGAGTTCGCCCTGGGCGGCTGCCAGGCGGCGTACGATCCGAAGCCGCATCGGGTCGGCGAGGGCGTGCAGGACGTCTTCGAGGCGGATCGCCGAACGGTCCGGGTGGTCCAGGACGCGGGCACCGGGCCGGTCGGCTGATGTCGTCGTGGTGGTCGTCATGGCGCGGCTCCTGGAGTCGGCTTCGGGCGGTCGGTTCCAGCCGGGGATCATTATTGTACGAGGGACATCGTAATTTGACATCCTCGCAGACGGGGCGGGCGAGCGGCCGGGCCGCAGGGACCGCCCCGGCCGGAGCCGGCGGGCGAGGCGTCCCCGGTCGCCTCGTGGCTGACATGTACTCAGCCCGGCGGGGCACCCGTGGCGAAAGAGTGAACCGGCCGGGACCGGCGGGCCGCGGGAGCCGCGCCGGGGGCCAGTGAGGTACCTGTGAGGTACGCGTGGCGCGAGTGACGTATGCATGTGGCACGCGTGACGCAGGAGCGATGTACGCGTGGAGTGACGACTGACCACGATTACCGGACCGCGGCCCGGTCGCCCGGTTCGTGTCGGAGGCGCGATGAAGAACAGGACCGGCCGGTGACCGGCGCATGGTGGCCCCTTCCGCGCCGGGAGGGGGATGCGCCGGGGCCGAAACGGCGTCTCTCCCCCAGCGAGCGGCGGGGGCCTCTGCCGAAGAGGCCCCGGCGCCACGCGGCCCCGGCCCGCCGTCCGCCGGATTCCGGCCGCGCGGGCGGCATCGGGGCGGGCGGCGACGGGGCGCGGGAGTGCGCGCCCGGCCTGCGGACACGCGCCGGCCGCGCCCTTCTGGGGCAGTGGCACCGCGTCGCCGGGCCGACATGGGCGGCGCTGTGCGGTCGCCGCCTGGCCGCCGTACCGCTGACGGCGGCTTCCGCGGTCCTCGTGATCACCTTCCACGCCCTCGTGCTGACGGACGCCGGTGAGCGGCTGGTCTGGTCGCTCGGCGGGGTACGGGCCGACGTCCCGGTCTGGCTGGTGCTGCTGCGGCTGCCGCTGTCGCTGTTCGCGCCGGCGCCGGGGCTTCCGTGGTGGGGCGCGCTCGCCCAGGTCATCGTGATCTTCGGGGTGGCCGAGTGCGTCCTCGGGACGCTGCGCACGGCGACCGTGTCCCTGCTCGTCACGGCGGCGGCGACGTTCTTCGCGCGCTTCCTGCTCACCCTCGGAGCGGACCACCCGCTGGCGGTCTCCCCGGCCGAGGCGGCGCTGGCCGACACCGGACCGTCCGCGGCCGTGGTGGGACTGCTGATCTGCACCGGGTGGGCCTGCCGGGCTTCCGTGGTGGTCGTGGGTACGGTGCTGACCTTCTCGCTGGAATGCGTGCTGACCTCCACGCTCTCCAGCCGGGCCCATCTGGGCGGCATCGCGGCCGCGCTGCTGTGCGCGGTGGTGGCCTGCCGGGCCCCGGTCCGCGCCGCTCCCCTGTCCCCCGCGCCCGCCGTCACCGGCCGGGACGCGACGGGCTGAGCTGGACAAGTCAGGGGCCCCACGACAGGCCCGTACGGACCGGGGCGGCCCAGAAGGATAGACTCGAACATGTGAGCGAACTGCCGCCTGACCTGCCGCGCCTCCGCACCCTGGAGACGTGGCTGCGCCTGCAGCTCGCCGCCGTACGGGCCCGTATCCAGCACCTCGAACAGCAGGAGCGCGACGGTCCCGCACCGGTCCGGCCACCGCGGCCCGACTGGCTGCTGGAGACCGAACGGCTCGGGGGCCGCAAGGGGCGCCCCGTCCGCGTCCATGCCGGCGGGTGCGGCCAGGCCCGCGGCCGGGCCATCAGCCGCGAGCAGGCGGTGGACGCCCTGAGCCGGGGCGTGGAGGCGTGTTACGGCTGCCGCCCGGACACCGAGCTGGGGCTTCTCGGCTGAGCGGCGGAGCCGCTGGACGGCATCTGCGGCGCGCCGTTCCGTCCCTCCGTCCGCCCCGCGTCCGTACGTCCGTACGTCGGTTACGTCACCGAGTGGGACGGGCCCGCAGGGTGGCGACCAGCGGTACGGCCGGCTGGATGAGTATGCCGATCTGGTGGGGCACTTGCGCCGGCGTGACGTCCAGGTGGAAGCGCTGCGCCAGGGTGGCCAGCAGCAGCACTGTCTCCACCTGCGCGAACCGCGCGCCGATACAGCCGCGCGGGCCGCCGCCGAACGGGAACCAGGCGTGGTCGGGGACGACGTCCGGGGCATCGGCGTCCCAGCGTTCGGGGCGGAACGCCGTCGGGTCGGGGAACCAGCGCGGGTCCCGGTGGGTCGTCCACTGGCTGCACCACACCGTCGTACCGGCCGGGACCGCGCGGCCGCCCAGGACGGCACCCTCCCGGGCCACGGCGGGGATCACCCAGGCCGGCGGGTAGATCCGCAGGGCCTCCTTGACGATCTGCCGGGTCCAGGTGAGCTGTTCGTAGTCGTCGACGGTGGGCGGCCGGCCGGCCAGGACACGGTCGAGTTCGCCGTCCAGCCGCGCCCGAGCTTCAGGAGACCGTGACAGCAGGTACCAGATCCACGTCAGCGCGGTGGAAGTCGTCTCGTGGCCGGCCGTCCAGAGGGTCACCGCCTCGTCGCGGACCTCTTTGGCGGACAGTGGACGCCCGTCCTCGTCGGCGGCCCGGAGGAGCCGGGCCAGCAGGTCGTCGCCCTCGCCGTCACCCATCCCGCTGCGCCGGGCGCTGATCAGCCGGTGCACCTCGGCGTCGATGACGGCCACGGCGCGGAGCAGGCGCCGCCTGGAGGGCGTACGCACCCAGTCCGGCAGGAAGAGGCCGATGCCGCGCAGCTCGGCGGCCATCACATGCTCGGCCACCGCCATCGCCGCGCCGAGCGCCCGGGTCCGGTCGCCGAGGTCGTTGCCGAACAGCGTACGGAGCACGACACGCTGGGTGAGCAGCACCATCTCCCGGCGTACGTCGACGCGCTCACCCTCGCGCCAGCGGTCGGCGGCCGCGAGGGCGCTGTCGACCATGGTCCGGGTGTAGCGGCGCACCTGGCGCGGGCGGACGGCCGGCTGGACCAGGCCGCGCTTGCGGCGCCAGTCGGCACCCGTACTGCGGACGACGCTGCGGCCGGTGATCTGCTGGAAGGCCCAGCCGACCTCCAGGAGGTCGTAGGCGTACTCCCGGGACGCGAGGAACTCGGCGATGTGCTGCGGGTGGGAGAGGAACAGGCTGCGCCGCGGGCCGAGGGACCATGTCACCGCGTCCCCGTACTCGTCCCGCAGCCGGGCCATGAAGGCGAGGGGGTCCTTGCCGAAGGCGGGCAGGTTTCCGAGCCACGGCAGGCCGCGCGGACCGGGGACGGGACGCAGGGGGACGGTCGGCACAGGTACGGCTCCTCCGGACGTGGTGGCGGACGGCGGGCTCTGACTGCGTCCGTGCGGCCGGGGCGGCAGCTTCCCGTCCCTTCATGTGTGTAGGCCGGCTTGCACGGCATCAATCTCACCCGTTCGATGACATGCGCGCACAGTAGTCGAACGACTACCCTTTGCGCATGAATCGAGGGGGTTGCCAGGTCTGCCGGTCCGTGGCACGGACCGGTGTCCTGGTGCTGATCGCCGTGCTGATCGCCCTGTGCGGTTCCGCGCCCGCGGCCCTCGAACCGGGTGCCGGGCCTTCCGAGGCCGCCGCCATGTCGGCCGAGCCGGTGACCGACGACAGCCTCCCCCAGACCGCCGCACCCCGGGCGCCCAGGACCGGGCGTACCGGCCGCTCCCCCACGGCGCAGGCCCTCACACCGTCGCTGCCGTGCCGTGCCGGGCGCCACCGGCTCTTCTCCCACTGGACCGATCTGCGGCCGGGCGTACCCGACGCCGCAGGTGACCGCGCGCGCCACACCGTCCTGCGCTGCTGACCGGGACCGCGCTCCCGCCCCCGCGGGGCGCTTCCGCACCACGCAGCAGCGATCAGCAGGAGAGGTGCGTCATGTCCATCGATCCCCAACGCGCGCTGGAAGGCTATCTGCGCGCCCTGAGCTATGCCCCGTACGAGGCCGGGCCGACGACGGGGTCCGGCCCCGAGCGAGGGCCCGAACCGAAGCCTGGGACCGGCTTCGACCCCGGTCCCGGCCCGCAACGCGAGCCCGGCCCGGAGTGCAGGTCCGGCCCGGAACACGGGTCCGCCCACCATGCCCCCGCCCCTCATCAGGCCTCCGCCTCCGTCCCCGCCCCCGAGCCCGTCTCCGCCGTCGCGAGCGGGCCCGGGCTCCTGTGGCGGTTGCGGTCGCTGGCCCTGCGCCGCGGGCCGGCGACCGCCGAGGAGACGCGCCGGGCCTGAGCCGGGACGCGGCCCGGTCCGCCCCTCGCAGCGCACTGCAGGACTGGCCCCGCGCCAGGCTCCCCTCGCGCCGGGGCCCCGGCGCGAGGGCCCTGGTGCACCCTTCCGGGTGGCGGCGGACCGCCCCGCGCCGTGGGCGCTGCCGATCCGGCCGCCGCTGGTGTCAGGCTGTCGGTGCCGCTCGGCGGCCGCGCGCCGGGAGGCGGTCTGTGCGTGCCTCGCGGTACGTGTCGGCGTGCCCGTGCCGTCTCCGGCGGGCCGGGCGGAGGTTCATGGTCATCGGGGTTCGGCAGGGCACGCGTACGGAGGCCGCAGCGGCGCCCCGCAACACGGTGGGCCGCGCGGTGCGCCGCTGGCTGACCACCACCGACCACAAGGTGATCGGGAACCTCTATCTCGTCACCGCCTTCGGGTTCTTCCTGCTGGCGGGCGTGCTGGCGATGGTGATGCGTGCCGAACTGGCCCGGCCCGGCCTGCAGATCGTCAGCAACGAGCAGTACAACCAGCTCTTCACCATCCACGGCACGGTCATGATGCTGCTGTTCGCGACGCCGATGTTCGCCGGCTTCGCGAACGCGGTGATGCCGCTACAGATCGGCGCCCCCGACGTGGCCTTCCCGCGGCTGAATGCCCTGACGTACTGGCTGTTCCTCTTCGGTGGCCTGACGGTGGTCTCCGGGTTCCTCACCCCGCAGGGCGCCGCGTCGTTCGGCTGGTTCGCCTACGCGCCGCTCAACGGTGCCGTACGCACCCCGGGCGCGGGCGGTGACCTGTGGACCATGGGGCTGGTGGTGTCGGGGCTCAGCACCACGCTGGGCGCGGTGAACTTCATCGCCACCATCATGTGCCTGCGCGCCCCGGGCATGACCATGTTCCGGATGCCGATCTTCACCTGGAACGTGCTGTTCACCTCGATCCTGGCGCTGCTGGCGTTCCCCGTGCTGACCGCCGCGCTGCTCGCCCTGGAGGCGGACCGCAAGTTCGGGGCGCATGTCTACGACCCCGCCTACGGCGGAGCGGTGCTGTGGCAGCACCTGTTCTGGTTCTTCGGGCATCCGGAGGTGTACATCGTCGCGCTGCCGTTCTTCGGGGTGATCACGGAGATCGTCCCGGTGTTCAGCCGTAAGCCGGTGTTCGGGTACATCGGCATGGTGGGCGCGACGATCGCCATCACCATGCTCTCGGCGACCGTGTGGGCGCACCACATGTTCGCCACGGGGGCGGTGCTGCTGCCGTTCTTCTCCCTGATGTCCTTTCTGATCGCGGCGCCGACGGGGGTGAAGTTCTTCAACTGGATCGGCACCATGTGGCGGGGCAGCGTGTCGTTCGAGACACCGATGCTGTGGGCGGGCGGATTCCTGGTCACCTTTCTGCTCGGCGGGCTGAGCGGGGTGCTGATCGCGTCGCCACCGCTGGACTTCCACGTCACCGACTCGTACTTCATCGTCGCGCACCTGCATTACGTGCTGTTCGGGACGGTGGTCTTCGCGATGTTCGGCGGCTTCTACTTCTGGTGGCCGAAGCTGACGGGCCGGATGCTCGACGAGCGGCTGGGGAAAATTCACTTCTGGACGCTGTTCACCGGTTTCCAGGTGACGTTCCTGGTGCAGCACTGGCTGGGATCGAGCGGAATGCCCCGGCGGTACGCCGATTATCTGGCCGCCGACGGATTCACCGTACTGAACACGGTGTCCTCGGTCGGCGCTTTCCTGCTGGGGCTCTCCACGCTGCCGTTCCTGTACAACGTGTGGCGTACGGCACGCTGGGCGCCGAAGGTGGCCGTCGACGATCCGTGGGGGTACGGCAGGTCGCTGGAGTGGACGACGTCCTGCCCGCCGCCCCGGCACAACTTCCACGCGCTGCCCCGGGTGCGGTCCGACTCCCCCGCCTTCGACCTGCACCATCCCGAGGCGCTGCGGCTGCCCGCTCCACAGCGCGGCGGCGCCGAGCCGACGCCCGACCCGCACCGGGAGCGTCACCCGTGAAGGCCGAGGCGTTCCTCTTCGCCGGTGTGGCGGGGTTCTTCTTCGTGACCGGTCTCGGCTACGCGCTGTGGTCGCGGGAGCCGGCCGGTACGGCGGCGCTGGCCGTCTCCTGTCTGATGGCGCTCCTCGTGTGCGGCTTCTGCACGGTCAACCACCGCAAGCGCGGGGCGCGGCCGGAGGACCGCAAGGAGGCGGCGGTGCGCGAGCGGTCGGGCGGGCTCGGCTTCTTCCCGCCGCGCAGCGGCTGGCCGCCGCTGACCGCTCTGGCGGTGGCGCTGACCGCGCTGGGGGTCGTCTTCGGCCTGTGGCTGTTCGTGATCGGGGCCGGGCTGCTGGTGGCGGCGGTGGTCGGCATGGTGCTGGAGTTCGCCGGACGCCCGTGAAGCGTCAGGTACGGCCGCTGTCCCGACCGCCCGGTCCGTGCCCCGGCGCGGCTGTCCGCTCGGCGATGCGCGCCTGCTGCTCCGGGGTGGCGGGCAGTTCGACCCGGTCGCGGTGGTACCAGGTGCTCAGTGCCAGGCGTACGCGCTGCCGCCGGGCGAGGCGGGCCGGGTCGGCGGGTGGCGTGAGCGGTTCGGGGACGTCGCGTACGAGCAGCCGGTAGCGGCGGTCGGCGGACAGGCCGCGGCGTCCCTCGCCGAGTCCGCCGCACACGTCCTGTGTCACCTCGCCCGTCTCCTCCCCTTCCGCCAGCGCGTCGCGGTCCTCGCTCTGGAGAGCGAGGCAGAGCCGCTTGGTGAGCAGGAACGCGAGGACCGGGGCCAGCACGAGGGTGACGCGGAAGAACCAGGTCAGGGCGTTCACCGAGACGCGGAAGCCGAAGGCGGTCACGTCGTTGCCGCCGGCGGCGAGGAGCACGGCGTAGAAGACGATGCCGGCGACCCCGAGGCCCGTGCGGGTGGGCCGGTTCCGCGGCCGGTCGCACAGATGGTGCTCCTGGCCGTTCCGGGTCAGCCAGGCCTCGCAGAACGGACAGAGGTAGAGGGCGAGGAAGAACAGGCCGGGCAGGATCACCGCCGGGATCAGGACGCTCCACAGGACCGTGTGGCCCCAGAGGTCGCTCTCCCAGGGCGGCATGAGCCGCAGCGCGCCTTCCAGGAAGCCGACGTACCAGTCGGGCTGTGCGTCGGTGGCGACCTGGTCCGCCCGGTACGGCCCGTACTCCCACACGGGATTGATCTGGGCCAGTGCGCCGAGGAGTGTCAGGACGCCCGCGGTCATGAAGAACAGGCCGGCGGACTTCGCGGCGAAGTGCGGGTACGTCGGGCGGCCGACGACGTTGCGGTTGGTGCGGCCGCGCCGGCTCCACTGGGTGTGTTTGAGATGGACGACCAGGATCAGGTGCGCCGTGATCAGGGCGAGCAGGATGCCCGGGACGAGCAGGATGTGCAGCCCGTACAGACGGTTGATGAGATCCGTGCCCGGGAACGGGCCGCCCCACAGGAAGAAGCTCAGGTACGTGCCGACGAGCGGGACGGACATCACGATGGTGTGCGCGGTGCGCAGGCCGGTGCCGGACAGCGAGTCGTCGGGCAGCGAGTAGCCCGCGAACCCCTCCAGCAGCGCCAGTACGAACAGCGTCACGCCGATGATCCAGTTGACCTCCCTGGGCCTGCGGAAGGCGCCGGTGAAGAAGACGCGCAGCAGGTGGACGCCGATGGCGGCGATGAAGACCAGCGCGGACCAGTGGTGGATCTGCCGGATCAGCAGCCCGCCCCGGACGTCGAAGCTGATGCGCAGCGTGGAGGAGTACGCGTGCGACATGGGCAGTCCGGACAGCGGGGTGTGCCGGCCGTGGTAGACGGTCTGCGCGGTCACCGGGTCGAAGAACAGGGTCAGGTACGTGCCGGTGAGGACGAGGACGAGGAAGCCGTAGAGCGCGAGTTCGCCGAGCAGGAACGACCAGTGGTCGGGGAAGGCCTTGCGCAGCAGGGACCTGGCGCCTTCGGCCAGCGGCAGGCGGCGGTCGAGCGCCTCGAAACCGGTGTGTGCCAGGCGTCCGGTACGGGTACGGGGGCGCGCCGGCGCGGGGGCTTTCCGGCGGCGGAACACCATGGGCCGCGGCCCTCAGCCGTTGCCGAACGAGCCGCTCTTCCCCTCGTTCCACGGCGGCGGTTCGTCGGAGTTCCCGGGGCGCGTCCCGTACCGGCCCAGGTCGTCGACGCCGGACGACGGCTGCTCGTCGTGGCTCTCCCGGGACACGCCGTCGGCCGCCCGCGCCGAGGTGCCGTTCCTGGCCGCTTTCCTGCGGGTACGGGGGCGTGCGTGGGCGCGCGGCGGGCGGTCCTTGCGGGCGCGGCGCCGGTAGCCGTACACCACGGCTCCGATCAGCAGGAGTACGACGACGATGCCCGCGATGAGGGGGCCGATGCCGATGACCAGGTGGGAGGCGGCCGTCGGCGCTTCGACCGGCAGGGGCGCGGCCGTCAGGGGAGCATCGAGAGACATGGGGGCTGATTACCCGTTGGCCCCGGTTTGCCACCAAAGGCGCCGCCGAACGAGTGGAGAGGGCGGCGGCCCGTCCGTGTGCCGAGGGGGCGGGGTACGGACGGGCCGCCCGTACCCCGCCATCTGTGCCTGACTACTCCCCCGCATGTGCCGCGCGGATGGCGGCGAGGTCGATCTTGTGCATGCGGAGCATCGCCTCGGTGGCCCGCTTCGCCTTCTGCGGGTCGGAGTCGCTGACCAGCTCCAGGAGTTCCGCGGGGAAGACCTGCCAGGACACGCCGTACTTGTCCTTCAGCCAGCCGCAGGGGCCCTCTTCGCCACCGTCGGCGAGCTGTGACCAGTAGTAGTCCACCTCTTCCTGGTCCGCGCAGCGGACCTGGAACGACACGGCTTCGCTGAACGTGAACTCCGGGCCGCCGTTGAGTCCCATGAACTTCTGGCCGTTGAGGACGAATTCGACCGCCATCACCTCGCCGGGCGTGCCCGGTCCCGCCTCGTTGTAGCGGACGACGTCACCGAGCTGGGAGTTCTTGAAGATGGACAGGTAGTGGTGGGCCGCTTCCTCGGCCTGTCCGTCGAACCACAGGCATGTCGTGAAACCGTCGATGGTCATCGGGTGCCTCCCGTCGTGTGGGCTCGTGTATACCCGTACGGCCGGGACCACGCCATAACCGCACCCGTGTTCGATGCCGACTTCACAGGGTTCTACGGCCGTGCGCCCACGCCTCGTACACCATCGTGCCTACGGTCCGGCTGCGCCGCAGCTCCCCCGTCCGCCCGGTGGGACCTGCGGTCCGGCGGGCGGGCGGAGCGGCACTCTCAGTCGGTGGAGAGGGCTTCGAGAAGGTCGCCGGCCTTCGAGTCGGGCAGCGCGCGGGCGACGTCGGCCAGCGCGACCATGCCGACGAGGCGGTGGCCGTCGATCACCGGCAGGCGCCGGACCTTGTGCTGGGTCATGGTCGCGAGGATCTCCTCGGCGCCGTCGTCGGCGCCGATCGTCACCGCCTCGCCCTGGGCCAGTTCACCGGCCTTGGTCTGCGCGGGGTCCTTGCCCTGGCCCAGCACCTTGACGACGATGTCCCGGTCCGTCAGGACGCCCTTGAGCCGGTCGTCCGTACCGCAGATCGGGACCGCGCCGACGCCGAGGTCGGTGAGCTTGCGGGCCGCGTCGAGGACGCTCTCCTCGGCGCCGACACACTCGGCTCCGGGGGTCATGATGTCGCGTGCAGCAGGCATGGTTCCGCCTTTCTTCGTGAGATGTGCCGGTGCGTGAACGCGGCCGGAAAACCGCTCGTGGGGCGGGATGGAAGCGCTGTTCCGGCCGCCAGCACACGCGTTCCCCTCTGTTCGGATCGCTAACGTCGAATTCCGGGGATTGCGCCGGATGCCGTCCCGCGCCGGTTCAGGCCACGGCGCGGACGCCGTCGGGCACGGCCGGGGAGACCTCGGCGCGGCCCCGGGCGAGGGGCCGGCCGGGCAGCCGGGAGACGTGCATCTGGGACAGGCCGGTCTCGGCCGTGTCCTTGAGGGTGGGCTCGCCGCTGCCGCCGTCCGGGGTGAACGCCGCGTCCAGCGACAGGGAGCGGTAGGTCTCCAGGGCGTCCAGCCCGAGCAGGACGTCGTCCTCGCCGAGCCAGGTGTGCGCGGCGAGCTGCGCGACGGTCGGTGAGCGGCCGTCGAGGGTGGTGCTCAGCTCCCGTACGGCCGTACGGACCTTGTTGAGCGCCTCCTGGGCGCGGCGCGGTACGTGCACGTCCCAGGCGCAGTCGCGGAAGTGCTTCTTGAGCTCGCCGGTGGTGGGGACGGCGAAGGTCTCGAAGGCGTCGGCGCGCCGGGGGCCGAAGCGGTCGACGTCCTTGACCAGGCCGAGGGCGGCGACCTGCCGCAGGCGTCGAGGTTCTCACCGCGGTCGCGCAGGCGGAGGGCCAGGCGGTGGGCCATCGGGAGCCAGGCGGGGATCAGGCGGCGGCGCAGGTCGGTGCGGCGCGCCCCGGCGGGGAGTTCGGACAGCAGGTGGAAGTCCGCCGCGGTGTCCGGAACGGGTGTGGCGGTGTGTGCGGCGTGCGGGTGCGGTGGTGGCCGTGGCGGGCCCTCCAGACGCTGTGGTGCGTTCGTACGGTTCACGAGGGCACACGACGGAAGCGGCCGGCCGTCGCCCCTCGCGGATGCCTGCGCTTTCGCAACGCTTCTGGCGGTCTCCTGTCCGCCCGGTGGTGTTCCACATCTTGCGGCGCACGGTTTCCGGGGCCTTCGCCGTTCCGGCGGCCGCGGCGCTGCGGATGTGCGCGCGGCGGACCGTTGCTCTACTGGGAGGGCCGGCCGCCGCGGACCGCACGGCCGCCGCCGAGCGGGAGGAACGGACCGTGGCCGACGTGTCGCCGGGGAGCGGGGCGGGGCGTCCCGAGCGGGTCGGCGCGCTGGTCGTCGGGTCCGGTTTCGGCGGTTCGGTGGCGGCGTACCGGCTGGCGGAGGCGGGCCTGTCCGTCGTCGTCCTGGAGCGCGGCCGGGCGTACCCGCCGGGAAGTTTTCCCCGGACGCCGACGGAGCTGGGGCGCGCCCTGTGGGACCCGAGCGAGGGGCTGTACGGCCTGTTCGACGTCTGGCGGTTCCGGGGCTGCGACTCCCTCGTCTCCAGCGGGCTGGGCGGCGGTTCGCTCATCTACGCCAACGTGCTGCTCCGCAAGGAGCCGCACTGGTTCGTGCGGCGGGAGGAGTTGCCCGGCGGCGGCCACGAGTCCTGGCCGCTGACACGGGCGGACCTCGACCCGCACTACGACGCCGTCGAGTCGGTGCTGCGCCCGGTCCCGTACCCGGTGGACGCCGAGCCGTACGCCCGTACGCCGAAGACACGGGCGCTGCGGGAGGCGGCCGGGCGGGCGGGGCTGCCGTGGTCACCGGCGCCGCTCGCGGTCAGCTTCGCCCCTCGTCCGGGCGCGCCGCCGGGTCCCGGCCTGCCGCTCGCGGACGAGCCGTACGGCAACCTCCACGGCGTGCCGCGCGGTACCTGCGCGCTCACCGGGGAGTGCGACCTGGGCTGCAACAACGGCGCGAAGAACACCCTGGACCACACGTACCTGTCCGCCGCGCGCCACCACGGCGCCGACCTGCGGACCGGGCACCAGGCCGTCACGGTGGAGCCGCTGGACAGCGGTTACCGCGTCGGTTACGTCGTGCATGACGCAGACGGCGGGGGCGGCGCGGGGCAGCCGGCGCGCACCGCCGACCTGCCGCGGCGGTACATCGACTGCGACCGCCTGGTGCTGGCGGCGGGCACGTACGGCACCGTCCACCTGCTGCTGGCCAACCGGGCGCGGCTGCCCGGTCTGGGCCCGGCACTGGGCACCCGGTTCTGCGGCAACGGTGACCTGCTGACCTTCCTGTACGGCCGGCGGGGTACGCCGGTGCCGCGCCCGGACCGGGGGCCGGTGATCACCGGTGTGGTGGGCGAGGCGGACGGAGGCCCGGGGCGCGGGCACATCGTCCAGGACGGCGGCTATCCCGGCTTCCTGAACTGGCTCGCGGAGGGCGTGCGGCTCGCCGGGGGCGCCGGACGGCTGGCCGCGTTCGCCGCCGGCCTGGCGCGGGACCACGTCCTCGGTTCCCCGGACAGCAACCTCTCCGGCGAGATCGCCGCCCTGCTCGGTCCGGGCAAGGGCTTCCCCGGGGTGCTGCCGCTGCTGGGCGTGGGCCGGGACGTGCCCGACGGGGTGATGGGGCTGCGGGACGGCCGGCTGGACGTCCGGTGGACCACTGCCACGAGCCGGGCGTACTACGAAGGCGTCCGCACCACGATGCGGCAGCTCGCCGACGCGATGGGGACGGGGTACCTGGACAATCCGGTCTGGTGGTGGCGGCGGGTCGTCACCGTGCATCCGGTGGGCGGCGCACCCATGGGTGACCGCCCGGAGGAGGCCGTCTGCGACCCGTACGGCGAGGTGTTCGGGCATCCGCGCCTGTACGTGGCGGACGCGGCCGCGCTGCCCGGGCCGGTCGGGGTGAACCCGTCGCTGACGATCGCGGCACTGGCGGACCGGATGAGCACCCGGCTGCTGGAGAACCGGCCGCCCGGGCGGGCGCACCGCCCGGCTCCGGCGCCCGCCACGGCCCTGACGTTCGCCGAGGTCATGCGCGGCGCGCTGACCGACGGGCCGGGGCTCGTCCTGCACCTGACCGTCACCGTCGACGACGTGGACGCCTTCATCGACTCGCCGGACCACCGGGCCGCCGTACGCGGCGCGGTCGACTGCGATCCGCTGGGCGGCCGGCTGGCCGTACGGGAGGGCTGGTTCAACCTGTTCGTACCCAGCGGGCTGCCGGGGCGCCGGCGGATGCTCTACCACCTCCACCTGGACGGGCCGCAGGACCGCCCGCTGACCCTCACCGGCCGCAAGGAGGTGGGTGACGATCCTGGGCCCGACCTGTGGGCGGACACCACCACCCTGACGGTCGAGGTCCACCAGGGCCGGTACGCGCCGGATGAGGAGCCGGCGGAGGCGCCGCTCTGTTCCGGGGTGGTGCGGGTGGGCCGCCTGGGTTTCGTCCGGCAGCTGGCCTCCATGCGTGCGACGGGCGCCGCTCCGCTCGCCGCGCTCGCCCGGTTCGGGGAGTTCTTCGCCGGGGAGCTGTGGAAGGTGTACGGGCCGGGGCGGTAGGGCCGCCTTCGGGAAGCTCAGCGCGCGTGCGTGTCCAGGAAGGCGGTCAGGTGCGGGAAGACGTCGCGTGCGCAGTCCTTGCCCATGAAGACGTCCTGGTGACCGTAGCCCGGGAAGACCTGCAGCCGGGACACGCCGGGTGCGCGGGCTGCGAGCTCACGCTGGCAGGCGGGGTTGGAGCCGGCCATGACGTGGTTGCGGTCGCCGGTGGTCAGCAGGAGCGGGGTGGTCAGGCCGGCCGCCGCCTCCAGGTAGTCGTCGGGCAGTTCGCGGTACGCCGGGTCACCGGGCCGGTACTTGACGGCCCGGCCGGCCCGTACGATCGCCCGGATGTGCCGGTAGTAGTTCAGGCCGGTGGCTCCGAACAGGTCCGCCACGCGCTCGTGGGTGACCGGTGACATCAGGTCGTGGTCGTACAGGGCGGGCCGCCCCGAGCCCCACATCGCGCTCACCATGTGGCAGGAGCGCACCCGGCATTCGGGGTGGAAGAGCGACACCAGGCGGGCGATCATGCGGCCGCGGGTGAACGGGGCGTCCTGTGGCCAGGCGGGGTTGAGGTAAGGCAGGCCGAGCACGTACTCGGTCAGGCCGGGGACGACGTAGAGCTTGCAGCGGGACCACCGGGGCGGCCGCAGAACGAGGGCGGAGCTGTTGATGACCGCGCAGGTCACGCCGGTGACGAGGCCCGCGGCCAGGCTCATGGCGAAGGTGACCCCGCCCAGGCAGTGCGCGATCACGTGCAGCCGGGCCGCCGGGCCGATGTGCGCCCGGATCTCGGCGAACGCGGCGGGGAAGTCGTGCAGGGCGACGTCGTCGAGGGTGAAGCGGTGCGCGGCCAGGTCGTACGGGAAGCGGTTGCTCATCCGGTGGTCGAGGGCCCAGACGTCGGGGTAGCCGTGGTCGAGCAGGTAGGTGGTGAGGTCCTCGTGCTCGGGCATGACGAACATGTCGCTCGACGTGGTCAGGCCGTGGACGAGCAGCACCGCGTCGGCCGGTGCGGGACCGGCGGCCGGCGGGCGGCGGTAGCGGGTCAGGGTCAGGCCCAGTCCGTCGCCGGCCGCGAACGGGTGCACGGTGACCTCGGCGTCACGAACGCCTTCGCTGGTGAACAGGGGGATGCGGCGCTGCATACGGCACTGGCCCTCCTCAGCCCCCGCCACCCCGAGAAATTGCCCGAACAATCCCCATAGACCAAAATATGCCATTGGGGCGACCTCCGCCGTTCACCCGTCCACCCACCCGAACGAAACCGGCCCGCCCGATGCCCGACAGCTCCGCACCGCCCCACGGCAACCGCGCACTGGTCGGCCGTGCGGAGGTCGTACGGCTCCTCGGCACGGAAGCGGAGCGGGCCGCCGCGGGCGAGTTCCGGCTCGTGGAACTGACCGGGGACCCCGGGGCGGGCAAGACCAGACTGCTCGGCGAGGCCGCCGGGGCCGCGCTCCGGAACGGGCTGACCGTGGTGCGCGGCCGCGGCACCGAGTACGAGAACGACGTGCCCCTGTCGCTGGCCGTCGACGCCCTGGACGACGAGGTGGAGAGCCGGGCCGAGCACGTGCGCGCGGCCCTGGACCCGGAGAGCGCGCGGCTGCTCGCCGATGTCTTCCCCGCCCTGCCGGCGGACCGGCCGGGGCCGGACGCCGCGGCGGCCCCGAGCACCGGCCTCAACCGCTACCGCGTGCACCGCGCCGTACGCCTCCTGCTGGAAGCCCTCGCGGCGCCCGGCGGCCTCGCGGTCCTGCTGGACGACGTGCACTGGGCCGACGAAGGCTCGGTGGAGCTGCTGTCGCACCTCGCCCGGCACCCGCCGCGCGGCCCCCTCCTGCTCGCCGTCACCTACCGCACCCGCCAGGCGGGCCCCCGGCTGACGGCGGCCCTCGCCGACGCCGCGCCGGGGCTGCGTACCCGTATCGAAGTCGCGCCGTTCACCCTCCGGGAGGCCGGTGAATTCCTCGGTCCCTCCGTGGGAGCCCGGCGCCGCCGCGCGCTGTACGAGGCCAGCGGCGGTAATCCGCTGTACTTGGAGGCGCTGGCCCGCTCCGCCGCCACGCCCACCGGCAGCCCCGTCGAGAGCGCCGCCCCGCCCGACGACGACGGACTGCTGCCGAACGCGGTACGCGAAGCGCTGGCCGCCGAACTGGCCGCGCTCCCCGACGACGCGCGGCTGGCCGCCCAGGCCGCCGCCACGCTCGGGGACGAGTTCGAGCCGGGCATGGTGGCCGTCGCCGCGCTCACCACCGAGGCGGAGGCCCTGACGGCCCTGGACGAGCTGGCGGTACGGGACGTGGTGCGCTGCGCGCCCGCCCCGGGCCGCTTCCGCTTCCGCCACCCCGTCGTCCGGCACCTCGCGTACGCCTCCTCCGGCGCGGGCTGGCGGGTCGCCGCGCACGCCCGCGTGGCCGCCGCCCTGGACGAGCGCGACGCGCCCACCGTCACCCGTGCCCGCCACATCGCCCGCTCGGCGCGCTTCGGCGACCTGCTGTCCGTCGGTGTGCTGGTCGAGGCGGCCCGCGCGACCGCGTACCAGTCCCCCGCGACCGCCGCGCAGTGGCTGCGCACCGCTCTGGACCTGCTCCCCGAGAATCCCGGCGGCACGGCGGACGGGCCCGCGCCCGACCGGCTCGCCCTGCTCGTCGAGCTGGCCCGGCTCCAGGGCGTCGGCGGACGGCTCGTCCAGGGCCGCGACACCGCGCTGGAGGTGCTGCGGCTGCTGCCCCCGGACGCCTGGGCGCAGCGGGCCCGCGCCGCCCGGTTCTGCGCCATCCTGGAACGGCTGCTCAACCGGCAGGCGGAAGGCCGCGCCCTGCTCCGCTCGGAGCTCAGCCGGGTGCCGCCGGAGCACGCGGCGGACGCGGTCCCGCTGCACCTCCAGCTGATCGGCGACAGCCTCATCCGCGCCGACTTCCCGGGCGCCGCCGAGCAGTTGGACCGGCTGACCGCCGTACTGTCCCGGTCCGGCGATGGCGCCGAGGCGGCCGGCGGCGCGTCCGACGACTGGGTGCCGCTCGTGGTGCTGCGGCTCGGCTGCGCCTACGGCGCGGGCGACCTGGACGCCGCGCAGGACCTCGCCGCCCGGGCCGAGCGGCTGACGGCGGACGCCACCGACGCCGACCTGGCCCCGTGGCTGGAGTCGCTGTCCTTCCTGTGCTGGATCGACGCCATGATGGGCCGGCTGCCGCAGGCCGCCCGCACGGTCGAGCGGAGCCTGGCCATCGCCAACGCCACCGGGCAGAGCTACCTGTCGCCCTGGATGCTGACCGCCCAGGCGTTCACGTACGGCCGTACGGGGCGGCTCGCGGAGGCCGTCGACCGGGCCGAGGACGCGGTGGACGCGGCGCGGCTGCTCGGCTCCGACGAGTGCGTGGCCCTGGCGCTGGCCGTCAAGTCGCTCATGGTCCGCTGGACGGGCGATGCCGCCGCCGCGCTGGCCCTCGCCGACGAGGCGATCCGGCACGCGGACGGCCGCCGGGAGTGGTGGGCGCGGCTCGGCGCCGTCGGCCGCGGCCTGGCCCTGGTGGGCCTCCAGGAGGTGGACGCGGGCGCGGCGCAGGTGCTGGCCGCGTGCGACGAGTTCGTCGACCCGCTGCTGGAGCGCAGTTGCCTGCTGGTGTGCTGCGAGGCGATGGCCGACGCGGAGGCCGAGCGCGGCCGGCCCGAAGCGGCGGCGGGCTGGGCGGACCGGGTCGCGGCCGTTCCCGGGGGTGCTACGGGGTCGGGGCACGCGGTGCTGGCGCGGGCCCACGCGGAGCAGGAGGGCGACCCGGCCGCCGCGGCCCGCGGCGCGGCCCGGGCGGCGGAGCTGTTCGAGGCGACGGGTGAGCGGCTGTTCGCGGCGCGGGCCTGGCTGCGGGCCGGGACCGCGCACGCCCGCGGCGGGCAGAAGTCCGCGGCACGTACGGAGCTGGCCCGGGCGGCGGAGGTGTTCGCCGCGTGCGGAGCGCTCGGGTTGCACGCCCGGACCGTACGCGAGCAGCGGCGGCTGGGCGTCCGGGCCAGGCGGGCGGCGGCGCAGCCGGACGGGCGGCTCTCGCGGCGGGAGGCGGAGGTGGCCGAGCTGGTCCGGCAGGGGTTCAGCAACCAGCGGATCGCCGAGCGGCTGTTTCTGAGCCCGCGGACGGTCGAGACGCACGTGGCGCACGTCTTCGCGAAGCTCGGGGTGTCGTCGCGGGCGGCGGTGGCGGGGAAGCTGGCGGGGGTGCGGGGGCCGGAGGGCTGAGGGGGCGGGTGTCCTACGGGGGGCCTGGGGGCGCCAGGGCCTGGCACTCAGTAGCGCGGCCCTCCGTGTCCGTACCGGTTCAGTAGTGGGGCCCGTGTTTTCCCCGATGTGGCGAGGGGGTGCCGGGGCGCACGGTGGGGGAGTCAACCTTCCCACCGCCCGGAAACGAGCCCCCGACATGCCTGAGCTCACCGAAACCCCCGCCCCGGCGGCCGCCGCCACCGAGCCGGCCGTCCTCACCGAACCGGCACCCCCGGCCCCCTCCCCGGCGGCCCAGGCGGCCTCGACCGCCCCGCCGGCCCCGAAAACCTCACCGGCCCCGCCGGCATCGGAGACCCCGGTGGTCCCGCAGGTCCCGGCCGTACCCGCGCCGCCGCCCCTGGAACCGTTCCTGGACCCGCTGCGGATCCCACCGGTCCTGCGGCCGGAGCCCGCCCCGGAGACCGGCCGCGCGGAGCTGACCGTACGGACCCGGCCCGTCCACGTTTCATTGCACTCGCAACTTCCCCCGTCGCTGATGTGGGCCTACGAGGGCCAGGTCCCCGGACCGACGATCGAGGTACGGCGCGGCACCCGGCTGCGGGTGTCCTGGGAGAACGGGCTGAGCGGCCCGTACCCCTTGATCAAGGTCGAGACGCGGGTGCCGGCGAACATCATGCGCCCCGGTTACGACCCGGCGGCCGACACCTTCGACCGCAAGGTGGCCGCGCTGCCGCCGTGGACGGTGGTGCACCTGCACGGCGCGCGGACCAGCGGTGTCAACGACGGCTGGACCGACAACGCGGTGCCGCCGGGCGAGACCCAGCTCTCCGAATACCTCAACGACCAGGCGGCCTGCACCCTCTGGTACCACGACCACGCCATGAACATCACCGCGCTGAACGTGATGACGGGCCTGGCCGGCATGTACTGGATACGCGACGAGGAGGAGACGGCGCTCGGCCTGCCGGACGGCGCCCGCGAGATTCCGCTCGTCCTGTGCGACCGCAACGTGGACACCGACTGGAAGGGCCGCCCGACCGGTGTGCTGATGCACAAGGTCCTGCGGGACGCCCAGGACGTGCCCCGGCCGTTCTTCGGCCCGTACAACGTCGTCAACGGCGTCGTCCAGCCGCACCTGGAGGTGGCCGCCCGCTGGTACCGCTTCCGGATCGTCAACGGCTCCAACGCGCGGTTCTTCACCCTGCGCCTGTGCCACGAGGACGGTACACCGGTCGACCCGGAACTGGTCGCCCGCGCCTTCCACCAGATCGGTACGGACAGCGGGCTGCTGCCCGAGCCGGAACCGCTGCCGGAACAGGGACTGACCCTGGCCCCCGCCGAACGCGCCGACGTGCTGGCCGACTTCTCCGTACTGCGGGGCATGCGCGTCCACTGGGCGGACACCGCCACCAACCCGCCCGGCCCGGCGCCCACCCCCGAAGTGCTGCAGTTCCGGGTCGCGGACGAGGCGGCGGACGACCCGTTCACGCTGCCGGGCCGGATCAGTCCGTCCTACGTACGGCTGAGCCACGCCACGGCCCCCGACCACGAGCACCGGTGGATCGTGCTGACCCCGCCCGCCGCGACCGGGATGCCGATGATGTGGGAGATGGAGACCGTCGAGGACGCCTCGTCGGTGGAGATCCCCAGCGACGGCATCGTGCAGGTGCAGCGGCCCGGACAGCCCCTGCTGACGCTGCGCCGGGTCGCCGAAATGTTCAACGACACCACCACGATCATGGCGCGCGAAGGCGGCTGGGAGCAGTGGAACGTGCTGAGCCTGGGCGGCCCCGTGCACCCCTTCCACATCCACCTGATCCGCTTCCAGGAGACCCGGCGGCAGAACTACGACGCGCGCGGTTTCCAGCGGCTGTACCACGGCGACGGCACGGTCCGCGGCCACGGCACCGTCACGCCCGTCACCTTCACCGGGGACCTGCCCGTCGAGGGCGCCGACCTCGGCTGGAAGGACACCGTACGGGTCGGCGACACCAGGCCGGCGCCCGCCGGGTCCGGCCAACTGGTCTCCGTACTGGGCCGGTTCGACGGCGGCTCGGGCCGTTACATGTACCACTGCCACATCCTCGAACACGAGGACGAGTCGATGATGCGGCCGTTCACGGTCATGCCGGGGCCGGTGATGGACATGCACCCCGGAATGCACGGTGGCGGCATCCACGGGGGCTCAGGGGGCCACGGAGGTCACTCGTCATGACGTCCCCCTCTTCCACCCCACAGGACACCGCCCGCACCGCCCCGAAGGAGCGAACCACCATGACCACCCCGACAGACACCCCACGCCTGCGCCACCCCGACGGACGCCGCGTCCGCCCCACAGGCGGCCAGACCCGCGTCCTGCCGGTGGAGAGCCCGGCGCAGCTGTGCGAACGGCTGCCGCTCACCTACCACGCGGCGCACACCGTCATGACCGCCCGGCACGACATCGTGCGGGTCCTCGACGGCCGGGACGACCGGCTGCTCGTCATCGTCGGGCCGTGCTCCGTGCACGACCGGGCGGCCGCCCTCGACTACGCGTCCCGGCTGCGGGACGCGGCGGCCGCGCTGGCGGACGACCTGCTCGTCGTGATGCGGGTCTACGTCGAGAAGCCGCGCACCTGCCTCGGCTGGCCCGGCCTGGTCGGCGACCCCGGCCTGGACGGCGGCGCCGACCTCGGCCGCGGCCTGGCCGAAGCCCGGTCCCTGATGCTCGACATCGCCGAGTCCGGGCTGCCGGTGGGCTGCGAATGGGTCAACCCGGCCACCCCTGCGTACCTGTCCGACGTCGTCGCCTGGGGCTCCATCGGGGCCCGTACGGCGGCGAGCCAGGTGCACCGGGACCTGGCCAGCGGCCTGCCGATGCCCGTCGGCGTCAAGAACGGCACGGACGGCTCGGTGCAGACCGCGGTCGACGCCGTACGAGCCGCTGCCGCACCGCACACCTTCCTCGGCGCGTCCGGCGCCGGGCCGGTGTCCCTGCTGCGCACCAGCGGCAACCCGGACTGCCACGTCGTCCTGCGCGGCGGCGCGGACGGCCCCAACTACGGTGCCGCACACGTCCGCCGGGCAGCGGAGCTGCTCACCGGCGCCGGACTGCCGGCCCGCGTCGTCGTGGACGCCAGCCACGGCAACAGCGGCAAGCAGCACGAGCGGCAGCACGCGGTCGCCGAAGACCTCGCGGTACGCGTCGCCGACGGCGACACCACCGTGCGCGGCGTGCTCCTGGAGAGCTTCCTGGTGCCCGGCCGCCAGGACGCCGGCGCCGGCCGCCCGCTGGTCTTCGGACAGAGCGTCACCGACGCGTGCATCGGCTGGAGCGGCACCGCCCAGCTGCTGCGGGAGCTGGCCGGCGCGGCACGTGCCCGCCGCCGCTCCTCCTGCCCCCACCCCCGCCGGGCGGCGGCCGGCCCCGGTTCCGCCCCTGCTC
This sequence comes from Streptomyces sp. NPDC030165, assembly GCF_055573595.1. Classification (NCBI taxonomy): domain Bacteria; kingdom Bacillati; phylum Actinomycetota; class Actinomycetes; order Kitasatosporales; family Streptomycetaceae; genus Streptomyces; species Streptomyces sp. NPDC030165. Next base: position 552,901 of record NZ_JBVIBD010000003.1, on the reverse strand, counting down.
CGGAAAGGACCTGACCGTGTTCACCCCGCTCCGCTACCCCAGTACCGACCGCCACATGCCGGACGGCTGCGCCGCCGGCGACCGGTCCCCCGGCCGGGCGGCCCCCCGCCCCTTCGACCTCGGTGACGTCGCCCGGTTCTCCAGCCCGCTGACCCGGATGCTGCTCGCCAGCGACGGGCTGACCACCACCCTGCTGGAGTCCGCGCTCGCCACGCCCCTGCGGCTGCGCGTCCTGCACCAGGGCACCGCGCCCGCCGCCGCGCAGGACGCGCTGGCCCGCCGCTGCCTGAGCCTGGGCCGGGACGAACAGGTCCTGGTACGCCGCTCCGCGCTGGCCGACGCCGCGCTGACGCCCGTCTCGCTGAACACCGTCATCGGGCTGGTGCCCGACGACCCGGCGCTGGCCGCGTGCCTCACCAGCGGCCGTACGCCGATCGGTTACGGCCTGCGGGCCGTCGGCGCGATGCGCGGCCGGCGGCTGGTGGAGGTCGGCGTGGCCGGGTGGGAACACGACGGCCGGGTCCGGCCCGCCGTGTTCAAGTCGTACGTCGTGCTCGACGGTGACCGGCCCTGGCTGTTCATCCGCGAACTGTTCAACCCGCGGCTGGTGCCCGCCGGTCTGGAGGAGGACGGGCGCGACGGCCCGGCACCGGGTGCCGATCCGGTGCCGGTCCGGCCGCAGCCGGTCGTCGTCCCGTCGCCGCCCGTACGGCAGCGCCTGGCGGGCCGCCCGCGTCCGCTCACCGAGGAGATCGGGCGTGCCGGGCCCGCCGTACCGGACCCGCATCCGGCGCTGGCCCCGACGGTGGGCGGCGAGGCGTTCCTGCTGCACCTCGGGCGCCATGCGACCGGGGCGCTGACGACGGCGGCCTCCGGGCTGGTCCACTACGTGGCCGGTGTGCCCGTCACCGTCGTCACCGGCGGGCACCCCGCGCCGGGCGTGCTGCCCCGGGAGGCGCGGTGGGTTGCCGAGGAGTACCGCGCGGCGGCCGGCTCCGCCGCCTGGCTGGACGACTTCCCGCAGCTGATGACGTTCCTCGACGCCTGCCCGCCGGCCGTCGCCGGCCAGGTCCGCTGGACGGCCGGCGGTGACCGCGTGCCGCCGCCCGGTGCGGTGGCCGGGCTGTGCCCCCGGCCGGGCTGCCACCCCCGCGAGGTCGCCGCGCGGTGCGCGGCGCTCAATCCGGGGCGCGTGCCCGGGCGGCTCCTGCTGGCCGTACGGCTCGCTCCGGACCGGATCGTGGCCGAACTGCCCGCGCTGATCGAGGCCGTGGCCTCCACCGGCACTCCGGTGACGTGGGTCTGCGCGCCCCGGCCCGGCGGGGCCACGGCGGCGGCCGAGGTCGACCTGTTCTTCGACACCCACGACTCGGTGGGCAGCCGTCCGGGCGGGCTACTGCTCGACGAGAGCGGCCGCAGCCCGGCCGAGGTACTGCGGACGGTCCACGCCGCCGCGGCCGCCTGGCGGCCGGCGGCCTGATCCGTCCTCCCCCGTTCCCCCCGTACGCACCCCCGTACCCATCACGAAAGCGAGCCTCTCATGTCGTACCGACACCACCCGGACATCGCTCTCATCGACGAACAGGGCTCCCTCACCCGCCGCGCGCTGCGTGCCGCGGTCACCTGCCGGGCCGCCGAACTCGCCGGGGCGGGCCTGCGCCCCGGTGACCGGGCGGTGCTCTGCCGCCCCAACGGCCGCCAGTGGGTCGTCGATCACCTCGCACTGGCGGAGCTGGGCGCGGTGGGCGTTCCGATGAACGCCGCGTCCGCGCCGGACGAGATCCGTCACGCGGCCGCCGACAGCGGCGCCGCCCTCGTCCTCACCTCCACGGAGCCCGGCCGCCCGCCACCGGGCCCGCCCCGCTCCCCCGCCGCCGACCTCTCCTGCATCGCGACCATCGCCTACACCTCCGGCACCACCGGCCGCCCCAAAGGAGCGCTCCAGACCCGGCACGCGGTGCGGCTCGGCGGGGAGAACATCGCCCGGCGTCTCGCACTGGAACCCGGCGACACGGTGCTCAGTCCGCTGCCACTGGCGCACACGTACGGCACCAACGTGCTGAACGCCGCGCTGTCCGCCGGTGCCGCCCTGGTCCTCCTCACCCGCTTCACCGAGGAGGCGGTCGACGCGGCGCTGCGCCGCCACCGCCCCACCGTGCTGGCCGGGGTGCCGACGATGTACCGCAGGCTGCTGGCCCGTGCGGGGCTGCCGCTGGAGTCGGTGCGCTGTTCGCTCTCCGCGGGCCAGCCCGCCGGAGCCCAGCTCGCCCGCGCCTGGCAGGAACGGTCCGGCGCCGTCTTCGCCGAGGGCTGGGGCATGACCGAACTGGCGGGTCTGGCCGCGCTCACCCCCGCCGACGACCCCGGCCACCCGGGCACGTCCGGCCCGCCCGTACCGGACGCCCGGGTCCGTACGGGCGCGGACGGCGAGCTGCTGGTACGCGGCCCCTTCGTCACCCCCGGCTACCTCGGCGCCCCCGAGGCCACCGCACAGGTTCTGATGCCCAGCGGTGAACTGCGCACCGGGGACGTCGGCCGCGTGACGGACGACGGTGACGTGACCGTCCTGGACCGGCTCAAGGACGTGATCCTGTGCGGCGGTTACACGGTCTACCCGGCCGAGGTGGAGCGGGTGATCGCCACCCACCCGTCCGTGGCCGCGGTCGCCGTCACCGCCATGCCGGACGCGGTACGCGGCGAGTCCCCGCAGGCCTGGATCGCGGCCGTCGCCGACGGGGCCGCCGACGAGGCCGCGATCCTCGCCCACTGCCGGGCGCACCTGGCCCCGTACAAGATCCCCCGCCGTACGACATTCCTGCCCGAACTTCCCACCACCGCGGGCGGCAAGGTCGCGCGCGGCCGGCTGCCCCGTCAGGAGCCGTCATGAACACCACTGCGACACCGCACGTCCTCGTCGTGGGCGCGGGCCCGGTCGGGCTGGCCACGGCCCTGCTGCTGCGGGCCCGCGGCCTGGCCGTCACCGTCCTGGAGGCGGCGTCGGAAGACGCCCCGCGCCCCGGCAGCCGGGCGATCTTCCTGCACCGGCAGTCGCTGGCCACGCTCGCCGCCGCCGATCCGACGCTCGGCACCGAACTGGTCGGCAACGGGCTGGTCTGGGGCGCGAGATCCACGTCCTTCGAAGGCCGGGAGATCCACCGCCGTACGTACACCCCGCCCCCGGCGGACCGCGCGCCGTTCTCCAGCCTCCCGCAGCCGGTCATGGAGGACCTGCTGCGCGCGGCCTGCCGCCGCGCCGGAGCGGAGATCCACTGGAACACCCCGGTCGCCGGTCTCGCCTCCTCGCCCGACGGCGTGCTGGTGCGCACTCCGGGGACCGGGCACCGTGCCTCGTACGCCATCGGCTGCGACGGGGCCAGGTCGGCCGTGCGCCGGGCCATCGGCGTACGGCTGCGCGGGCCCCGCTCCCCGCACGCGTTCCTCGTGCTCGACGTCGCCGACGACCCCGGTCATCCGCTGCCGTACGAGCGGGCGTTCCACTACCGCGACCCGCGCATGGCCGGCCGCAACGTGCTGACCGTGCCGTTCCGCGGCGGACTGCGCGTGGACGTGCAGTGCCGCCCGGACGACGACCCTGAGGCGCTGGCCGGGGCCGCGGCGGACTGGCTGCCCGGCCTGCTGCCGGACGGGCACGCCTGCGCCGTCACCTGGTCCTCGCACTACCGCTTCCAGCAGGTGGTCGCCGACGGCCTCACCGACCTGCACGGCCGCGTGCTGCTCGCCGGGGAGGCGGGACACCTCTTCGCCCCCTTCGGGGCGCGGGGCCTGAACTCGGGGATCGCCGACGCAGCGGCGGCCGCGGCCGCGCTGGCCACCGGCGACGTGGCCGGCTTCGCGGCCGCCCGTCACCGGGCCGCCCTGCTCAACCGGCAGGCGGCCGGGTGCGCCCTGGCCCATCTCACCGCTCCCGCGCCCTGGCGGCGCACCGCCCAGCGGCTGGCGGCCGCCGCGGCGCCGCGCTCGCGCCGTGCCGGACGCTGGCTGGACTCCGCCCCGTACGGACCGCGTGACGCCGGCATTCCCGGGAGCCGCTATTGAAGACCGGTGTCGCACGTTCCTCCCGCGTGCGACACGGACGGTACCGTTCCACCGCACCTCACCGAACTCATACGGCACAGCGGCACCTCTGATCCCGAACCGCCTTGCGCACGCCCCCGATTACTGCATCCTGGTCACTCACGACGGTGACCACGAGGGGGCACGGTGCAGTCCCGACGTGATCTGATGATCCGGGAGTTCGTCGGCCAGCGGCTCATCCGGGCACGCGGTGAGCACACCCGGCATCCGGTCCTGCTGCTCCTCGGACCCCGCGGCAGCGGAAAATCCGCGCTGACGGACCGGCTGGAGACCTGGGGCAGCCGGGCACCGCTGGCCGCCCTGGACCTCGCGGCGCTCGACGACGGGGTGCACCACCCCGTCGACGTCCTGGCCCGTATCGCCTTCCAGCTCAACGCCCGGCGGCCGGACTTCCCGCCGGTGGCCCTGCCGTCCTTCGCCGTCCTGCTGATGGCCCTGTCCGCCGAGGCCGATCCGGAGAGCCGGGACGCCGCGCTGGCCCAGATGCGCGAGGCGCTGCGGACGGGCCGCGCGGAGGACCATTCGCTGGCGGTGCTGCGGGAGCTGGTGGCCTCGGTCGGCGTGCCGATGGGGCTGCCCGGCTGGTCGGCGGCGGTCGTGCCGCTGATCCAGGGGTGGCAGCGGGCCCGGGTGTGGTGGGGCGTGCACCGGCGGCTGGGGCGGGTACCGCGCGGCGGCTCCCGGCCCCAGGTCCCGGCGGACGCCCTCGTCGAGCTGAACCAGCACTTCCGGCACGGGACGGCGGCCCAGCGGGAGCGCGCCGAGTCGGTGCTGCTCCAGGCATTCCTCGCCGACCTCCAGGGCGCGTACACCCGGCACGGCGGCGACCGGACCCGCACCCTGCGCTGCCTGGTGCTGCTGGACAACGCCGACAGCGAGCTGGGCGACGCGTTCCTCCGGGCCCTGGTCGAGGCGCGGGCCGCCGGGCCGGAGCATCCGGACCCGCTGGTCGTCGTGGCGAGCGCGCGCCGCGCGCCGGACGTGCTGCGGCAGTTGGAACAAGGACCCCGGCAGCTAGGCAGCTACCTGTCGTGCTGGCAGCCACCGGAGCAGGCGGACGGGCCGGAGCTGTTCGTGCCGCGGGTCGTGGCCCGGCCCGGCGGCGGTGCCCGCCTGGAGGTGGCGCAGTTGCGCCTGCTGGACCGGGCCGAGGTGCAGGAGCAGGCAGGGCCGTACGTGAAGCGGATGCCGCGCGAGGCGCTGGCGGGCATCACCCATCCGGTGGCCTGGCTGGGCCGTACGGTCCACGAGTTGACGCGCGGCCACCCGGCCGCGACCCGTGCGGTGCTGGACGCGCTGGAAGACTTCGCGCCCGAGGTGCCGTGCGGGCGGCGGCTGCGCCTGGTGATGGCGCCCGAAGGGCCGCACTCCGTCACGAACGAGCTGCTGGAACTGCTGCTCCAGGACCTGCCGCGGGAGCTGGCCGACGGGGCCCTGCCCCGCGCGGCCGCCGCCGTCACCCTCGGGCAGGCCGCCGGCGCCACCGACCTGTGGCGGCAGGCCGACGCCCCGCCGCGGCTCCTGCGCGAGCTGGCCCACGACGACCGGCACGCCGAACGGATCACCTTCGACGGACAGCCGCACAGCGCGCTCCCGTACCTGGTCCGCACCCTGCTGCTGGGCCGGCTGTCGCTGGCCCCGGCGCCCGCCGCCGATGCCTCCGCGACGCCGTGGAACCGTACGCACGAGATCCTGCGGTACGCGGCGGATTCGGGGCGGACCGGCGCCTACCACCGGCTGGCGGGCGGTGACGTCCAGGGCGCCGCGGCCTACCTGCACGGGCGCTTCCTCGACGTGTGCGGAGGCGGCGGTCCGGCACAGGCGTGGTGCGAGGAACTGTCCTGGATCCAGCGCGCGCCGCGCCGCTGGGAGGCGGACGCGCTGGACCGCTCAGCGGGCGCGGAGTTCCAGCACCGGCTCGCGCGGGCGCAGAGCCCGCCCGACCAGCTGATGGTCACCCGCCTGCTGGTCGCCGGGTGGATCACCACCCACCCGTCCTCCGACCCCTACGCGTCGCTGTGGTCCGACCCATTGGGCGATCCGGCGGCCGAGCTGTACCCGAAGATTGTCGATGCACTGCAGACCCTGAGCGGCCGGCTGAGCGACGAGACGGACCACGACGTGCTGTGGCAGCGGGCGGCCGCCTACGAGAGGAAACCCTGGTGACCGTCGGATGAGTGACGAGGACCAGCTCCCGGCCCCGCGGCCGCAGCCCCGCAGGTGGCTGCGGGCCGCCGTCGCCGTGGCCGTCGCGGGCGCCCTGGGCGTGGGCGGGTACTGGCTGTACGACAGGGTGTTCGAGCGGTGTGCCGACGGGGTGCGCGAGCAGGGGCCGCGGAACGAGTGCGTGGGCGTCACCGACGGCTCGTACGTGTTCGACGCCTCGCTGCGGGACATCTCCCGGCAGATCCTCGCCGAGAACCGGCGGGTGGCGAAGTCCGGCAAACCCTGGGTGTCGGTGGCCTATCTCCAGCCGATGACGACGGGCACCGGCGACCGGGGGCGCGACAGCATACGCCGGGAGCTGGAGGGCGCCTACCTGGCCCAGCGCGAGCTGAACGACCCGCGGCGCGGCGGACGCGGCGACTCGCCGCAGATCAGACTGCTGCTGGCGAACAGCGGCGCCGGATCGGCGCAGTGGGAGCCGCTGGTGGACCAGCTCAAGGAGATGAAGGACGGGGACCAGCACCTGGTCGCGGTGGCGGGCCTCGGTCAGAGCCGCAGCACCACCCAGCAGGCGGTCGACGCCCTGCGGGAGGCCGGGATTCCCATGATGGGCTCGACCGTGACCGCCGACGCCATGAACCGGCCGGGGCAGACCGGGTTCTGGCGGGTGGCGGCTACCAACTCCGACCAGGCGTCGGCCGCGGTGCGTCATCTGCGGTCCCTGCAGAACCGCCCTGGGCGGCAGCGCCCGTACCGTGTGACGACCATCAGGGACCGCAGCGAACAGGACACCTACAGCACGTCCTTGTACCGGAGTTTCACCGCGGCCGCCGCGCGCCACGGCCTGAAGGTCACCGATCTGGGGCTGGCCTACAGTTCGGCCGACCCGGCCACCGCCAACGCCTTCTCCTCGCTCGCCGACCGGGTGTGCGGCGACCCGCCGGACGCCGTGTACTTCGTGGGCCGGGGCCGGGCGCTGCGCGTCTTCATCGAGGCGATGGCCGCCGCCGGCCGACGCTGCCCGACCACGGTGGTCACCGGGGACGACGTGGTGGGCGTCTTCGACGTGCCGGAGAGCTACGAGTCGCGCCAGGCGTTCCAAAAGGTGTGGGAGCGCAGCCGCCTGACCGTGCACCACACCGTGCTGGCCCACCCCGACCAGTGGACCGGCCCCTACCCCGGCGCCGACAATCCGCTGCCGCAGTTCCGCGACGCGTACCGGCAGGACATCCGCCGTACGGACGGCGAACTGGCCGACGGGCAGGCCATGATGGGCCACGACGCGCTGCTCACCCTCGGCGTGGCCGTCCGCGACGGCGCCGGCCGGCAGGGCAGCAGCCCGGTCACCACCGGCAGCACCCGCCAGATGCTGCTCCAGATCAGCGGCAGCAAGCCGGTGTACGGCGTGAGCGGGCCGATCCGCTTCGACGATCACGGCGACCCGGAGGGCAAGCCGCTGGCGCTGGTGGAGCTGAAGCCGGACGGGTCGTACGCCTTCCGGAAGGTGGTGTGGCCGTAAGGCGTGTCCGCGAAGCCCGGCCCGCGACGGCCGGCCCGCCGTGCCGTTCATGCCGTCCGTACGGTCTGCGCGGCGGGCGTCCTGGCGCGCAGACTCGCGCCGTAGCGGCGCAGGAGGAGGACGGCGGTGGTGGCGAGCCCGGTGAGGAGGCCGAGCCAGATGCCGAGGGTGTGCAGGCCTGCGGCGTAGCCCAGGAGCCAGGCGGCGGGCAGGCCCACGGCCCAGTAGCCGATGAGGGTGATGCGGAAGCCGCTCCTGGTGTCGTCCAGCCCCCGCAGGAGACCGACGCCGATGTTCTGGGCGCAGTCGAAGAACTGCAGGACCATGACGACGAGCAGCAGGTGGGTGGCGATGGAGACGGCTTCGGCGTCGCGCGTCCCGCCGGTGTCGAAGAAGGGGAGGAGGACGAGTCCGGGCAGGGTGACGTAGACGACCGCGACGACGGCCATCACGGCGCCCGCGCAGGCCAGTGCGGTGTTCTTGATGCGCAGCGCGGTGTCGGTACGGCCGAGGGCCAGTTCGCGGCTGACGTTGATGGACGCGGCGTGCGAGAGGCCGACGGCGACCTGGAAGACGATGTAGACGAGCTGGTTGACGGCGGTGTGCGCGGCCAGCGCCGCGCTGCCGAACGAGCCGGCCATCAGGGCCGTGACGGAGAAGAATCCGGCCTCGGACCCGTAAGTCGCGGCGATGGGCACGCCGAGCCGGACGATGCGGGCGGCCGCGGCGCGGTCGGCCCCGGCGATGTTCAGGCTGAGGTGGGGGCCGAGCACGCGGTCGCGCTTGGCGGCGGCGTACAGCGCCAGGAACGAGAGGAAGTACACGAGTGAGGTGGCCACGCCGACGCCGGGCAGGCCCAGTTCCGGCAGCCCCCAGGTGCCATGGATCAGGCCCCAGTCTAGGGCGGCGTTGACGGCGACGGAGACGACGGTGATGCGCAGCAGCGCCTGCGGCCGCCGCATCCCCACGGTGAACTGGCGGACGGCCTGGAACCACAGGCACGGCAGCAGTCCGGGCGCGAGGGCGAGCAGCATGGTCCGCGCGCGGCCGACGACGTCCGCCTCCTGGCCGAGCCAGGTGAGTGCCTGGCCGATGAGCAGCATGAGGACGGCGCCCGCCAGCCCGGCGAGGGTCGCCACGGCCAGGCCGGCGCGGACGATCGTACGGACCTCCTCGTCCCCCTGGTCCGGGTCCGCGTCCGCCCGTTCCCCCGCCGTCTCGGCCCGCACCATCTCGGCCCGCACCGTCTCGGCCCGCGCCGAAGCGGCGGCGATCCCGTTGCCGACGGAGGTGACGAGGCCGACGCCCATGGTGCGCAGTTGGTTGAAGATGACGATGGCCAGGCCGCCCGCCGCGAGGTCGGTCGTGCCGAGCATGCCCATCATGACGGTGTCGGTGGTCGTCAGGGCGACCTGCGCGAGCTGGGTCAGGACGAGGGGGACGGCCAGGACCGCCAGCGCGCGGCTGTCCCGGAGAAGTGTGGTGACCTGCATGAACGGGCTCACATCCGGCGGAGTTTGGTCAGCGTTTCGTCGACTTCGCGTTCCAGGCGGCGGTCGAGGAGAGCGCGGGCGCGCATCCAGTCGTCGTTGAAGACGGTGTCCAGGTACTTCTCGCCGCCGTCGTTGACCAGAGCGACCATAGTGGTGCCGGGCGGGGCCGTGGGGAGCCGGGCCAGGGCCTCGTGGACGACGCCGCCGGCGGAGCCGCCGATGAGCAGTCCGGTGACGCGGGCGACGGCGCGGGCGGTGGCGAAGGCTTCGGCGTCGCCGACCTTCACGCCCTCGTCGATCAGGTCGAAGTCGACGAGGGCGCCGATCTCGGCGCCTTCGGGGGTGCCGGTGCCGGACTGGTAGTACGCGTGGGCCGGGCCGCCGAAGGCGATGGAGCCTTTGGGTTCGACGCCGACCGTCCGGCAGCCTGGGACGAGGGTGCGCAGTTCGCGGGTGGTGCCGCAGAGGGCGCCGCCGGTGCCCACCGCGCCGACCAGGATGTCGATCCGCCCGCCGAGGGCCTGGTGGAGTTCGTGCGCGACGGGGAAGTAACCGGCGCCGTTGCTGGGGTTGTTGTGCTGTTCGGTGAAGACGGTGTTGTCGCGGCCGCGGGCCATCCCCTCGGCCAGTTCCTCGCGGGCGGCGGTGGCCAGTTCCTCGGTGCCGTCGTCGGCGGCGTAGACGAGTTCGGCGCCCAGGGCCTTCATGGCGCGCAGTTTGTCGGTGCAGGCGTGGTGGTCGACGACGGCGGTGAAGGTGTAGCCGCGTTCGGCGGCGATGACCGCCAGGCCCAGGCCGGTGTTGCCGGAGGTGGACTCGACGATGCGTCCGCCGGGCCGCAGGGCGCCCCGTGCCTCGGCGTCCAGGACCATCTGGCGGGCCATCCGGATCTTGGCGGTGCCGGTCGGGTTGAACATCTCCAGCTTCAGGAGCAGGCGGCTGCCCGTCTCGGTGCGGCACAGTTCGAACAGAGGGGTGCGGCCGATGAGGTCGGATATGCGGGAGACCACGGCGGGGTGCGCGAGGGCCTGGTTCACAGGGCGGCTCCTGGACAGGAAAGGGCTGGTCACATGTGTCGTGCGGAGGCCGACGGCCGGTCTGCTCAGCGGGCTGGGTGCCGGTCGAGGCGCCAGCGCGGCCGGGGGCCCGGCCGGTCCACGACGACCTTGGGCGGCAGCGGCAGGTCATGGAACGGGGACTCGTTCGAATCCATCTGGTATCCGGCGGTGTTCGGGTAGACCAGCAGGTCGCCGACGCGGGGCAGGGCGGGGAACGGGACCTTGCGCCAGGTGAGCAGGTCCGTTTCCAGGCAGGTCGCGCCGCCGACGCACGCGGGGTGCACCGCGTCGCCCCGGGCCCGTCCGTCCGGGGTGACCAGGTACGGGTCGGGCAGGTACTCGCTGTTGAACCACTGCTCGGAGAGGCTGAGGCTGGTGCCGTCGACCGTGAGGATCCGGTAGCCGTCGCGTTCCTTGACGCCCTGGACGCAGAAGACGGACGCGCCGGCGCCGTCGAGCAGGGCCCGGCCGGGCTCCGCCATCAGCAGCGTTCCGGTCCGCTTGAGCCGTTCGGCCAGGCTGGCGCGGCCGCCCGCGGGGACGGTCTCCAGGATGGCGCGCAGGGCACCGGCCCCGGCGACGGGCGAGTGGTACGGGTAGAAGCCGTCGGCCTCGAACGTCTTGTGCGCGTGGTAGTGCTCGGGGCGCTGCGCGGCGAGGAAGGTCTGCCAGTGGTGCGCGCTGCTGTAGTCCACGGCGAAGCCGCCGCCGATGCTGATCCGGTCGGCCCGCAGGCCCAGTGCCCGGGCGCGCAGGCAGTGGTCGACGAGCTCCCCGGCGAGGTCGGCGCGTGGCCGGGTGGCGTATCCGGACAGGTGGAAGCTGAAGCCCTCCATCCGTACGGCACCCCCGGCACGTACGCACCGGTCCAGCGCGGTGTCCAGCTCGGCGGCCGTCATCCCGAAGCGGCTGTGCGGCTGTGCGGGCGGCAGGCGGCGCAGCAGCAGGCGGGCCGGGCGTACGGCGCCGGTCAGGGCGAGCGTGATGAGCAGGTCGAGTTCGTCGAGGGAGTCGACGGCGACCAGACAGCCCTGGAGGGCGGCCAGCCGCAGCAGCGCGTCGCTCTTGGCCGGCCCGGTGACGACGAGGTGCTCGCCGCGTACGCCGTGCCCGAGAGCTTCGCGCAGCTCGGGGACGCTCGCCACGTCCACGCCCGCGCCGTGTGCGGCGCAGCGTTCCGCCCAGACGGCGGCCTTGTTCGCCTTCTTCGCGTAGTACACGCGCCCGGCCACCCCGGCATCGGCGAGGGCGGTGCGGAAGGCGATGAGGTTGGCGTCGAAGCGGTGCGGGAGCAGGAAGTGGAAGGGGCCGTCGAAGGCGTAGGACAGTTCGTGCAGCAGGCCGCTGTCCAGGACCCGGTCGGTCTCGGGGTCGGGGTGGGCGGGCAGTGTCGGTACGTCCGTGGAGCGCAGTCCGGTCACCGCCACAGCGCCACCCGCGTTCCCAGCCCCTGGTCGAGGGCGAGTTGGGCGAAGCGGTGGCCGAGGGCGATGTCGGTGACGACCAGGCCGCTGTTGTAGGCGAAGACGCGTTCCCCTGCCGCGCCGCGGCCGGTGGCGGTACCGGCCAGGACGGCCGGGAACTCGGCGTCCACGGTGGGGAACCCGCCCGCCTCGTCGGCCATGTCGGTGCCGGTGACCTTCATCTGCGCCTCGCTGGTGGCCACGACCCGGTCGGCGCGGTGCAGGGTGGACGGCGCCAGACCGTGCCCGACGAGGACGGACAGCGCGCCGGGCCGCAGCCAGTCGGCCTCGACGGCGGCCGCGGTGTGGCCGCCCGCGGTCGCCACCAGCACGTCGGCGTCGCCCGCCGCGGCCCGCAGGTCGGTGACCAGTTCCACGTCCCGGTCCGGGAAGTGGGCGCGCAGTTCTTCGCGTACCGCCGCGATGCCGTCGGGGTGGCTGCCGTACAGCATCAGGCGTTCCAGGTCCGGCAGCGTCGTCAGCAGGAACGGGAGGGCCAGGCGGCCCTGGGTACCGGTGCCGATGACCAGGGCGGCGCGGGCGCCGGGCGGGGCGCATTCGCGGGCGAGCAGGGCGGAGACGGCCGGGGTGCGCAGCGAGCCGATGCGGCCGCAGTCCATCATCGCGACGGGCAGGCCGGTGACGTCGTCGTAGAGCGTCAGCGTCGTGTAGTAGTGCTGGCTTCCGCGGTCCTTGTCCAGGCCGTGCTTGTACGAGGTCTTGACGGCGACGGCGTCGCGGGAGCCGTCCCGGCCGAGCATCGCGTAGGCGACGGAGTGCCCGTCGGCGGGTTTGACGGTGAGTTTGCGCGGGTTGTCGGAGCCGCCCGCGGCGAGGGTGCGGTAGGCGCCTTCGACGGTGGCCACGACGTCGGCGTGGGTGATGCCGAGGCCGGCCAGGTCGCTGGTGGTCAGGATGCGCAGGGTGCGGTCGTCGGCGGGTATGGAGCGGGGGTCGCCGGCCAGGCTGCTGTCGGTCATGTCCGTCCTCGGGGAGATGCGGGGTGTCATCCGGTGTGGGCTTCGACGGCGGCCTGACCGTAACCGTGCTCCGATTGCTCGGCCAGGGGGCGTGTACGGCGCGCGGGGACACGGACCGAAGCACGCTTGAGCCAGCGGTCGGTGCCGTCGTAACGGGCCTGGAAGGGCACGCGGCCGTGTACCACCAGGTCGTTGTCGACGACGAGCACCTCGCCCGGTTCGAGGCACACGGCGACGGAGACGCGGGCGAGTTCGTCCGCCAGGCGTCCGTAGGCGGCCCGGTGGGCGGGGGTCGCGTCGTCCAGGGGGGTGTAGGCGGGGTCGAAGCGCAGTGTGAGGCCGTCGTCCGACCGGTGGAGGGTGGGGGCGGCGGGCGGGCGGCCGCCGTCGAAGTGCTGGGCCTCGGCGTAGGCGTCGTCGGGCAGGATCGGCAGCAGCGGCCGGCTGAGCAGCTCGATGTCGTCCTCGTCGAGCCGTACGTTGCGGATGCTCGCCGCCGTGGTGGCGATGCGGTCGTGGTTGCGCATGCAGCTGAGCATGAGCAGGTGGGCGCGGCCCGGGTGGAAGGCGTCCTCGGTGTGCGGGCTGAGCAGCACGGTGCTGCTGGCGCCGGTCTGTTCGGACTCGTGGCCGGGGGCCGGCACGATGTTGTGCACGAAGCGGCCGTCCTGCTGGCCTTCCCAGGCGATGGGGTTGCCCATGACGGTGGCGAGCAGCAGCAGGACGACGTCGTGCACGGCGCCGCTGTCGCCGGCGGTGGCCCAGCCGGCGGGGGTGGGGCCGAGCTCGGCGTCGTCGATGTGCAGGCCGCGCAGCACGAACAGGCCGTCGTCGGTGTCGACCGGGCGGAGCCGGCGGCGGAGCGTGCCGGGCAGTACGGCGGCGGATTCCGCGACGCGGGTGAGGAGGTGCGGCGAGGCGGCGGAGGTACCGGTCGCGCCGAGGATCTTCTCGGCGGTACGGCGCAGTTCCGTGGCGTCGGCGGGGTCGAGCTGGCGGACGGGTGCGGCTCCCGTGGTCATGTCGAGACAGTCCGTTTCCGTTGAGGGTGGGAATCGGGTCCGGGGTGCGACGCCGCGCGGGCAGGGCGCAGCGCGCTCGACAGCCCGGGCAGGGGGCGGCCATGGCTGCCGTTCCGTGTCCGGGGTCCAGCGGACAGTAACGACGCTACCCATCCAACTTAGGCAAGGCAAACCTCACTTCTTTTGTCATGCCTGCCCGTCTTCATGTAACTCCCGCCCGTTAATGCCCAGTTGACGACGGCCCATAGGCGCACTCGACGGCGAGCGCCCTTGCGGGAACGGCTCTCATTAGGGTAGGCAACCCTAAGTGACCAACCGAACAGAGCGAGGCAGCGTGGACTTCAACAGGCGGCAACTGCTGTCAGCCGGCGGAGGCTTGGGCGCGGCCGCGCTGCTCGCCGCGTGCGGCGGCGGCAACGGCACGGCACCCACCGCCGGCGGCTCCCCGCGGCAGGGCGGCACCCTGCGCATCGGCGCCCTGGGCCGACCCTCGGCGATCACCCGCGACCCGCACGGCACCCAGGGCAACGAGAGCGACTACCTCGTCATCGCCCTCGTGTACGACACGCTGACGGCGCCCGGCGACAAGGAGAACACCGTCGGCCGCCTCGCCTCCGCCTTCACCCCCTCGAAAGACCTGAAGACCTGGCGCTTCACCGTCGCCGAGGACGCCGCCTTCCACGACGGGACCCCGGTCACCGCCGACGACGTGGTCTGGTCGCTGCGCCGCCTGCGCGGCACCCCGTCCGGGGCGGCCCGGCTGCCCGGCGTCACGGCGGACCACATCACCGCCGACGGAAAGCGCACCGTCGTCCTCGTCTCGGACTACGCCAACGCCGAACTCCCCCTGCTCACCCGCCTGTCGACCTTCGTCCTCAAGAAGGACACCCCCGACAAGGCGATACCCAAGGCTCCGGGCACGGGCCCCTTCAAACTGGACTGGTACCGCGGCGGCAACGCCCGGCTGCTGCGCAACACCCACTGGCACGGCGGCGCGGTCCACCTCGACGCCATCGAGGTCACCATGTTCCAGAGTCCGCAGGCGATGGCCAACGCGATGCTGTCCGGCCAGATCGACGTGGCGTCCAACGTCGGCGCGGTCGCCGCCCGTACGGCCAAGGCGCGTCAGGACATCCGCATCGTCCGGCGCCCCGACGACATGGCCATGCCCATCGTGATGCGGACCTCCGGTGGCCCGTTCGCCGACCCGAAGGTCCGCGAGGCGATGAAGCTGCTGGTGGACCGCGAGGCGATGGTCCGGCAGGTACTGTCCGGGTACGGGACGGTCGCCAACGACATCCTCGGCACCGGCGACCCCGCGTACGCCAAGGACATCCCGCAGCGCAAGCGCGACCCGGCCCGGGCCGAACAGCTGCTGACCGACGCCGGATTCGACTTCTCCCGTACCTACCAGCTCGTCACCACCGAGGACGTCGCCGGACTCGCCGAGTCCGCCACCCTCTTCGCCTCCCAGGCCCGCGAGGCCGGCGTCAAGATCGAGGTGGTCAAGCAGGAGTCCGGCGCCTTCTACCAGAAGACCTGGCTCAAGGGCGACTTCTACACCAACTACTGGGGCACCAACGACTCGGTGGTGTTCTTCGCCTCCAAGACCCTGACCACCGGCGCCGGGCAGAACGAGGCCAACTGGTCCGACAAGGCGTTCGACGCCGCGTACCGCAAAGTCATGGCCACCGCCGACCGCGCGGCCCGCACCGCCGCCCTGCGCGACCTCCAGCGCATCGAGCACGAGAGGTCCGGCTACCTGCTGTGGGGCATGGCGGACGGCATCGACCTGGCCGCGCCGAAAGTGCACGGCCTGCCGAAACTGCCCGGCTACGGGCGCGTCCAGCTCGAAAACGTCTGGCTCGCCCCGTGACGGAGACCGGCATCCGGCCCGCCGAGACCACCGCCCGGCCGGTGCCGAAACCCGCCGGGCGGCGCGCCGGAGCCCTGGCCGCGCGAGTGGCGGCCGTACTGGCCAAGCGCGTCCTGATGCTGGTGGTGCTGCTCGCACTCGTCTTCACCGCGATCGAGCTGCTGCCGGGCGACGCGGCCACCGCCACGTCGGAGCGCGGCGAAAGCGCCGCGGACGTCGCCGCCCGCCGCCACCTGCTCGGCCTGGACCGGCCGGTGTGGGAGCGTTTCCGGGACTGGATCACCGCGCTGCCCACCGGCGACCTCGGCACCTCGGCCCGCGGTGAACGCGTCGGCGATCTGCTCGCGGCGCCACTGCCCAACACCGTCCTGCTGGGCAGTACCGCCTTCGTCCTGACCGTCCTCGGCGCACTGGCCCTGGGCCTGTGGGCCGCCGCGCGCCCGAAGGGCCTCGCGGACCGGGTCGTGGACCTCACCTCCACCGCCGCCTTCGCCCTGCCCGAATTCGTGGTCGCCGTCGGCCTGCTGCTCGTGCTGTCGCTGTGGACGGGCTGGCTGCCCGCCGCCACCGTCACCGGCGCCGACGGGGCGCCCGCCACCTGGACCATGCTGGTGATGCCGGTGCTGGCGCTGACCGTTCCGCAGACCGGCTGGAACACCCGTATCGTCCGCGGCGCCCTCGCCGACCAGGCCGCGACCCCGCACGTCGAAGCGGCCCGCCTGGACGGCCTGCCCACCCGGCAGGTGCTGCTCCGGCACGCGCTGCCGGGCGCCTGGCCCGCCATCGCCACCGGCGTCGCCACGTCCACCGGCATGCTGCTCGGCGGCACCGTCGTCGTCGAGACGCTCTTCAACTACCCCGGCATCGGCACGGTACTGGCCGGGGCCGTCGCCGACCGCGACACCCCGGTCATCGCCGCCGTCGTCGCCTGCTCGGCCGCCCTGATCACCGCCGTCCTCCTGCTGGCCGACCTGGTACGCGCCCGCACCCTGGGAGCCCGCTCATGAGCACCGCCGCGGTATCCGCCGCCCGGCCCCGCCTCCGCCGCCTTCAACCGCGCGTCCTGGCGCCCGTCGTCCCCGCCGCGCTGCTCGTCCTGCTGGCCCTGGCGGGCCCGCTGCTCGCCGCGCACCCGGTCGACCAACCGGTCACCGCTCCGTACGGCGAGGCGGGCGCGGGCGGCGCGGCACTGGGCGGGGACCAGCTCGGCCGGGACGTGCTCAGCCGTCTGCTGCACGGCGGGAGCGCGCTGATCGGCAGCGCGCTCGTGGTCGCCGTCGTGGTCACCTTCCTGGCGACCCTGCTCGGCTGCTTCGCCGTCCTCAGCCCGCGGCTGGGACGGCTGGTGGAACGCGCGGCGGACACCGCGATCCTCCTCCCGCCGGTGCTGGGCATCATGCTGCTCGCGCTGGCCTGGCCGGGCGGCGGCCGCCTCGCGGTCACCGTGGCCGCCGTCGTCCTTGGGGTCCCGTACGCGGTACGGATCGTCGCGGGCGCGGCGGCGCCGGTCGCCGCCACCGGGTTCGTCGAAGCCGCCGTCGCGAGCGGCGAGCGCCCGGGGTACCTGGCGCTGCGCGAAATCCTGCCCAACCTGCGCGCCACCGTCCTCGCCGTGTTCGGCCTGCGCTTCGTCGACGCGGTCTACGTCATCTCCATGGCCGGCTTCCTCCAGCTCGGCCCCCGGCCGCCGGAGGCCGACTGGGCCCTGATGATCCGCGAGAACGGTCCCGGCATCCTCCTCAACCCATGGGCGGTGGTCGCGCCCGGTCTCGCCATCGGCCTGCTCGCCATCAGCGTCAACCTCGCCGCCAACGCCCTGGCACCCGCCACCGCGCGCAGGGCCGCCCTGTGCTGACTCCCGGCCGCCCCGCGCCCGCGCGCCCGCTCCCCCAGGACACCGCCTTGACCGATTCCCCCGCGCCCATCACGGTCACCGATCTCGAAATCCGCCTCGCCACCGGCCCCGTACTCCTGCGTCGCACCAGCCTCGCTCTGCGCGCAGGCCGGATCGCCGCCCTCACCGGGCCGTCCGGCTCCGGCAAGACGACACTGCTACGCGCCCTGATCGGCGAACTCCCGCAGGGCGCCTGTGTCACCTCCGGCAGCATCGACGTGCTCGGGCAGGACGTGCTCGCCCTCGCTCCCGGGGCGCTGCGCACCCTGCGCCGTCGGCACGTCGCCTACGTGGGCCAGGACCCGGGCTCCGCCCTCAATCCTCGGATGACGGCCCGCCACCTGATCACCGAACTGGCCGCCGATCCCTCCCCCGACGCCGTCGAACGCGTCATGGCCGAGTGCCACTTGCCCGAGCCTCTGGCCCATCACCGCCCCGGCGCCCTCTCCGGCGGGCAGCAGCGACGGCTCGCGCTGGCCCGCGCGCTCGCCCGGCGTCCCAAGGCGCTGCTGCTGGACGAGCCCACCGCCGGTCTGGACGCCGAACTGCGCGACGACGTCACCGCGCTCCTGCGCCGGCTCGCCACCGAACACGGCCTCACCGTCGTCATGGCCAGCCACGATCCGCACGCCGTCGAGGCCTGCGCCGACTCGGTCGTCACCCTGGACGCCGGAACCTCTCCGTACGCGCCCGCCGCCACGCCTTCGTACGCACCTGCCGCCACGCCGCCCCCGGCCCCGTACACGCCCGCAGCCACGGCTCTCCCCGCCCAGGGCCGCCCGCCGCGGCCCCCCGCGGCCGGAGAGCCCACGGCCGCCCCCGAAGGCCTCCACGCGGAGAACCTGCACGTCGCCTTCACCCACCGCGGCCACACCCACCACGCGCTGGAAGGCGCCGGCCTGCACATACCCGCCGGCTCCGCCATCGGCATCACCGGCCCTTCCGGATGCGGCAAGACGACCCTGCTGCGGACGCTCGCCGGCCTTCAAGCCCCCCGGTCCGGCACCCTCACCTGGAACGGCCGGCCGCTGCCCGCGAACGCCCGCAGGCGCAGCCGCGACCAGCAACGCCGTATCCAGTTCGTCCCGCAGAACCCCCTGGGCGCCCTCAACCCCGCGCGCACCATAGGCGCCACGCTCACCCGTCCGCTCCGGCTCCACCGCGTCGTCGCCCCGCCGGAGATGCCCGAACGGATCGGCAGCCTCCTCGACGCCGTCGGCCTGCCCCGCGACTTCGCCCGCCGCTACCCGCACGAACTCTCCGGCGGACAGCGCCAACGCGCCTCCATCGCCCGCGCCCTCGCCACCGAACCGGACCTCCTCCTGTGCGACGAGGTCACCTCCGCCCTCGACCCGGCGACCGCCGCCGCGGTCCTGGACCTGCTCACCCGCCTGCGCGCCGAACGGCGGCTGACGCTCGTCCTCGTCAGCCACGAACTGGACCTGGTCAGCGCCTACACCGACACGGTCCACCTGCTGCGGTCCGGACGCGTCGTCCGGCCCGCGGCCCGCCGCGAGGGCGCAGCTTCGGCGTGACGGCCCCGGGCGGGACCGTTCGGCCCGGTGGAGGGGCTGTTCGGCCCGTCCCGGAGCGCTGCCGGCCGCTGGATCCTGGGGACATGGGAACCCCGGCCCCGGGGAGGCGCCGGCACCGAACGGCCCGGCCGGCACGGCCGCGGGCACCGGTGCCGCGCAGGAAGCGGAGGTGGAGCGGTGAGGACGACGACCGGACGGCTCGGTGCGCTGCCCGCGGAACACCGCGAGCAGCTGATGGCGCGGGCCCGGGAGGTCTCCTTCCCGGCCGGCACACGGCTCTTCGAGGAGGACCGGAAGGCCGACCGCTTCTGGATCCTGCGCACCGGAGCGGTCCAGCTCGACATCCGGGTACCGGGCCGCCGGGCCGCGGTCGTCGAGACCCTGCACCCCGGCGACCTGCTGGGCTGGTCGTGGCTGTTCCCGCCGTACAGCTGGCACCTGGGCGCGGAGACGCTGAGCCCGGTACGGGCCTGGGAGTTCGACGCGGAGGACGTACGGGCGCTGTGCCACGCGGACCCGGCGCTCGGACACGCGCTGGTGCTCCGGTACGCCGAGGTGATCGGCGACCGGCTGCGGTGCGCGCGTACCCGGCTGCTCGACCTCTACGGGCCGTACGGGAGCGGCGTGCGCTGACCACCTGTGTCCGGGCCCCGGCCGGCCGCCCGGTGCCCGGGCACAGGTCTTGCGGCCGCCGGGGCCGGCGGATCCTCCTCACACCGCCGGCCCCGGCTCCGGCCCGTGCTGACGGGTGTGTGGTGCACGGGCCCGTGAGGCACAACCCTGGGGGAAGGAGCCCGCGCTGAAGGAGTCCGTGATGCAGGAGCCCGTGACGCCAGGGAACAGCCCCCGCACCGTCGGCGACGTGATGACCCGCACCGTGATCAGTATCGGCCGTACCGCCCCCTTCAAGGAGATCGTCCGCACGATGGAGCAGTGGAAGGTCAGCGCGCTGCCCGTGGTGGAAGGGGAGGGACGGGTGGTCGGTGTGGTGTCCGAGGCCGATCTCTTGCCGAAGGAGGAGTTCCGCGACCACACACCCTCGCGCATCGAGCAGATGCGCGTCCTGGACGCCCTGATCAAGTCCGGTGGCGTCACGGCCGACGAGCTGATGACGGCACCCGCCGTCACCGTGCACGCGGACGCCAGCCTCGCGCAGGCCGCGCGCACCATGGCCTGGTACCGCATCAAACGGATGCCGGTGGTGGACGCCTTCGGCCGGCTCGAAGGCGTCGTCAGCCGCAGCGACCTCCTCAAGGTCTTCCTCCGCGAGGACGAGGACATCGCCGAGGAGGTCCGGCGCACCGTCGTCGGCCAGCTCTTCGCCTCCCGCAGGCAGCACCTGACCGTCGAGGTCTCCGAGGGCATCGTGACCCTCGCCGGCACCGTCACCGACACCTCCCTCATACCGGTGGCAGCGCGCCTGACCCGGGCGGTCGAGGGGGTGGTCGACGTCGACATGCAGCTCAGGGGCGGCGACGGTCGCGGCTGAGGTCCGGAGTCGAGGCAGGGGACACCGGGGCGGGAGGCCATGGCCGGCTGTCCCCGGTCGGTGATGCCGTTCGGCTCCGCGGTGGGGGGCGGTGGACGGCCCGCGGCGCGAGCGCGGGACGGCTGCCCGCTGCCCCCCGGTCCGGTCAACCGCGTGACCGGACCGCTCATCCCTTCGCGGCGTGCCGCGCTGTCGTGCGCTTCGATCGCGTACACGAGTCGGTAATGCGGACGTAGGCCGACGCGCACGCGGGGTGTTCTCCGTGTGCTGAGAGATCGAGGTGGGCGCATCATGCATGCCGGCGAGCGACGTTTCCGTCGCCGTACCGCACTGGCCGGTGTTCTGGCCGCCGGGACGCTGGCCCTCGCGGCCTGCGGGAGCGACGGCGGCGGAGGGGCGGGGAGCGGTTCCGCCACGGCGTCCCGTAGTGGTTCTCCGGCGGACGCCGCGCACAACGACGCGGACGTGCGGTTCGTGCAGCGGATGATCCCGCACCACCGGCAGGCCGTGGAGATGGCGGAGCCGGCCGGTGCGCGCGCCTCGGACCAGGAGGTCGAGGAGCTGGCCGCGGCGATCGCGAAGGACCAGGCCGCCGAGATCGCCACCATGCGCGGGTGGCTGACCTCCTGGGGCGAGCCGGAGACGGCCGCGAGCGGCTCCGGTGATCCGGGGTCGCCCTCCGCCGAGCACAGCCCGCACGGCATGGACCACGGGCAGGTCGGGCGGGACGAGACGGACATGGACGGGATGGTGTCCGACCAGGACATGGCCGCCCTCAAGGCCGCCGAAGGCACCGGCTTCGACCGGAAGTTCGCCGAGCTGATGCTCGGGCACCACTTGGGCGCGATCCAGATGGCGCGCACCGAGCGCAGGCTCGGCCGCGACGAGGGCGCGAAACGGCTCGCCGACGCCATCGTGCGGAGCCAGTCGGCGCAGGTGGCACAGCTCAAGGAGATCCGCGACCGGGTGTCGGACCGCTGACCTTGGTGCCGGTATGCGGTCCGGGCCTCCCCCGCCGTCCCATCGGCGGGAGGCCCGGTCCGCGGAGCACCGGCGGGAGACCCGGCCCGCGTGGGGCCCGTCTCAGGCGTCCACCGTGTCGGCCGCCTTCCGCTGTGGCACCGCCGTCCCGGGCGCGGTGCCCAGCTTCTCGCCCTCGATGTCCACGTGCGGCAGCAGCCGGTCCAGCCACCGTGGCAGCCACCAGGCCCTGCGGCCGACCAGTACCAGAACGGCGGGTACGAAGGTCATCCGGACCGGGAAGGCGTCCACGAGGACGCCGAAGGCCAGGGCGAAGGCGATGGGTTTGACGATCGCGTCGTCCATGGACACGAAGCCGGCGAAGACCGCGAACATGATGAGGGCCGCCGCCGTGACCACCCGGGCCGCGTGGCGCGCGCCGCGCCGTACCGCGTCGTGGGCGCGTCCGGTACGGGTGAACTCCTCGCGCACGCTGGAGACCAGGAACACCTCGTAGTCCATGGCCAGACCGA
This sequence comes from Streptomyces sp. NPDC030165, assembly GCF_055573595.1. Taxonomy (NCBI): domain Bacteria; kingdom Bacillati; phylum Actinomycetota; class Actinomycetes; order Kitasatosporales; family Streptomycetaceae; genus Streptomyces; species Streptomyces sp. NPDC030165. The sequence continues at coordinate 530,818 of NZ_JBVIBD010000003.1, read as the reverse complement.
ACAGTACGGCCATCAAGACGATGGGCAGGAAGCTGACGACGGGTCCGGTACGGGCGACGCCGAGCTGGTCCGCGAGCCAGCCCCACTCGAAGACGGCGGCGACCGCGCCGAACGAGGCGGCCACCGACAGCAGGAAGCCGACGGTGGCCTTCACCGGGACGACCAGGCTGCGGAAGACCACGAGCAGCAGGAGCAGGCACAGGCCCACCACGACAGCGGCGAACGGCAGCAGGGAGTCGCCGAGCCGGTCGGAGACGTCGATGCCGACGGCGGTGCCGCCGGTGACCGACAGTGTCACGCCGGTCCGGTCGTGGAGGCCGGCAGCGCGGTCGCGGAGGGTGTGCACCAGGTCCTTGGTGGCTTCCGCGTCCGGTCCGCTCGCGGGGACGACCTGGATGACGGCGCTGTGCGACGTCGTGGCCGGCTGGGGCGGGGAGACGGCGGTGACGCCGGGTATGTGCCGCAGTTCGCCGGTGACCTGCTGGAGCGCGGCCCGGCCCGGCGGGGAGGCCGGGCTCAGGTCGCCGGTCCTGGCGAGGACCACCAGCGGGCCGTTGAAGCCGGGCCCGAAGGCGTCGCTGACCTTGTCGTACGCCTGCCGCTGGGTGCTGCCGGCGGGCGCCGAGCCGTTGTCCGGCAGGGCCAGGCGCAGGTCCTTGGCGGGTACGGCCGCCACGGCGAGGGCGGCCGCGACCGCGAGGGTGGTGAGCAGCGGCCGGCGGGTGACCGTACGGACCCAGCGCTCGCCGAGGGTGGGCCTTCCGGCCCCTTCCACGCCTCCCTGTCCCGCCACGCCGCCGGGCTCGCCCTCGGCCGCCCGCCGCGCCGCGCGGGAGCCGGGCCGGGGCACCAGGCGCGTCCCGGCGAAGCCGAGGAGGGCGGGCAGCAGGGTGACGGCGACGAGGACGGCCACGAGGACGGTGGCCGCCGCGCTCAGCCCCATCACCGTGAGGAACGGGATGCGGACGACGGCGAGTCCGGCCAGGGCGATGACGACGGTGCAGCCGGCGAAGACGACGGCGCTGCCGGACGTGCCGTTCGCGCGGGCGGCCGACTCCTGCGGGTCCATGCCGCGGGCCAGTTGTGCGCGGTGCCGCGACAGGATGAACAGCGCGTAGTCGATGCCGACCGCGAGGCCGAGCATCAGCGCGAGGGTGACCGCCGTCGAGGAGACGCCGAGGACGCCGGTCGCCGCCAGCAGCCCGCACAGTCCGACCGCGATCCCGACCAGCGCGGACACCAGCGGCATCCCGGCGGCGAGCAGCGATCCGAAGGTCAGCACGAGGACGACGAGGGCCACCAGGGCACCGAGGGCCTCCTTGGCGCTGACCGAGACGCCGCCGCTGCCGTACGCGTTGCCGCCCACGGTCACATCGAGGCCGTCCCGTGAGGCGCGGTGCGCGGTCGCCTCCAGGGCGTCCAGGGAGTCGGAGCGCAGTTCCGAGCGGTCGGCCGTGTACTGGGCCTGGGCCAGCGCGGTGCGCCCGTCGGCGGAGACGGTGCCCGCCGCGGAGGGCGGGACGACGGCCGTGACCTGCGGCGCGTGCCGCACCTCGGCGAGTGTGTGCCGGACGGCGGCGGCGTACGGGGCGTCGGTGACCTTCTTGCCCTCGGGGACGGTGAAGACGATCTGGGCGCTGGTGCCGGCGGCCGCGGGGAAGTCGTCGGCCATGGTGTCCAGCGCCTGCTGGGACTCGGAGCCGGGGAGGGAGAACTCGTCGTCGAGCCCGCCGCCGAAGGCGCCGAGGCAGGCGGCTGCGGCGGCGAGGGTGGCCAGCCACAGGGACAGGACGAGGCGGCGACGGCGGAAGGCGCCGCGGCCGAGCCGGTGGAGGAAGGTGGCCATGGAGCTCCTTGACGTGACGGTGCTGGTCAGAGCTGTGTGCCGGCTCGCGGCCGGCCCACGCCGAAAAAGTGTCAGGACTGACAGGTTCAACATGCTAGCGGACGTGTCAGCCCTGACACTTTTCCCTACGCGGCTGTGCCAGACTGAGGCGGTGAGCACCATGGGGCGCCGAGCGCAGCACAAGGAACGGACCCGGCGGACGCTCCAGGACGTGGCGCTGCGCATGTTCGAGGAGCGCGGCTTCGACGGCACGACCGTCCGCGACATCGCGACGGCCGCCGGCGTGACCGAGCGCACGTTCTTCCGCTACTTCCCCTCCAAGGAAGACCTGGTGCTGGGCGAGGTCATGGAGCTGCTGCCGCCGCTGCGCCGGCACATCACCGAGCGCCCCGCGCACGAACCGCCGTACACCGCGGTCCGCAACGCCCTGCTGGCCTTCGCCGACGCCCGCGTCACGGCGCTCGGCATCCTCTTCAGCGACGCCCCCGCCCGCTTCTTCACCAATCCCCGCCCCGCCCGCCCGGTGCTCTTCGAGTTCGAGAACGGCGTCGCCCAGGCCCTGCACGAACGGCTCGCGGCCGAGGACAGCGACGAGGGCGACGAGCCCCTGCGCGATCTGCGTTCCTCGGTGCACGCCCGCGCCGCGGTCGCCGCCCTGCGCGGCGCCCTGCTGGCCCACTCGGCCCTTCCCGAGGAGGAGCGCACGCACGAAGCGATCGTGCGGCTTTTCCACGAGGCTTTCGACGCACTGGAAAGCGGCAGCCGGCAGTGAGCTTTGGTGAGCGGCCCGTCACGCATGGGCAAGCGCGCCACGCAAGCGACTTTTCAGACCTCACACGCTGTTCATCAGCAGGACACCTTCATACGGCAACCAGTTGTTAGCTTACCGATAAGTAGTAATCGCCTACATCGGTAGGGAGACATACTCATGACCACCAATACCACTGCCGCAGAGGTGAATTCCCCCACGAACGACTTCTGCACCTATGCCGAATCCATCCTCGACGTCCTGGCGGAAACTCCGGACCGCCCCGTCGTCACCACGGCGGACGGCCGAGAGGTCACCGCCGGCGAATTCCGCGACAGCGTGTACCGCATCGCCCGGGAACTGTCCGGCTGGGGCATCGGACGCGGCAGCACCGTGTCCCTGCTCTCCGGGAACCGGCCGGAGGCCCTCACCGCGCGGTACGCCGCCAACCTGCTCGGCGCCCGGGCCGTCTTCCTCTACCAGGGCATGGCTCCCGAGACGCTCGCCCACATCGCGGAGAGCGTGGACACCGCACTGCTGCTGATCGACCCGGACCTGCCGGACGCCGCCGAGAGCCTGCTGGCCCACGCGCGCCCCCCGTACGTCCTCTCCTTCGGCCCCGGCCCGCACGGCCAGGACCTGCTGGCACGCGCCGCACGGCACGAACCGCTGCCCGTACGGAGCGCGGCACGCCCCGAGGACGACTGGTGCATCCGCCACACCGGCGGGACCACCGGCATCCCCAAGGGCGTCCGCATGTCGCACGGCCCCTACAAGGACATGCTCGCCTTCGGCTCCATCGGCGCCGGTGAGCCGCCCCGCTTCCTGGCCTGCACCACCCTCGCCCACGTGGCCGGCAACATCGCCGACGCCACCTTCCTGGCCGGCGGCTCCGTGGTCCTCCAGCACTCCTTCGACCCCGGCGCGGTGCTCGCCGCCGTCGAGCGCGAGCGCATCACCCACCTGTGGCTGCTGCCCCCGCTGATCTACCGGCTGCTCGACCACCCCGGCCTGCCCGGCACCGACCTGTCCAGCATCCAGCGGATCACCTACGGCGGCTGCGCCGCCTCGCCGACGCGACTGCGGCAGGCGCACGAGACCTTCGGCGCGGTCCTGTTCGGCGGCTACGGCCAGTCCGAGGCGGGCCACGTCACCGTCATCGGCCCGGACGAGCACCGGGACATGCCCCAGGAGGGGCAGGCCACCGTCGGCCGGGTGATCCCCGGTGTCGAGGTCGCCATCCACGACGAGCGGGGCGAGCCCGTCCCCGTCGGGGCGGTGGGCGAGATCCGGGTCCGGTCCGGCCAGGCCATGACCGGCTACTGGAAGCAGCCCGAACTGACCGCCGAGGTGCTGCGCGACGGGTGGGTGCACACCGGGGACATGGGCTACCTCGACCACGAGGGCTATCTGTACATCGTCGACCGGCTCAAGGACATGATCATCGTGGTGGGCGGTCACGTCTACACCAGCGAGCTGGAGGACCTGCTGCTCACCCACCCGGCCGTCGCCCACTGCGCGGCGTTCGGCGTGCGCCGCGCGGACGCCGGCGAGGAGGTGCACGTCGCGGTCGTGCCCGCGCCGGAACGCCCGCCGGAGCTGGAGCAGTTGCGGGACTTCGTCACCCGCCACAAGGGGGCAATGTACGCGCCCACCCGGCTGCACCTGGTCACCGAAATCCCGCTGACGCCCGTCGGAAAGCCCGACAAGAAGCGTATCCGGGCCACCCTCGGCGCGTGACCGGGCCGTGCGGGCCGCACCGTCCCCGGCCGTATGCGAAGCAAAGGCCGGGGCCGGTTCCGGGAAATTTCCAGGCTTTTTGACGCCCCCTCAGCTCTCCGGTTCCGCGAGGAAACCGATGATCGCGGAATTCACCGGACCGGGCTTTTCCAGGTACCCGAAATGGCCGCACCCGGGTATCTCGGTGTACCGGCCGCCGGGAATGCACGCGGCCACTTCCTCGGCCAGGTGCGGGCGGGCGACCCGGTCGTCCGCGAATCCGATGACCAGGCACGGACGGGAAATGTTCCGGTACGCGGGCCGCCGGTCCTCGATCACCTGGAGCCCCAGTTGCCCGCGCATTCCGGGCACTGCGCTTGCCGCCGCCGTCATCTCGAACACGTCCAGCCAGCCACGGAGCCGCTCCGGATCGCCGAGCGTCTCCCCCGACAGGTACTGAAGCGCCTGCACGTAGGCCGCGTACCGGGGCGGAAGCGCGGCCCCGCTGTCGTACAGGTCGATCTCGGCCGCCACCATGGCGCGGATCAGCGGGTCCGCCCGGCCGATGGCCGCCATGAGCACGGCCCTGCGGACCAGTTCCGGCCGGGCCAGGAGCAGTTCCTGTACGACGACCGAGCCCAGCGAGAAGCCCACGACGTGACAGGGCCCCGGGCCGATGTGAGTGATGAGCGCCGCCAGGTCGGCCGCCATGTCGTCGAGGGTGAAGGGCCGGCCGCAGCCGCCGTTCGGCGGGATGCCCCGGTGGTCGAAGGTGATCACCCGGTACCCGGCCGCGGTCAGGGCGGGCACCTGATGCGCGCGCCACACCCGTCCCGGCGCCCCGGTCCCCGTGACCATCACGACCGGCTCCCCGGCACCGTACTCGTCGTACGCGAGAGTGATTCCGTCGGTTCTCACCACCGGCATGGGCCCGCCCCTCCGTCCGCCCGCCTCGTGACGCGTTCCTCCATCAGAGCAGGCCCGGCGCCGGGCGCGGAGCTGTCCAACCAGCCCCGCTCCGCCACTTGGACGGAACGATCTTTCCCCCTCGGCTCCCTCGGCTCACCCGCCCCCGCTGCCCTCCCGCCCGACAGCCGCACCGGAACCGGGCGCTACGGTGCCCCGATGCGCCGGACGGACCTCAATCGCCCTCGCCCGCGAGCACCGGCCGGATTCCGGTCACGGCCGCACCACCTCCATCGGGGGTGACTTCCCCACCACCGAACTCCCCTCCCCCGGTGACGACTTCACCCGCTCGGTCGCCACGGTTCACCACGTGGACTTCGAGGCGGCCCTCCTCCGGATGCGTGAGCTGCTGCGTCCCGGCGGCCCAGTGATGGCGGTCGGCCTGGCCCGTTGATGTCCTACGGCCAGGTGCGCACCACGGCGCGGCGTCTGCTGCCCGGCGTGCGCTACCGGCGGCACGTCCTCCGCCGTTACTCACTCACCTGGGAGAAACCCGCCCGCTGAGGGCCCGGCGGCGTATCCGTGGCACCGTACGGCGCTGCCGCTCGGTCCCGCCCGCATCGCGCCACTCCGTGGCTGCCCGCCCCCTTGTGCCGTGCCGCGTCAGCGTTTCCCATGTCAGCAGACACGAAAAAGCCGTCCTGCTGACCGTCGCCGGTCGAGAGAGGCTGTCGTATGCGGAGCGTGGGAGTGGAAGAAGAGCTTCTCCTGGTGGACCCGCACTCAGGAAAGCCGCGAGCTGTCTCCGGGACCGTACTGGCCTCGACTCCGGACGACTCCACCCTGGACAAGGAACTGCACCGCGAACAGTTGGAGATCGCGACCCGTCCCCGGCTGCTGATGCAGGACCTGGCCGCCGAGGTCGCGCGCTGGCGCGGCGAAGCGGCACGACAGGCCCGCCGGGCCGGTACGGAACTGGTGGCCCTCGCCACCTCTCCGCTGCCCGTCGTCCCGTCCCTCAACTTCGACGAGCGCTATCAGCGGCTGGAGGAGGAGTTCGGCCGCACCGCCCAGGAACAGCTCGCGTGCGGCTGCCACATCCACGTGTCCGTCGAGTCGGACGACGAGGGCGTGGCCGTCCTGGACCGCATCCGCCCATGGTTGCCGACGCTGCTGGCCCTGAGCGCCAACTCGCCTTTCTGGCAGGGCAAGGACACCCGGTACAGCAGCTACCGGAGCCGGGTGTGGGGCCGCTGGCCGTCCTCCGGTCCGGTGGAGCTGTTCGGCTGCGCGGAGAACTACCACCGGCGGGTGCAGGAGCTGCTCGCGACCGAGACCCTGCTGGACGAGGGCATGATCTACTTCGACGCCCGGCTGTCGCGGCACTACCCCACCGTCGAGATCAGGGTGGCCGACGTCTGCCTGCAGTCCGACGACACGGTGCTGCTCGCCGCCCTGGCCCGGGGGCTGGTGGAGACGGCCGCCCGCGCCTGGCGCGCGGGCGAGCCGCCGGACCCCGCCGGGATCGGCCTGCTGCGGCTGGCGACCTGGCGGGCCGGCCGGTCCGGGCTGTCCGGCCGTCTGGTCCATCCGCTGACCTGGTCCCCGGCACCCGCCGAGGCCGTGGTCCGCGCCCTGCTCGACCACGTCGGCGAGGCGTTGGAGGACACCGGTGACCTGGGGCTGGCCAAGGAAGGCCTGGACACCCTGATGGGGCGCGGCACCGGGGCGCACATCCAGCGGGAGGAGCTGCGCCGTACGGGCAGCCTGCGGGCGGTCGTCGAGGAGTGTGTACGGCGTACGATGCTGTGACCTGCGCCGTACGGTCCTCCGCCGGCCCCGTCCTGCGGTGCGGACTGTGGTCCCGTCGCGGTGCCCTTCGGTGCGGTCTTCGGTCACCCCGTGGTCGTACCGTGAAGACCGCTGCCCGTCCCCGCCCGAGAATCGGGGTGGCCGGTTCCTGCCGACGCGGGATCCGGCGACCATCGAGATCGACGGAGGCGAGATGCTGACCGGTAGCGACCGGCTGGACCCCGGTACCGCGGAGGGCTCCGACTGGGTGGGCGCCCACATCTTCTACGACACCGGCCAGGACGCGCTGCTGACCGACTGTGTCCGCCCGCTGGTCGCGCGGCTGACGGCCGACGGTCTCGTCCAGCGGTGGTTCTTCCTGCGCTACTGGGAAGGCGGCCCGCACGTCCGGCTGCGTCTGCTGCCCGCCCGTAGCGCCGACCGCGCCGCGATCGAGGACGTGACGGGCCGGCACGTCCGCGCGTACCTGGAGTCCGTCCCGTCCCCGGATGTCGTGGACCGCGCGCGCTTCGCCCAGGTCTCCGAGGGGCTGGCCGGCCTGGAGGGCCGGTCCGGCCAGGAGCGGCAGGAGGAAGTGCGGCCCAACAACACCGTGGAGTTCCTGCCGTACGAGCGGGAGCACTCCGACTTCGGGTACCGCGCGGCCGTCGCCGCCGTGGAACAGCACTTCCGCGAGTCCAGCGAGCTGGCACTGTCCGTCGTCGGCACCGGCGCGACCGTCGAGCAGCGCGCGATGCTGGCGTTCGACCTGGTCGTGGGAGTGTTCGCGCTCTGCGACGAGGTACGCGACCGGTGGTCACGGCACGGCGGCCCGCCTCTGCCCTTCGGCAGCGGCCCCGAGGCCGCCGACGTCGGGCCGCGGCACCGCGCCCAGCAGGCGCGGCTCGAAGAACGCGCCCGGCGCATCTGGCGCCTGGCGACCGCGCCCGAGGACGCACTGACCGGTGCCGGCGCGGACCACCGCGCCTACTGGATGGCGTCCCTGCGCCGGCTGCGGCACGCCCTCCACGAGCTGGAGGACGCGAGTGCCTTCGCCAACGAGTGGGCGGCCTCGCCGCTCGCCGGGCCGCTCGAACTGGCCGACACCGCCCACCCCGCCACGAGCCTGGTGCTGCTGCGCAGCGGTCACCTGATCAACAACCGCATCGGTCTCACCCTGTGGCAGGAGAACCAGGTGCGGTTCCTCGTGGGCCGGGTCCTCGCCGAACTGCCCGAGGCGTTGACCGTCTCATGAGCGGGGCACCCGCCGAGTGGCACAGCGTCCACGTGCACCACCACGACGAGAGCACCGAGCGCGCGCTCGTGCTGGACGCCGTCCGCCCGGCGTTCGAGGCCGTACGGACGTCGGTCAGCGGCGCCTGGTTCGGCCGGCACTGGCTGCGCGGCCCGCACCTGCGCCTGAACTTCCGCACCACGGCAAAGGAGTGGGCCGCCCACGTACGCCCGCGGGTCGTCGCCGCGCTGGAGACGTACGTACGCGAGCACCCCTCCACGGCCCGGCTGGACGAGACCGCGCTCGCCCCGGTGCACGAGCGGCTGGCGGAACTGGAGATGGAGACCGGGCCGCGGCACCCCTGGGTGCCCGACAACACCGTGCTCGAACAGCCCTATGACCACCGGCTGCCGGTGCTGGGGTCGATGCGGGGCAGCGAGGTGCTGGCCGGTTTCCTGAGCGACACCAACGACCTGGCGTTCGCGATGTACGAGCACCTCCAGAGCGGCGGGGCGCTCCCCGTACTGGCGCTGGACCTGATGTGGACCACCGCGTCGGTGGCTGCCGTCCCCTTCGACCCGGACGGCGCGCCGATCGCGCGCGGCTTCCTGTCCCTGCGGTCCCACGCCGACGCGTTCCTGTCCCGCACCCACGACCCGGCCGGCTACCGGGCCTCCTTCGACGAGCGCTACCGACGGCAGGCCGACGCGCTGTCCACGCGCCTGCGTACGGTGGAGTCCGTCCTGTCCGCGGAGCCCGGCGCCCCCGAAGGCCCGGGCGCCGCCGTGCCGTTCGTCCGTGAGTGGGCCGAGGCCGTACGCCGGTACCAGCGCATCGCGTACCCGCTGCTGGAGTCCGGCGAGCTGACGCTCAGCGGCGCCGGGCGGGCCCCCAGGCTGCCGACCCGGCAGCTCAGCGACTTCCACCGGCTCCTCCAGACCGACCACGGCCACGCGGACTTCCTCCGCGACGACACCTGGTTCGCTTCCTTCCGGCTGATCGTGAACTACCTCTACATCCACCTCAACCGCCTCGGTCTCAAGCCCGTCGACCGCGGCCTGCTGTGCCACCTCGCGGCGAACACGGTCGAAGCGGTGCACGGCGTCACCGCGGAAGCCGCCTTCCAGCGCCACGTCGTCTTCTCCCCCGCCGTGGACACTCCCGAGTGGTCCCGGCTGAGCAAGGAGTGGGCCCGGGGGGCGAGCGGGGCGGAGTGACGGGGGGGGCGGCAACTGCCCAGCCACCGCCGTGCCGACGTCGCCGGGGTCCGATCCGCCCGGCGCGACCGCCTACGCCCCACCCTCCGCGCAGGCGCTCAACTCCGGCAGCTTTCCGGCGGTCTCGTCGTCGGACGGCAGGCAGGAGACCAAAGTGACTCCGGGTACGGCGACCGGCGTCAGCTTGGTGTAGTCGAAGGTCAGCCGCCCCAGGCGCGGGTGGTCGAAGATCCGGCGGGTGGGGCGGAACTCCGCGATGTCGTGAGTGTCCCACCAAGTGCGGAATTCCTCGCTCCGGTCGCGCAGGTCGGCGGTCAGGCGGGCGAACGCCGGGTCACCGGTGTGCCGGTCGGCACTGGCGCGGTACTGCTCCAGGAGCGTACGGGCCTGATCGGGCCAGTCGGCCAGCAGCGTACGGACGCGGGGCTGCGTGAACACCAGGCGCAGCAGGTTGCGTGCGGGGTCGCTCCAGCGGGCGGGGTCGCCGATCAGGCCCGCCTCGGCGCGGTTCCACACCAGCAGGTCCCAGTTGGCGGCGACCGCGTAGGCCGGATACGGGTCGAGCACGTCCACCAGCCGCTGCAACGGCCCGGCGCCGGGCCGCACCGGCTCCGGTTCGGGCAGCGACTGCCCCGCCAGCGCGAACAGGTGGCGGGTCTCGGCCGGGGTCAGGCGCAGCACCCCGGCCAGGCTGTGCAGCACCTGGCGGCTCACGGTGATGTCCCTGGCCTGTTCGAGCCAGGTGTACCACGTGACGCTGACACCGGAGAGGGTCGCGACCTCCTCGCGGCGCAGTCCGGGCGTACGGCGGCGGGGGCCCGCCGGGAGACCGGCGTCGGCGGGCGCGACTCGTGCGCGGCGGGAGCGGAGGAACGCGGCCAGCACCCGGCGCCGTTCCCGGGCGGCCGCCGCCTCCGGCCCGGCCTGCGTCGCGTCGCGCCCGCCCATTTCCGTCCGTTCCCGCCCGTTCGGCCCCGCGTGGTCCGTCGGCACGGCCCTCGGCACCGGGACTCCGGCCCGCAAGGGGGTACCGCGACCACCAGCATAAATGGCCTCTGTACCGTCCTCCGCGCCCGGACCAGGGTCGGAGGCATGAAGCACACCGAACCACCGGCCGGCTCCGGCGACAGCGCCCGCACCCCTGGCCCCCGTCCCAGCCCGTACGGCGGAACGCCGACCGGTCCGCCCGCGCCGCCCGTTCCGCCCGTTGCGTCCCCGTGGCGGGCCCTGTCCGTCGTCCTCATCGGCGTGTTCGTGGCCGTCCTGGACACCTTCATCGTGCTCGTGGCCACCCCCGCCATCCAGCGGGACCTGCACGCGTCGGACGCGGACATCCAACTCGTCCTCGCCGGTTACCAGCTCAGTTACGCCGTCGTTCTGATCACCGGCGCCCGTCTCGGTGACCTGATCGGCCGCAAGCGGTGCTTCCTGATCGGTATGGCCCTGTTCACGCTCGCTTCGGTGGCCTGCGCGGCGGCGCCCGGCGCCGGTGCCCTGATCGCCGCCCGGCTGCTCCAGGGGCTCGGCGCCGCCGTACTGACCCCGCAGGTCTTCTCGACGATCCAGGTGCTGCTGCCGCCGGAGCGGCGGGCGCGGGCGTTCGGCGTGCTCGGCGCGGTCATCGGCACGGCGGGGGTCGCCGGGCAGCTGCTCGGCGGTGTGCTCGTCGCCGCCGACCTCTTCGGTACGTCCTGGCGCCCGGTCTTCTGGGTCAACGTGCCCGTCGGCCTGCTCACGCTGGTGCTCGCGGCCGTCCTCGTCCCCGAGTCACGGGCCCCGGAGAGCCGCCGCCTCGACCTCGCGGGCACGGCCGTCCTGACACCCGCGCTCTTCCTCCTCGTCGTGCCGCTGGTCGAGGGACGGGAAGCCGGCTGGCCCGTGTGGTCCTGGGCCGGCCCGGCCGCCGGAGCGCTCGCCCTCGTCGGCTTCGCCCGCGTGGAACGCCGCGTCGAGGCACGCGGCGGCTCCCCTCTCGTACGGCTGGGGCTGTTCCGCGACCGCGCCTTCAGCGTCGGCATGGCGCTGGTCCTCCTCACGTACTTCGGCATCAACTCCTTCTTCCTGGTCCTGTCCGTCACCCTGCAGGACGGGCTCGGCCTGGGCACCCTGGCCGCCGGCCTGTTCTACCTGCCCTTCGCGGCCGCCTTCTTCGCGGGCAGCGTCGTCGCCGGGCGGCTGGCCCACCACGGACGGCGGCTGCTGCGGACCGGGGCCGTCGTCCTCGGCCTCGGGCACGCGGCCGCGATCGCTGCCGTCCTGCACGCCGGGGCCGCGCTGACGGCCGGGACCCTCGTCGTACCGCTGCTGGTCATCGGTACGGGCACCGGTGTGCTGGTCACCCCGCTGCTCAACGCGGTGCTCGCGCGCGTGCGGCCGGCGGAGGCCGGGATGGCCTCCGGTGTCCTGTCGACCGGGCAGCAGGTGGGCGGTTCGGTCGGCGTCGCGGCCATCGGTGTCATCTTCTACGGCACGCTGGGCGACGCCGCCCGCCACGACCCCGTCGCATACGGACACGCCCTGGCCGCCGCCCTGGTCTTCAGCCTCACCCTGGCGGCTGCCGTCGCGGCCCTGCTGCGCTTCCTCCCCTCCCCGGGCGGAGCCAGGCCCAGTCGCGTCGCGGCCCGCTCCGGCCGGCCCTGACTGTGCGGCATCCCATGCGTTCTCCCCTGATTCGGCCGACCGCTCGGAATGACACAGCTTGCCGATCGAGGTCGCAGGCCGGTCCAACTCGGCCCGGCCGGCAAGCTCTGGACCACCCGGGCCACCCGCAACATCACCGCCACTCCCGAACGGCTCCGCATCGACAGACTGCTCGAAGAGGCCCTCACCCGCGGCGCCGACCACTCCACCTCACGCTCGTCTTCGGCATCGATGAGAAGACCGCCATCCGCTACGCGGGCTCCGCCCGCAAGCTCCTCGGATCCGAACCCGAAACGGGTCCAGGGCGTTCTCCATGAACCTCTACATCCTGCAACCGGCTGATCAGCCGATCAGCGCCTCGGTGATCTGGCGGGCGGTCTGCGCGGCGACCCGGGGATCGACGGCGGCGTAGGAGGTGTAGGCGTTCAGGCCGGTGGCCAGGGCCCAGCCGCGGCCCCGGGTCCAGGTGGCGTCGTCGACGCCGAGCGTGGCGCGGAAGACAGCCCGGCTCCCGGCAGACATCAGGGTGAAGGCGATGGTCAGGTCGCGGGCCGGGTCGCCGATGCCGAGCTCGCCGAAGTCGATGACCGCGCTGAGGCGGCCGGCGACGGTCAGCAGGTTGCCGGTGTGGAAGTCACCGTGGAACCAGACCGGCGGGCCGTCCCGTCCGGGGGCGCTCAGCGCCGCATCCCACAGTTCGGTCATGGCCGCGGCGTCGAACGCACCGTCGACCTCCGCGATGGCGGCTCGCGTCGCGCGGTCCCGGTCGCTCAGCGGCCGACCGGTGAGGTCCTCGCGAGCGTCCTGGACCGGGAAGCCCTCGGGCGTGAATGCCTGAAGGGCGGTGAGGAACTCCGCCAGTTGGACGGCAGCCCGGGACGAGTCAGCCAGTGCCTCAGCGGTCGCCACATCACCGTCCAGCCAGCGGGACACCGCCCACGGCCACGGATAACCGAAGCCGGGCTCCCCCGCCCCCGCCGGTACCGGGATGGCCAACGGCAGGTGCGGGGCGAGCCTGGGGAGCCACTCAGACTCCTTCACGGCCTGTCTGATGGCACCCGCATGACGGGGCAGCCGGACGGACAGGTCCTCGCCCAGCCGGTAGATCACATGGTCCGAACCGGCCGGGTCGAGCAGCTTGAGAGGCAGCCCGGCCCACTGCGGGAACTGCGTATCGACCAGGCGCCTGGCCAGTGCGGCATCGATCGCGGGGCGGGGGTCCGCGGCTCTCCCGGCTTCCAAGAGCAACTCCTGCGGTGGGCCCGCTCCATGCGGCGGGCAGTCGGAGCCATCACAGTGCCTCGTGCACTCGTCTGTCGACCGGTTTTCCCGACTGGCCGTCCTCTGCTCCGCGTTCCACACGCACGCCTGTCCGAGCCGACCCGGCGTGTTCCCCGTGAGCCCAGGGGGCTATCCCTGAAATTGGCGGCACCGGACCCTCAGGTTCCCGATGAACCACCTTCAGTGTTCGCGAACCCACGGGGGTCCCGGCCCCGTTCTCCCGGAGCTACGGCAAAGCCACAAGCAGCCCTCCGTAGCCGGAGTGACGCTCGGTCAGGAGAGTGAGGCAGGGGCCGGGGGCGGTCGGCGGGCACGGGCTCGGCGACGTGGCGGCCGAGGCGCTTCATCTCGTACACGGGTGAAGATGCCCCGGCAGTGCGGGGAGGTGCGCTTGATTTCCCGCGCACGCGGTCGACAGGCCCACGGGCCGGGTGTCGGACGTGTCGCCGAAGGCGGGGCCGCGGGTGTGGGGGCGGGCGCCGTCGGCGGCGACGAGGGCGAACTCACGCTCCGGCCCGTTGCGGAAGGTGACCTCCGCCCTCTCCCCTGTGCCGGACAGCTGCGTGACCTCATCCCCGGACAGGTACCCGGCGTGAGGGCGGGTCTCCTCGTGCAGGATGCAGGACAGGGTGGGCGCGCAGGATCTCCAGATCGGCGATCGGCCCCTGGCCGCCGAAAGCATTGCCGGGAAAGGCGGCCTTGACGGTTCGCCGCATCGACGAAGTGAATGCCCTCTTACAACCTGTGCGTTCGCTTGATCGCCGGAGCGACCGCGGACAGGTTCTGCGCGAGGAGGCCCGGCGCCAGCGTGTGTGTCCATGCAGTGGGGCACAGCCCAAGGAGGCTTGATTGTTAGCCTGGCAACAGTTAGCGTGTTAACTATGGGTGGATCGAAGCGTGAGAGCACGTTGGAGCTGATGCGGTGGGTTGTGTGGGGGCAGCGGCGCATCGCTGATGACTGGATACGGGAACGCGGCCTCACGCACGAGCAGAGTGCCGTGTTGGCGTACCTGTCGAAGAATCCGGATGCCATTCAGCGTGACGTCGCGCGGGCCATGCGCACCAGTGCGCCGAGCGTCTCGCGGCTCCTGGCCGGACTCGAGCGGCGCGGACTCGTAGAGCGCCAGATGCAGGAGGATGACACGCGCAGCCGTCGGGTGCATGTCACTCCAGCGGGCTCCGAACTGATCCAGGGTTTCGAAGAGGCCATGGACCGTGTCGAGGAGTCGATCCTCGCGCCGCTGGGCGCCGCAGAGCAGGCGCGACTCCATGAATACCTGGAACAGCTCGCCTCCCGGATCGAGCCACCCCGCTCTCCCTGACCCGGCTCTACTGCTCCGCACGGCGGCCGGGAGCCTCGCGGGCAGGACCGCCGGTTCATTCACCAACAGCAAGGAACCCCTGTATGACTCAGATCACGATCATCGGTGCCGGTCTCGCGGGACTGGCACTGGCACGAACCCTGGCGGTTCATGGAATCGCGTCCACGGTGTACGAGGCGGAGGCGTCTGCTCAGGCCCGGGGCCAAGGCGGCATGCTCGACATCCACGACTACAACGGACAGCACGGGATCCGTGCCACCGGTCTGATGGACGGCTTCCGATCCCTTGTCCTCGAAGGCCGCCAGGCATCCCGCGACGTGGCGCCTGACGGCACCATCCTGGCGGACCAGCCCGATGACCCCGCCGGAGGCCGCCCCGAGGTGCAGCGTGGCGAGCTGCGACAGTTGCTGCTGGAATCCCTGCCTGCCGGCAGGGTCGTCTGGGGCCACAGGACCCGGAGCGTGCGGACCCTCGCCGACGGCCGTCACGAAGTGACCTTCGCCAACGGATCGACGATTGTCACCGACATCCTCGTCGGTGCCGACGGTGCCTGGTCGAAGGTCCGGCCGCTGCTCTCCGATGCCACGCCCGCCTATGCCGGACGCTCGATGGTCGAGACGTACCTGTATGAGAGCGACACCCGGCACCCTGCCACCCTGGCGCTGGTCGGCGGCGGGTCGATGACCGCCTACGACGAAACCACCCGCATCGGTCTCGGCGTGCAGCGCGAGCGCGCGGACACCCTGCACTCCTACGCCATGTTCGACCAGCCGCTCGACTGGTTCGACGGTATCAACTTCAAAGACGGCCCTGCGGCCGCCCGCACCGTCGCGGCGATGTTCGAGGGGTGGGCGCCGGAACTCGTCGCCCTGGTCGCGGACAGCGACATCCCGCCGATTTTCCGCCCCTTGTACGGGCTACCGATCGGGCACCGCTGGGAACATATACCTGGGGTCACACTCATCGGAGACGCCGCGCACCTGGCACCGCCGGACGGCGAAGGAGCGAACTGGGCGCTCTTCGACGCAGGCCAGCTCGGCAACGCCATCGCCGAACAGCCCAAGGACATCGACGCGGCCATCCGCGCCTACGAAGCCGCGCTTTTCCCACGGAACATCGACACCGCGACCGCCGCCGCAGCCTACTACCCCGAATTCACACCCTCCTGACCACAGCAACCAGATAAGTCCGAGGCTTTACCGCAGGCGTTGGACGTGGTGGTGGGTGATCAGGCAGGTGGCGAGGCCGAGGAAGGCTTCGTGCATGTCGTCGCGTCGTTCCCAGCGGATCCGCAGTCGACGGAAGCCGTGCAGCCAGGCGATCGTGCGCTCGACCACGTAGCGGAAGACGCCCAGGCCGCTGCCGTGTTCCTGACCTCGTTCGGCGATGACCGGCCGGATCCCGCGCTGTCGCCCCAGGCGGCGGTACTTGACGTGGTCGTAGCCGCGGTCGGCGAGGAGTACGTCTGGCCGACGTCCGGGGCGGCCGGTGACGCCGGCCACGGCCGGGATCTTCTCCGACAGCGGCAGCAACTGTGTGACGTCGTTGCGGTTTCCGCCGGTCAGCGACTCCGGGAGCGGGACGCCCTGAGCGTCGGTGATGACGTGGTGTTTGCTGCCCGGCCGTGCGCGGTCGACCGGGCTGGGCCCGCTTTTGCCGCCGCGCCGAGCGGCCCGCACATACGAGGAGTCGATCACCGCCCGTGACCGGTCCAGCTTCTTCGCCGACCGCAGCTTCTTCAGCAGCACCACGTGCGGTTCGTTCCACACACCGGCCTCGTTCCAGGCTGCCAGGCGCCGCCAGCAGGTCATGCCCGAGCCGAAGTCCGGCTCCTGGGGCAGGTATTCCCATTGAATGCCGGTGTGCAGTACGAACAGGATTCCGCACAGTGCCTGCCGGTCCGGGATCCGCGGCCTGCCCTTCACCAGCTTCGGACCCGGCTCGGGCAGCAACGGCTCGATGTGAACGTCACATGATCAGCAACTTCTGTCAGGAGCTCTCAGTGGGTGGCGTGAGCCCGCAGGGTGCGCTCCAGGCCCATTCGGCGGGCGACGTTCCGCCCGGCACTTCGCACGTCCGCGGTCTGCCCGCCCTCGCGCAGGGCGGGCAGACCGCTCGACGGTCGTGGCCGGCATGCCGTGGCGCCTGAGCCCGTAGGCCGGGCCGGACCGGCTGCGCCGGCGCCCGCGATCAGCACGTTCCGGTGTGTCATGACGCTCCCCTTCTGTTCCTCAGTCTCCTCGCACCGGGTGACGGCCCGGTTCGCGGTGCGTTCACACCGGCGGGCTTTCACGCGGTGAGGTGCCGCTCGGTGACGGAGTCGCCGGCAGCGGCCTCGGGGATGATGCCGTGCTGCTCGTCCTCGGGGCGGCCCTTCCTGGGCAGCAGGAAGGTGATGGCGAGGAAGGCCACCAGCAGACACGTCTGGATGATCAGCGCGCGGTGGAAACCACCGCTGAAGTCACCGGTGTCGGCCTGGGCGAAGAACACCGAGCCGAAGATCGCGACGCCGATGGAGCCGCCGACCGCCTGGACCGCTGACAGGACGCCGGAGGCGGAACCGATCTCGTCGTCGTCGACCGCGGCCAGGATGACGCTGAACAGGGCGGCGATCACCATGCCGGCGCCGACGCCCGCCACCGCCACGCCGGGAGCGATGTCCCAGATGGAGAACGAGACGGCATCGAGGCCGTCGAGCTCGAACCACAGCACGGCCGCGCCGGCCAACTGGACCAGCGGTCCGATCTGCAACACCTTGCGGCCGATCTTGTCCGCGAGGAACGCGCCGCTGACAGCGCCGCCGATCGCGGTGCCCACCGCGAGCGGCAGGTTGCCGAGTCCTGCCTCACCGGCGGTGAAGTGCCGGCCGATCTGGAGGAACAGGGTCAGCACGAGCTGCGTGCCGATCAGCCCGCCGAAGAACAGGGCGATGCCGCCGAGCCCGACGGTGAAGGCCGGCTTGCGCAGCAGACCCGGGGTCACCAGCGGTTCCCGGCCCGCGGCGGCCGTTCGGCGCTGCTGTACGGCGAACAGAGCGAAACCGATCACCGAGGCGGCCATGCACAGCCACGTCCACAGCGGCCAGCCGTCCTCCTGCCCCTGGTTCAGCGGCAGCACCAGCAGGGCGCAGGACACCACCACCAGGGCCGCGCCGGCCATGTCGACCCGTACCGTGCGGTCGCCCGCCTTCTTGGGCACGCACTTCGCGGCGACGATCAGCGCCGCGACGCCGATGGGCAGGTTGACCAGGAACACCGACCGCCAGCCCAGGCCGAAGGAGTCGCCCTCGATGAGGAAGCCGCCCAGGACCGGGCCGATGATGCCGCCCAGGCCGAGGACGGGTCCGAAGATCGCGAAGGCCTTGGTGAGCTCGGGGCCGGAGAAGTTCTCCCGCAGCAGGCCCAAACCCTGGGGCAGCAGCATGGCCCCGGCTGCGCCCTGCAGCAGGCGGAAAGCGATCAGCGACTCGATGTCCGGCGCGATCGCGCACAGCAGCGAGCTCGTGGTGAAGGCCGCCAGGCCGGTCAGGAACATCCGGCGCCGCCCGTAACGGTCGCCGAGCCGGCCGCCCAGGACCAGACCGGCGCCCAGGGTGAGGGCATAGCCGCCGATCACCCACTGCAGTCCGACGGAACCGGCACCGAGGGACTTCTCCAGGTCCGGTCCGGCGACGTTGACGATCGAGGCGTCCAGGAGATCCATGATCTCCGCGACGATCATCACCGCCAGGATCAGCCACCGCCACCGATAGGGCCCGGTCGTCTCGTCAGGGGTGGGCAACGGGTCACGCACGCCAGGTACCTCCATCATGAAGTAATTCCACCGTGAAGGTAAATTGGTGACGGTAGGTTGTCAAAGCGGGCTGCCCGTGTGAATCGCACGGCAGGAGACAGGAGTGGAGGGCCGGCGTGGAGGAAGCCATGCGCGACGGCATCGCGGAGCAGCGTGAGCGGCTGATGGAATCGCTGAGGATCTACGGCGGCCACTACGCCGAATTCGGCCGGCGCTTCGCCGCCTGGCTGGGCCTGCACTCCACCGACGCGACCGCGGTACTGGAGATCGCCGCCGCCGAGGAGCGCGGCACCCCCCTGTCACCGGCGCGGCTCAGCGAGAGGATCTCCCTGTCGACGGGAGCCACCACCGCACTCCTGAACCGTCTCGAAGCGGCGGGGCACATCACCCGCGCCCGCGAACACTCCGACCGGCGCATCGTCACCCTGCGCAGCGGCGGGCACATCCAGGAACGGGCCGACGAGTTCTTCGGCCCGCTCGCCCACCGCCTCGACACCACGATGTCGCACCACCCGCCCCAGCTCCTGGAACAGTTCGAAGCGTTCATGGCCGACCTGAACACCACCATGGACGCCTACCTCACGGAACAGGACACGGCGACACCGCGCTCCCCCCGCGCCCCTGGTGGCCGGACTCCCTGACCGGCGCGGTGCCGGCCCCGACGACAGGCCGCAGTGCGCATCCGGGCCCGGTGGCGGACCCGGCTCACTGCGGCCTCCGCCGCCAGCGCCATCAGCGTGCCCCCGGTCGCCGCGCACACGCGCAGACCCAAGAGGCACTCCTCCAGCTCCCACCCCCTGCCGCACTCCGGGCTCCTTCCGGTCGTCATGCCCGGAGCACCTCGCCGGACACGGCCCCCGATCAGCCCAGAAGGCGGAACGCGGCATCGGCATCCTCGGCATCTGTCTCGCGTGGAGTGGGTGATGGCGTCAGGGAACGCGCCCAGTGTCGCGGTGGCCGCTTCGCGGCCGGATGGGCAGTACTGCGGGGGTTGTACATCTGTCGCCGTTACCGCGGTCGGTGGAGAGCCGATGTCACCTCCTGGTTGCGCCGATCTCAACTCGTGGGCTGACGAGAGCCGCCGCCCCGACGGATAGCTTCTTCCCCGTACCGCGCTGAGGCGAACGGGGAGCACCACCGCCAGAGCCGCCTGAGCGCCGTACGGCCATGAGGGGGTGCGCCGATGCGTCCGACGACGTACGCGCCGGCCGTGTCGGACGGCGCTCCCATGACCCGAAGGGGGAGAAGACATGCGACCGAACGCTGTGAAGAGGACGCTCGTCAGTGTCACCGCTGCCGTCGGCATCGCCGCCGGCGGCCTGGCGGGGGCGGGCACCGGCTTCGCCGCCACGCCGGCCGCGCAGCCGGCGGTGACGGCCGTGTCGGCCGAGGCTGTCGCGCCGCTCGCGGTGAACAACATGGGCCTGAGCGCCGCGCAGGCCAAGAAGGTCCAGGGCTGGCTGAAGAAGCACTGGAAGTACACCGGCAAGATCGACGGGACGCTGGGCACCGAAAGCTGGAAGGCGTTCCAGCGCTGCCTGAAGAAGTACTGGAAGTACACCGGGAAGATCGACGGAAAGCCCGGCACCGAGACGGTGAAGGCGCTCCAGCGCCTGCTGAAGGACAGCTGGGGTTACACCGGGAAGATCGACGGAGACCCCGGGACGAAGACCAAGGCCGCGTTCAAGCGGTTCGCCAACTCCCTCTAGGGACCGGCCTCCTGAGGTGACCGGCATCTGACGCCGTCGAGCGGCGCGCCATCCGGGCGCGCCGCTCGATCGGCTGTGTGTGTGGGGGGGCGGGCCGGCGCCGGACGGCTCCGTGCCGACGCTACGGCTCCGTCCCAACGCTACGGTGCCGTCGCAGCCTCGGCAGCCGCGTCGGCCCCGTCAGCCGAGCAGCCGTACCGGTGAGCCCGCCAGGTACGCCTGGATGTCCTCGACCGCCTGGCCGTAGTACGTGCGGTAGTTGTCCCAGGACACATAGCCGAGGTGGGGTGTGGCCAGCAGCCGGGGTGCCGTGCGCATCGGGTGGCCGGCGGGCAGCGGCTCGATGTCGAAGACGTCGACGCCCGCGCCGGCGAACCGGCCCTCGTGCAGCGCATCGAGCAGAGCCTGCTGGTCGACGATGGCCGCCCGGGAGGTGTTCACCAGGTATGCGGTCGGCTTGAGCAGGGCGAGTTCGGGCGCGCCGAGCAGGCCCCGCGTGCGGTCGCCCAGCGCCAGGTGGACCGAGACGAAGTCACTGGTGGCGAGGAGTTCCTCCTTGTTCGCCGCGAGGCCGACACCGATTTCGTCGGTCCGTTCCTTCGTGAGGTGCCGGCTCCCGGCCACCACGTCCATGCCGAAGGCCGTACCGATCCGGGCGACCTGGCTGCCGATCTTGCCGAGCCCGAGCAGGCCGAGACGCCGGCCGTGCAGGTCGGAAGTCGTCGAGCACGGCACAGCGCAGGTGCATGGCAGTCATCTCCGTAGGTGCGGTTCGTGGTGGCGTCCCCCGGGGAGCACACGGCAAAATGATCACCTTACGGTGGGCGGGAGCACCTGTGAACGGCAGCCGAGCGGCTGAGCAGTGCCGTATGGCCTCGGCTGCCCGGTGCGGTCCGTCCGCCGTGCGTGGCGTGCGTCGCGGGGCCCGGCCGTGACCGACGGAACCGGGCTCCGGACCCGGAGAAGGGGTCCATGAACGACATCTCAGCTTTCAGCGGCATCCCGACGACCACCCTCGCCGAGGTACGGGAGGCCGGCTTCCCGGTCTTCGCGCGCGGCGTCATCCCCGTTCCGGGGACCAAGACGGCCGTCGCGCCGCTCAACGGTCCGGTGCGGTGCGGCGGCGTGACCGTGCGCAGCGGCGACGTCGTGGTGGCCGACGAGGAGGGCGTCCTGGTCACCCCCGCGGACCGCCGCGAGCAGGTGCTCGCCGACGCCGAGAAGAAGCTGGCCGAAGAGGCTGCCGAAACCTTCGACGACTGGGAAGCGGCCCACCGCGCGCGTATCGACAAGATCCTGAGCGACCAGGGCTTCACGGGCTGAGCGCCCGGCCGGCCGGACCCCCGGCAGGCCGCGGCGTCCTCACGTGCCGTCGTCGGGCCGGCCCGGCCCGGATCCGATTCCACGCTCCGGCACATCCGGCATCCGGCATCCGGCGCATCGGACCCTTACAGCACATCCTGCACGTCCAACACGTCCGATGCGTCCAGCACATCCAGCCCGTCCAGCCCTTCCGACGCATCCGGCACACGCACGGAAGGCGGGCGCCGGCGTCCCGCCCGATTCCCGTTCCGTACACGATGGCCGACCGGCGCGCGCCGGGTGAGCGACGGCACCTGACCACCGATCAGCTCCCAGGGACCCGCGTGGCGCGCCACCGGACCGTCTCCCGTACAGGAACACGCTCGCCGCGCTTTCCGCGCATTCGACCCCGTCCGCAAACCCGTTGTCGGTACCACGTCCCCCGTACTGCGGGGCGCACAACGGTACGGGCGGTGGTACACCGCTCACGATGCGGCTCGCGTTTGCTCACCCAAACGTTCCGCATCATCCGCACGAGTGAACACCGACGCCGGATTGCTGGGTAATTGCCTAGTGCACCCGCTTTTCCGGGTGCCATGGAGGACACCGCGACACGGGCGTCCGGCCCGGTCCCGTCGTGCTGTGCGCGCACCGGGCACACGGGTCCGGACGCGGAGCACGGAGCCGGGCCGGCCGCTCCCTGGACGGGCGCCCCGCCGACGTGACCGTCCGGACGCGGCCCGAGCGGTGGCGCGCCGCCGGCTCCGCCTCCTTCGTCATCGCGTTCAGCCGACCCGGGCCGCCCGGTTCCGTCCGGAACCGTCCGCCCGGCCCCTCTTCCGCCCCGGCCTCCCGGGCACTTCGACCGTTTCCGAGGTATTGACCATGCTGCGACCCTCCCAGGCGCCCGGCCGGCCGGGCCGGCACGCGACGTGGAACGACACGGCGACGCCGTACCCGCGCGACCGCTGCCTGCACGAGCTGTTCGAGGAGCGGGCGCTGGCCGCGCCCGGGGCGCCCGCCGTCCGGCACGGCGACCGCACCCTGACCTACGGGGAGCTGAGCCGGCACTCCGACGCCCTCGCCCGGCGGCTGCTGACCGCGGGGGTCCGCCCCGGGAGCGCCGTAGGGGTGCTGGGCGGCCGGTGTCCCGAGGCGCTGGCGGCGTTCCTCGCCGTTCTCAAGTGCGGTGCGGTGTACGTGCCGTTGGACGACGCGTACCCGCCCGCGCGGCTGCGTGCCATGGCCGAGGAGGCCGAGGTGCGGGTCGCCGTCGCGCTGCCCGGCAGTACGTGCCGGGTGCGCAGGCTGCGTGCCTGTGTCGACGGAGACCTCGCCACGCTCTCCCAGGGCTCCGGGGCGACGGCCACGTCCGGAGCCCCGGGCGTGGCCGTCGCCCCGGAGGACTGCGCCTACATCATGTTCACCTCCGGCTCGACCGGCCGCCCGAAGCCGGTGGCGATCCCGCACCGCGGCGTCGTGCGTCTGGCCGCCTCCGGCGCCTGGCTGTCGCCTCCGGTGCCCGGCGAGCGGGTGCTGCACGCGTACAGCTGCTCCTCCGACGCCTCGACGATCGAGATCTGGACGGCGCTGCTGTCCGGGGCCTGCCTCGTCGTCGCGGAGCGGGAGCAACTGCTGTCCGTGGACGCGCTGGAGCGGCTGCTGCGCGAGGAGGAGGTGGCGGTGGCCTTCCTGACCGCGGGGGTGCTGCACCACGTGGCCCGCACCCGGCCGGAGGCGCTGCGGAGCCTGCGGTTCGTCTCGGCGGGCGGCGAGGCGCTCGATCCCCGGCTGTGCCGCCGCGTGCTGTCCGCCTGCCCCGGGACCACCCTCGTCAACTTCTACGGGCCGACCGAGAACAGCGTCGTCTCCAGCGCGTTCGTCGTGCGGGACCTGCCCGCCGGCGCGGCCACCGTGCCCATCGGGCGGCCCTTTCCCAACTCGACCTGCTACGTGCTCCGCGACGACGGTACGCCCGCCGGTCCCGGCGAGGAGGGTGAGCTGCTCGTCGGAGGCGACGGCCTCGCCATCGGCTACCTCAACGACCCGGCCCTGACCGCCGAGCGCTTCCTCGACGACCCTTTCGGTCCCCGGACCGGCGGGCGCCTGTACCGTACGGGCGACCGCGCCCGATGGCGGCCGGACGGCACCCTGGAGTACCGGGGCCGCCACGACCGGCAGGTCAAACTGCGGGGCTTTCGCGTGGAGCTGGACGAGATCGAGGCCCGGCTGCGGGCGCACGAAGCCATCGCCGAGGCCGCCGTCGAGGTCGACGGGGAGGAGGCGCGTGCCCGGCCGGTGGCCTTCGTGACGCCGGTCCGCCCCGGCGAACGGGTCCCGGTCGAGCAGGTGCGCGCGTACCTGGCGTCCTGGCTGCCCGCGCCCGCCGTACCGGCGCGTATCCAGGTCCTGGACCGCTTCCCGGTCACCGGCGCGGGCAAGATCGACCGGCGCGCGCTGCTCGCCCGGGCGGCGCTGCCCGCGGCCCGCGACGGGGCCCGCCCGCACGACGCGGTACGCGCCGGGCCGCGGCGGGACGGCACCGGTCCGTACGCGGCCGAGTGCTCCGGGCAAACGGATGCGACCGGGAACGCCGACGCGAACGCAAACGGGGAACAGCGTGTGGGCGAGGCGGGTCCGGGCGCCGGGGGCGGCACCGCGGGGGACGGTTGCGGTCTGCTGAGCGTGCTCGCCGACGTCTGGGAGCAGATCCTGCGTGTCCGCCCGGCACCCGACGACGACTTCTTCGACCTCGGCGGTGACTCGCTGCTCACCGCCGAGGTGACCACCAGGACGATGACCGCGCTGGGCATGGACGCGGCACACGGCACCTTCCTCGTCCGCAGCCTGCTGCGGACGCCGACGCTCGGCGCGTACGCGGTGGCGGTGGACCGGGCGCTGCGGGACGGCCGCGCCGGGCACCGGACCGGCTCGGCGCCCGCGTCGGAGGCGTACTTCCTGCGCGAGGCCCGCCTCGGGCTGCGGCTGCCGCCGGTACGCGGCCGTGTCCCCCGATGGCGTGCGCCCGAGCGCGTCCTGGTCACCGGGGCCACCGGCTTCGTGGGCGCCTTTCTGCTCGACCGGCTCGCCCGGGTCACCGGCGCCGAGCTGCTGTGCCCCGTACGGGCCAGGGACGCGGCGCACGCGCGGCGCCGGGTGTGCTCCAACGCGGCCCGGTACGGCCTCGACACCACCCCGTACGAGCAGCGCCTGACCTGCTTCCCGGCCGATCTGACCGCCCCGCTCCTGGGCCTGACCGAGGAGCGGTTCGGGCGGCTCGGCGAGACGGCCGATCTGATCCTGCATGCCGGGGCGCACGTCAACTTCCTCTATCCGTACGCCGCCCTGCGCCCGGCCAACGTCCACGGCACCCGGGAACTGGTGCGGCTGGCCGCCGGGCGGCGGGTCCCGCTGCACTTCCTGTCCACCATCGCGGTGCTGGCGGGTTTCGGCACGGCCGGGGTGCGGCAGGTGGCCGAGGACACGCCGCTGGGCCACGCCGACCACCTGACCATGGGGTACGCGGAGAGCAAGTGGGTGGCGGAGCGGATGCTGAAGGAGGCGTCGGAGGCGGGGCTGCCGGTGGCGGTGCACCGGCCGTACGAGGTCACCGGCGAAGAGCAGACCGGCATCTGCAACACCGAGACGGCCATCAGTTCGCTGTTCCGCGTCATCGCGGAGACGGGCGTGGCGCCCGACGTGCCGCTGCCGCTGGACTTCGTGCCGGTCGACCACCTGGCCGCCGCCGTGGTGCACCTGGCGACCCGCGAGCCGGCCGACGGTCGCACCTACCACCTCACCAACCCCCGCCCGGCCCGCCTCGCCGACATGCTGGCCCGGATGCGGGCGGCGGGCTACGGCATCCGCGAACTGCCTTACGACGCCTGGGTGCAGGAACTGGTACGACACGTGGCGCGGCACCCCAGCAGCCCCACGACGCCGTTCGTCTCGCTCTGTGTGGACCGCAGCAACAAGTCCGACATCAGCGTGAAGGAGATGTATCTCGACGGCGTCTTCCCGCGACTCGCACGTGCGAACACCGACCGCGGCCTGCGGGACAGCGGCCTGCGCTGCCCGCCCACCGACGCCGCCCTCCTCGACCGCTACCTCGCCTTCTTCCGCTCCAGCGGCTTCCTGCCGCCGCCGCTCCCCGGCGACGGCGGCTGAGCCGGGCCCGGTGTCACAGCGGCCGGGCGCCCGCCAGGAGTTCGAAGGTACGGCGCTGTACGTCGGCCGGGTAGTTGTCCGCGAAAGCCGTGCTGCGCAGCTCGTCCTCGCGGACGCAGTCGAAGACGACGGTCGGCCCGGTACCGGTGGCACGTTCCTTCTCGTGGTAGCAGACCATCAGGTGCATGATCGCGGTGTCGGGCAGCACGTGGATGCCGTCCGTGGGGTGCGAGCGGGTCGCGAAGCCCCACAGCACGTCGCGGACGTCGGTCGGGTCGATGTCGCTGTCCAGGACCATGATCCGGGTGACCCACCAGCCACCGTGCGGAAAGGCGTCCACGGCCTCGCCGACCGCCCGGCACAGCTCCTGCGACGACGTGAACCCCGTGCGCTCGCGCCAGTCCCGGTCGACGGTGACGGCCAGCACGTGCACGGCGGTCTCCGGGATCATCCAGGCGGCGGCCACCGGGATGCCGGCCTCGCGCAGGTAGTGGGTCCAGCGGGCCGAGTGGGTCAGGCCGATCAGGGTGTGGTCCTCGTCCACCGGCTTGCCCGCGCACACCACCGGCATGACGGGATCGTCGCGGTGGGTGACCGCGGTGACGTGGTAGGCGGGCAGTGACCAGCTCCCCTCCGGGACGTAGCCCGCGAACTCACCCATCGGCCCCTCCGGCAGCAGGTCGTCGTGGTCGATGTAGCCCTCGATGACGATCTCGGCGGTGGCGGGCACTTCGAGGTCGACGGTCTTGCAGCGTACGACCTCGATCGGTGCGCCGAAGTAGGCGCCCAGGTAGGCCGCTTCGTCGACGTGCTCGGGCAGCGACATGGTCGACACCAGCGGGACGGCGGGCTCGGCGCCCAGGACCAGCGCGAAGGGGGTGCGTTCGCCGCGCGCCCGCCACATGTCGTCGATGACGCCGATGTGCTGCGGCGAGCCGGTGAAGGCGACGATGCGGCGCGCGTCGTGCAGCATGGCGCGCGCGATGCCCCAGTTGGTCCACTTCCGGTCCGGGCTGCGCAGCACGAACGTGCCGACGGTGTTGGCGTACCGGCCGCCGTCGCCCTGGTGGAGCAGCGGGAACGGCAGCCGGGTCAGGTCGATGTCGGCACCGAGCAGGACGTTGTCCTGGCACGGCCCCGAGTCCAGTGTGACGGGCGGTACGGGCGGTGCCGCCTGCGCGGCGACCAGGCCGTCCATCAGCTCCCGCGGCGGTGTGTCCGGGTCCAGGCCCAGAGCCAGCGCGAGCCGCGCGTAGGGCGCTTGCGGCCGGCTGCTCAGGGCGGCGGGCGCGGCGAGGACCCGGAACCCGGGCCGGCAGCCGCGGATGCGGGTGAGGAGCTGGGCCGGGGCCCGGTGCTCGGTGGCGTACCGGGCGATCGCGCCGATCTCCAGTTCGGGGTCCACCTCGTCGTCGATCACGCGCAGGTCGTCGAGTTCGGCCAGGGCGTCGAGGTAGTCGCGGAGGCTGGTGAGGTGCTTCATGGGCGGGTGGTCTTCCTTTGTCGGTGGCAGAGAAGCGGGGACGGTGGGGAAAGGGGACGGGGACGGTGGGGAAGGGGGACGGGGAGGCGGGAGTGGTCAGGAGAGGCCGGGGGCGGCCACCGGGGCCGTGTGGTGCTCTTCCGGGACGTGGGCCTGCGCGTCGGGGTTCCGGGCGTCGCCCGCCCGTTCGTCGCGGGCGTGCTGCCGGGCCGCGTGCATCCCGTTCCAGCGGTACGCCTTGGGCGTGTCGATGCCGAACTGGTCGAGCACGCGGGTGACGGTGTGCCCCACGATGTCGTCGACCGTGGCCGGGTGCTGGTAGAAGGCGGGCACCGGCGGCAGCATCACCGCGCCCATCCGGGCCAGCGTGAGCATGTTGTCCAGGTGGATCTCGCTCAGCGGCGCTTCCCTGGGCACCAGCACCAGCTTGCGGCGCTCCTTGAGGGTGACGTCGGCGGCGCGGGCGATCAGTCCGTCGGCGTAGCCCATGCGGATCGCTGCCAGCGTCTTCATGCTGCACGGGGCGATCACCATGCCGTCCACGCGGAACGAGCCGGAGGAGATCGCCGCGCCCTGGTCCTCGGGGCTGTGGGTGACGTCGGCGAGCGCGCTGACCTCGCGCACGCTCATCGAGGTCTCCCACTCGATGGTGCTGCGCGCCCACCGGCTGATCACCAGGTGGGTCTCCACACCGCCGTGCGCGCGCAGCTGCTCCAGCAGCCGTACGCCGAGCACGGCGCCCGTCGCCCCCGTGATGCCGACCACCAGTCGCGCCGGTGCGGCGCTGCCGCCACCGATCATGTTCGCCATGTCCGCCTCTCGTCCGTGTACGGGTACTGCTGTGTCGTGCGGGTGCCGGGGACGGCCCTGTGGCCGACAGGACCGTCCCGGCGTGCCGTGCGGTGTCATCGCAGGTTTTCGGTGAGCCACCGGTGGACGGCGAGTGCGGTCGTCTCCGCGTGCTCGTCGAGCATCGAGAAGTGGTCACCCGCCACCTCCACGCGGGCGTGCTCCAGCTGCCAGGCGGGCCGGCGGCCGTCTCCGAGGAGCTGGTCCACGGGGGTGCGCGCTGCCACGAAGAGGGTCGGTGTGGTCACCGGTGCCGGCTGCCAGCCGTCCAGCAGCTCCGCGTACCAGGCCATCGCGGTGAGCTGGTCGTCGTCCAGCGGCAGTTGGGGGAACCGGTCGAGGAGCAGGCGCGAGATCCCGGCCATCCGGTGGCACAGGGACTCGCCGGTCAGGTCCGCCCCGCCGGTCGAGCCGGGCGAGTCGAGCAGCACCAGTGCGGCCGGCGGGGCGCCCGCCGCCTCCAGGCGCCGTACGACCTCGTGGGCCGGCCAGGCGCCGGAGGAGTACGCGGCGAGGGCGAACGGCCGTCCCGCGAACCGCCGGAGCAGCGCGTCGGCCTGCGCCGTGGCCGCCGCGTCCAGGCTCTGCGGCAGCGGATCGCCGGTCCCGTAGCCGGGCTGCTCGGCGGTCCACACCTCGCGCCGCCCGCGGAGCGCGGCGGCGAACTTCACGTACTGGTACGGGCCCGTGGGCGCGATGAGGGACGGCAGGCACACCAGTGCGGGCTGTTCCGCGCCGTCCGCCAGCCGCAGGATCTCCGGTTCGTGACCGGCTCCGGCGGCGGTGAACCGCGGCCGGAGCCGGGCCGCCATGGTCAGCAGCTCACTGCCCTGCTTCAGGTTGCCGTTGCGCGACGCCGCCTGGAAGAGGGCGCTGACGGAGTGCGCGGCGGGGGCCGCTTCCTGGACGGGAGCGGGCGGCCCGGCGGGAGCGGACACGGGCACGGTGGCGGTGTCGTCGGCCGCCGCTTCCGGCCGCAGCCGGGCGACCAGCGCGTCCACCCGGCCCGCCGAGGCGGTGCGGAAGTGGGCGCACAACTGGTCCACGGACTCGGCGTCGAACAGCAGCGTGGAGGAGACCTCGCCGAGGTCCTCGCGGAGCGCGTTGGTCAGTTGCAGGACGAGGATCGAGTCCATGCCATACGTGCTGAGGGGCTGGGCGGCATCGATCCGCTCCGCGGGCACCCCGAGGATTTCGGCGGCCTTGTCGCGGAGGTAGGCGGTCAGGGTCTCGGTGCGGTCGGCTTCGGTGAGAGTGGTGGGCGCCGGTGCCGCGGGGCGTTCCGGCTCCGTGCGGAGGGTTTCCGTACGGACCGGTTCCGGGCGTTCCGGCTCCGTACGGACCGGCTCGGGTGCGGCCTCGGCCCTGTCCGCCGTACGGACCGTCTCCGCCGCCGGCGTCACCGGCGCCACCGGCCGGCGGACGGCACCGTCGACCCGTTGCCGTACGATCCCGTCGCTCTCCGCCGCGATGATCTGCTGCCCCAGCTCCCGGGCCTGCGGCAGGACGAAGACGACCTCCGGGAAGCCCTCGCTGTGCAGTACGTCGCGCCAGCTCTCGGGCGAGAGCGCGGGTGAGCCGGGGATGCGCAGCGGCGCGTCCTCGAACAGCCACCAGCCTTCCAGCAGGCCGAAGGTGAGGTGGCTGAAGATGTCGAACGCCACCAGTTCGTTCAGCAGGAGCCAGCCGCCGTCGCGCAGGGCGGCCTTGGCGTTGCGCAGGGTGTTGCGGGTGTCGCGGGTGGCGTGCAGCACGTTGGCGGCGATGACCAGGTCGTAGCTGCCGGCCTCGATGCCCTGCCCGGCGAGCGGCTGTTCGGCGTCGAAGCGCCTGGTGGACAGGTACGGTGCGTCGGCCCCGTACGAGGCCCGTGCGTGGTTCAGGAACGCCTTGGAGAGGTCGGTGTAGGTGTACGTCTCGATGCGGTCCCGGTACGGGCGCAGCGCGGCGAACAGTCCGACGCTCGTACCGCCGGTGCCGGCGCCGATCTCCAGGATGCGCAGGCGCGCGTCCGGGTCCTGGCGCAGCCGCTGGGCGACGATGCCGACGGCGGCGCCGGCCAGCGCACGGTTGTACGTGTCGGCCACCCGGTTGTCGCGGTAGCAGCCCTCGACCAGTTCGACGGAGCCGCGCGGAAAGAGGATGTCGGTGGGCCGGGTCCGGCCGGTCAGGATGTCGGGCAGGGCCCGCAGGGTGGCGTCGACCAGCTCCAGTTCGGCCTTCTTGTCGGGGTCGGCCGACCAGGTGGCGCGGCGGTCGTCCCACTCGCGGAGGAGCGTGTCGAGCGGCGGGACGGAGCCGGGCAGCACGCGCAGGGCGTGTGCGAGCCAGGTCGTGTAACGGTCGAGGATGCCGGCCTGCCGGCCGGTCCGGCGGGCGTCGTCGCGGGTGACCTCGCCGGGGGCCGGGGAGTCCGGGCCGACGGCGCCGAGGGCTTCGAGGTGGCCGCGGAGCATCCGGGCGAGCAGCGGGTCGCGTTCGGCACGCCGCCAGTCGGCGACCGTGCGCAGGTTCGCGGCGTCACCCGACAGGTCGTCCGCCGCGCCGACCGTCACGCGGGCCGCCGAGGAACGCCCGTACACGGTGGTGCGGGTGGCGGGGTCGACGGCTTCCAGGGCGTCGAGCCGGGTCAGCTTGGTGAAGCTGATCTGCGGCTGCGGGCCGCCGAGGAGGGTGCCGAGCGCGGCCATGGCCTCCGGCGGTTCGATCGAGGCGAAGCCCCAGCCGGTCATCCGCCGCCGGTGATCATCGGACGAGGCGCTGCCCAGGCTTCCCCACCAGCCCCAGTTCATCACCTTGACCGGGCAGGTCCAGTGCCGGGACAGCTGGTGGGCGAAGGCGTCGGCGAAGGTGCAGCCGGCCGCGTAGTTGCCCTGCCCCGCGGCGGTCGTGAAGGACTGGACCGAGGAGAAGAAGACCGCGAAGTCCAGGGGTTCGCCGTCGAATACCTCGGCCATGGCCGCGCTCACGCCGACCTTGGCGGCCAGGCTTGTGCGCAGGGCGGTCTCGTCCATCTTGGCGAAGCTCTGGTCGCGCAGGACGAGGGCCGCCTGCGCGACGCCGTGGATGTGCGGGTGGCGGGCCTTGATCTCGGCGTGGGCACGGCGCAGTGCCGCGGGGTCGGCGGCGTCGGCGGTGATGTACCGCACGTCGCCGCGGCCGTGGACGGCACGCAGCTTGGCGTCCACCGACGCGTCGTGCGGGCTGCGTCCGATCCAGATGACGTGCGCGCCGTACCGTTCGACCAGGTGCTGGGTCCACGCGGTGCCGACACCGCCGGCGCCGCCGATCACGACGTACACGCCGCCTTCGCGGTACGGGGTGTCCGCCGTGGGTCCGGCGTCGCACGGGGCCCAGCGCCGGACGAGCCACTGGCCCGCGCGCCGCGCCCAGGTGTCGCCTCCGGAGTGGGCCGGGAGCGCCGCGAGGCCGGCGAGCCAGGCGTCCGTCTCCTCCGGGATGTCGGCGTCCGTGTCGAGGTCGAGGCGCCGGACCGTCCAGTTCGTGTACTCGCGGCCGAGCGAGCCGAACAGGCCGTGCAGGCCCGCGTGGGCCGGGCGGATGTCCTCGTGCGCGTGGGTGGCCAGGCTGCGCCGGGTGACGAGGGTGATGCCGAGCGGGCGGGCGTCGTGGTCCGTACGGAGCAGGGCCTTGATCATGCGGAAGGCCGCGACGACGCCGTCCTCCTGCGCGGCCACGAAGGCGGCCGCGTCGGTGGTTCCGGGTGCGGTGCCGGGCGCGAGCCACAGGAGGTGGTCGACGGGACCGGCGTCCGCGAGGAAGGAGGTGACCTCGTCGAGCGGCGCGGTCGGGGCCAGGGGCCAGGCCGTGGCGCGCGGGTGCCGGACGGCGACCGCGGCGCGCTGGGCGGCCGTGCCGCCGACGACCAGGACCCGGTCGGCGCGGGACGGGACGGCCGTCTCCTCGCCGCCGTCCGTCACCGTGCCCGGCAGCGGTTCCCACACGGGGGCGAACAGGGACGGTACCGGCTCCTTCACCCGGCGCGAGGTGTAGCCGGTCATCCGGACGCACACCGCTCCATCGGTGTCGAGGAGGTCGATGTCGAGCTTGCTGAGGGCGCTCGCGGCGCCGTCGTCGGCGACACGGACGACGGCCCACATGGAATCCGCGCAGGGCGCGAACAGTTCGAGTTGCTCCAGTGCGAACGGCACCACCGTCTCGCGGGACGCCTCTCCCCCGGCCAGTTGCAGCGCGATCGACGCCTGGACGGCCGAGTCCGTCAGCGCCGGGTGCAGGACGTACGGCGTGGCGGTCCGGTCGGCGGCGGGTACGTGCAGCTCGGCGAGGACGACGCCGTCGCCCACGTATGCCTCGCGGACCGCGCGCAGCGACGGCCCGTGGGTGATGCCCATCGCCACCAGCGCCGCCCCGATGCGCTCGGCGGACACCGGCGTCGGGCAGTGCGCGCGGAGCGCCGCGAGGTCGGTACGGGCCGGGCGCTGAGTGCCGGAGCGGCTGACGCGCCCTTCGGAGCAGACCGCGGGGTCGGCGGTCCCGGAGGTGACGCGGAAGGAGACGGTGTCCTCGTCCACCGGGGTGACGAGGACTTCGGTCTCGGCAGGCGTGCCGTCAGCGACGAGCGGCTGGACCCAGGTGATGTCCCGCATCCGCAGCGGCGTCGTGGCGTCGGCGCCGAGTGCGTGCCGGGCCGTCTCGCGGGCCATCTCCAGGTGCGCGACGCCCGGCAGGACCCGCCGGCCGCCCACCAGGTGGTCGCGGAGGAAGGCTTCCTCGCCGGTCAGGACCGTACCGGCGCGCACCGCACCGGGTGTGCCGGGCACGGGCGACGGCGCGCCGATCATCGGGTGTCCTGAGGGCGGCTGAGCCGCGGTCCGCGCCGGTGCGGACCGGGGCGCTGCCGCCCGGCTGGGCGGTGTGTCCGTCGCCCAGTGGCTCTCCCTGGCGAACGGGTACGTCGGCAGGGGGACGCGCAGGTAGGCGCCGGGCGCGAACAGCGCGCCGTAATCGAGCGCGAGGCCGCGTACGTAGCACTCGGCGAGGGTCTTCAGGCCGGTGACGAACGCCGTGTCCGTACGGCTCGACGTGCCCTCCGTGCAAGCGCGCAGACTCGCGGCGCCACGCTCGGCCAGGGCAGCCCTGCCGTCACCGGAAGTGCCGGTACCACCTGCACCGCCCGTGAAGGTGAACGCACGCGGCCCGTCGAGCCCGTCGTCCAGGATCCGCAGCAGCTCGTCACGGTCCCGTACGACGCAGGCGAAGCGGTGTGCGAAGTGCTCCCGGCCGACGACGAGCGTGTGGGCGAGGTCACCGCAGTCCAGTGACGGCTCGCGGCGGCAGTGCGCCGCCAGGCGCGTCAGCTGCCCGGCCAGTTGCTCGCGCGAGTGCGCGGACAGTACGACCAGGTGGGCAGGGGCCTGCGGGCGGGGCCGGGGCCGCGGTACCGGTGGTGCCTCCTCGATGACGACGTGGGCGTTGGTGCCGCTGGCCCCGAAGGAGCTGACGGCGCCGCGGCGCGGGACGCCCGGCAGCGCCTGCCAGGCGTGCGTGCGGGTACTGAGGTAGAAGGGGCTGCCGTCGAGCGGTACCGCATCGTTCGCCTTCTCGAAGTGCAGCGAGGCGGGGATCTGGCGGTGCTTCAGCGCGAGCAGGATCTTCAGTACGCCGGCCACACCCGCCGCGAACTGGGTGTGTCCGAGGTTGGTCTTGAGCGAACCGAGCGCGCAGTACCCGGACTTGTCGGTGCTCGCGCGAAACGCGCGGGTCAGCGCGCCGAACTCGATGGGGTCACCGAGCTTGGTGCCGGTGCCGTGCGCCTCGACGAGTTGGATGTGCCCGGCGTCGATGCCGAAGCCGTCGTACACCTCGCGCAGCAGGCTCTCCTGCGAGACGGAGCTGGGGGCGGTGATGCCGTTGGTCGCGCCGTCGTGGTTGGTGCCGCAGCCGCGGATCACGCCGTGCACGTGGTCGCCGTCGGCGAGCGCGTCGTCGAGCCGCTTGAGGACCAGGACGCCGACGCCCTCACCCGGTACGAACCCGTCCGCGCGGTGGTCGAAGGTGTGGCAGCGCCCGGTCGGCGAGAGCATGTTGGCGCGCCCGGCCAGCTCGTACAGACGCGGTGTGGACTGCACGAAGACGCCTCCCGCCAGGGCCAGCTCCGTCTCGCCCGACCAGAGGTCCTTGCACGCGAGGTCGAGCGCGACCAGCGAGCTGGAGCACGACGTGTCGACCGCGACGGCCGGGCCCTTGAGGTTGAGGAAGTACGACACGCGGCTGGGGATGAAGGAGGCGGTGTTGCCCCAGAACGCCTGGGCGGGGGCGTCGGCGCCGATCAGTTCGGCGTAATCGCCGTTCCAGCAGCCGACGTAGACGCCGCAGCGGCGTTCGCTCAGCTGCCGGCCCGCGTACCCGGCGTCCTCCAGGGCCTTCCACGACTCCTCCAGCAGGAGCCGCTGCTGCGGGTCCATGGTGGCGGCCTCGACGCCCGAGATGTTGAAGAACAGCGGGTCGAACGCGTCGATGCGGTCGAGGAAGCCGCCCCGGGTGCAGCGGCGCGCCGCGTCGGCGGGGTCGGGGCCGCTCAGGTCCCAGCGGGTGGCCTCGGTGACGAGTTCGTCGCCGGCGACGAGGTGGTCCCAGAGTTCATCGAGCGTGTCGGAGCCGGCGAAGCGTCCGCTCATGCCGACGATGGCGATGGGGGGACGGGGGTCGGCGGGCGCGGAGCGGTGGGGCCGGGGGCGCGCCTCGGTGGTGGTTTCATGGGCTGGGGCCGGTTTTGGCGTCGTCCCGGTGAACGTGATGGCGTCGCGGTGGGCCGTCAGCAGGTGGGCGGTGAGGCGGTCGGCGGAGCTGTGGTCGTAGATCACACTCGTCGACAGGTCCAGGGCGAGTGCTTCGTTGAGTTCGTGGACGAGGCGGACACCGAGGATGGAGTCGACGCCGTAGTCCGCGAAGGCGAGGGCGCCGTCGATCTCGTCCTCGTCCATGGCGAGGGCCAGCGCCAGTTTCTCCCGCACCACGCGGGTGACACGCTCGTCCAGCGGCTCGGCGGGCACCGGGGAGGCCGGCGGCGCGGCGGCTCCGGAGACCGGGTCCGAGGTCACCGGCTCGGCGGGCGGCAGCGCGGGCACGGCCGCCGGCCGCTCCGCGACGGGCAGGCTCACTGCGGGCTCCTCGCGCACCGGGTCGAGGTCAGCGATCCAGTAGCGGTCCCGCGCGAACGGGTACGTCGGCAGCGCGACCCGCCGGGGTGTGTCCGGCCCGTGCAGCACGCGCCAGTCGAGCGGTACCCCGTCGGCCCAGAGCGCGGCCAGCTTGTCCAGCTTCCCGGCCCGTACCCAGCGTTGGACCAGCAGTTCCTGGAGGTCGTCGTCGGTGGCGAGTTCCGCGAAGGCGCCTTGGACGCGTCCTGCGGTACCCCGGTGGACGCCCGGCGCCCTGTCCTCGCCGTCGAGGTACGCGAGCAGGGCGCTCCGCAGGTCCCGTACCGTGCCCGCGACCACCGCGAGGCGCTCGATCATGGCCTCGCGCCCGGTCTGGAGGGTGAAGGCGAGGCCGGCCGGATCGGTGTCCGCGCCGGTGGGGCTGCCGAGGTGGGCCGCCAGGCGCTCGGCGGAGCGGCGCAGGTGCCCGGGGGTGCGGGCCGACAGCACGAAGAGCTGGTCGCGGCCGGCCGTCGTGGCCCGCGCGGGCCCGGCGCCGTACCGCTCGCCGAACTCCTCCAGGATGACGTGCGCGTTGGATCCGCCCGCGCCGAACGAGGAGACCGCCGCGATCCGCGGGCCCCCGGCCGTCTCCCACGGCGTCAGCTCACGCTGCACGAAGAACGGCGTCTTCTCGAAGACGATGTTCGGGTTGGGCTCCTCGGCGTGCAGGCTCGGCACGAGCTGCCGGTGCTGGAGCTGGAGCACGGCCTTGGTGAGCCCGGCGATGCCCGCCGCGGCTTCCAGATGCCCGATCGCCGACTTCACCGAGCCGATCGCACAGAACTGCCGGTCGGCCGTGTCCTGCTCGAAGGCGCTGGTCAGGCCCTTGATCTCGACCGGGTCACCGAGTTCCGTACCGGTGCCGTGCGCCTCGACGTAACTCACGTCGCGCGCCGGGACGCCCGCGCGCGCCATCGCGTCGCGCAGCAGCTCCGCCTGAGCCCGGGGGCTGGGCACCGTGTAGCCGTTGGACCGTCCGCCGTGGTTGATGCTCGTGCCCCGGATGACCGCGCGGATGTGGTCGCCGTCGGCGAGGGCGCGCGAGAGCGGTTTGAGCAGGACGCAACCGACGCCCTCCCCCGGTACGAAGCCGTCGCCGCCACTGCCGAAGCTGCGGCAGCGGGCGTCCGTGGACAGCATGGTGGAGCGGCACAGTTCGACGTAGTCCAGCGGGTGGAGATAGAGGTTCACGCCGCCCGCGACGGCCATCTCGCAGGCCCCCCGGTACAGGTGCTCGCACGCCTCGTGGACCGCGGTGAGCGACGCCGAGCACATGGTGTCGAGGGTCAGGCTCGGCCCGCACAGGTCCAGGACGTAGGACGTACGGGCGCTGAGCGAGGCGAAGGACAGCGCCGGGACGACGGTCTCCCCCGACGGGAGGCGTCCCGCGCCGTGCCGCCCGTG
This sequence comes from Streptomyces sp. NPDC030165, assembly GCF_055573595.1. NCBI lineage: Bacteria > Bacillati > Actinomycetota > Actinomycetes > Kitasatosporales > Streptomycetaceae > Streptomyces > Streptomyces sp. NPDC030165. The sequence goes on along the minus strand of NZ_JBVIBD010000003.1, from coordinate 494,224 downwards.
ACCGGTCTTGGTGACACCGGCGAACACCCCGACGCGCCTGCCGTGCCGGCGCGCGATCTCCTCACGGGAGTACCCGGCGTCCTCGAACACCTGCCACGCCGCCTGGAGGAACAGCCGCTCCTGCGGGTCCATGGCGTAGGCGTCGCGCGGCGCGATCCGGAAGTGCAGCGGGTCGAACGCGGCGAAGTCGTCCAGGAAGCCGCCCCACTTGCTGTAGCTGCGCCCGGTCGCGACCGCCTTCTCGCGGTCCGGCTCGAAGAAGCCGTCCAGCGGCCAGCGGTCGGCCGGTATCTCCCCGACGCAGTCCCGCCCGGCCTTCAGGTTCTCCCAGAACTCCGCGGGGTCGGCGGCGTGCGGGTAGCGGCCGCTGATGCCGATGATCGCGATGGGTTCGCGGTCCTCGGGGGCGGGCGTGGGGGCCGCGTACGGTGCCGGCGTACGGTCCGCCGCCGCGCCGGTGGAAGGCGCCGGGGCGGCCGTCGCCGGTTCGCCGGTCCAGGCGCGCGCCGCGTCCGGGTGCTCGGCCGCCAGGTGCCCGGCGATCGCGCGCAGGGTCGGGAACTCGTAGAAGAGCGTCGTCGGCACGTCCCCGAACACGGCAGCCAGCTCCTTGTTCAACTGGACGATCAGGATCGAGTCGAGGCCCATCGCGCCCAGTTCCCCGTCGGCGTCGACGGACTGTGCGGGGAGCTTGGTGACGCGGGCGAAGAGCGCGACCAGCAGACGCAGGGTTTCGCGCGCCGGGCGCCCGTCCGCCGGGGCCGGCCGGTCCGGCGCTCCGGCCCGTACCGGCGCCTGTACGGCGGCGGTACGGCCCGAAGCTGCCGGTACCCGCGCCGCGTCGCCGTGGTACACCCATACCTGCTCCGCGCCCAGCCGCCAGGCGCGGGTGAGGGCCGCGAGCCCGTCGGCCGTCTCCATGGGCGCCAGACCGCGACTGCGCCACAGGTGGGCGAGGGTGCCCGCGTCGACGGTCATCCCGCCGTCCTTCCACAGCGGCCAGGCCACCGACAGGGTGCGGCCCGCCCGCTCCCCCACCGCGACCCGCGCGTTGCGGAGCACGGCGAAGGCGTCGAGGAAGGCGTTGGCGGTGGCGTAGTCCGCCTGGCCCGGGTTGCCGGTGATTGCGGCACCCGAGGAGAAGGTGAGGAAGAAGTCGAGCGGGTCGTGCCGGGTGGCCCGGTCGAGGTGGACCAGCCCGTCGGTCTTCGGCGCGAGCACTTCCTCGAAGTCCTCGGCCGTCTTGTTCACCAGCGAGGCGTCGCGCAGGACTCCGGCGGCGTGTACGACCCCGGAGAGTTCACCGGCGCCGTCCCTGACCCGGGTGAGGAGGTGGCGTACCTCCTCCCACCGCGAGACGTCCGCGCATTCGTAGCGGGCGAGGGCACCGGCGGCGCGCAGTTCGGCCAGGAGCGCTTCGATGCGGGAGTCCTGCGGCGACCTGCCGGCCAGGACGAGCACCGGGTGGTCGACGTCCCGTGCGATGCGGCGGGCCACGGCCGCGCCGATACCGCCCGCGCCGCCGGTGATCAGGTATGCGCCGCCGGCGCGCCACGGCGTGTCCGCCGCGTCCGCGGGGGGCGCTGTCGGGTGCCAGGTCCGTACGGAGCGCTCGTCACCCTCGTAGCGGACCAGGTCCGCGTCCGTGTCGCGGGCGTTGTCCACGACGGCGGCGGCCACCGCCTCGTCCGTACGGGCGCCGCCGAGGGCGATCAACTGGCTCTCCGTACCGCCGTGTTCGAGCGATGCCGTGCGGAGCAGCCCGGCGAGGGCCAGGTTGACCGCCTCGTCACCGTCCGACGGCGTCACGACCTGGACGAGGGTGGTGCCGCCGGGCTCATCGGCGACGAGGCCGCGGACGATCTCGAAGACCTGCTGCGACACGTCCCGGAAACGGCTGTCCAAGCGCTCCTTCGCCGACTCGACGGTGAAGCAGCGCACCCCCGGTACGCGTCGCTCGACCGCACCGCGCGCGGAGGCGAGTGCTCCGCACAGGACGACGACACGGTGGTCAACGGATCGGTCGGTCGTGGCCTTTGACGGCACAGGCCGTGGCGTCCACCGCGGAGTCAGAAGTGTCGTACCGATCGCGGGGCCACCCTCAGGCGCGCTCTCGGAGCGCGTGCCGGGTATCCAGTAGCGCTGCCGGGCGAACGGGTACGCAGGCAGGTGGGCCCGCTTCGGTACGCACGGCCCGTACAGCGCGCGCCAGTCGACGTCCGCGCCCTCGGTCCAGCGCGCCAGTACCTGGCTGCGTGCCGCCTCGTTCTCCGGCCGCTCACCGCCCGCGACGAACGCGCGCAGCTTGCCGACAAGTTCCTCGCGCGAGCCGGCCACCCAGCCGACCCGTTCGGCCATCGCCTGGCGTCCCACCTGAAGGGTCCAGGCGACCGAGCGCAGAGAGGCCGGCTCGGGTCCTTCGAGGTACGCGAGCAGGTTTCCCGCGGCCTCGGTCAACTGGTCCGGCGTCCGTGCCGAGAGCGGCACGAGCACGTCCGTGGTCGCTGTGGTGTCCACTGTCTCGCTGGCCTCCGGGGCCTCGGTACCGGCATCGTCCTGCACGTATTCCTCCACCACGACATGGCAGTTGGCGCCGCCGAAGCCGAAGCTGCTGACCCCCGCGCGGCGGGGCGCGGGCCGGCCGTCCGCCACGCGCGGGCGCGGCCACGGCTCGTTCTCGCGCACGACGCGGAACGGGCCGCCGTCGAGTTCGATGTACGGGTTGATCTCGCGGCAGTGCAGCGTCGCCGGGAGGACGCCGTGCCGCATCGCGAGGACGACCTTCAGGAGGCCCGCGATCCCGGCGGCCGCCTCCAGGTGCCCGATGTTCGTCTTGACCGATCCGAGTCCGCAGGCGGCCCGGGTGGTGGCGCCCATCCTGCGGAACGCGGTGCGCAGGGCCCGTACTTCGACGGGGTCGCCCAGCGCGGTGCCGGTGCCGTGTGCCTCGATGTAGCCGATGGTGTCGGGGTCGGTGCCGCGCATCGCCGTGGTGACCAGTTCGGCCTGGGCGTCGGCGTTCGGGGCGGTCAGCGAGTTGGCCCGGCCGCCGTGGTTCTCCGCGCTGCCGCGCAGCACCGCGAGGATCGCGTCGCCGTCGCGTTCGGCCGCGGCCAGGGGCTTGAGCACCACGGCGCCGACGCCTTCGCCGCGCACGTAACCGTCCGCGTCGCTCGCGAAGGTCTTGCAGCGGCCGTCCGGGCTCAGCATCCCGGCGCGGTGCGCGCTGACGAACGTGTCCACGCTGAGCAGCAGGTTGACCCCGCCGGCCACGGCCGCGTCGCACGCACCCGAGCGGATGGCCTCCATGGCCCGGTGGACGGCGACCAGCGAGCTGGAGCAGGCGGTGTCGACCGGCTCGCTGGGCCCGCGCAGGTCCAGGACGTAGGAGATGCGGTTGGCGAGCATCGAGTGCGCGTTGCCCGTCGAAGTGAACGCGTCCGGCTCCACCCCGTACGTCGTGAGCAGTGTCGCGTAGTCGGTGCCCGAGACGCCGAGGAACAGGCCGGTGTTCCTGGGGAGGCCGGCGGGCGTGTAGGCGCTGTCCTCCAGGGCGCTCCAGACCGTTTCCAGGGCGAGGCGGTGCTGCGGGTCCATCAGCTCCGCCTCGCGCGGGTAGACGCGGAAGAACTCCGCGTCGAAGGCGTCCACGTCGTCCAGGACGCCGGCGTGCCGGGGGAAGTCGGCGGCCTCGGCGATACGCCGGTACGTCGCGTCGTAACGGTCGAGGGGGAAGGCGGTGACCGAGTCTCGGCCCGCGACGAGGTTGGCCCAGTAGGTGTCGAGGTCGGGCGCGCCGGGGAAGCGGCCGGCGGCGCCGATGACGGCGATGGGCTGTGACGGGTCGGCGGGTGAAGCGGGTTCGGGTTCCGGCGTGGGCCGTGCGGAAGCCGTCGGCCCAGGGGTGACGGTAATCGCCCCTGCGGATGCCGCCGCATCGCCCCGCGACCGCTCGTACGCGGCCCGTACGGGCTCCCCGAACTCCGCGACGAGGTGGTGTGCCAGCGCGTCGAAGGTGTTCACGTCGAAGAAGGCCGCCGGGGTCACCTCGGCGCCGAACCGCTCCTCGATGAGCCGGGAGAAGGTGACGAAGGAGACCGAGTCGAAGCCGAAGGCGTCGAAGCCGGTGTGGGCGTCCAGTTCCGCCGGCTCGTACTTCAGGATGCCGGACGCCAGGGACCGCAGCTCACCGACGGCGAAGGCGGTGAGGCCGTCGCCGGGCGCCTCGGGTTCCGCGTACGCGGCGCTCCGCCGCTTGCGCGGCTCTAGCACCCGCGGCCCGTCGTCGCGTACGCCGTCGTCCTCACACCTGATGCCCGCGAATTCCGCGAGCGTCTTGCCGTCGCGGTCCAGCAGGTGGACATCGCCCTGGAACGGCCCATCACCGGCGGCCGCGGTGTCCGGCACGAGGACGACGTGCGCCACTTCGCCGTCGCCCGCCGCGCCGAGGACGCGCACTTGCGCGATCCGGTACGGCCGCGCCTCCTGCCAGTGCGGCAGGCCGCGGTGTTTCGCGTCGAGCCGGAGGCCCTGGGTGACGGCCGCGAGGACGTGCGGGGCGACGGTGACGTTGCGCCGTACGGTGTCGCGCCGCAGTCCCGGCACGGTGACGTCCAGGACGAGCCGCCCGTCACGCAGCCAGTACGCGCCCGCGACCCCGGAGAGCAGCGCCGGGTGGACGAGGCCGCCTTCGGCGAACTCCGCCCGGATCTCTTCCGCGCCGAGCGCCCGGACGCCGTCGCGCAGCTCGGCGTGCGTGATCCGTGCGGGCGGGACCGCCTGGTGCGCGTCGTACACCTCGTCCGCGTCGTACGCCTCGAAGGCCGCGACGAGCGTGCGGGCGCCCGACGCGTCCTGCGCGAACACCGCGCCGGTCGCCGCGCCCTCGCCCGCGGGTTCGATGAGCGTCGTGACCAGCCGCTCGGTGGTGTCCCACGCGACCGGCGCGGGCAGCCGCAGGGCGCGTACCAGGGGGGTGGCCGCGAAGCCGGAGACCTTGGCGGCGGCGAGCGCCAGGTCGACGGCGAAGGTGGGCACGACGCGGGGTTCCTTGTCCCGCTGGTAGCCGTAGTCGCTCAGGTCGTCCAGGCGCACGTCGAGGCCGTACCGCAGTCCGTCGAGGTCGGACTCGTTGCGGCCGAGGAACGGGTGGAGCTTGTCGCGCAGGGCGAGCGGTGCGAGCACGGACGGCGCGCCGTCCTCCTGCGGCACCCAGCACCGCACCCGCTCGAACGGGTAGGCCGGCAGCGGGACGCGCCGCAGTCGGCGCGATCCGGTGAGCCGGGCCCAGTCGACGCTCTTGCCGCCGGTCCACGCCGTCGCCAGTTCACGGGCGTCCGCGGCCCGCGGGTCGTCGGTCGCCAGCGCCGCGTCCTGGTCGTGGTCGCCCGCGAGCCGGCGGTCCACGGCCTCCAGGGCGCCCTGTACGTCCTTGGCGAAGCAGGCCCAACGGCGCGGCAGTTCGTTCTTGCCGACGCGCAGGGTGTGGGCGATCGACGGCAGGTCGGCCGGGTCGGACTGCTCCAGGTAGGTACGGAAGCGGGCGAGGGTCGACTCCAGCGCGCTGTCGGTCATCGCGGAGAAGACGAGGAGTTCGTCGCGGCCGTCGGTGGTGGCGTACGGGCCCGCGGCGGTGTCCGGGACGTACTCCTCGATGATGATGTGCGAGTTCATGCCGCCCGCGCCGATGGAGGTCAGTCCGGCGCGCCGCGGGTGGACGACGGTGCGGCCGCCGTCCTTGGTGACCGCCGGTTCCCAGGGCGCGAGTTCCCGCTGCACGCGGAAGGGCGTGCCGGAGAAGTCGATGTCGGGGTTGAGTTCCGCGCTGTGCAGCGAGGGGACGAGGGTGCGTTTGGTCAGTTGGAGGAGCACCTTGGCGAAGCCGATCATGCCGGCCGCGTGCAGCAGGTGTCCCATGTTGGACTTCACCGAGCCCAGGGCGCAGAACCCGGAGTCCTTCGTGTGCTTGCGGAAGGCGGTGGTCAGCGCCTTGACCTCGATGGGGTCGCCGAGCGAGGTGCCCGAGCCGTGCCCTTCGACGTAGCTGACCGTGCGGGCGTCGATGCCCGCGTCCTGGACCGCCTTCTCGATGGCGCGGGCCTGGGCGTGCGGGCTGGGGACGGTGAAGCCGTTGCGGGCGCCCGCGTTGGACAGGGCGGTGCCCTTGATGACGCCGTACACGTGGTCGCCGTCGCGTTCGGCCTCGGTGAGCGGTTTGAGGACGACGGCGCCGACGCCCTCTCCGAGGATCGTGCCGTCCGCGCCGAGCCCGAAGCTGCGGATCACGTCGGAGGTGGCGGTGGTGAAGTGCTCGTGCGAGGAGGTGACGAGGTTGTACGGGTGCAGCAGCAGGTTGACGCCGCCGGCGACGGCCATCCGGCACTCGCCGGCCCGCAGCATCTGGACGGCCTGGTGCACGCACGTGGACGAGCCGGAGCACATCGTGTCGAGGAAGATCGACGGGCCGGTGAACCCGTAGAAGTACGACAGCATGTTGGGCAGCGTCCCGGTGTAGCTGCCGCTGGCCGGTGAGCCGCGCAGCAGGCTGTTCTGGAAGCCGTGCAGCCCGTAGTGGTTGCTCATGGCGCCGACGAGCACGCCCACGTCGCCGTCGTACTCGCGTTGCAGCGTCTCGCGGGAGTACCCGGCGTCCTCCAGCGCCTCCACGCCGGTCTGGAGGAAGAGGCGGACCTCCGGGGACATCAGTTCCGCGTCGCGTTTGGAGATGCGGAAGTAGCGCGGGTCGAAGAGGTCGATGTCGCGCAGGAACGTTCCGGTGCGGATGGCGCTCTTGCCGGGGACGCTCCGGTCGGGGCTGTAGATCGCGTCGTGGTCCCAGCGGTCGCGCGGGACCTCTTCGAAGGTGTGACGTCCTGCTTCGAGGAGCGTCCACAGCTCGTCGAGCGTGTCCGCACCGGGGTAGGTGCCCGAGATGCCGATGACGGCGATGTCGTGGCGGTCCCCGCGTGCGGGTGCGGCGGGCCGGGCGGAGTGGCTCCGGGCCGGGGCGGTACGGGCCGGGGCCGTGCGCGCGAACCGTGCGCGCGGGGCGGGCGGTTCCCCGGCCCGCGGCGCCTGCGCCGCATCCCGGCCCACCGCCGCCGCCCGGCCCTCCGCACCCTCCCGGCCCTCCGGCCCGTCCGCCGCGCTCAGTACGGCCAGGAGCTTGTCGCGATGCGTCTCGGCGAAGTACCCGGCAACACCTTCGATCGTGAGGTACTCGAAGAAGATGGTCTTCGGTAGCTGCCCGAAGAGTGCTTCGAGGCGCGCGGTCATCTCCAGGATGCTGAGCGAGTCGATCCCGTACTCGACGAGGTTGACCGCCGGGTCCATCGCGGCCGGGTCGTGGTGGAGCACCTCGCCCAGGTGGTGCTTGAGCAGGTCGGCCGTACGCTCCAGCAGTTCGGCGTCGCCCAGCTCAGGAACGGCCGCGGACCCACCGGACATACCGGACGCGCCGGACGTGACCGGTGCCGGACCGGCGGCGGGCAGGCGGCGCTCAGGGGCGACGGTGGCGTCGGTCCCGAAGGCGACGACGACGTGGGCGGGCGCGTCGTCGTCCAGGACGCGTCCCAGGACCCGTAGGCCGTCCTCGGTCGGCAGCGGCTCCCAGCCGCGTTCCGCCCGCATCGTCGCGCGCGTCACGGCGTCGGCCGTCATGCCGCCGTCGGCCCACAGGGGCCAGCTCACGGCGGCGGTACGGCCCGAGCGCTCCCCGACGCCGGCGAGGGCCTGCCGGTGCTGCGCGAAGGCGTCCAGGAAGGCGTTGGCCGCCGCGTAGTCGGCCTGCCCGGAGTTGCCGTACACGCCCGCCACGGAGGAGAAGACGACGAAGAAGTCGAGCGCGAGGTCGCGGGTCGCGGCATCTAGGTGCAGTGCCCCGCGGACCTTGGGCGCCGTCACCAGGGGGACGTCGGCGGTGTCCTTGTGCAGCAGGTACGCGTCGCGCAGGACGCCGGCCGCGTGCACGACGCCGTCGAGCCGTCCGTGCTCGCCGGTGATGGTCCGGACGGCGCGCTCCACATCGTCCTTGCGGGTGACGTCGGCGGCCACGTAATGCGCGTCGACGCCGGCTTCGCGGAGCGCGGCGAGGGCGGCATCGCCCGCTTCCGAGGGCTCCGCCCGGCCGCTCAGTACGACGGTGACGCCGGGGCGCCGCGCGAAGTACCGGGCCAGGTGCTGCCCGAGCCCGCCGAGCCCGCCCGTCACCCAGTAGACGCCGCCTCCCTTCAGCGGCGGCACGCACGGCCCGTCGCCGAGCACGACGTCCACGGGCCGCCATTCCTGGCGGGTCCCGTCCGCGGCGTGCCGGAGTTCGCCGGCGTCGTACGGGTCGGCGCCTTCCTCGGCGAGGAGGCGGGCGATCCGCTCGGGCGTCGCGGTGTCGAGTCCGGCGACGCGCACCAGGCGTCCGCCGACGAGCGGGTTCTCCAGGGCCGCGGTTTTGAACAGGCCGGTGAGCGGCGCGTGGTAGTGCCGGGGCACCCGGTCGTCGACGAGGACGACGAAGCGGTGGGCCCGGTCCGGCCGGGCGCCGAGGACTTCCCGTATCCGCTCGACGAGGAGGCCGAGTACGGCGTCCACGCCGTCGGCGACCCGGTCGGCGGTGACGGCGGGCAGCGCGGTCACGGGGCAGCCGGCGGCGCTCGCGGCCGCCGCGGCGTGGCCGGCGGCCCGCCCGGCGAGGAAGCCGTGCACCGTGGGGCCGGCGGGCCCGTCCGTGGCGGGCGGTGCGTCCGCCCAGCGGCAGGTGCCCGCGACGACGCGCGGCGCGCCACCCCCGACGGCCGGGGCCCCGGCCTGCACCGGTACGTCGTCGGCCGGCGCCGTGCGCTGCACCAGTCCCCGCAGGCGCGCGCCGACGACGCCCTCGGCGTCGCAGAGGTCGATGTCGAACGTGTCGGCCCCGCCGCTGTCGCCGCTGCGCCGTACCCAGGCCCAGGTGCCGGAGGCGCAGGGACGGTAGATGTCCACCTGGTCCAGCGTGAAGGGCATCGCCGGGCCTTCGGCCGGGCCGGACGCGGTGTGTGCCATCAGGACCAGCGTGGCCTGGAGAGCCGCGTCCAGCACGCTGGGCGGCAGCACGTGCTCCGCGCTCTCGCCGGCGGCCCGCGGCGGATCGATCCGGGCGAGCAGTTCCGCGCCGCCCAGCCGGAGTTCGGCCATGCCGCGCATCCCGGGGCCGTACTGGAGGCCCTGGTCACGCAGGGCGGCGTACGCGTCCGCCGGCTCGTGCGGGGTGGGGCAGGCAGCGCGCAGCGCGTCGAGGTCGAGGGCCGGCGGCTCCTCGGGGGCGTCCGCCTCGGCGGTGCCCCAGCAGTGGACCACGGCCGACGGGTCGAGTGCCGACGGGCCCGTGTAGACCGTGAGCGAGACGGCACCGCCGTCGTCCGCGCCGTCGTCCCCGGGGAAGAGCCCCACGTGCACCTCGGCGGGGGCGCCGTCCACGGCCAGCGGGCGCAGCCACGCGATGTCGCGCAGCCGGACGGGCCGGTGCTGCCCGTCGCCGTGTCCTACGGCCGCCGCCACCGCCGCGCGGACCATCTCCACGTACGCGGCGGCGGGCAGGACGCGTGCGCCGCGTACCTGGTGGGACGCGAGGAAGGGCTCGTGGCCGGTGAAGGCGGAGGTGTAGCGCTGCTCGAAGAGGCTGGAGGTGTTGCGGTGGAGGAGCGGGTGCAGCGCCGCGTCCGCGGCCGTCCGGGTGTCCGGCGCGGGGTCCTCCGTGGGGACGCGGAACCAGTGGCGTTCACGGGCGAACGGGTAGACGGGGAGCCGTACGCGACGCGGACGGGCGCCCTCGTCCAGCGCGGCGTACCGCGCCGCCCAGTCCTCGTCGGAGCCTCCCTCGGCCCAGCGCGTCGCGCTCTCCAGCAGCCCGGCCGCGTCGCCGGCCGCCGTACCGGCGCCGGTGTGCACGGCGGAGCCGGCGAGTGTGCCGTCCAGGAAGGCGTCGAGGGACGCGGCCAGTTCCGCGCGGTCGCTCACGAGGAACGCGACCCGTGCGGCCATCGGTTCGCGGCCGGTCTGCAGGGTGTACGCGATGTCGGCGAGCCGCTGTACGGGACGCAGCGCGGCGGTCGGGCCGCCCTCGGCGGCCGGTGCGCGCAGGTGGTCGCGGAGGGCGCGGGCGACGGCACGCAGCCGGTCCGGGGTCTTGGCGGAGAGCGGTACGAGGTGGGGTCCTCCGGGCTCCGCGGCAGGCTCGTCGTCGGACGCGGGAGGACGCTCCTCGTCGCCGGAGACGGGAAGGTACTCCTCCAGCACGACGTGCGCGTTGGTGCCGCCGAAGCCGAAGGAGCTGACGCCCGCGCGGCGCGGGGCGGGGCCGCCGTCGGGTCCCGGCGGCGGCGCGTCCCAGGGCTGGGTGTCGCGCACGATGCGGAACGGGCTGCCGTCGAGCTTGATCAGCTTGTTCTGCCGCTCGAAGTTGACCGTCGCGGGCAGCGTCCGGCAGGCGAGGGCACCGATCACCTTGGCCATCCCCGCGACGCCCGCGGCGCCTTCGAGGTGCCCGATGTTGGTCTTGACCGACCCGATGCCGCAGCTCCCCGGCCGCGCCTCGGTGCCGTACGCGGTGTGCAGGTTGCGGAACGCCCGCTTGAGCGCGATCACCTCGATCGGGTCGCCGACCGGGGTGCCGGGCCCGTGCGCCTCGATGTACGTCACCGAGTCGGGGCGGATGCCGGCGCTCTTGTAGAGCCCCTCGACGAGGTCCGCCTGCGCGGCCGGGTTGGTGACCGTCAGGGAGCTGGTCCGCCCGCCGTGGTTGGTGGCGATGCCCTTGATCACGGCGTGCACCTGGTCGCCGTCCGCCAGGGCCCGCGCCAGGGGTTTCAGTACGAGGACGGCGCCGCCCTCACCCCGTACGTACCCGTCGGCGTCCTGGTCGAAGGCGCGGGAGCGGCCGGTGCGCGACAGCATGCTCGCCTGGCTGAAGGCGGCGAAGTGCTTCGGTGACCAGATCAGGTTCACACCGCCGGCCAGGGCGAGGCCGCACTCACCGTTGCGCAGCGCGGAGACCGCTTCGTAGACCGAGACCAGCGAGCTGGAGCACGCGGTGTCGTTGGTGATGCTCGGGCCCTGGAAGTCGAAGAAGTACGAGACGCGGTTGGCGATGACGGAATACGCGGTGCCGGTGGGGAAGTACACGTCGGTGGGCGCCTTTTCGCGCTCCATGAGTTCCGCGTAGTCCGCGTGGCAGACGCCCATGAACACACCGGTTCTCGTGCCGGCGAAGGTGCTCGCCCGGTAACCGGCGTCCTCGATCGCCTGCCAGGCGAGTTCCAGCGCGAACCGCTGCTGCGGGTCCATGCTCTCGGCTTCCCGCGGCGAGATACTGAAGAACGACGCGTCGAAGCGGTCGGCGTGCTCGATGAAGCCGCCCCAGATGCTGCTCGTGCGGTCGGTGCCGCTCTTCGGCTCGCCGAAATAGCGTTCCTTGTCCCAGCGTTCGGGCGGCACCTCGGAAATCAGTGACCGGCCCTCGACGAGGTGGCCGAACAGTTCCTGGAGGTTCTGGGAGCCGGGAAAGCGCAGGGCGAGGCCGATGACCGCCACGTCGTCCGGGTGCGGGGGCTGCGGTGTGCTCATCGTATTCCTCCGGCGCTCAGCCGCGCCCGGCGGTGGTCCACGGTCGTACGCAACGTCAGTCGGGCTTCGGATGGGGTGCCCATGTGCCTTTCCCGGTTCAGGACGAACTGCTGGTGGAGGACGGCGGTCGAGAGCAGGTAGACGAACGCCTGGTCCTCTTTGGTGCTGATCTGCTCGTCGGGGGTGGTCATGATCTTGTTGACGAGTTTTCTCGCGAAGGCGGTGTCGACGCAGTCGAGCCTGTCCAGCTCCGCGTCGGAGAGCACCAGGTCGAGATAGTCGGGGCGCTGCTTCTTGAACACGGCGGCGCCCGGTGCGCGATAGGGCTGTTTGGGCCGGGTCAGACTGGAATCCGGCAGTTCCCCGCGGAACGCCTTCTTGAGGATCGCCTTCTCCTCGAATCCGTCGTCGAAGCGCAGGTTCACCGAAGCGGCCGCGCGGACGACGGCGGGATCGAGGAACGGGCAGCGGTTCTCGACACTGTGGGCCAGGCTCATGCGCTCCCCCTGCGTCGACAGGAGGTAGCCGGCCAGCAGGGTCTTGTATTCGAGCCACTGCGCCTTCTGCACCGGCGACAGCACCGCGTATCCGGGGTCCGCGCGCACCATGGCGATGAGATCCGCGAACGGTTCCTCGCGGTCCTTGAGGAGCCGTACGGCGAATCGCCCGTTCTGGTACCGGAGTTCGTGGGAGAACAGCCCCGGCAGGCTCTCGGTGGAGAACTGACGGAACAGGCCCGCGAGGTGTTTGCGGTGCGCGGGACCGAAATGGCTCAGCTCCGGATGGAGTCCCGCGATTCTGCGCTGCTTCTCGTCCTCGTCCAGGTCGTCCCAGGAAGCGCGCAGCAGCGTCTCGCGGAAGAGCGAATACCCGAGGAACGCCTCGTCGGCCCCCTCGCCGCTGAGGACCGTCTTGATCCCGGCGTCCCGCACATGGCGCGACAGCAGGTACATCGGCACGAAGGCGGTACGGAACGCCGGAACCTCGGCGTGATACACCGCCGACTCGAAGCCCTCGGCGATGTCCGCGCCGGTGACGGAGATCGCGGAGTGCCGCGTCCCGAGGTGATCGGCCACCACCCGCTGGCTGTCCGACTCATCGAAGGACGCCTCCTCGAACTGCACGGAGAAGGTGCGCACCTGGTGGGGCGAGAGGTCGGTGGCCAGCTTGGTGACGATGGAGGAGTCGAGGCCGCCGCTGAGATAGACGCCGACCTCCACGTCGCTGCGCAGCCGCAGCTCGACGCTGGTGCGCAGCACCTCCCGCACATGGGCGGCAGCCTCCGCCTCCGAGCCGGTGAAGGCCGGCGCGTCGACCCGCAGCTCCTCGTACGTACGCAGGCTGCGGCGGCCGTCCCCGTGGAGGGTCAGCACGCCGCCGACCGGCAGCTGGCGGATGCCCCGGAACGGGGTGCGGTCGGGCAGCGGGGTCCACAGCGCGTAGATCGAGGCCAGCTCGCGCGGGTCGAGCGCGAACCCGAACCCGGGGAACGCGCGGAACGCCTTCATCTCCGACGCGAAGAGGAACGCGTCACCGTGGTCGGTGTGGAACAGCGGGCGCTTGCCGTACCGGTCGCGGGCGAGGACGAGGTCCCCGGAGAGCGCGTCGCGGATCGCGAGGGCGAAGGCGCCGTTGAAGCGCGGCAGACACGCCTCGCCCCACTGGATCCACGCCTGGAGCACCACCTCGGTGTCGGAGTCGGTGCGGAACGGTCTGCCGAGCCGGCGCAGTTCCTCACGCAGCTCGACGTGGTTGTACAGCTCACCGTTGAAGCAGATCCAGTACCGCTCGGTGGGGTCCGCCATGGGCTGCGCGCCGGTGGCGAGCCCGACGATCGACAGGCGTACCGCCCCCATGGTGACGCCCTCGTCGAGGTAGTACCCCGCCTCGTCCGGGCCCCGGTGCCGGATGTGCGCCAGCATCGAGGTGATGACCCCGGGCGCGTCGGCGGCCGGCAGGGAGGGGGCGATGAATCCGGCTAGTCCGCACACGGTACGCCCTCCCGTCCGACGCCGGCCCGGGCGCGCTTTTCGGCCACACCCGCGACGAAGGCGTCGAGATCCGCGAGCGAGACGAAGACGTCGGCGAGGAGGTCGTCGTCGGAGATCCGCAGCGCGAACTCGTCCTCGATGAAGGACATGAGCTGGATGTAGCCGAACGAGTCGATGACGCCCGCTTTGAAGAGGTCCGTCTCGGCCGTCACCTCACCGCCGAACTCGACGAGGAAGCGCTCTTCGATGAACTGCTGGATCTTCTGTGTTCTGTCCATGTCTCAGGTCCTGGTTCGGGGAGGGGCGGGCGGGGTGGCGGTCCGGATCTTTTCCACCATGCGCAGCAGTGACTTTCCGCCGATCTCTTCGCATTCCGTTCCGGGGCCGGCGGAAAGGAGATGGCGGACACTGTCCGTCCAGCGCACCGGTTCGACCAGTTGCGCGCTCAGTGTGGAGACGAGGGCGCCCTTTTCGTACGGCCGTCCGGTGACGTTGGCGATGACCGCGGGGTCCGGGTCCGCGAAGGTGAATTTCCGCAGGAATTCCTGGAATTCGACGCGGGCGGGCTCCATGTAGCGGGAGTGGAAAGGGGCGCTGACCCGGAGCGGGGCGAAGCGGATCTTCCTGCGCTCCAGCGCGGCGTGGACGGTGTCCAGCGCCCCGGACGGGCCGGCCACGACGATCTGCTCGTCGGTGTTGTAGCCCGCCACGTCGATGCCGTCGATGCCGTCCTGCGCGAGGATCTCGGCCAGCCGGGACGCGGACGTGTGCAGGACGGCGGTCATTCCGCCGCCGGACGCCGCGGCCATGAGTTCACCGCGCTTCTTGACGAGTCTGAGGCCCGTCTCGAAATCGAAGACGCCCGCCGCCAGAAGGGCGTTGTATTCCCCGAGGCTGTGCCCGAGAAAGCAGTCGACCGGTCGGCCCTCACGCCGCGTACGTTCGAAGGTGAGCAGCGCGTTGACGGTGTAGAGCGCGGGCTGGGTGTACTGCGTCTGCGAAAGCAGACCGTCCGGATCGTCGCGGCACAGCGCGACGAGATCGTATTCCAGGAGGTCGCAGGCGAACCGGGTGAGACCGGGATACCGTCCGAAGACGTCCACCCCCATACCGCGGAACTGCGCCCCCTGGCCGGGGAAGAGGATCGCGAAACGCACGGCACCCCTCAGACGGTCGCGGGCCGTTGGACGGCCGGCTGCCCGGCACGGTCCGTACCGCGGTGCGCCGTGTGGTGGCCGGCGCTGCTGTCGTGGCCTTCTGTGTGCATGTCGTCCCTGTTCGCGAGGTGGTTACCGGTTCGGTGCGACGCACCCACCCGGGGACGGCGACGGCTGTCGGCCGGGCCGCCGGGCGGTTGTCGCCATCGTGCGTCAGCCCCCTTGCGGGCCCCTGGTCCGGACGCTGGCGGACGCTTGCCGGCCACCCCGCGGCGGCTTTCCGCTTTCTTGTCGTTCCGCTTGCCGAATCCTTGCCGTTGGCCGGTTGCCGATCTTTTGAACGTCTCGCCACATATGCCATGATCACGTTCCGGATGGACCCGGTTACCGTCCGGTACCCTCCCCCTGCACAGCCGCCGGCGCTAGAACGAATGGGACCGACATGTGCCCACCCCACACCCCGCCCCCCACACCGCTGCCGGAACCCGCCGGCCCCATCGGGCCCCGGCCGGCCGCACCCGGCCCCGTGCTGCGCGTCCTCGGCCCGATGTCGGCACGGCTCGGCAGTGAGGACCTGCCGCTCGGCCCGCCACGACGGCGGGCCCTGCTGGCCCTGCTCCTCATACGCCTCGGCAGAGTCGTGCCCACCGAACTGCTCATCGAGGAGCTCTGGTGCGAGGGGCCGCCCCGGCACCCCGTCGCCACCCTCCAGAGCCACCTCTCCCACCTGCGCCGGGTGCTCGCCCCGGCGGCCGGCCAGGGCACCTCGTCCGTCCTGCGCTACCAGGCACCCGGGTACGTGCTCCAGCTCGCCCCGGAGCAGGTCGACGCGTTCCGCTTCGAGCGGATGGTCGCCGACGGGCGGCAACTCCTGGACCGGCGCGACCCGCGCGGCGCCCGCGACCTGCTCGCCGAGGCCCTGGAGCTGTGGCGCGGCTCGCCCTACACGGAGTTCGGCTCCCAGCCGCCGCTCTCCGACGAGACCGCCCGCCTGGAGCAGGTCCGGCTCACCGCGCTGGAAGCCTGCGCGGAGGCCCGGCTCGGGCTCGGGGCTGCCGAGGAGGTGGCGGCCGAACTTGTCCTGGAGGTACGCCGCCACCCGACCCGGGAGCGCCTGGTCGGGCATCTGATGACGGCACTGTCCCGCCTGGGACGGCAGGCCGAGGCGCTGGAGGTGTACGAGCGGACGCGCTGCCACCTGGTGGAGGAGTTCGGCGTGGACACCGCCGCCGAACTCCAGCGGGTGCACACCGCCATCCTCCGCCAGGAGCTGGGCGACGACGGCCCGGTGGCCGGTCCCGCGCCGGCGGCCGCCCCGGACGGCGGAGGCTCTCCCGGCGCGTCCCCCGAGTCGCCCGGTTTCCCCGGCTCTTCCGGCTCCACCACCGCTCCTGTACCGCCTGCCTCACCCAACTCCCCCGCCTCCCCCATCTCGTCCAGCTCCCCCGGCTCATCCCTGATGAAGAAGCCTCCTGCGCCGCATTCCACGTCGGACACCCCCGCGCGTCCGCAGGAAGCCGCGGCCGCGCCGGTCCGTGCCACGGGGGCACACCGGCCCGCCCGGGGCCCCGGCGCGGGTGCACCGGACCGGAGTACGACGGTGTCGGGCCCGGCCAGGGGTGCGCGGGCGGCGGGCCCGCGGCGCGTGCACGGCGTCGGCCGGGCGACGGCTGCCCGCCCGGCGCCCGCCCCGGACGACTGCGCGCGTTCCGAAGGCACCGCGGCGCCCTGGCCGTTCACCGGACGGGACCAGGAGCTGCGCCGCCTGGTCACCGCGTCGGCCGGCGCGACCACCGGACACGGGTACGTGGCGTGCGTACTCGGCGCCGCCGGGGTCGGCAAGACGCGGCTGCTGATGGAACTCGCCCCGGCGCTGGAAGCCGCCGGTGACGCGCTCGACGTGACCTGGAGCCACTGCTTCCCCGGCGAGGGCGTACCGCCGTACTGGCTGTGGACACAGGTGCTGCGCCACCTGTCGGCCACCCGGCCGGACGCCTTCCGCACCGCGACCGCGCCCTTCGACACGCTGCTCGCCCCGGTGATGCCCGAGCGGGCGGCCGGGCCCGGCGGGCAGGGCCACGAGGACGACTGGGCGCAGGCGCGGTTCCTGACCCACGACGCGGTGTGCGAGGTGCTGCTCGCGCTGGCCGCCGAACGCCCGCTGGTTCTGCTCCTGGAGGACCTGCACTGGGCCGACGCCGCCTCCCTCGACCTGCTGCGGCTGCTCGGCACCCGCCGCCAGGGGCACCGGATCAGCATCGTGCTGACCGCCCGGGACTTCGAGGCCGACTCCGACGCCACGATCCGCCGGGTGCTGGCCGACATCCTCCGGGGCCCCAGGACCGAGACACTGCGGCTCGGCGGGCTGTCCCGCAGCGCCGTCGCGTCCCTGGTGGAGGCGCAGGCCGGGCGCGGGGTCGGCGCGGACGTCGTCGAGGCGCTGCACCAGCGCAGCAAGGGCAACCCGTACTTCGTCATGCAGCTCCTGTCGCTGCTCGGCGACGTACGGCGGCTGCACGACGCGGACGCCACCGACGTCCTGCTGACACAGGTACCGACCGGGGTGCGCGAGGCGCTGCGGCAGCGGTTCGCCGCCCTGCCGGAGCCGGCCCTGCGGGCGCTGCGGCTGTGTGCCGTCATCGGCACCGAGGTCGACACGGACCTGCTGCACCGCACCGCCACCGAGGACGAACCGGTCGCTCCCTCCCTGGAGGCGGCGATCCGGGCGGGCCTGCTCGGCGAGGACCCGCACCACCCCGGGCGGCTGCACTTCGTGCACGCGCTGGTCCGCGAGACGCTCCTCGACGTACTCGCGCGCGACGAACGCCAACGGCTGCACGCCCGGGTGGCCGAGTCGCTGAGCGCGCGCGTCGGCGGGCAGGCGGGCGACGAGGAGTCCGAGCGCCTGGCCCATCACACCTGGCACGCACAGGACGCGCTGCCCGCCCGTCAGGCCCTGCCCCGGCTGTTGCGTGCCGCCGAACAGGCCGAGCAGCAGCTGGCGTACGAGAAGGTCGAGACGTGGCTGCGCCGGGCCGTGCACCTGGCCGGCCTGCTGCCCCGTGACGACGCGTCGGCCCGCGCGCTGGAGCAGCGTCTGTACATCCAGCTCGGGCAGTTGCTCGCCACGGTCCGCGGGTACGGTGACACCGAGGCGGAAGCGGCGCTCAGCCGGGGCCGCGCCCTCGCGGCGGTCACCCGCGCGCCCGAGGACCCGTCGGTGCTGTGGGCGCTGTGCTCGGCGTTCCTGGTCACCGGCCGCTACGACGAGTCCCGGCAGTTCTCCCGGCTGCTGCGGGACATCGGCAGCCGTACGCGCCATCCGGTGGCGCTGCTCGGCGCGGCGTACGGCAAGGGCATCGCGCTGCACGTACGCGGCAGGCTGCCGGAGGCGCTGGCGGAGCTGGAGCGCAGCGTCGGGCTGGCGGATCGTTTCGCCCGCGAGGGCCGCACGCTGGCCCGTACGTTCCAGCACGACCCGCGGGTCTCCTGCCGGTCCTACGACGCCTTCACCCACTGGATCCTGGGCGACCGCGACACGGCGAGCACCCGCCGCCGCCAGCTGCTGGGCCTGACGGCGTACGAGAGCAGGCCCTCCGACCGGGCCTTCGCCCTGTACGTGAACACGGTCCTCGCCGCCTGGGAGGGCGACGCCGACGCGGCGCACGCCTCCGCCTCCGAGGGAGCGCGGCTGGCGGAGGAGCACGGGCTCCTGTACTGGAAGGCGATGCTGCGCCTGACCGAGGGCTGGTCCCTGACCCACCTGGGCCGCGACGACGAGGGACTCGCCCTGATGCACACCTCCCTGTCCGAACTCCGTCCCTCCCGCTCCCACTTACGGCTCCCCCTCCACCTCGGCCTGCTCGCCCAGGCCCAGCACCACGCGGGCCGCCGCGACGACGCCACCGCCACCCTCCGCAAGATGCTCGCCGTCATCGAACACCGCCGCGAACACGTCTACCTCCACCCCGCCCTCCCCTCCACCACACTCCTGCACACCCTCCTGGACCGGCACCTGACCGACCTCTCCCTCTTGGGCTGACCCCCACCCCGAAGGAACACATGAAGCCCAAAACCCGGGGAGAGAGCACGAAGGCCCGTCAGCCGGTCCCGGTGATCATCGACGGCAACGACAGGAGCAACGCGCCCAGTGCCTCCACAGCACCGTGCAGCCGCACACCGCTGCGGGCATCCGGCCGGCGGACGTACCGCAGGGTGGCGGCGGCGAAAGCCAGGCCGCCGGCGATGAACCACGGCCGCCACAGGCGGTGGCGGCGCGGCGGTTCCGCTCGGTCGGCACGGCTGTCTCTTCGTCGTCCATGCGTGCTGCCCGAGGCCGTCATGGCTCCCTCGTGGCCGGAGCACGACGACGGGAGGCCATCCGCACGGACGATCGGCCTCCACCGCGCGAGGTACCGGCCGACGTCCGGACGCGTACCGTCCGTTCCGGGCCAAACCCGCCGCGCATATCCGCGACTTCAGGACATCTACCCCCATTGGGGGTTGTGAGGCGGCCGCGGTCCATGACACTCATGTGCTCGGGAGTGCTCCGTGGGCTGTCGCCCCGGGAAGACGCCGCGCCCGTGAACCGGGCGCGCGCCGCCGACGACAACGCGCCGGCGACTCCCCGCCGTTGCCCGACGCCGCGCGCCCCGCTGCCCGGCAACGGCTGCTGCCCGAGAAACCCCCCGGAACCGACCCGGAACCCGGACGCACTCCGATGAGGAGAAAATCATGCGCACATCCAGACGCTGGAGAGCCACGGTCTGCGGCGTGATGGCCGCCACCGGCCTCGCCGTCGGCACCGGAACGGCCCACGCCGTGCCGATCGGCCAGACCATGAACGGCAAGATGACCTACTACAACGACAGGGGCTACGGCGCCTGCGGCACCCATATCGACGCCACCTCCCAGGACCTGGTCGCCGTCTCCGCCTCCTACTGGACCTCGCCCAACCCGAACAACGACCCGCTCTGTTCGGGCGTCAAGGTGCAGGTCAGCTACAACGGCCGGACCATCACCGTGCCGGTCAGGGACAAGTGCCCCTCCTGCGCACCGACACACATAGACCTCAGTCAGGCGGCCTTCCGCAAGCTGGTACCGCCGGGCACCGACATGGTGCCCAACGTCAGCTGGAAGTTCGTCCGCTGAACCGGCCGCGGCCGGCCGTTCTGAGACGACGGCGCCGGCCGCGGCGGAGCGGGTCCGACGGCCCCCGGCGCTCTCGCGCCGCTGCGCCCGTCGTCGGACCCGCTCCGGCTTCCGGCGGCAACGCAAACGGCTTGCAGAGCTTGCGCTAGTGTTGCGGATATGACGCGACGACTTGCGCAGGTGGCGAAGAAGGTGGGCGTCTCCGAGGCGACCGTCAGCCGGGTCCTGAACGGCAAGCCGGGCGTCTCGGAAAACACCCGGCAGGCGGTGCTCACGGCACTGGACGTGCTCGGTTACGAGCGGCCGACCCAACTGCGCGGGGAGCGCGGCAAGCTCATCGGGCTGGTGCTGCCGGAGCTGTCGAACCCGATCTTCCCAGCCTTCGCCGAGGTCGTCGGCGGCGCGCTCGCCCAGCGGGGACTGACGCCCGTCCTCTGCACCCAGACGCCGGGCGGCATCCAGGAGACGGACTACGTGGACCTCCTGCTCCAGCAGCAGGTCTCCGGTGTGGTGTTCGCGGGCGGGCTGTACGCCCAGGCGGACGCGCCGCACGACCACTACCGGCTGCTGCACGCCAGGAACCTGCCGGTGGTGCTGGTCAACGCGCCGATCCCGGGGCTCGACTTCCCCTGCGTCTCCACCGACGACGCGGTCGCGGTGGAGCAGGCCTGGCGCCACCTCACCTCGCTCGGGCACGAGCGGATCGGTCTGGCGCTCGGCCCGTCCGGCCACGTGCCCTCACGGCGCAAGCTGGCCGCCGGGCAGGCGGTGGCACGGGCCGCGGGCGCGGAGCTGCCTCAGGAGTACGTGGTGCGCGGGATGTACTCGATGGAGGGCGGCCACGCGGCCGCCTCCCGCCTGCTGGCCGCCGGGGTGACCGGCATCATCTGTGCCAGCGACATCATCGCGCTGGGCGCGGTGCGGGCCGCGCGCCGGCGGGGGCTGCGGGTGCCGCGGGACGTGTCGGTGGTGGGGTACGACGACTCGCCGCTGATGACCGTCACGGAGCCGCCGCTGTCGACCGTACGGCAGCCGATCGACGCCATGGGCCGTGCCGCGGTCCAGCTGCTGACGGCGCAGATCGACGGCCGGGAAGTGGTCCGTGACGAGATCCTGTTCGAGCCGGAGCTGGTCGTACGGGGCTCGACGGGGCCCGTCGCCGCAAGGTAGCCCAAGGGGTCCGCGCACCAGCCGGCTCCACGCTGTCACTCTTTTGCAGGTTCCGGACGCGATATTGCGCTCCCCTGTCCCCGGTGCTTGAGTGTGCGCCATCGCTCGCCGCCTCGCTCACGCTCAGAGGGGTCCACCGATGGCATCCACCACGAGAAGACGCCGGCGCACGCTCGCCTGCGCCACCGTCGTGTCCCTGACCGCGCTCGCCGCCTGCGGCACCAGCACCAGCGACGAGGCCGACAGTGCGCCGGGCGGG
The DNA here is from genome assembly GCF_055573595.1 of Streptomyces sp. NPDC030165. Classification (NCBI taxonomy): domain Bacteria; kingdom Bacillati; phylum Actinomycetota; class Actinomycetes; order Kitasatosporales; family Streptomycetaceae; genus Streptomyces; species Streptomyces sp. NPDC030165. Next base: position 472,904 of record NZ_JBVIBD010000003.1, on the reverse strand, counting down.
AAGGTACGGCTCACCGTCAACGGACAGCCGCCCACCACGCAGCCTTTCGAGCGCGCGCTCTTCGACAAGCACGTGACGCAGTTCGAGAAGGCCAACCCCGGCATCGACATCGTCCCGCACGAGGGCTTCATGGACCCGAAGACCTTCAACGCCAAGCTGGCGGGCGGCAAGCTGGAGGACGTCTTCTACGTCTACTTCACCGACGCCCGCGGCCTGATCGCCAGGAACCAGGCGGCCGACCTCACCGGCCACGTCAAGAACATGCCGCACCGCGCCGACATCCAGGACGCGCTGATGAAGGTGTTCCAGGACGAGCGGGGCCGCCAGTACGGCCTGCCGACCGCCAACTACTCGATGGGCCTGCTCTACAACCGCGCGCTGTTCAAGAAGGCCGGTCTGGACCCGGACCAGCCGCCGCGGACGTGGGCGGAGGTACGTGCCGCGGCGAAGCGCATCGCCGCGCTCGGCGACAACACCGCCGGGTACGCCGACTTCTCCAAGAACAACCAGGGCGGCTGGCACTTCACCGCCGAGCTGTACTCCCGCGGCGGCCGGATCGCCACCGAGCAGGGCGGCAGGTGGAAGGCCGCGTTCAACTCGCCGGAAGGCAGGGCCACCCTCCAGGACCTGCACGACATGCGCTGGAAGGACGGCTCGATGGGCAGCAGACAGCTGCTCCAGGCCGAGGACGTGCAGCGGATGATGGGCAGCGGCAAGCTCGGGATGTACATCGCCGCGGCCGACAACATCACCGTCATCGCCAAGCAGTTCGGCGGCCGATACCAGGACTACGGCCTCGCGCCCGTGCCCGACGCCAGGTCGACCCTGATCGGCGGCGAGGGCTACATGATCAACCCCAAGGCCGCGCCGGAGAAGACCGCGGCCGGGATCAAGTGGCTCCAGTGGAAGTTCCTCGACCCGGACATCGTTGAACAGAACATCCAGGACAACCTGGACGCCAAGCTGCCCATCGGACTGCCCATGCCGCCCACCCCCGACACCTGGAAGGGCGCCGTCCGCGACCGGGTGGAGAAGGCCAAACGCGAGCACGCCAACGTACCCGTCGGCAACTACCAGTCGTTCATGGACGCGGCCCCCCGCGTCCCGGGGGTGATCGAGCCCCCGGAGGCACAGCAGGTCTACGCCGCGCTCGACAACGCCATGCAGGCGGTCCTCACCGACGAGGACGCCGGCATCGACGCGCTTCTCGCCACCGCCGAGAAGAAGGTCGACCAGATCTACAGCGCGCTCTGATGGCCACCGCACCCCTGCTGGAAAAACCGTTGTCCCCGTCGCCGGCGGCCGCGGAGCGGGAGCGGCGCGCCGCCCGCCTGCGCCGCTCGGTACGCGAGCACCTGACCGCGTACGGGTTCCTGTGCGCCGCCCTGATGATCTTCGCGCTGTTCTCGTGGTGGCCGATCATCCGCAATGTGGTCCTGGCCTTCCAGCACGTCGACTTCGCCACCGGCAGCACCTGGGCGGGCCTGGCCAACTTCGCGAAGCTGTTCAACGATCCCCTGCTGGCCACCGCGTGGCGCAACACCGCGCTGTTCACCGCGTACGCGCTGGTGCTGGGCTTCTTCGTGCCATTCCTGACCGCGGTGCTGCTCAACGAGTTCCGGCACGCCCGCGCCTATTTCCGCGTCCTGGTCCATCTGCCGGTCATGCTGCCGCCGGTGGTCGTGGCACTGATGTGGAAGTGGTTCTACGATCCGGGCCCGGGACTGCTCAACGAGGTCCTGCGCACCCTGCACCTGCCGACCTCCGCCTGGCTCGACTCCTCCGCCACCTCACTGGTCTCCCTGGTGATCGTCTCCACCTGGGCCAACATGGGCACCGCCACACTCATCTACCTCGCGGCGCTCCAGACCGTCCCGGGCGAGCTGTACGAGGCGGCGGAGCTGGACGGCGCGAACCTGTGGCAGCGGCTGCGGCACGTCACGATCCCGCAGACGCGGTTCGTGCTGCTGGTCCTCCTGCTGCTCCAGATCATCGCGACGATGCAGGTGTTCACCGAGCCGTACGTGATGACCGGCGGCGGCCCCGACGACTCCACGGTCACCGTGATGTTCCTCGTCTACCGCTACGCCTTCGTCTACAACGACTTCGGCACCGCGAGCGCGCTCAGCCTGCTGCTGCTCCTCGTCCTCGCCGCGTTCTCCGCCCTCTACCTGCGCGTGACGCGCGGCGCCAAGGAGGACTGATGGCCGCCTCGGCCCGCACGCTGATCCGCCCCGCCGTGCTGCGCACCCGTAAAGGGAAGCTGGTCTACTGGTCGGTGCTGGCCGTGGCGCTGGCGCTGTTCACCGTCGCGTTCCTCGTGCCGCTGTACTGGGCCGTGACGGGCGCGATGAAGTCCCCCGCCGAACTGGCACAGAACCCGCCCGCCTACGTCCCCGCCGACTGGCACCCGGAGAACTACGCCCGCGCCTGGCGCGAGATGGATCTGACCCGCTACTTCCTCAACACGGTGCTGCTGGCGGGCGGCGCCTGGCTGATCCAGCTCGCGGTGCAGGTACCGGCGGCGTACGCGCTGTCCAAGCTGCGGCCCCGCTTCGGGAACGCGGTGCTGGGGCTGATGCTGGTCACCTTGATGATGCCCGCCACCGCGCTGCTCGTGCCCCTCTACCTGACGGTCATCGATGTCCCCTTGTTCAACAGGAACCTGATCGACAGCCCGAGCGCGGTGTGGCTGCCCGCCGCCGCCAACGCCTTCACCATCTACGTACTGAAGAACTTCTTCGACCGCGTCCCGGACGAGCTGCTGGACGCCGCCCGGATCGACGGCGCCGGCCCGTTGAGCACCATGTGGCGGATCGTGCTGCCGCTGTCCCGGCCGATCCTCGCCGTGGTGTCGATCCTGTCGGTCGTCGCCGCGTGGAAGGACTTCCTCTGGCCGCTGCTGGTCCTGCCGGACCCGGCGAAGCAGCCCCTCAGCGTCTTCCTCCAGCGGGTCGCCCAGGACACCCCGCTCAACAGCCTGGTGGCGGGCCTGGTGCTGGCCTCGCTGCCGCTGATCGCGCTGTTCCTGGTCTTCCAGCGGCAGATCGTCGCCGGTCTCGGCGCGGGCGGCCTCAAGGGCTGACGCCCCCTTCGAACGCCCGCCGGACGCCCAGGACGCCCCGTACGAAAGGACCTCTCCTTTGTCCCGCACGGACTGGTGGCGCGACGCCGCCGTCTACCAGGTGTACGTCCGCTCCTTCGCCGACGGCAACGGCGACGGCACCGGTGATCTGGCCGGGGTCCGCGCCCGGCTGCCGTACCTGGCGGACCTCGGCGTGGACGCCCTGTGGTTCACCCCCTGGTACCTCTCGCCCCTCGCCGACGGCGGCTACGACGTCGCCGATTACCGCACCGTCGACCCGGCCTTCGGCACCCTCGCCGAGGCGGAGAGGCTGCTGGCCGAGGCGGGCGAGCTGGGGCTGCGCACCATCGTGGACATCGTGCCGAACCACGTCTCGGACCAGCACCCGTGGTTCAGGGCGGCGCTCACCGCCGGGCCGGGATCGCCGGAGCAGGACCTGTTCCACTTCCGGCCGCCGTCCCCTGATCCGCCGAACGACTGGGTGGGCGAGTTCGGCGGCGTCCCCTGGTCACGTACGGAGCACGGCCAGTGGTACCTGCACCTGTTCAGCCCCGAGCAGCCGGACCTGAACTGGAGCCACCCGGCGGTGCGCCAGGAGCACGAGGACGTGCTGCGGTTCTGGTTCGAGCGCGGCGCCGCGGGCGTACGGATCGACTCCGCCGCGCTGCTCGCCAAGGCCGAGGGGCTGCCCGACATGCCCCGCGACGGCGGCCCGCACCCCTTCCACGACCGGCCGGAGCTGCACGGCATCTACCGCTCCTGGCGGCGGCTGGCCGAGGAGTACGGCGCCGTGCTGATCGGCGAGATCTGGCTGCCGGACGGGAAGCACTTCGCCCGCTACCTGCGCCCCGACGAACTGCACACCGCCTTCAACTTCGACTTCATGGCCCGCCCCTGGGACGCGGCCGGGCTACGGGCCTCCATCGACCTCACGCTGGCCGCGCACGCCCCCGTCGGTGCCCCCGCCACCTGGGTGCTGGCCAACCACGACGTGACCCGTACGGTCACTCGCTACGGACGGCCCGAAGACACCGGTTTCGCCTTCGGACGCAAGCGGTTCGGGGCCCCCACCGATCTCACCCTGGGCACCCGCAGAGCCCGCGCCGCCGCGCTGCTCACCCTGGCCCTGCCCGGCTCCGTCTACCTCTACCAGGGCGAGGAACTGGGCCTGCCGGAGGCGGAGATCCCGCGAGAGCTGATCCAGGACCCGATGTACGCCCGTTCCGGCGGCGTGGACCCGGGCCGGGACGGCTGCCGGGTCCCGCTGCCCTGGAGCGCCGACGGCGACGGTCCGAGCTGGCTGCCGCGCCCGGCGGGCTGGGCGCGTCACGCGGTCGAACGGCAGGCAGCCGACCCGGACTCGATGCTCACGCTGTACCGCACCGCGCTCCGGGTGCGCCGCTCCTTCCGGAACGCGGGCCCGCTGCGCTGGCTGCCCACGGACACGCCGCACGCGCTGTCCTTCGCACGGACGGCGCCGGACGGCGGCGGCACCGTCCTGTGCGTGGTCAACCTCGGCACACCGGACGTACAGCTCCCCGAGCACTCCGAACTTCTGCTGGCCAGCGGCCCCTTGACACCCGAGGGCGCGCTGCCGCAGGACACAGCGGTCTGGCTCCGGACCTGACCCGAGCACGGCCGCCGCCCCCTCTCCCCACAGAAGGGAACATCATGGGCACCACACATCACACCCCGAGGCACACCACTCCGCGCGGCAGAGCCTGGCGACCCGCGCTGGCCGCCCTGCTCGGCGCCGGGCTGCTCGTCTCCAGCTGGCAGACGGCCTCCGCCGCGACCGTACCGGGCAGTACGCCGGGCAACGGCGTGGTCGGGGCCGACGCCGCTCCCCTCCCCGCCCACCTCAGCGGACAAGGTGCCGCTCGCGCGCACGACGGCGACCCCGCCTCGTACGCGAAGGGCAGCACCGCCCACTGGATACAGGCCGACCTCGGCGCGACCCGCCGCCTGGACCGGGTCGAGATCGAGTTGCCCGGCGAGGCCCAGCAGGTCCGGCTCCAGGGCTCCGTCAACGGCCGCGACTTCGTCGACCTGTCCGACACCCGGGCCCGCAAGGGCAAGGTCACCCTGCCCCTGGACGGCACCCCGCTGCGCCACGTCCGCGTCGTCGGCGCACACCGGCTCGGCGAACTGTCCGTATACGGCGCGGCAACGGGCGACACCACTCCCCCTCGGTCCCCGGACCACGTACGCCTGAACGGCGCCACACTGAGCTGGGACCACACCCCGGGCGCCTCCGGATACGACATCTACGCCGACGGCCGGCTCCGCACCGGGCTGCCCGCGACGGCGACGCACTGGCAGGACACCACGGCACCGGGCGGCACGACGCACAAGACCGCCTACACCGTGCGGGCCCGGGACGCGGCAGGCAACCAATCCCCCGACAGCCGTACGGCCACCCGCACCGTGGCGGCGGGCAAGGGCTCCCCGCACGCCGCCTTCGCCGTGCCGCGCGAAAAGCCCGCGTCCCGTGCCCCGCGCACCAAGGCCGCCACCGGCGCCACCATGCCGTACACCACCATCGAAGCGGAATCCGGCACCACCGGCGGCGGCGCGCAGGTGGTCGGCCCCAACCGCAAGATCGGCGACCTGGCGGGCGAGGCGTCGGGCCGCAAGGCCGTCACCCTCAAGCAGACCGGACAGTACGTCGAGTTCACCACCCCGGTCACGACCAACACCCTCGTCACGCGCTTCTCCATCCCGGACGCACCGGGCGGCGGCGGAACCCGGGCGAAACTGAACGTCTACGTGGACGGCCAGAAGGCCAAGCCCTTCGACCTGACCTCCAAGTACGCCTGGCTGTACGGCCCCGAGGCGGCCCCGGTCAACGACCCGGGCGCCGGACCGGCCCGGCACATCTACGACGAGGCGCACCTCGACCTCGGCCGCACCGTCCCGGCGGGCAGCAGGATCCGGCTCCAGAAGGACGCCGACAACACCTCCTCGTACGCCATCGACTTCATCGACGTCGAAAACGTCTCCGCAGCGCCGAACCCGGACCCCCAGGCATTCGTCCAACCCACCGGCTTCGGTCACCAGGACGTACAGAACGCGCTGGACCGGGCCCGGATGGACACCACCGGCAAGATCAAGGGCGTCTATCTGCCGCCGGGCGACTACGAGACGTCGAGCAAGTTCCAGGTCTACCTCAAGCCGGTCAAAGTGATCGGCGCCGGCCCGTGGTTCACCCGCTTCCACGCCCCGGCCGGCCAGCAGAACACCGACGTGGGTTTCCGTGCCGCCGACGGCGCCGGCGGCTCGACGTTCGCCGGCTTCGCCTACTTCGGCAACTACACCTCACGCATCGACGGGCCCGGCAAGGTCTTCGACTTCCAGAACATCTCCGGCATCACCATCGACAACATCTGGGCCGAGCACATGGTCTGCCTCTACTGGGGCGCCGGCACCGACCGGATGACGCTCAAGAACAACCGCATCCGCAACACCTTCGCCGACGGCCTGAACATGACCAACGGCTCCAGCGACAACCTGGTGACCAACAACGAGGCCCGGGCCACCGGCGACGACTCCTTCGCGCTGTTCTCCGCGCTCGACGCGGGCGGCGGTGAGCAGACCGGCAACGTCTACGAGAACCTCACCTCCAAGCTCACCTGGCGCGCCGCAGGACTGGCGGTCTACGGCGGCCAGCTCAACACCTTCCGCAACATCCGCGTCACGGACACCCTGGTCTACTCCGGCGTGACCGTCTCCTCGCTCGACTTCAACATCCCGATGAACGGCTTCGGCCCCGGACAGACCACGTTCGAGAACCTCGGCATCGAGCGCGCGGGCGGCCACTTCTGGAACGGCCAGACCTTCCCCGGCATCTGGCTCTACTCCGCGTCGAAGCCCTTCCGCGCGATCCGGGTGAAGGGCGCCCGGATCACCGACCCGACGTACCACGGCATCATGTTCCAGACGAACTACGTCGGCCAGCAGCCGCAGAACCCGGTCCAGGACACGGAGCTGAGCGACGTGACCATCTCCGGCGCGAAGAAGAGCGGCGACGAGTACAGCCACAAGTCCGGCTACGGAATCTGGGCCAACGAACAGGGCCCGGGCCCGGCCGTCGGCCAGGCGACCTTCCGCGGCCTGACCCTCCGCGACAACGCGGAGAACATCCGCAACACCACCTCCACCTTCACGATCAACGTGACCTGAGAGCCCCCTCCCCGGTCCGGGCCCGCCGCAGCTCCGGTGACGCTGATGTGTGGCGAGCAGGCGTGGCCTGCCATTCCGGGCGGCCGGCCGAGCGCCGGCCGCCCGTCCCGGCCGTTCCGCCCGGGTCGTGCCGCGGGCCCCGGCGGAAACTGCGAACCAGGCCCTGACCTGGCGAATTAATACGCTGATTCGATTCACCCTAAATAGAGTGAACACCTTCCGTTCCTCGCGACAAACAGCGCCGCATCGGGTTGATTGGAGTGCGGCGGCCCACCAGCCGTGGCGGCGGGCACCGTCTGTCCCCGCCAGGCCGCCTGTCCTTTTTTTCTCGATGTACGAGGAGCAACATTCCATGTCGCGTGCCATCAAGACTGCCGTTGCCGCCGCAGGAACCTGCGCCATCATCCTGGGCGGCGCGAGCCTCGCGACTGCCGACTCCGGGGCTCAGGGCGCGGCGCTGAACTCGCCGGGCGTCGTCTCCGGCAACACCGTGCAGGTCCCGGTCCACGTACCGGTCAACGTCTGCGGCAACAGCATCAACATCGTCGGGCTGCTCAACCCGACCTTCGGCAACACCTGCGTCAACGACTGATGTTGACGGGCTGACGCGTCACCCGCCCCCGGGCGGAACGGCGTGCGTCACCCGGTGCGGGACGGCTTCACGGCCGTCCCGCACTTTTCCTTTGTGCCGGGCGGGCGCCTCGCCCGATGAGCAGATGCCGGTCGGGAGGGGCCGGGTGGACCCGTCCGGCCACGGCCCGCTCGCCGTCCCGGGTCGGCGCGACCGGCACCCGCGTACGCCGCTGGACGATCGTGTCGAGCAGCGTGCGGTGGCGCGGACTCAAGTGGTGTACGACCAGCGTCGGCCCCACCCGGACATCCGGCGGACGGCCACACGTGGGGCGGCTGCCTCGCCCCACGCCCGGGCCCCGCTCACTTCCCGGGCGGGGACAGCACCGTCGGGTTCTCCCCGTCGAGTATCCGCTGTGTCCGGTGCTTGATGTGGTCCCGGTATTCCGGGTGGGTCAGGACGTAGAAGCGCTCCTCGCGAACTGCCCGCACCACCTCGTCGCCGATGACACGCGGGCGGACCCCGAAATCCTTGAACGCCTGCCGGGCCGCGTCGACCGACCAGTTGCCCGGAACCGGTCCTGCGTCGGAGAAGCGGGCCGGCCGGTTGCGCTGGGAATGGTAGATGTTCGTGTCGACCAGCCCGGGGCACAGCACGGATATCCGGGGTTTGCTGCCGGCCTCGACGAGTTCGAGGTGCACCGTCTCCGACAGGGAGACGACGGCGGTCTTCGTCGCCCCGTACAGCGAGCCGCCCGGCAGCAGGCCGGCCATCGACGCGGTGTTGACGATGTGCGCGTCCTCGTTCTGCTCGATCATGACGGGCAGGAAGGTGCGGATGCCGTGCACGACGCCCATCAGGTTCACGCCGAGGACCCACGCCCAGTCGTCGAGGGTGCTCTCCCAGCTCGGCTTACTGCCCGTGTAGACACCCGCGTTGTTGCACAGCACGTGTACGGCGCCGTACGTCCGCAGGGCGGATTCGGCGAGCGCGGTGACGTCCTCCGCCTTCGCCACGTCGGTGACGACGGCGTGCACGTCGGCGCCGCCGTCCCGCATCTCCGCCGCCGTGGTGTGGAGCGCCGCCTCCTCCACATCGCTCAGCACCACCCGCATGCCCTCGTCGGCGAATGCCTCGGCCATTCCCCGGCCGATGCCGCTCGCGGCACCGGTGACCACGGCGGTCCTGTTCCTCAGGTCGTCCATGTCCCCTCCGATCGCGGCCTGGCCGCGTCAGTGCCACACGCTAGGGACCGCGGGGCCGCAGGGCATCGGCCGCCGGGCCGATGTGCTCCGGCCTCCGCTCGGCTACGGTGAAAATGGCGCGGTGCGTGCGGCTCGCGCCGGCCCGTGTCAGTCGAGCGTGCGGCGTACGCACTCGGTGACCACGCCCCGCAGGCTGCCCGTGCTGCGCAGCAACTCCCGTTGCACGCGGGCCCCGTTGCCGGTCTTCAGCAGGGCGGCCAGCGCCTCCTGCGCGTGCATGAGGTCGCCGCTGTCCTCCAGGGCGTCACGTACGTGGTCGAACAGGGCCCTTATCACGGCCTCGGCCGGGGCCGGACGCATCGTGACGGGGTGGATGAGCTCGCCCTCCAGCCCCGACCGGGCGGCCCGCCACGCCGCCAGGCGCAGCAGCGCGACGGTGTGGCGGGTGGGCGGGACACCGTCGTGCCACTGGCGTACGGCTGTCTCCACCAGGCCGCGGATCAAGGTGGCCAGCAGCACGGTGGTGGACGGGTCCAGGCACACGTCGGCGACCCGGGTCTCGACGGTGGGGTACGAGCGGGACAGGCGCGCGTCGAAGTAGACCATGCCCTCGTCCTTCAGCACGCCGCTGGCCGTCATGTCGGCGACCTGCTCGTGGTAACGGTCGGCCGTGCCGAACACCTCGACGGGCCCGGCCGACGGCCAGCGGCCCCACACCCGGCTGCGGTAGCTGCTGTACCGGCTGTCCTCGCCCTGCCAGAACGGCGAGTTCGCGCTCATCGCCAGGAGGACGGACAGCCAGGGCCGCATCCGGTCCAGTACGGCGACGCCCTCTTCGTCGGAGTCCACGGAGACGTGGATGTGGCAGCCGCACGTCAGCTGTTCCTGGGCGGTGAGCCCGAAGTGTTCCGCGAGCCACTGGTGGCGCTCGCCGCTGCCGATGGTCGGACTCACCTCCAGCGGCGAGGTGGCCAGCGCGGCCACCGAGGCCTGTACGCCCTCGGCGTGGCGCGCCGCCTCCGCCCGCCACCGCCGGATCTCCTTGGCCAGGTCGGCCATGTCCGTCTGCGGCCGGGTGGCGAACTCCACCTGCTGCCGGTGCAGCTCGCTCTCGAAGACGTCCTCGTTGCCCAGCGGGTCACGGGAAGCCGCCGCGAGGACCGCCGCCGACACGGCCCGCGGCTCCCCGGTCCGCGCGTCCACCAGCAGAAGCTCCTCCTCCACACCCACACTGCGCACGTCGTCCACCCTTTCTCCGCCTCCGCAATGCCGCTCGCGTACCCCGGCTCCGGCCGCTCACGCCCGGTGGCGTCCCGGGCACGGGGGGACCGGCCGGTGTCCCGGCGCCGGTCAGCCTACGGCCGGGGCCGGCTGGGCCACGGCGTACGCGGGAGTCGGCGTATCCGAACGGCGGCGTACGCGGGTCGTGACCGGGCAGTTCGCCGGCGCCGTCCGGGGCGTGGCCGAAAGCAGCCTGCCGGTCGGGAAGCTGGTTCCGTCGTGGGGCTCCTGGTGGGGCAGTCGGCGCCGCGACGTGCTCCAGGGGACCGTGCGGTGTCCCGTATCCGGTACGCCACGCTGTTTCCGGACATTCTCCGAATAACGGCGTGGCGATGTTGAGATAGGTGTACTCGGTCTGGGCGCGGGGTGCTGTGGTGCGGGTTGAGGAGCTGTCATGTATTGCAGCCGGTGTGGTGCTCAGGTCATTCAGGGACCGGACGGCGGATGGTCGTGCAACTGTGGAGCGTCCGGATGACAGAGGGTGATACGGGGCCGGGCGGCGCGGGCACCGAGGAGGCGGCCGGGCGGTGGCCGGAGTACTTCACCACCGCTCCGTGCCCGCGCTGCCAGACGGCCAACGACGGACTGAACGGCCGCTTCGCCTGCGACGCCTGCGGCCATGCGTACAGCTTTCACGTGCCGACATGACGGCGGTGGGGCATGGCCCGGGCGCGGGGGGCCGGGGCCCGGCGGCGCACACCACGGAAGCTCGTTGCAGCACCGTGGGCGCCGGGTAGGAGATGTATGTGGAATATGTGGTGGTGTTGCTGCTCGCCTCGGTGCTCATCGGCGGGCTCGTGCTCTTCGTCATAGAGGCCGGCGTACGGCGCACACGGTCCATGGCCGCTCGCGACGATCAGGAGACCGGCGAGTCGCACCGCCGGTACGGTGACGGCCGGCGGTAGCTGCCGGAGACGGCAGCGGGACGGCAGCCTGAACCCTCTTCAGGGCCGACTGCCGTCCCGCTGCCGCCGTACAGCCGGGTGGCCGGGTCGTCCGGTCACCGTCTCGGGCGGTCCCGGCGGGATCAGACCACCGGAGCCGGGTAGGTCGGGTACTCCACCCCGGAGACGTGCTGGACGACGCGGATGACCTGGCAGGAGTAGCCGAACTCGTTGTCGTACCAGAGGTAGAGGATCGCGTTGTCGCCCTCGACCTTGGTGGCGCCGGCGTCGACGATCGAGGCGTGGCGCGAGCCGATGAAGTCGTTGGAGACCGCATCGGGCGCGCTGGTGAAGTCGATCTGGCGCCGGAGCGGCGAGGTCAGCGACACGTCGCGGAGGTGGTCGAGGACCTCCTCGCGGCTGGTCTCGCGCGCGAGCTGGAGGTTGAGGATCGCGATCGAGACGTCCGGGACCGGGACCCGGATCGAGCTGCCGGTGATCTTCGCCTTGAGGTCGGGCAGCGCCTTGGCGACGGCGGAGGCGGCACCGGTCTCGGTGATGACCATGTTGAGCGGCGCCGAGCGGCCGCGACGGTCGGCTTTGTGGTAATTGTCCAGCAGGTTCTGGTCGTTGGTGAACGAGTGGACGGTCTCGACGTGGCCGCGCAGCACCCCGTACTCGTCGTCCATCGCCTTCAGCGGCGGGACGATGGCGTTGGTGGTGCAGGACGCGCAGGACAGGATCCGCTCGTCCGGCTTGACCGTGTCGTGGTTGACGCCGTGCACGATGTTCGGGACGTCGCCCTTGCCCGGCGCGGTCAGGACGACCTTGTCGATGCCGGGGCGCAGGTGCTTCGACAGCCCCTCGCGGTCGCGCCACTTGCCCGTGTTGTCGATGAGGATGGCGTCCTTGATGCCGTACGCCGTGTAGTCGACCTCGGTGGGGTCGTCGGCGTAGATGACCTTGATCTCGTTGCCGTTGGCGACGATGGTGCTGTTCGCCTCGTCGACGGTGATCGTGCCCTGGAACTGGCCGTGGATGGAGTCGCGCCGCAGCAGCGAGGCGCGCTTGACCAGGTCCTCGTCGGCCCGCCCTCCGCCGCCGCGGACGACGACGGCGCGCAGCCGCAGACCGTTGCCGGAGCCGGCCTTCTCGATCAGCAGGCGGGCGACGAGGCGGCCGATGCGGCCGAAACCGTAGAGGACGACGTCGCGTCCCTGACGGCGCTCGATCTTGTCGGCACCCGTGGCGCCCGCGACGGCCTCGGCCGTGAACGCCTCCACCGTCAGACCGCGGTCGTCGGCCTTGTACGTCTCGGCGAGCCGGCCGATGTCGATCTGGGAAGGACCGAGGTCGAGGGCGGTGAGAGCCTGCAGGAACGGGAACGTCTCGGTGATCGAGAGCTCCTCGCCGGCTATCTGGCGCGCGAAGCGGTGTGTCTTCAGGATGCTGACCACCGACTTGTTCACCAGGGAGCGGCTGTGGAGCAGGACCGTGACGTCCCGCTCCCGGTGCAGCTTCCCGATGATCGGGATCATCGACTCCGCGATCTCCTCGCGGTTCTTCCAGTTTGTGAACGAGTCCTCGTTGACAGTCACAGGTCCATCTTTCGAGCTAGGCGGTGCTCAGATGCTAACCCCACCGCTCTTTCGTTGTGCACGGGGTCCCGGGCAGGGCCATATCCATGGGCACATCTATGACGCGTCCATGACAAGCCGATTCCGTCGCGCAGCCTCCCCGCGACGGACACCGCACGCGGACACGCCGTGCCGGATGATGTCCGGCACGGCGCGCCCTGGCGGTTCAGGAGCGGTGGTACGGGTTCGGGACGTGGACGTCGGCACCGAGCTCGCGGGCCGCGTTACGGGCGAAGTACGGGTCGCGCAGCAGCTCGCGGCCGATGAGGGCGGCGTCCGCCCGGCCGTCCACGATGATCTTCTCGGCCTGCTGGGCCTCGGTGATCAGGCCGACGGCGCCGACCGGCAGTCCGGTCTCCTTCTTGACCCGCTCGGCGAAGGGCACCTGATAGTCGGGGCCCACCGGGATCTTCACACCGGGCGCGTTGCCGCCGGTGGAGGTGTCCAGCAGGTCCACCCCGTGCGCCTTCAGGTCGGCGGCGAAACGCACGGTGTCGTCGGCGGTCCAGCCCTCACGCTCGTCGTCCGCGTTCTCCGACAGCCAGTCCGTCGCCGAGATCCGGAAGAACAGCGGCAGCTCCTCCGGCCACACGGCCCGCACCGCGTCCACGACCTCCAGCGCGAACCGGGTGCGGTTCTCGTACGAGCCGCCGTACGCGTCCGTGCGCCGGTTGGTGAACGGTGAGAGGAACTCGCCGATCAGGTAGCCGTGCGCACCGTGGATCTCCGCCACCTGGAAGCCGGCCTCCAGCGCGCGCCGCGCGGTCGCGGCGAACTGCCCGACGATCTCCTCGATCTGCTCGGCGGACAGCTCCTCCGGAACGGTGGACGCCTCGTCGAACGCCAGCGGGCTCGGGCCCACCGGCTGCCATCCGTGCCCCTCGCCCGGGGCGAGCGGGGCACCGCGGTCCACCCAGGTGCGCTCGGTCGACGCCTTGCGCCCCGCGTGGGCGATCTGGATGCCCGGGACGGATTCGTGCGCCTTCAGGAAGTCGGTGATGCGCCGGAAGGCGGCGGTCTGCGTGTCGTTCCACAGTCCCAGGTCGTACGGACTGATGCGCCCCTCCGGGCTGACCGCCGTCGCCTCGGTGATGATCAGCCCCGTGCCGCCGACGGCCCGCGAGGCCAGGTGCTGGAAGTGCCAGTCGTTGGGCGCGCCCTGCTCAGGACCGTCCGGTGCCGCCGAGTACATGCACATGGGAGCCATCCATATGCGGTTGGGAATGGTCAGCGACCGGAGGGTGAGGGGCTCGAACAGTGCGCTCACGACGGACTCCCGCGTTCGGTGGTGCTTCTCTTTGACGCTTCGTACGATAGCTCTCGTAGTACGGGGCCTGTCAAACTACGAAGGTTCTCGTACTTGAGGCCAGGGGTCCGGGGGCCGGGGTTCGGCCCGGCGGCACGGGCAATCCCTCGTCGGTGTACGCGAACGGGGCCGGCCCCTGGTGGGTCCGGCCCCGCACGTCGTTCCACGCCGCTGCACCGCCGGCTCGCGACGTACCCCCGTACCGCCGCGACCGGCCGCTCGGCCCGGAGCAGCGCCCTGGACCGACTGGCTCACGATAGGGGCCCCGGCACTTCCCGTACGAGCGATTTTTGGCGCCCCCGGGGCACCCGCAGAGCGCCCCCGTCACGTCCCGCACCGCGGCACCCCGAGGAGGACGCACTCATGGCCACGCGCGGCATCGACCACATTGGCGTCACGGTTCCCGACATCGACGCGGCGACCGCCTTCTTCGTCGCGGCGCTGGACGCGGACGTGCTGTACGACACGCTGCCGCGCGAGGACGGCCCCAACGGAGGCGAGGGCGTCGAGCGGCGCCTCGGGGTGCCGCCGGGCACCGCGCAGGCGGCCATGCGCATGCTGGCCCTGCCGAACGGGCCCGGGATCGAGTTGTTCGAGTTCACCGGGCCGCGGCAGCAGGCACCCGCGATCCCCTGCGACCTGGGGTGGCAGCACGTGGCCTGCTACGTGGACGACCTGGACGCCGCGGTGGCACAGGCCGAGGAGGCGGGCGCCGAACCCCTCGGGCCGCCGCAGCCGCTGCCCGGCCCGGAGGAGGGGGCGCGCAACCGGTTCGCGTATCTGCGCACACCCTGGGGCAGCACGCTGGAACTGCTGACCTACCCCGACCCTCAGCCGTACGAGCGGACGACGCGCCGGCGCCGGTGGCGGCCCTGAGAGCCACGGCGAGGGCCGGGCGCAGGCGCCGCACAGAGGACCGATGCGCTTGCAGTGTTTCGATCCGCAAAAGTGGGAAACACCAGAGTCGAAGCGTTTTGATCTTATTTGTGAACGAGGTGAGCTGCCGTGGGAATCATCGCGTGGATCCTGATCGGGTTGCTGGCAGGTGCGATCGCGAAGGCGCTGATGCCGGGTAAGGACCCGGGTGGATGCCTCGTCACCATGCTGATCGGCATCGTCGGTGGTCTGCTGGGCGGCTGGCTCGGCAAGGTGATCTTCGGGGTGGAGTCGATCAACGGCTTCTTCCACCTCTCGACGTGGATCGCGGCCATCATCGGCTCGGTGAT
The DNA here is from genome assembly GCF_055573595.1 of Streptomyces sp. NPDC030165. Taxonomy (NCBI): domain Bacteria; kingdom Bacillati; phylum Actinomycetota; class Actinomycetes; order Kitasatosporales; family Streptomycetaceae; genus Streptomyces; species Streptomyces sp. NPDC030165. Next base: position 457,527 of record NZ_JBVIBD010000003.1, on the reverse strand, counting down.
CGTCCTGGCGATCTACCGCATGACCATCGGCCGCAACCAACGGCACTGACGCGGCAAGACACAGAAGAGACCGGTCCCCCGGCGACGGGGGACCGGTCTTTTTTCCTGCGCCTTTCTGCGACTTTCTGCGTCTCTCCGCGCCTTCCTGCGTCGGCTCCCGCGCGCTCGGGCCGGTGGCCGGGGCGCCTCCTCCCGCCGGGCGCGATGGCGGGCACATACGTTCCGACCTGCGGGAATTCCGTGCCGGAGGGCCGTTGTCAGTGGTCGGGTGCAGACTGAGCGGTACCTGAGACAACGGCGTCCCGGAGGTGTTCGACATGGCATCCGGCAAGGCAGATGTACTACTCGCGGTGGGCACGCGCAAAGGGCTCTTCATCGGCCGGCGGCGGCGCGGTGACTGGGAGCTGAGCGGGCCGCATTTCGCCGCCCAGGCGGTGTATTCGATCGGCATCGACACCCGCCGTCCGACGCCCCGGGTGCTGGCCGGCGCGGACAGCGCGCACTGGGGCCCCTCGGTCTTCCACTCCGACGACCTCGGCGAGACCTGGCGGGAGCCGCCCCGGCCGCCCGTCAAGTACCCACCGGACACGGGGACTTCACTGGAGCGGGTGTGGCAGATCCACCCGGCCGGACCGGCCGCCCCCGACGTGGTGTATGCGGGCACGGAGCCCGGCGGGCTGTTCCGGTCGGCGGACGGGGGCGAGACGTTCGAGCTCGTACGCTCCCTGTGGGACCACCCGACCCGTGAGCGGTGGGTGCCCGGCGGGGGCGGCCTGGCGGTGCACACGGTGATCACGGACCCGCGGGACGCGGACGCGGTGACGGTCGCGGTGTCCGCGGCCGGTGTGTTCCGCACGAAGGACGGCGGCCGGAGCTGGGCCCCGTCGAACAGCGGCGTGAAGGCCGTGTTCCTGCCGGACCCGGATCCGGAGTTCGGGCAGTGCGTCCACAAGATCGCGCAGGATTCCGTGGACCGGGACCGGCTCTATCTGCAGAACCACTGGGGTGTCTACCGCAGCGACGACGCGGGCGCGCGGTGGACCGACATCGGCGGCGGCCTGCCGTCCGACTTCGGGTTCGCGGCAGCGGCCCACCCGCGCCGGGCGGACGTGGCGTACGTCTTCCCCATCACCGCGGACATGGACCGTGTCCCGGCGGAGCACCGGTGCCGGGTGTACCGCACCGAGGACGCCGGCGCGAGCTGGGAGGCGCTCAGCGACGGCCTCCCCCGGGAGGACCACTACGGCACGGTGCTCAGGGACGCACTCTGCGTCGACGACACCGACCCCGCGGGGGTCTACTTCGGCAACCGTAACGGTGAGGTCTTCGCCAGCGCGGACGACGGCGACAGCTGGCAGCAGCTCGCCTCCCACCTGCCGGACGTGCTGTGCGTACGGGCAGCCGCGGTCGGGTGAGCCGGGAGGCGGGGCCGGGAGGCGGGGCCGGGAGGAGCGGGGGTGTGGCGAGCGGGAGCGCCTGCTGAGTGCGCGTCAGGTGAACGGCCAGGGGCGAGGGCGGATCGGAAAGGGGGTGCACGAGCGGTTGCACCGGGGAGTGGATCAGGCCATCGGTTGAAGAGGATCACCCTGCGGCCAGTAGGGTGACAGGCGTGGCTGCACGACCTCTTCATGAAATCGTCGAACCGGGCTGGGCCAAGGCACTTGAGCCGGTCGCCGGACAGATCGCCAGGATGGGCGAGTTCCTGCGGGCGGAGATCGCCGCGGGGCGTACCTACCTCCCGGCGGGCAGCAATGTGCTGCGCGCCTTCCAACAGCCCTTCGACGACGTCCGGGTGCTCATCGTCGGGCAGGACCCCTATCCGACTCCCGGGCACGCGGTGGGGCTGAGTTTCTCCGTCGCGCCGGACGTCCGCCCGCTGCCGGGGAGCCTGGAGAACATCTACCGGGAGATGGCCTCGGACCTCGGCCTGCCGCGGCCGTCCAACGGTGATCTCACGCCGTGGACGCGGCAGGGTGTTCTGCTGCTCAACAGGGCGCTGACCACGGCGCCGCGCAAACCGGCGGCGCACCGGGGCAAGGGCTGGGAGGAGGTCACCGAGCAGGCCATCCGGGCACTGGTCGCGCGGGGCCGCCCGATGGTCTCGGTGCTGTGGGGCCGCGACGCGCGCAATCTGCGGCCGCTGCTCGGTGACCTGCCGTCGGTGGAGTCGGCGCACCCCTCCCCCATGTCGGCCGACCGGGGATTCTTCGGCTCGCGCCCGTTCAGCCGGACCAACGACCTGCTGGTGCGCCAGGGTGCTCAGCCGGTGGACTGGAGACTGCCCTGACCCTGCGGGATAGTGTGCCCGCATGACGAACGCGAACATCCCTGCGGGCTGGTACGCCGACCCGCAGGGCACGCCCGACCGGCTGCGCTGGTGGGACGGAACCCGGTGGACCGAGCACACGCACGCGGGCCGGCAGACCCAGGCGCAGACACCGGCCCCGCAGCAGGCGGCCCAGCAAATGCCGCAGCAGGCCCAGCAGCAGCAAGCGCAGCAGCAGCCGTCGTACGTGAAGGCCGGACAGCAGAGCGGCCTTCAGCAGCAGGGTGGGCAGTCGTACGGCCAGCCGGGGCCGGGGCAGGGTCCCGGGCAGGGATACGCGCCCCAGCAGCAGGGTGCCGGCGGGCAGCCGATGCCGCAGCAGTACGCGCCGCAGGCCGGCCAGCCGGTGCCGGCAGGGCAGCAGGCCGGGTACGGGCAGCCGGGCGGCAACCCGGGACAGGTGCAGTACCAGGTGCAGCAGCAGGCCGGTGTCGCTCCCACCGCACAGGGCGGCGGGACGCTGTTCACCGAGCCGGTCCTGGTGGTGAACCAGAAGGCCAAGCTGATCGAGGTGACGAACGAGTACAGCGTCTTCGACCAGCACGGCAACACCCTCGGCACGGTCGTCCAGGTCGGCCAGAGCACCGCGAAGAAGGTGCTGCGGATCGTCTCCAGCCTCGACCAGTACATGACCCACCGGCTGGAGATCCGGGACGCCTACGGGCAGCCGCAGCTGGCGCTGACCCGCCCCGCGAAGTTCATCAAGTCGAAGGTGCTGGTGGAGCGGCCCGACGGACAGCCGGTCGGCGAGATCGTGCAGCAGAACGCCATCGGCAAGATCAACTTCGCGATGATGGCGGGCGGGCAGCAGATCGGCGCCATCAAGGCGGAGAACTGGCGCGCCTGGAACTTCGCGATCGTCGACCACACCGACAACGAGGTCGCCCGGATCACCAAGACCTGGGAGGGCCTGGCCAAGACGATGTTCACCACCGCGGACAACTACGTCCTGCAGATCCACTCCCAGCTTCCCGAGCCGCTGCGGAGCCTGGTCGTCGCCACGGCGCTGACCGTGGACACCGCCCTCAAGCAGGACGCGCGCGGGTTTGGCTGAGATCAGGGGCGGTGCGGCGGGCCCGGCGTCCGGCCATGTCCTCGGCGTGGACTCGGGCGGCTCCGGCCTGCGGATCGCCGTCGCCCGCGCGGACGAGAGCAAGGCGCGGCCGCTCGCCTCATACACCTCTCAGGAGCCGATCGGCACCGGACCGAACGGGATGGACGCCCACCAGCTGCTCAAACAGCTGGTGCCGGCCGCGCAGGATCTGATGCGGGACACCGGCGCCCGGCGGTTCGACGCCGTGTGCGTCGGCGCCGCGGGCATGGCGACGCTCGGCACGGAGCTGCGCGCCGAGCTGCCCGGGGCGCTGGCGGAGGCGTTCGGCGTACGGCGGCTCGCGCTGGCCGCCGATGCCGTGACCGCGTACGCCGGGGCGCTCGGCCAGCAGCCGGGCGCCGTCGTCGCCGCCGGTACCGGTGTCATGGCGATGGGCACGGACCTCAGCCCCACCGGCGGCTGGCGGCGCGCCGACGGCTGGGGGCACCTGCTGGGCGACTGCGGCAGCGGCGCCTGGATCGGCAGGGCGGGACTTGAGGCGGCGCTGCGCGCCCACGACGGCCGGAGGGGCGGGTCGGCCGTCTTGCTGGCCCGTATGGAGGCGCTGTTCGGCCCGGCGGGCGAACTGCCCGGCCTGCTCTACCCACGCGCCGACCGGACTGCCGTACTGGCGTCGTTCGCGCCCGAGGTCGCAGCGTGCGCCGGACGCGACCCCGTGGCGGCGGCGATCCTGACCGGGGCCGCGCGGCACCTGGCGGAGGCGGCAGCGGCCGTCTGCCCCACAGCGGCAGGCAGCGTGGTGGCCTTCACCGGCGGCCTCCTGCACCTGGGCGAGCCCCTGCTGGCCCCGCTGCGCACCGCGTTCGACGAGCTGCTGCCGCACGCCCGTCGGGTCGAGGCGGAGGGCGACCCCCTGGGCGGGGCGCTGCGCGTCGCCGCGGCGCTGGCCACCGACCGGCTGCTGCTGCCCGCGGACGAGAGGTTGCTGCGGGTGACGCGGTAGGGCGCGGTGCGGCATGGCGCGGTGCGGCATGGCGCGGTGCGCGCGGCACGGCGTGGCGTTGTGCGGCGCGGGCGCCGACGGGCGCCGTGACAGCCGTAAAGACGTATAGCCGTATGCCGTATAGCCGTATGCCCGTAAATTCCGTAAGTCGTCGCGGATGCCCGATGAATCGCTCCGGCGCCACTTCGGGCGGCCACGGGACGACGGGCCCTGACGCCCCGGGGCACCGAAGGGCCCGGCCCCCGCCCCGGGGGCTCCGGCAGGCTCGTACCGACGCTCGATTCGGGCTCTGACCTGCCCATACGGCGCGCGGGACAATTCGGGACGGATACCTCCCGAGCGAACCCTCCCGCCGCGCGGGGCACCCCTGAGGCGTTAACATGCGACGCCATGAGTTCCCCCACTGGGCCCGCACCCGGCTCGCCCCGTTTTGACGAAGTTTCTTCGAGCCCGGGCGCCGCATCCGGCCTGCCTGTACGAATGCCGCGTCCCCGGCAGTCCGGTCGGCACCGCCGACCGGAACCCGTCGCCGCGCCCGAGGGCGCGCCCGCCCTGGTCCTCGCCGTGCCCGGCACCCCCTGTGCCGCAGCGCGCGGCCTGGCGGCCGAGGTGACCAGCATCGCCCGTTCCGAGCTGCCCGGCCTCGACGCCCGGATCGGCTACGTGGACGGCGACGACGCGGAGTACCCGGCGCTGGAGGCCGTGCTCGCCCAGGCCGCCCGCGAAGACAAGGCGCGTACGGGTGACGGTTCGCAGCCCGAGCAGCAGGGTCCGCCCGCGGTGGTCGTGCCGCTGCTGGCCGGCCCGGACAGCGCGCTGCTCCGCCGGATACGCCAGGCCATCATGAACAGCGGTTCGGCCGCCGAGCTGACCGATGTGCTCGGCCCGCACCCGCTGCTCGCCGAGGCCCTGCACGTACGCCTCTCCGAGGCCGGGCTGGCGCGTGCCGACCGGGCGCGCCTGTTCACGGTCGCGACGGCCGCCGACGGCATCGTCCTCGCCACCGTCGGCGGCGAGGAGGCGGTACAGGCCGCCGGAATCACCGGCATGCTGCTCTCCGCCCGCCTGGCCGTGCCGGTGATGGCCGCCGCGCTGGACGAGGAGGGCGCCATCGCCCGTACGGCCGAGGAGCTGCGTTCCTCGGGCTCGCAGCAGCTGGCGCTGGCTCCGTACCTGATCGGCCCCGAGATCGCCGACGGCCTGGTGGGGGCGGCGGCAGCGGAAGCGGGCTGCGCGGCGGCGGAGCCGCTGGGCGCGTACGGCACGGTCGGCCGCCTGGTGCTGTCGAACTACGCGTCGGCGCTGGGCATCACGCTGCAGTCGGCGGGGCAGCACGCGCCGGTGCGGTGACCCTGTCCGCACGTCCGGCGGTGCCGTCGCCGTCGTCACCTTCGTGAAAGGGCCGCTCCCCGCGCCGGGAGCGGCCCTTCGGCCTTTCCGTACGGCGGACGGCGGCGAGGCACACGCCTGACGGCACGCAGCACACGGTGTGCGGCCTGCGGTGTGCGGCAGCCGGGTCCCACCGGGCCGGTCAGGCGAACACCACGCAAGAAGCGGCCGGAACCTCGATCGAGCCGCCGGCTTCCGGCACCCCGGTCGTGGTGTCGACGGAGAACCAGGCCACGTCCCCGGAGCGCTCGTTGGCGGCGTAGAGGTGCCGGCCGTCCGGGTGCAGTGCCAGGTCGCGCGGCCAGTGCCCGCCGCACGGCACGGTGGTGACCAGGGAAAAGCTCTCCCCCGACGGGTCGAGGGCCAGGACCGAGATGCTGTCGTGGCCCCGGTTCGCCGCCCAGGCGAAGCGTCCGTCGGGTGAGACGACCAGTTCGGAGGGGTGGTTCTCGCCCGCGTCCGGGGGGAGGATCGCCGTCTCGGTCAGTGGCGTGAGAGTGCCGGTGGTGGCGTCCCAGCGGCACGGCGTGACCGTGGAGGACAGTTCGTTGATGACGTACGCGTGGCCGCCGCGCGGGTGGAAGGCGAGGTGCCGGGGCCCGCTGCCGGGACGCAGCCGTACCTCGTGGCGTACGGCGAGTTCCCCACTCGCCGGGTCGAGTTCGCAGATGCGTACGGAGTCGGTGCCCAGATCGACGCTGAGCAGCCAACCGCCGGAGGGGTCGGGCAGCACACCGTGCGCGTGCGGGCCTTCCTGGCGGTCGGGGTGCGGGCCGCGGCCCTCGTGCCGGAGCACGGCGGCGGGCTCCGCGAGGCTGCCGTCGGACCGTACGCGCAGCGCGCTGACGCTGCCGGAGGTGTAGTTGGCGGTCAGAAGGTGTCCGGCCCAGAGGGTGAGGTGGGTGGGGGCGGCGCCCCGCACCGGTACGGGGGCGCCGAGCGGGACCGGACCGTTCTCCGTGAGGGTGAAGGCTGCCGCCGCGCCGTCGGACGTCTCGCTCACCGCGTACAGGTGGCGTCCGTCGGGCGTGGGGGCGAGGTGGCTCGGGTCGGACACCTCGGCCGTGGCGTGCAGCGGAGTCAGGGCGCCCGTCTCCGGGTCGGCCGCCGCCGTGACGATGCCGCGCCCGCCTGCCGACGTGAACGACCCGATGTACGCCCGCCGTCCGCTGCCTGTCGTCCTCATCGGCGTCCCGCCTGCCCTTCGTCCGCCCTGTGTGCCGTACGGAGTTGTACGCGCTGACGCTAACAGGCCGACGGGAGCCTGCCGCCGGGCGCGGGCCCGCCCGGAACCGGGTTCACAGGAATGCGACAGCTTCCTCGGCCGCCACTTCCGTGTCGGAATGCTGCCGGCCCTCTCCGGTGGCGGCTGCTGGACTCGTGCGCACCACGCGCAGCGCACCAAGGCCGAAAGGCAGGGCGGAATACGTGTCCACATATGGCCCCGCACATGTCCCCATCCACCGACGCCGAATGCACGGCGCCCGCCGCGCCGGCGGAAGTTCCCGCCACCAACGCCCCTGCCCTGTTCAGCCCATCCCGGCCTCCCCTGGCCTATGGGCTCATGCTGGTGTCGCGGGTGCTGGTCGGTGTCACCGTCGGCGGGTTCCGGTCGGTCGGGGCGGGCCTGGCGGAACGCCTCGTACGAGAGGAATCGGCCGCGAAGGCGACGGCGGTCATTTTCGCGGCGGTTCCGCTCGGTTCCGTATTCGGTGTGCCCGCCGGTACGTTCCTCGAAATCTCGCGGGCTGGCGTACGGCATTCTTCGTCATGGCCGCCCTGTCGCTCGGGGTGTTCGCCGCCCTGTCGCTGGTGGCGCCGCCGCTTCCGGTCGTGCACGTCACCCGTCCGACCGTCCTGGCCGCCATGTTCCGGAGTACCACCGCCCGTTTCGCGTTGCTGATGACGTTTCTCGTGGTGCCGGCGCACTTCGGGACGTACACCTTGTGACGCCATTCCTCGAACAGGTCACGTGAGTGGGGCCGGAAACCGTCACGGTCTTTCTGCTCATGTACGGCGCGGCCGGGATCGCGGGCAATTTCCTGGCCGGCGGACAGGGCGCGCGGCATCCCCGTGCCACGTTCGGGGCCGCCGCGGCCCCGCTGGCGGGCGCGACCCTGCTCCTGCCGGTGCCGGGCCGGTGGGAGGCCGGGGCGGTCGTCCTGCTGATCGTCTGGGGCGCCGCGTACGGGGCCGTGCCGGTCGCCTCGCAGACCTGGTTCGTCCGGGCGGCCCCGCACGCCCCGGAGGCGGCGTCGGTGCTCTTCACCGCCTCGTTCCAGGCGGCCATCTCCGTCGGCGCGCCGACCGGCGGTGCCGTCGTGGACCGTACGTCGCCCTCGGTGGCTCTGGTGGCCGGCGGCGCGACCGCGCTGCTCGCGGCGGCGAACGCGGTGATCGCCCAGGTGAGACGGCGGTCTTGACGAGCGAGACCGGCAGCCTGGAAGGCGACCGGTCCCGGCAGGATCAGTCCGCGGCGGCGGACCGGCGCGGTTCGGGCGACGTGCGGGCTCTGTACGGGCGCTTCTCCGTCAGGCGTCGGCCAGCGGTGAGCGCGGGGAACTGCGCAGCGGCGCGGCCAGCTCGGCCAGTGCGCGCTCCAGACCGTGGAGGTGGGCGAGCGCAGGCTCCAGGGGCGCGTGCGAGGTGGCGGCCGTGGCGGCTGTGAACTCGCGGGACTGGTGCGGCGTGGTGAGCGCTTCCACGGCTGCCTCCACGCGCTGGCAGGCGGCGGTCAGCCGGGCGTCGTGGGACGCCACCGGGTCGGCGGCGATGGACGCCAGCCCGCGGACCTCGCGGGCGCAGTCGTCCAGCAGCGCCAGCACCTGCCGGGCCCGTTCCTTGCGGGCCCGCATCGGGGCCAGCGGGTGCACCAGCGGGGCGAGGGACAGCCGTACCCGGCGGAGCAGCACCTCCAGCTCGGCGACGAGCGGGGCCGGGTCGGCGCTCTCCGCACCCGCGATGCGTGCCGCGGCCTCGGCGGTGCAGTGGTGCACGCAGCGCAGGGCGCGCTGGATCCAGGCGTCCGTCGTGGCGTGCGTGGTGACGGGCAGCACCACCAGGACGGCCAGCACCGCGCTGAGCGCGCCGACGCCGGTCTCCGCCAGGCGCAGCGCGAGCAGCCCCGGGTCGAGGACGCCCAGCAGTCCGTACAACAGGCCGACCATCAGGGTCACCGCGAGCATGTTCCAGGTGTACGAGACCGGCGACGCGTAGAAAATCGAGAAGACGCAGACCGCGATGAGGACGGCCGTGGGCGCCAGGGCTCCGTGCAGCGGTACGGCGATCAGCAGGCCGGCCGGGATGCCGAGGAGCGTGCCGAGCATCCGGCGGAAGCCGCGGACCACGGTCTCGCCGCGCGATGCGGTGTTGACGAAGATCCACCACATGGCGCCGACGGCCCAGTACCAGCGTTCGTGGGAGAGCAGCTGGCCTGCGGCGAGGGCGATGGCCCCGCCGGCGGTCGCCTGGAGCGCCTGGCGGGTCGTCGCACGGGCGAGCCCCTTGCCGCCGGGCAGGACGGGCACGGCCGGCGGCGGCGTACGGCGTTCGTAGCACCACAGTCCGAAGCGGACGGCCGAGCAGGCGAGGAGTGCGAGCGCGGTGGCGGCGTACAGCTCCGGCAGCTGCTCGGGCACCGTGCGCAGGAACTGCGCCTCGAAGAAGGACATGAACGCGAAGATGCCGAGGGCGTTGCCGCGCGGGCCCCACCGGCGGGCGTAGACGCCCACGCCGACGGTGGCGAGGAAGGCCGTGTCCCGTACCAGCGGGTAGTCGTGCAGCACCGCCGCCGCGGCGAGCACCGGGAAGCCGACCAGCGGCAGCAGGGCGGTGGAGACCAGCTGGCCGCGGACCGTCGTGTCCGCGACGGTGAAGAGGGCGAGCAGCGCGGCGACCCCGCCCACCACGGCACCGACCAGCGAGTGGCCCGCGACGGCGCACACGGCCACCGCCAGCCCGACGCCCACGACGGCCCGCGCGGCGCTGCGCAGCCGCAGCCGCCCCGGGTCCGGCGCCACGAACACCCTCTTCAACACGGTTTCCACCCCTTTGCGGTCAGCTCTGTCGTTCGCTGCGTCCAGCTCCGCGCCGCGACGCCGCGCTTCGGCTCTGCGGCGCAGCTCCGCGGTGCGGCGCTGCGTCTCCGCATCAAAAAGGCGCCGCGGGAATCCGCAGCGCCATCGACCCGCCTATGACAACATCAACACTACTGTTGGCTCAACAGAGCCGCAGAATTCTGTGCCATTGGTACAGCACGGCCGCTGACCGCTGTGCCAGGAGGTGGCCATTGGCGCGGAAGGCCGCCCGTCTGCTCGTTTCGCCCCGCTTCCGCGCCCACGTCTCATCCACCTGTCCGGATGCCGGAACACCGCAACCACGTGCAGCTCCCACGCATTACCCTCGACGCCATGTCCGCACCCGCCCGCCTCCTCTGTCTCGCGCTCTTCGCGAACTCGGCCTGGTGCGTCGACGACGGGCTCTGTCCCCGCTGAAGCCTGCCGTCGGCGCCGTACCGCAGGCGCCGACGTCCGTGATCACCGCTTCCCGCCCCTGAGCCCCGGCGTTCCCGGGGTGACGTGCGCCTCCCGCGCCCCGGGCACCGCCATGTGCCGCGCCGCCCCGTTCCGCGCTCAGCCCGCCGTTCACCGCTCACCGCTCACCTCCCGGAGCCCGCTGTGACCACAGCACCCCCTGATCCGCTCGTCGGAGCCGCCCGCCCCTCCACGGCCCTGCTCGTCCCCTCCCCCACCTCCCGGCCCCGGCCCGCCGCTCCCCCGGCCCCGCCCGTACGCCGGCTGCCGCTCGCCGTCGGCCTGCTGATCGCCGTGGCACTGGCGGGCCACGTCTTCGCCTCGTACGGCGCGAAGCCCGGCGTCCTGCTGCTGCTCGGGCTCGGACTGGGGGTGGCCCTGTTCCACTCGCGGTTCGGGTTCACCTCGGCGTGGCGGCAGCTGGTCGCGGTGGGGAACGGGACCGGGCTGCGCGCCCACGCGCTCCTGCTGGGCACGACGGCCACCCTGTTCGCCCTGGTCATCGGCACCGGCACCGGACTGTTCGGCTCGGCGCCCGAGCCCTCGGGCGGGCCGCTCGGCGTGGGGCTGCTCCTCGGCTCGTTCGTGTTCGCCGTCGGGATGCAGCTGGGTGGCGCCTGCGCCTCCGGCACGCTGTTCGCGGTGGGTTCGGGGCAGACCTCCATCGTGCTGACACTGGGCGGCTTCATCGCCGGTTCCACGCTGGCCGCCTGGCAGTTCGACCTGTGGAAGGACCTTCCGGCGTACGAGCCGGTGGTGTTCGCCGACCACATCGGCTGGTTCGGGTCGTGGGCCGTCACGATCCTGGCGCTGGCCGTCGTCGTGGTGATCAGCCGCGCGGTCCAGGCGCGCCGCAACCCGCCGCCGACCGGCCCGGTGCCGTCGGCGAAGTCCGCGGCCGCCCGGGTCCTGCGCGGTTCGTGGCCGCTGGCCGCCGGCGCGGCGGTGCTGGCGGCGCTGGGCGGCGGCGTGCTGCTCGTGTCCGGCGGGGCGTGGGGTGTGACCAGCGCGTTCAGCCTGTGGGGCGCGAAGCTGGTGAGCGCGTTCGGCGGGCACCCGGAGACCTGGTCGTACTGGCAGAAGCCCGCGAACGCGCAGGCGCTGTCCGGCCCGGTGCTGGCCGACAGGACCAGCCTGACCGACATCGGCATCATGATCGGCGCGGGGATCGCCGCCGCACTCGGCGGCACCTGGGCCCTGCACCGGGGCACTCCGTGGCGTACCGCGGTCGCGGCGGTCGCGGGCGGCGTCCTGATGGGCATCGGCGCCCGGCTGGCCGGCGGCTGCAACATCGGTGCCTACCTCGCCGGCATCGCCTCCGGCAGCCTGCACGGCTGGATCTGGGGCGCGACGGCACTGCTCGGCACCTGGGCCGGCCTGAAGCTGCGGCCCGTCTTCCGGCTGGCCAACCCGAAGCCCGGTGACGGGGTCTGCTGACGGGCGGCGGACGGGGCGCCTCCCGGCGGCGGTTTGACCACCGCATGCTCCGGCGGCTGAGCCGTTGGTACAGTCGTCGGGCCCCGCACTGCTCCTGAGGAGGCCGTTGGCCCATGGCCGTGGACACGCTCGACGCGAAGATCCTGCGGCTGCTGCTGGAGCAGCCGCGCACCAGCGTGCGGGAGTACGCCCGTATCCTCGGCATCGCCCGGGGCACCGTCCAGGCGCGTCTGGACCGGCTGGAGCGGGACGGGGTGATCACCGCGTACGGGCCGCGCCTGTCGCCCGCCGCGCTCGGCCATCCCGTACTCGCTTTCGTGCACATCGAGGTCACCCAGGGGCATCTGGAGGACGTCGCCGACGAACTGGCCGAGGTGCCGGAGATCATCGAGGCGTTCTCGACGACCGGCGGCGGTGACCTGCTGACGCGGGTGGTCGCGCGGGACGCGGCCCACCTGGAGGACGTGATCCAGCGGCTGATCAAGATGTCGGGCGTGGTCCGCACGCGGACGGAGGTGGCCCTGCGGGAACGGGTGCCGCACCGGATGCTGCCGCTGGTCGAAGCGGTGGGCGGTGCCGCCGGACCGCGCCGGCAAGCGCCTTGACATGCTGAGTCCATGACCATTTCCACCAGCGCTTCCCCCGCTCCCGTCATCTTCGACCTCGACGGCACGCTCGTGGACAGCGAGCCGAACTACTACGAGGCGGGACGCAGGGCGCTCGCCCGGTACGGCGTCACCGGCTTCACCTGGGAGCACCACACACGCTTCATCGGCATCGGCACCCGCGAGACGCTGGACATCCTCAAGCGGGAGTACGGCATCGACGCGCCCCTCGACGAGCTGCTGGCCGGCAAGAACCGCGCCTACCTGGAACTGGCGCGGGCGCACACCGAGGTCTTCCCCGAGATGCGGACATTCGTGGAGCTGCTGCACGCGGCCGGGCATCCGCTGGCGGTGGCTTCCGGCTCCTCGCGGTCCGCGATCGAGACGGTGCTCGCGGCCACCGGCCTGGACGCGCAGCTGACCGTCCTGGTCTCGGCCGAGGAGGTCGCGCACGGCAAGCCCGCGCCCGACGTCTTCCTGGAGGCGGCACGCAGGCTGGGCGCGGCACCCGAGACGTGCGTGGTGCTGGAGGACGCGCCGCCCGGCGCGGAGGCGGCCCGCCGGGCGGGGATGCGGTGCGTGGCGATCCCGTACGTGCCGGAGACGGTGACGGACCCGGCGTTCGGCAGCGCCGGGCTGTTCTTTGCGGGCGGCCAGAAGGAATTCACGGCGGAGGCCGCGTACCGGTGGGTCACGGAGGGCGGGAACGGGGGCCGGGCGGACCGTTAGACGCCCTGCTGCCCAAAAGGTCACGGTGCGTGCGCTCCGCCATGTGCAGCAGTGCCGCCGATTCCGGAACGCCGCCCCTGAGGAGCCGGCGAACCGGCCCGGCGCCCGTTCGGAAACGCCTGGCAGCGGCTTGCGCACCCCGCGCCGCATTCACCGTTTCGTGCGACATCACCGCCGGCTCACGCTCAGCGCTTTCCGGCCGGGCACCCCTTTCCTGCCACCCGCGCCACAACCGGAAGAACGCGCCTCGACGCGAGGCGGGAAAGCAGGTAGGAAAGCATGCGTCAGACCAAGCCCGTGACGAAATCCCTGATAGCCGTCTGCCTGGCGGTGACAGCGACGGCGGTGTCCGTGGCGGACGCGCCCGCCGCCACGCCCTCCGAGCGGTCCCGCACCTCCCCCCGGGCACCGAAGGAGTACGTCTCCCTGGACACCGGCGTCCTGATCCACGCGAAGCGTTCCACGGCGTACCTGCAAAGGCTGGACGCCACCATGGGAAAGCGCAGACCCTGCATCGTGCCGCAGGTGTACAAGGAATTCGGCGCGGGCGGCAAACACGAGCGCGCCTGGCTCAACACCTTCCTGGACAAGCGGACGGGAAAGAAGAGCGCCACGTACGCGAGCAAGCCGGTCCTCACCCAACTGCGGGCCCGGGCCGCCGAGACAGGGCAGAACCTCGAAGCCAAGGACACGCAGGTGGTCGGCCAGACCAAGATGCTCAGCCTGCCCCTCGTCACGGCGGACGTGCGGCTCGCGAACAATCTGGACCTCATCAACCGCAAATACCCGAAGGCTTATCCGGTGGAGCGGCTGCCGTTCGCCGATCGCCGCTCGCCCGCCTCCCCCGTGCGAGCGGGGACGGCGTGCACGTAACTCCGAACACTCCGTAGGCGCAGGGCTTCCCACGCGATCCGCCCGTGGGAAGCCCTGCCGCCGCTCCGCCCGCCTCAGCCGACGTCGACCGAGTACGCCGTGGTGTCCAGCTGCGCCTTGCCGGTGAAGGCTTCCGTACCGGCCTCCACGCCGCTGACGTAGTCGCTCGGCGCCACCGCGCCCCGGCGTACGAGGGCCTGGAGGAAGTCGTCGAGGTCGAGGTCGGACGTCGTGGTGTCGCCGACGCGGACGAAGGAGTACACGTTCCAGCCGGTCCTGCCGACGTACAGGTCCCAGTAGGCACCGGCGATCTTCACCCGCTGCTGCCGGGTGCCCAGCGGCGCGGCGTCACCGCCCTTGGCGAGCCAGACCATGACCTCGTGCTTGGGGCGGCTCTGCCAGTCGGTGTCCGGCCGGTCGTGCAGCCACAGGTCGTAGGCGACGTTGTACGCGCCCGGCCTGGCCGCCTTCACCTGGTAGGACCACTTCGCGCGGATCGGCTTCTTCGCGGAGACCCGCACGGGCAGGCCGGTGGCGTCGGACTTCCAGCCCCAGTGCCAGCCGAGCACGCTGCTCGCGTACGACTTCACCGATCCGGGAGCGCCCGACCAGTCGTACGTGGTGCCCCAGCCGATGGTGTTGCCGGACTGGTACGTGGCCCACGTGCAGCTCCACCCGGAACCGGTGTCCGCTCCCCAGGTGTTGTTGTTGAGCCAGTACTTGCCCATGGGCGTGGACGTGTTCGGCGCGCAGCCGTCCGCGGCCCGTGCGGAGCCGGCGGTGGTGTCGAGGGCGAGGAAGGTTCCGCCTCCGAGTGTGGCGGCGGCGAGCAGCGCGACGAGGAAGCGCTTGCGGGAGGAGCGGTGACGGCCAGGGGTCGGCATGGGGCGGCCTCTCGGTTCGGGGACAGTGCCTCCTGGTTGCCGCCGCGGGCTCATTGGTTGCTCCTCCCGGCCAGTTACGGACCCGGCCTTCAGCCCACCTGGCCACCTCGCAGAAACTCGTGGCAGTCGTCGGCAACCTTCCCTCGACCGGCGGCAACTGAGGGGCTGACAGAGTGTTCCCGACCGAGAGAGCCCGCCCCGTGGTCAGCCTTCCCTCCCCCACCGGTCACCGGCCGCCCCAGCCTCCGCACCCCGAATGGTTGGCATGATCTCGTCCGCCGCCCCTCCGAGAAGCATGAGCGCCTCCCCCAGTGGCCCGGGGACCGGTCCCTCCCCGGACACCGCCTCGTCCCCCGGCACCGACGACGCGTCCGCGGAGTTCCACGCCTTCTTCGAGCGCCATCACGCCGAACTGGCCCGCCTCGCCCACCTGCTCACGGGCGAGACGGACGCCGCCGACGACCTCGCGGCGGACGCGCTGCTCGCCCTGTGGCACCGGTGGGACCGCGTACGCGCCGCGGAGCACCCGGTGGCCTACGCCCGTGGTGTGGTCGCCAACATGGCCCGCGGCCGCATCCGCAGCACCGTGCGCGAGCGGCGCCGTATCGCCCTGTTCTGGTCCCAGCGCTCCGAGCGGTCGGACGGCCCCGACGTGGCCGCCGTCGTGGACGTCCGGCAGGCGCTGGAGCGGCTGCCGTTCCGTAAACGCGCGTGCGTCGTGCTGCGGCACGCGTTCGACCTGTCGGAACGGGACACCGCTCTCGCCCTGGGCATATCCGTCGGTACGGTCAAGAGCCAGACCTCCCGGGGCATGGCGGAACTCCAGCGGCACCTGGGCGCGGGGGCCGTGGACGACCTCGCGGGGAGGAGGAAGTGATGGCGGACGACGACGTGCGCGAGCAGTTGCGTGGGGCGGCGCGGGCGCACCGCCCGGACCGGGCCCGGATTCTCGCGCGGGTGGAGCGCGGCATGACGGACTCCGCCGACAGCGGTACGGAGCCACGCCGCCGCCGGGCCGCGCCGGGCCGCTCGTGGCCGCGGGTGGCCCTCGCGGCCGCCGCGACGGTGGGGGCGCTCGTGGCCGGTGGTTACGCGGTGGCGTCGGTCGTGCAGTCGCCCGGCCCCGGGAAGGTGACGACGCGCCCGGTCGGTCCCGCCGGTCCGGGAGAGGACCGGCCCGCCTCCCCCACGCCCCCGCCCCGCGCCTCGGCCACCCCGGCCGAACCGCCCTCCGGTGAGCCCGGGAGGACGGAGCGGCCCGGCGGGACCGGTGGCGCCACCGGTGAAGCCGGTGAAACAGGTGGGGTCGATGGGGGCAGGGACACGGGCGGTGCGTCGGCGTCCCCGACGCCCGGTGCCTCCTCCGGGGCGCGTCCGCCGTCCGGAGGCACGGATGACGGCCCACCGCGTACCGAGGACGGCCCGCTGTGGTCGGACGGCTCCGTGGACCCGCACAGCAACGCCTACTGGGCGCAGAGCAACGTCACGCTCCAGACCGGGCAGCCGCTGACCGCGCTCACCGTGGAGCTGCGGATCGCCCGGACCGCCGGCGTGGCGGACACCGGCCACTGGAGCACGCTGCCCTCGGCCGACTTCACGGTGTCCGTGGGTGACCGTGACGGCGTACTGGTCTACCGGTGGACGCTCAAACCGGGCCGGACCGTGCCCGCCGGGCGGCATGTCTTCGCGGGGCAGTACAACCACGCGGAGGGCGGCCGCGACGCCAAGGACGACACGTACGCGGCGAGGGCCGAGGCGCCGGGTGGCGAACTGCGGGTGCGGGGGGCCTTCTGACGTCCGAAAGGAGGGCCCTCCCGCCCGGCCGGCGGCTCACGGGATCTGCTTGTTCTCCATGAACGCGGTGATCAAGCTCTGGGGCGCGTTGTCGCCGTAGAGCACCTCGTGGAGCTGGGTGCCTTCCGTGACCGCTTCGGCGCCGCGGAGGAACATGGCCTGCTCGTACTCGGTGAGCGCGGCCTCGATGTCGTCGGGGTGGGCGGCGAGGGCCACGGCGAGTTCGGCGCCGTCCAGCATGGCCAGGTTGGCGCCTTCGCCGTTCGGCGCGGAAAGGTGCGCGGCGTCGCCGAGCAGGGTCACCCCCGGCACCCGGTCCCACCGGTGCCCGACCGGCAGGGCGTAGTGGGGTCGCAGGGCCGGGGCGGTGTCACTGTCGGTGATCAGTGCGGTCAGCTCCGGCGCCCAGCCGTCGAACTCCCGCGCGATCCGCGCGGTGGCCGCGGCGGCATCGGTGAAGTCGACGGCGGCGAACCAGTCCAGCGGCTCGGTGAGCGCCACGTAGGCGTGCAGGGTGTCGCCGCTCTCCCGGTGCGCCTGGATCGCCTTGCCCGGCGCCGGCGCGAAGAACGATCCGCCGCCGACGGCTTTCGCGGTGGCCGGGTGCCGGGTGTCGCTGTCGAACAGGTAGGTCTCGACGAACGACCTGCCGGTGTACTCGGGCGTGGCGTCGGAGAGCAGCGGCCGCACACGTGACCACGCGCCGTCCGCGCCGACCAGCAGTCCGGTGGTGACGGTGCTGCCGTCGGCGAACGTCACCTCGTGGCGCCCCTCGCCGAGGGCCCGGACGCCGCTGGCCTTGCGCCCCCACCGGACGGTGTCGGCCGGGAGCGAGGCGAGCAGGGTCCGGCGCAGTTCGCCGCGCATTACCTCGGGACGTCCACCGGTGCCGTCGTCGGCTTCGTCGTACAGGACGGTCCCGTCCCGGTCGAGGACGCGCATCGCCTGGCGGCCCTCCAGGACGAGGCCGCGGAACGCGTCCGTCAGGCCCGCCGCCTCAAGGGCCGGCTGACCGTTGTAGTCGTGTATGTCGAGCATCCCGCCCTGCGCGCGAGCTGCCGGGGAGGGCTCCGCCTCGTAGACCGTGGCCGGGATGCCGTGGACGTGCAGGACGCGGGCGAGCGTGAGGCCGCCGAGGCCGGCGCCGATGATCGTGACGTGAGTGGTCATGGTGGTTCCTTGCCTGTCGCACGCCTGCCGGACGGGCGCCCGGCAGGATCACTGCGAGCGTGCCGGACCACGCCGACGAGCCGCTGACGTCCGACCGACAGTCGCCGACAGGTGGCCGACACGGAGAACAGGCGCGGAAAGGCCCCGCCGGGACCTCGGTGCGCGTCACTTCTTGGCGCGGCTCGGCTGCACCCGCTTCGGTTCGCCCTTCACCTTCGGGTGTTCCGGCGGGTACGGGAGGTCTCCGAGCCCGTGCTCGCGCTCGTCGCGGTCGGCGAGTTCGAGCGCGGCCTCCAGGCGGCACGGGTACCGGTCCATGGTGGCGTGCAGGTCGCCCAGTTCGGCGAAGCGGGCCGGCATGGTGCCGATGTCGAAGTCCTCCGGTACGGCGTCGGCCAGCTCCTCCCAGCGCAGGGGTGCGGAGACCGGCGCGTGCGGGAAGGGCCGTACGGAGTAGGCGCTGGCGATGGTGCGGTCCCGGGCGGTCTGGTTGTAGTCCACGAAGATCTTGGCGCCGCGCTCCTCCTTCCACCAGGAGGTGGTGATCCGCTCCGGGTCGCGCCGTTCCAGCTCCCGGGCCACCGCGATCGCCGAGCGCCGGACCTGGGTGAAGGTCCAGTCGGGCGCGATGGGCACGAAGACGTGCAGGCCGCGGCCGCCGGAGGTCTTGGGCCGGCCGGTGAGGCCGAGGCCGTCCAGTACGTCCCGCAGGGCGAGGGCGGCCCGTACCGCGTCCGCGTAGCCGGTGCCCGGCTGCGGGTCGAGGTCGATGCGCAGTTCGTCCGGGTGCTCGGTGTCGCCCCGGCGGACCGGCCAGGGGTGGAAGGTCAGACAGCCGAGGTTGGCCGCCCACAGGACGGCGGCGGGCTCGGTGGGGCAGATCTCGTCGGCGTACCGGCCGCTGGGGAAGGTGATCCGGCCGGTGGGGATCCAGTCGGGGAGGTTCTTCGGCGCCCGCTTCTGGAAGAACGATTCGCCTTCCACTCCGTCGGGGTAGCGCTCCAAAGTGGTGGGCCGGTCCTTGAGGGCGCGCAGGATGCCGTCGCCGACGCTCTGGTAGTAGCGGACGACGTCGGCCTTGGTGAAGCCGCGCTGCGGGAAGTAGACCTTGTCCGGGTGGGACACCCGGACCGTCTGCCCGCCGGCGGTCAGCTCCAGCGACTCTGCCATGCACCCACGCTAGGCCGTACGGGCAGGCCCCGCCTGTCAGCGGCGCGTACCGCCGCCGGTCCGCGCGCCCCGCCGCACAATCGCCCTCATGGATCTTCCCGTGATGCCCCCGGTGGAGCCGATGCTGGCCAAGGCCGCCCCGGACATCCCGCCCGGCATACAGTACGAGGCCAAGTGGGACGGCTTCCGGGCCGTCGTCTTCCGCGACGGGGACGAGATCGAGCTGGGCAGCCGCTCGGGCAAGCCGCTCACCCGCTACTTCCCCGAACTGATCGAGGGCCTGCGGACGGAGCTGCCGCCGCGGTGCGTGCTGGACGGCGAGATCGTCATCGCCCGGGAGGGGCGGCTGGACTTCGACGCCCTGCTGGAGCGCATTCACCCCGCCGACTCCCGGGTACGCCACCTGGCGGAGGTGACCCCGGCGTCCTTCGTCGCGTTCGACCTGCTGGCCCTGGGTGACGAGTCGCTGATGCCCGTACCGCAGCGGGACCGCCGGGACGCCCTGACGACGGCGCTGCGCGACGCGGCCGACCCGGTGTTCACCGGGCCCGCCACCGACGACCTCGACGTGGCCCGCGACTGGTTCGCGCAGTTCGAGGGGGCCGGGCTGGACGGAATCGTCGCGAAGCCGCCCGGGATGCCGTACCGCCCGGGCCGGCGGGTGATGGTCAAGACGAAGCACGAGCGGACCGCCGACTGTGTCGTGGCGGGCCTGCGCCCGCACAAGAGCGGCCCGGTCGTGGGGTCCCTGCTGCTGGGGCTGTACGACGACAGGGGCCGGCTCCAGCACGTCGGCGTCTGCGCCTCCTTCCCGATGCGCCGGCGCCAGGAGCTGATGGAGGAGCTGGCACCGCTGCGGATGGAGTCCGTCGCGGGCCATCCTTGGGAGGAGTGGACCAGCGAGGAGGCGCAGGCGGCGGGCCGGCTGCCCGGCGGACCGAGCCGGTGGACGGGCAAGAAGGACCTGTCCTGGGTTCCACTGCGCCCGGAACGTGTGGCGGAGGTCGCCTACGACCACATGCAGGGCGACCGGTTCCGGCACACCGCCCGGTTCCGGCGCTGGCGCCCCGACCGCGAACCGGCGTCGTGCACCTACGCGCAACTGGACGAGCCGGTCCGCTACGACCTGTCGGAGGTCCTCGGGGCGTGATGCCCCTCAGTCGCAGTATTCCTGCAGCTCGGCGACCACGGCCGCGATGCCTTCGACGGTCGGCGTGTCGAAGTACGCGGAGAGCGGCACCTCGACTCCGAGCCGGTCGAGTATCCGGGTCGAGATCTGGGTCATGGTGATGGAGTGACCACCGAGGTCGAAGAGGTCGTCGGTATCGGTGAGTTCGGGGAGGCCGAAGACCTCGCGCCAGATCTCCCGGACCGCCTCCAGGGGGCTGTCCGCCGCTGACGGCTCTACGGTGACGTCCTCGGGCGGCGCGGGCAGCGCGGACCGGTCGAGCTTGCCGTTCGGCGTGGTGGGCAGCGCGTCGAGGGCGACGAAGACCTCCGGCACCATGTACGGGGGGAGCGCCGCCGCCAGTTCCCGCCGCAGCTGTCCGGCGTCCGCGTCGCCGACGTGATAGCCGACGAGCCGGCCGTCCCGTACCGCGGCCGCGGCCCGGTGCACACCGTCCAGGGCGAGCAGCCGGGACTCGATCTCGCCGAGTTCGATCCGGTAGCCGCGCAGCTTGATCTGGTCGTCGGTCCGGCCGAGGAACTCCAGGCGGCCGTCGCCGCGGTGGCGCGCCCGATCACCGGTGCGGTACATCCGGCTGCCCGGAGGGCCGTACGGATCGGGCGGGAAGCGCTCGCTGTCCAGCTCCGGCCGACGGACGTAGCCGCGAGCGAGCCCGTCTCCGGCGATGTAGAGGTCGCCGGGCAGGCCCGCCGGTACGGGCGCCAGGCGCTCGTCGAGCACGTACACGCGGGTGTTGGCCAGCGGGCGACCGATCGTCACCTGACCGGCTTCCGGTCCGATCTCGTCGTACGTCGACCAGATCGTGGTCTCGGTCGGACCGTAGACGTTCAGGAGCCGGCCGACGCGCGGGCGCAGCCGCTGCGCGAGCGCCGGCGGCAGGGCCTCGCCGCCGGCGAGCGCGGTGACGGCGGGTGCGTCGAAGCCGTGGTCGAGGAGCATCGCCCAGCCGGTCGGGGTGGCCTGGACGTGGGTGACGCCGTGCCGGGTGATCAGGTCCGTCAGCGCCGCGCCGTCGCGGGTGTCGCTCGCGCCCGCCACCACCACCGTGCCGCCCGTGACCAGCGGGAGGAAGAGTTCCAGACCGGAGATGTCGAACGAGACGGAGGTCAGCGCCAGCCAGCGGTGGCCGGGGCCGGAGCCGAGCAGGTCGCGCAGGGACAGCAGGAGGTTCGTGAGGGAGCGGTGCTCGATCTGCACGCCCTTGGGGCGGCCGGTGGAGCCGGAGGTGTAGATGACGTAGGCGAGGTCGCCGGGCGCGGGGGCCGGGTGGCGCGGCGCGTCGGGGGTCTGCTGCCCGTTCACGGCCGCGAGGTCGTCGGCCAGGAGGTCGGCGTCGCCCAGTTCGTGCGCGGCGTCGGCGTCCGCGAGGACGAACTCGATGCGCTCGGCAGGGTATTCCGCGTCCAGGGGTATGTAGGCCGCGCCGGCCTTGAGGACGCCGAGCATGCCTACGAGGAGGCGTTCGGAGCGGCTCGCCCGTACGGCGACGAGCGCTCCCGCGCCGATGCCCTTGTCCCGCAGGCGGGCGGCGAGGCGTTCGGCGCCGGCGTCCAGGTCCGCGTACGTCAGGCTGCGGTCCGCGTGGACGACGGCGACGGCGTCGGGGGTGCGGGCGGCCTGTTCCGCGATCATCTCGGGGACGGTCCGGGCCGGGTACGCCACGGCCGTGTCGTTGACGCGGGTCAGCAGCCGGTCGTGTTCGGCCTCGTCGAGGAGCGGCAGGCCGGCCAGCGGTGTGTCCGGGTGGACGGCCGTGTGGCCGAGGAGAGTCAGCCAGTGCCGCGCCACGCTCTCGGCGTGTTCGCGCGCCAGGGACCGCGGCGGGTACTGGAGCAGGACGTCGAAACCGTCGGGCCCGTCGACCAGTTCGATGCGCAGGGCGTTGCGGGCGGTGTGATTGGAGGGCGTCCAGTCCGCCGTGACGGTGAGTCCGGGGAACTCCGGGACGGGCCCCGGGCGCCGGTACGTCAGGGAGACCGGCGCGAGGGCGACCCCCGGCTTGACGCCGGCGCCGACGCGGCCGAGCGGCACGTCCCGTACGCGGTACAGCTCGCGCAGGCCGCCCCGGGTCGCGCGGGCGAACTCCGCGAAAGCCAGGCCGGGTTCCGGAGCGGAGACGAAGGGGAGCTCGTTGACGTGGACGCCGATGTGACCGCGCTGCTCCGGGGTGCGGGTGCCGAGGTCGAGGGCGGTGACCGGTGCGCCGTTGCCGTAGCGGAAGAGGAGGGCGTGCAGGGAGGCGACGACCACCTCGAAGCGGGTCACCCCGATCCGTTCCGCGAGGGGGCCGAGCCGGTCCCGCAGGTCCTCGGGGAGGCGGAAGGCCAGAAAGTCGCCGGGGCCCGTCCCGTGGGCGGGACGGTCCAGGCCGGGGAGCACCAGGTCGTCGTCGCCGAGCGGGTGCCGGGCCCAGTGGTCGCGGGCCGCGGGCAGTGCGGCGGCGATCCGCGCGTCCTCGGCGGCAGCCGGTTCGGCGGGCGCGGGATCCGGGGGTACGGAGGTGCCGTGACCGGCCTCCGCCCCGTAGTGCGCGGCGAGGTCGGCGGCGAACACCTCCATGGAGTGCCCGTCGAAGACCAGGTGGTGGGCGACCACCAGCAGCCGGTGCGCGCGGGGGCCGATGATCTGCAGGACCAGGCGGCACAGCGGGCCTTCGGCGAGGTCGAACGGCGTCAGGATGTGCTGCCGGGTGGCGTCCTCGTCCGCGCGCTCGGTCACCAACTCGGGCCGGGCCGGGGCCGGGACGAGGAAGGGGACGCCGTCGCGGTTCTCGACGGCGCTGGTGAGGGCGGGGTGCCTGCGCAGGACGGCCTCGCAGGCACGGCGCAGTGCGGCGGTGTCGAGCGCGCCGTCGAAGTGCAGGGTGAAGGGCACGTGGTGCACGGCGCCGCAGTCGTCGAGCTGTTCGTTGAACCAGATGCCGCTCTGCGCCGCCGAGGCGGGGCGGGGTTCCCGGCGGGGCTGGACCGGGGAGTGCGGGCTTGCTGCGGCGTCGGACATCGGACAGCTTTCTTCAGCACTGCGGCCGAGGGCGACCTCCGCCGTTGGAAGCGCTCTCAATCTGCCTCACACCGACTGGGATATGCAACTTTCTGCTCGAACTTCGGCGCTTCCCGCAAGATTTCCGCGCAGTTCGCCGAGGCGCCACAGCCGGTCCCGCCACACTCCATCAGGGCCGTGTCACCGGGCCGTTCAGGCTCTCGCAGCCCCGCGGACCGGACCGGCGCCGCGGCCAAACGGGGAAGAAACGACCATTGACACGCTCCGCAACGCTGTTCGATCATCTGCGGGTTACAAAGCGTCCAGCACGGTGCCCGAATCGGAGGCGCCGTGTGCACGGGGCCGTACGACCTGCGGCCCGGAAAGCGAGTGCGCACCATGGCCACTTGAGGTGGTGTACCGGCCGTACCGGCCTGCCGGGTGACCGGCACTTCCCGACGGAAGTCCGATGGCTCCGCCCGCTCCGCACCGCCGCGAACGAAATAGCACCGCATCACCCCCTCACCCCGGGTTTCCGCCCACGTCGAGCCGTTCCGGCGCGCATGAGCGAACTCCGGGCCACCCGTACAACGGGCCCGGCCCGCGCGTTCGGCCATGCCGTCCGCCGCGGCCTGCGCGGCGCCCGAACCGATACCGCCGGCCATCCCCACTTCGCCCCCTTACCGATCGGTATTCGGGCCGGCCGGAGGCAGGCATTCGGCCGTCGTACGAAAAGACCTCCTCGCAGAGAAGATGAGCCAGTTTTGCCGGCGAACCACACGTTCCGCGCATCGACTTCCGAACACCCCCGGACGACGCGGAAGCAGACCGCTGTCGAACCGCTGACCAGCCGTACCGGACCGCTGGAGCTGTCTTTCGCGCAGCAGCGGCTGTGGTTCCTGGCGCACATGCGGGGCGCCGGCGAGGCGTACCACATGCCGCAGGCATTCCGTCTGCGCGGGCCGCTGGACCGGGCGGCGCTGACCCGCGCGCTGGACGCATTGGTGGCCCGTCACGAAGTGCTGCGTACGCGCCTGGTGGCCGTAGCGGGTGAGCCCTCCCAGCAGATCGGCCCGGCGGACGTGGGTTTTGCCCTGCAAGTGCACGATCTGACCGGGGCCGACACCACATCCGACGCCGAAGCGCGGCTCGAAGCTCTCCAGCGGGACGAGGCTGCGGCGCCGTTCGACCTGGCCAGGGGCCCGCTGGTCCGTGGGCGCCTGGTGGTGCTGGCCGCCGACCACCACGTACTGCTGCTGACCGCCCATCACATCGCTTCCGACGGCTGGTCGATGACGGTGATGACGCGGGAGATCGCCGAGCTCTACACCGCTTTCCGCGACGGCAAGAGCGATCCGCTGCCGCCGCTTCCGGTGCAGTACGCCGATTACGCCGCATGGCAGCGGAAGTGGCTCTCCGAAGGCGTACCGGCCAAACAGGCCGACCATTGGAAGAAGACGCTGGCCGGCGCTCCGGCACTGCTGGAACTACCGACGGACCGGCCGCGACCGGCCGAACAGGACTACCGCGGCGGAAAGCTGCCCCTGGAATTCGGCGCGGAATTGACTGCCGCCCTCAAGGACGCGAGCCGGCGCAACGGCAGCACCTTGTTCATGACGGTGCTGACGGGCTGGTCCCTGGTCCTCTCCCGGCTGTCGGGCCGGACCGACGTGGTGATCGGCACGCCGGTGGCCAATCGCCGCCGGACCGAACTGGAAGGCCTGATCGGCTTTTTCGTCAATACGCTGGCCTTGCGCATCGACCTTTCCGGCGGGCCGACGGTGGCCGAACTCCTCAAGCGGGTACGCGGCACCGCCCTGAAGGCACTGGAAAACCAGGACCTGCCGTGGGAGCAGGTGGTCGAACTGGTCAATCCGTCCCGCAGTCCCGCCCACACCCCGCTGTTCCAGACCATGTTCGCGTGGCAGAACAGCGAGGAGGGCGAATTGTCACTGCCTGATATCGAGGTGACGCCGCTGGATTCGCCGTACGATGTCGCGAAGTTCGATCTGACACTGTCTTTGGCGGAAGAGGACGGGCGTATCGTGGGCAGTCTGGATTACGCCCGTGCGCTGTTCGACGCGGAAACCGTGGAACGGTACGGCCGGTATCTCCGCCGGGTCCTGACGCAGATGGCCGCGGACCCCGCCAGGCCCGCCGGCGCGCTGACGCTGCTCGACGCCCCGGAGCGGCGGCAGCTGGTGGCCGACTGGGAGGCGGCCGGCAGCGCCGGGCGCCGGCCCGGCCTGGTCGAGCGCTTCGAGAGCCGCGTACGCGCACACCCCGACCGGGCGGCCCTGGTGTGCGACGGCGAGCAGCTCGACTACGCGACGCTGGAGCGGCGCGCCAACCGGCTCGCGCACGCCCTGATCGCCCGCGGGGTGCGCCCGGACCAGGTGGTCGGGCTGCACGCCGGGCGTTCCGCTGCTCTGGTGGTGGGCATCCTCGGCGTCCTCAAGGCCGGGGCCGCGTACCTGCCGCTCGATCCGGACCTGCCCGCCGAGCGGCTGGCCCGCATGGTGGAGGACGCCGCGCCCGCGCTGGTGCTGAGCGACGCGGCCGTGCCGTCGGACGGGTGGCAGCCGCTCGCCGCCGTCGAGGCGGAGGGGCAGCGGGACGACGCGCCCGGCATCGCCTGCCGGCCCTCCCGTCTCGCCTACGTGATCTTCACTTCGGGTTCGACCGGGCGGCCCAAGGGCGTCGCCGTCACGCATGGCAACGTCGGCAGCCTCTTCGACCACTGGCTCGCACGGTTCGACGCCGGGGCGGGCGAGGCCGCGTCGTGGTGGTCGAGCATCGGCTTCGACTGCTCGGTGTTCGAGATCCTGCTGCCGCTCACCACCGGCGGCGTCCTGCACCCGGTGCCCGGGGAACTCCGCGCCGACCCCGAAGCGTTGACGGAGTGGCTGCGCACCCACCGCATCGCGCAGGCGTTCCTGCCGCCCGCCTTCATCAAGTGGATCGACGAGGCGCCCGAGCAGCGGCTGGCGGGCCTGCCGCTGCGCCGGCTGCTGACGGGCGTGGAGCCCGTACCGGAGCAGGCCCTGCACCGGATGCGGACGCTCCTGCCGGAGCTGCGCCTGCTCAACGGCTACGGGCCCTCCGAGACCACGGTCTTCAGCACCGGCTACACCGACCCGCTGCCGCTGCCCCGGACGTGCCCGGTAGGCCGCCCCCTGGACGGCACCCGGATCCGGCTGCTCGACGAGCGCCTGGAGCCGGTGCCCGCCGGAGTGACCGGCGAGGTCTACATCGGCGGCGCGGGCCTGGCCCGCGGCTACGTGAGCCGCCCCGGCCTGACCGCCGAGCGCTTCGTAGCGGACCCCTTCGCGCCCGGCGAGCGGATGTACCGCACCGGCGACCTGGCCCGGCGGCTGCCCGACGGCAACGCCGAATTCGTCGGCCGCCGCGACCACCAGGTCAAGCTGCGCGGCTTCCGCATCGAGCTGGGCGAGGTCGAGGCGGCGCTGCTCGACGGGCCGGGCGTGCGTGAGGCGGTCGTGCTGGCCGACCGGGACGCGGCCGGTGAGGCGCGTCTGGTGGCCTTCCTGGGCCGCGGTGACGCCGCGCCCGAGCAGCCCGACACCTGGCGCGCCACGCTGGCGCGGCAGCTGCCCGGCTACATGATCCCGGCGCTCTTCGTCGAACTGCCGCAGCTGCCGCGTACCCCCAACGGCAAGCCGGACCGCGCGGCCCTCCTGGAACAGGCCCGGGCCGGCGGCCCCGTACAGGTCAACCTGGCGAGCCCCCGGGACCACATCGAGCTGGCGCTGTACCGGATATGGCAGCGGGTGCTGGTCCAGTCCGGGATCGGCATCCGCGACAGCTTCTTCGACATCGGCGGTACGTCGATCTCCGCGATCAAGCTGGCGCACGCCGTCCGCGAGGAGTTCGGCGTCACCCTGCCGGTGCGCGAGATCATGCTGCACCCGACCATCGAGGCGCTGGGCGGGCGGCTGCGCCGCGGCGCGCCGGACCGGCCGGACAGCAACCTGATCGAGTTCCGCGCGGGCGACGGGCGGCAGCGGGTGGTCTGCGTCCACCCGGCCGGCGGCACCGCCTTCTGCTACCTGTCGCTGGCCAAGGCCCTGCCCGAGTCGTGCGGCGTCCACGGCATCCAGTCGCCCGGCGTGAACCCCGGCGAGACGTTCCTGCCGACGGTCGAGGCGATGGCGGAGGCGTACCTGAAGCTGATCGAGCCTCTGCTGGACGGCCCGTTGGTGCTCACCGGCCTCTCGTACGGCGGCCTGGTCGCCCACGAGATGGGACGCCTGCTGGCCGAGTCCGGCCACGGCGACGTCAGCGTCGTCCTGCTCGACACCCAGGGCTCGGACGAGCCGGCCGACCGCGCTGCGACCGCGCCGGTGGAGATGGCCGAGTTCCGCGACAAGCTGGTCAAGTTCAACGGGATGTACCCCGGCATCGACGACGAGCAGATCGACCAGTACTTCCGCATCTACAACCACAACCGGCAGACCGCGGGCGTCTACCCGGCTCCGCCGACGACGGCCCGCACGGTCCTCGTCCAAGCCGTCGAGGACGGCACCGACACCCCCTTCCTGCACGGCGTACGGGACTTCTGGCAGCGTCGCGCGAAGGGCGGCTTCGTGGTGGAACCGGCGTACTGCGACCACTGGGAAATGCTGGAGAGCACCGAGGTGCTGCGGGTGGCCGCGCTGATCGAGGCCGAGCTGGCCCGCTTCCCGGCCGCCTCGCCACCCTCCGGCGGCCCGGCCGCCTCTCCCCCGCCCTCCGGTGGTACGGCCTGCGGGCCGTCGCTGCCCACCGGGCCGGAAGCCGAGTCAGCACAGGCGCAGGAGTGATGATGGAACCCGAATCGGCCTTCCCGGCCTCCCCCGGTCTGGCCGGGAGCGTTCTCGTCCAGGCCCGCCGCACCCCCGCCGCCCTCGCGGTCGTGGACGGCGACCGGCGCCTGGACTACGCGGAACTCGACACCGCCAGTGCCACCGTCGCCCGGGCCCTGCACCGGCACGGTGTACGGCCCGGCCAGGCCGTGGCGGTCTGTCTGCCGCGCTCGTGGCAGCTGATATGCGCGATGCTGGGCATCCTCCGGCTGGGCGCCGTGGTGGTACCGCTGGACCGGCTGAGCCCGCCCGAGCGGCGTCGCCACATCCTGACCGACTCCGCGAGCGGGACGGTGCTGCACGGTGGCACGGCGCCCGACGGGCTGCCGGACGGCATACGGGCCCTGCCGGTGACCGAACTGTTCGCCGCCGGCCCGGCCGACGGCGACGACGCCCCGCTGCCACTGCCCAGCGCCCCGACCGCCTCCTTCATCTTCTACACGTCGGGCACCACCGGCCGCCCCAAGGGCGTCGAGGTGCGGGACACCGGCATCCTGCGGCTCGCGCGCCCGGGGTACATCCGGCTGGACGAGGGCGCGCGCTACGCCTGCCTCGCCAACCCCGCCTTCGACGCGCTGAGCTTCGAGGTGTGGGTGCCGCTGCTGACCGGCAGCTGCTGCGTGATCTTCAGTGACGAGAAGGTGCAGACGCCGCACCTGCTGACGGCCGCGCTGCGGCGCGAGCGCATCGACACCATGTTCATCACGACGGCGCTGTTCAACGCGGTGGCCGACAAGGTGCCGGACTGCTTCTCCGGCGTCGGCCAGATTCTCATCGGCGGTGAACACCTCAACGCCGCCTTGGTCCGCCGCTGGTACCGCGACAACCCCGCGAGCACCACCCGGCTCCACAACATCTACGGCCCCACCGAGGCCACCACCTTCGCCCTCTGCCACCCCGCCCCCCGCGATTTCGCCGCGGACGTGGTGCCCATCGGGCGGGCTCTGCCGGGCACCGAGGCCCTGGTGGTGGCCGACGGCACCCGCGTCGCCGAGCCCGGCGAGACCGCCGAGCTGTACCTGGCGGGCGAGGCGCTGGCGGCGGGCTACCGCAACCTGCCCGACGAGACCGCGCGCCGCTTCGTACGGCTGCCCTGGCACGACGGCGGCGCCGCCCTGCACTACCGCACCGGCGACCTCGTACGCCGCGACGCCGACGGCCTGATCAGCTACGTCGGCCGCGCCGACCGCCAGGTCAAGGTGCGCGGCTTCCGGATCGAGCCGGGTGAGCTGGAGCGGCAGATCGAGGCCCATCCGGCGGTGCGCCAGTCCTACGTGTGCACCCGCCGCGACGCGCACGGCGTCAACGAACTGCTGGCCTACCTGGTGCTCGGCGACGAGCTGTCGTTCGACGCCTTCGACCGGCACCTGGCGGACGGCCTCCCGGCGTACATGCGCCCGCACCATGTGTACCTGGTGGAGGAGCTGCCGCTGAACGCCAACGGCAAGGTCGACGCGACGGCACTGTTGCGTCGCGACGTCCGTCCCTGGCAGCGCCGGGAGACGGCGGAGGACGCGGCGGTCACGCCCTGGCAGCGCGAGGTGCTGGAGCTGGCGGGCGAGGTACTGGGCGTACCGGGCCTGCGGCTGGGCGACCGCTGGATCGCCAACGGAGGCGACTCGCTGAAGGCACTGCGGCTGCGCTTCGAGGCCCGGCGACGCTGGGGCTGCGAACTGCCCCAAGCGGCCGTACTTCAGGGCGACCTCGCGCAGCTGGCCGCTGCGGTCACGGCGGCTCGCGACGGGGCGGACTCGCCGTACCCGGAACTCTCCGCCCCCTCGGGCGCCCGCTCCGCCCCCGCCACCTCGGAGCAGCAGCGGCTCTGGCTCCTGCAACAGCGCGACCCGCAGTCCTGCGCATACAACGTCCCGATGGCGTTCCGGCTGAACGGCGCGGTGGACACCGCCGCGCTGCGGGAGGCGCTGCGCCGGCTGGTGGCGCGTCACCCCGCCCTGCGGACGGCTTTCGAGGCCACGCCGGAGGGACTGCGGCAGGTGGTCGGTGAGGCGTACGACCCGTGGGTGGCACCGGAGCCGCTGACGGAGACCGACGCGCCCGGAACAGCTGCGCCCACCGGGCCCGGTGCTCCGGCGGCCGACGGGTCCGACTGGCGACCCGCCGCCCACCGCCTCTTCGCCGCCCCCTTCGACCTGGCCCGCCCGCGACTGCTGCGAGCCACGTTCCTGACGCGGCCGGGGGGCGGCGTCCTGCTGCTGCACCTGCACCACATCGCGGTCGACGGCTGGTCGCTCAACGTCCTCTTCCACGACCTCTCGGCCGACTACGCGGCCGCGCTGAGCGGCACGGAGACGACGGAGCCCGCGGTGGCGCCGACCCCGCTCGACTACGCGGGCTGGCAGGCCGAGTGGTTCGCAACGGACGCATACCAGGAGCAGCGTGCCGCGCTCCACGACCGCCTGAGCGGTACGGACGAGGACGCGGACCCGTTGGACCCCGTCCTGGCCCCCGTCCGCCCCCGGGCCCGTACCAACGGCCGGCTGCTGCGCACCCAGCTCGACCCGGGCCGCCGCGCGGCGCTCGACCGGCTCTGCGCCGAGCTGGGGCTCACCCGCTTCCAGCTGCTGCTGGGCGTGTTCGCCTGGAGCCTGTACGGCGTGACCGGCCGCTCGCGTCCGCGGATCGCCGGGCCGGTCGCCAACCGGCCGGTGCAGGCTTTCGAGAACAGTGTCGGCATGTTCGCCAACACCGTGCTGCTGCCGCTGGACCTGGCGCCGGGTGAGCAGTTGCGCGCGCAGCTGCTGCGTCAGGGGGCCGCCGTACAGGAGGTGCTGGAGCGGCAGGACGTGGCGCTGGCCGATGTCCTGGCCGACCGGGGGAACCGTACCGACGGCTCGCCGTTCGACTTCCTCTTCGTCCTGGAGAACACCGATTTCGGCGCACTGGCGCTGCCCGGCTGCACCTCCCGCCCCGAGTGGCCGGTGCCCGCCGAGGCGAAGTGCCCGCTGACGCTGTCCGTGGTCGAGCACGAGGCGGGTTTCGACTGCCTGTGGGAGTACGCCGACGAGCACTTCGACGCCGACGAGGTGGAGGCCATGTCCGCCCTGTTCCGGCAGGGGCTGGACAGCCTGGCCGACGGCGGGACGGCCACCCTCGCCGAGCTGGTCGGCCCGTACCGCGGCGCGCTGCCCGAGCCCGGGCGGGGCGCTCCCACTCCCCCGGCCTTCACCACCGTGGCCGAGGGCTTCGCCCGCCAGGCCCGGCTGACGCCCGACGCCCCCGCGCTGGTCACCGACGGCCGCAGCCTCACCTACGCCGAACTCGGCGCGTACGCCGCCGCATTGGCCACCGAACTCCGGACGGCCCACCCGCTGCCTCCGGAGGACGACGGCCGGCCGCACTGCGTCGCGCTGTACTTCCGGCCCTCCGCCGAGCATGTGGTGGCACTGCTGGCGCTGGCCCGGCTCAATCTCACCATCGTGCCGCTCGACCCGTCCTACCCGCCGAAGCTGCTGCGGAAGATCCTGGACCAGGTGCGCCCGCTGTGCATCCTGGTACCGCCGGACGGCACGGCCGCAGTCGACACGATCGCCCCGGCGGACCTGCCGCGCCACCCGGTCGCCCTTCCGGACACCGCCCCGGACGTGCCCGCGTACGGCGAGCCCGCCCACGACGGACGGCGGCCGCTGTACACGCTCTTCACCTCCGGCTCCACCGGAACCCCCAAGGGCGTGCAGGTGCCCGACCGTACGCTGTGCAACCTGTTGCAGTGGCAGGCCGAGGCCGGGGGCCTGGCGGGCGGCGCGGTCACCCAGCAGTTCTCCATGCTGTCCTTCGACGTGTCGTTCCAGGAGATCTTCGGCACGCTGTGCGGCGGCGGCTGCCTGCATCTCGTACGGCCGGGCTGGCGGCAGGACGCGCCGACCCTGCTGGAGCAGCTCGAAACGGCCGGCGTCGAGCGGATCTTCATGCCGTACGTGGCGCTGCACCTGCTGGCCGAGCACGGCGTGCGGCTGGGCCGTTTCCCGTCCCGGCTGCGCGAAGTGGTCACCGCGGGCGAGCAGTTGCTGTGCACGGACGCGATCCGCCGCTGGTTCGCCGGGCTGCCCGGCGCGCGCCTGTTCAACCACTACGGGCCGACCGAGACCCATGTGGTCAGCAGCCTCTGCCTGGAGGGCGACCCTTCGCGGTGGCCGGAGCGCCCGGCCATCGGCAGGCCCGTCGCCGACGCGTGGCTGCGGGTCGTCGACGAGGCCGACGCGCCCGTACCGCCGGGCTGCCCCGGACGGCTGCTGATCGGCGGCCCGATGGCCGCACCCTGCTACCTCGGCGACGCGGCGCTCAACGCGTCCCGCTTCGTCGAACTGCCCGGCCTCGGCACCTTCTACCGCAGCGGCGACCTGGCCCGCTTCGACCGGGACGGACTGCTGCACTACTTGGGCCGCGACGACCAGCAGATCAAGCTGAGCGGCCACCGGCTGGAGCTGGGGCAGGTCGAAGCGGCGCTGCTCCAGCACCCGGGCG
This sequence comes from Streptomyces sp. NPDC030165, assembly GCF_055573595.1. Classification (NCBI taxonomy): domain Bacteria; kingdom Bacillati; phylum Actinomycetota; class Actinomycetes; order Kitasatosporales; family Streptomycetaceae; genus Streptomyces; species Streptomyces sp. NPDC030165. The sequence goes on along the minus strand of NZ_JBVIBD010000003.1, from coordinate 425,046 downwards.
TGGTCAACGCGGTCGTCCTGCGCGACGGCGACCGGCTGACGGCCTGTCTGGAATGCCGCGGCGAGTCTCCGGCACCGGAGGACCTGGCCGCTCATCTGGCACCGCTGCTGCCTCCGTACGTACGGATCGACCGCTTCCGGCGGCTCACGTCCCTCCCGCTCACCCCGAGCGGCAAACTGGACCGCCGCCGGGCGCTGACCGCGCCGGGCGAGGAGCTGCGTCAGCGCGGCACGGCCTCGGCAGCCGCAGCGGCTGCGGCTCTGTCGCCGGTCGAGGCGCGGCTCACGGAGCTGTTCGAGGAGGTGACCGGCTCGCCCGTCGGACCCGACGAGCGGTTCTTCGACGCGGGCGCCACCAGCCTCGACCTGATGCGCTTCCACCTGAGATGCACCGCCGAGCCCGAGCTGTCGTTCAGCATTCCCGACCTGTTCGAGCACGTCACCGTCCGGCGGCTGGCGCGGTTCCTCGATGGCCGCCCAGGAACGGCCCGCCAGGACGCACCGGCGTCCGGCGCGGCCGACGAGCCGATCGCCGTGGTCGGCATGGCCGTACGGCTGCCCGGCGCCGACGACCTCGGTGCCTTCTGGGACCTGGTGCGCAACGGCGAACGCGGCATCGAGCACTTCGACGCCGCCGACGGCCTGGTCGGCGCCCGCAGTCAGATGTCCGGCCTGCTGGACTTCGATCCGGACCACTTCGGCATCAGCCGCCAGGAAGCCCGGCTGATGGACCCGCAACAGCGCCACCTGCTGATGAGTTCGGTACAGGCCCTCGCCCACGCGGGCATCACCGACCCGGCCGGACAGCGCGTCGGCATGGTCGCGGGCTGCGGCGAGAACACGTACTACCGGTCCGTACTGCGCGAGGCCGACCCGGCGTACCTGCCGGACGGCTTCCAGATGGCACTCCACCACGACAAGGACTACCTCGCCACCAAGGTCGCCTACCACCTCGACCTGTCGGGTCCGGCGTTCACCGTGCAGGCGGCCTGCGCCAGTTCGCTGGTGGCGGTGCACGTCGCCGCCGGTCTGCTGCGCCAGGGCGACGCCGACGTGATGCTGGCCGGCGGCGTCCTGGTCGACACCTTGCTCACCGGCGGCTACCGCTACCGGCCGCAGCACATCTTCTCCAAGGACGGGCACTGCCGCCCCTTCAGCGACGACGCCAGCGGCACGATCGGCGCCAGCGGCGTGGGCGTGGTGGTGCTCAAGCCGCTGCGGCTGGCGCGGCGGGACGGCGACACCGTGTACGCGGTGGTCACCGGCTCGGCGCTGAACAACGACGGTGCCGCCAAGCTCAGTTACAGCGCGCCCTCGCTGGCCGGACAGCGCGAGGTGATCCGCGCCGCGCTGCGCCGCAGCGGCCGTACCGGCGCCGACCTCGGCTATGTCGAAGCGCACGGCACCGGCACCGCGCTGGGCGACCCGGTCGAGGTCGGCGCGCTGCGCCAGGCGTTCGGCCTGGACGGGGCCGACCGCTGCGCCCTCGCCTCGGTGAAGAGCCAGATCGGGCACCTCGGCGCCGCCGCGGGCGTGATCGGCCTGGTACGGGCCGCCCTGGCGGTCCACCACGGCGTCATCCCGCCCAATGTCGACTTCCACCGGCTCAACCCGCAGATCGGTACGGATGCCGCGCCGTTCACCATTCCGACCGAGGCGCGGCCCTGGCCCGACGGGCGGCCCCGGGTGGCGGCCGTCAGCAGCTTCGGTATCGGGGGGACCAACGCCCATCTGGTCCTGGAGGCAGGCGAGACGGTGGAGTGCCCTTCGGGTGTGCGCGCTTCGGGCGTGCCCTGCCTGCCGCTGTCCAGCAGCAGCGAGGCCGGTCTGCGTGCCGATGCCGCGCGCATCGCCGAATATCTCCAGGACCGGCCGGAGGAGTACGGCCGTGTGCTGCGCCACCTCCAGGCAGGCCGCCCGTCCTACCGGTGGCGGGCCGCGGCGGTCTGCGCCGACGCGGCGAGCGCGGTGGCGTGGCTGCGTACGGTCGCGGGGACCGACCTGACACCGGTCGACGCGGACGCAACCGGAGCGGCGCTGCCCGCCGAAGGCCGTTCCCCCGAAGAACTGGCCGAATCCTGGCTGGCCGGGCAGGCGATCCGCTGGCCCGCAGGACCGGCACAGGCCCCGTGGGACTTCCCGCCCCCGGCGTTCGAACTGGCCGAGTACGACTTCCAGCGCGCCGCGCCGGACACCGACGGGCCCTCGGACCAGGCCACCACCGGGGCACTCCCCCAGCGGCTCCCGGACACCGACTGGCTGCACCAGCCGCACTGGGTGCGGCTCAGTCGCGCCGTCACCGCCCCCGCACCGCGCACGACCGGCGGGCTGCTGGTGGTCATGTCGGCCGAGCCGCTGCCGCCCGAGGCGCTGCGCCCCTTCGAGACCGCCTGGTTGCGGGTGGTACGGGTCAGCGCGGCGGACACGTATGCCCGGCTGGCGGACGACGCGTACGAGGTGGACCCGGCCGACCCGGCCTCGCTGCGGCATCTGCTCGACGCACTGGGCGACCCGGGCGAGACCGGCGTCGACTGGCTGCACGCGCTGCCGCTGGCGGTCGACGGCCCGGTGGACGAGGACGCCTTGGCGCGCTCCCGCTGGGCATGCCTCGACACACCCGCCGCTCTGCTGCAAGCCGTCGCCGGCACGCCGTGGGCATCACTGCTGCGGCCCTGGTGGCTGTCGTACGGGGCCCAGCCCGTCGAGGGGCCCGTGCGGCGGCCGGAGTTGGGCCTGCTGGCGGGCGCCTGCGAGGTGCCGTCCCAGGAGTGCGCCGTCGACAGCCGCTGGCTGGACCTGCCCGGCCGCGGCCTCGCCGACTGGGCGCCCCACCTGGCCGCGGTCCCGGCGTGGGACGACGGTCCGGACGCGCCGCCCAGGCGGTTGGCGCTGCGGCAGGGGTACTGGTGGCAGCAGGCGCTGCTGCCGGTGCCCGCACCCGCGCCGACGCTTCCTTCCGCGCTGCCGGACGAGCCGGGTACGTACCTGATCCTCGGCGGCACCGGCGGCATCGGTGGCAGCATCGCGGCCTGGCTGCTGGACCAGTCCGACTGCCGGGTGATCCTGCTCTCCCGGCAGCCGCGCCTGCCCGCCGAACTGACCTCGTGGGCGGACCGCGTCGAACTCGTCGAGGCCGACCTCGCCACGACGCCGCCGGACACGGTTCTGGAGCGGATCGACGGCGTCACCCACCGGATCGACGGTGTGGTGCACGCCGCGGGCACGGCGGCCGGCGGCCTGGTCACCCGGCGCGACGCGGCGGCGATGCGGCAGGCCATGGCCGCCAAGCTGCACGGCGCCCTGCTGGTCGAGCGGCTGATCGGGCGCCACCGGCCGGCGTTCGCCGCGTACTGCTCGTCGATGGCGGCCATGTTCGGCGGCATCGGCCAGTTCGACTACGCCGCCGCCAACGGTCTGCTGGACGGCTTCGCCCGGCACCGGGCCGACGAGACCGAGGCGACCCTGCGGATCGGCATCGACTGGGACATCTGGAGCGAGGTCGGCATGGCGCGGGACGCCCTGCAGTCGGACGACCGCCACCAGGCCCACCTCGCCGTCGGCCTGGCGGTCAAGGAAGGCCAGGAACTCTTCGCGCGGGCACTTCAGTTGCAACTTCCGCATCTGCTGGTTTCCACCACACCGGTCGAACAGGCCCGCGTGTTCTACGAGACCGCCCCGGCGCACGCGCCGGAGGGACCCGGTACCCGCACGCCCTCCGCGTCCGACGCGGCCGCCACTTCCGACGCGGCCGCCACCGGACTCGCCGACTGGCTCGGCCGCTGGCTCGGCCTGGACGCACTGGACCGGGACGCCTCGCTCTACGACCAGGGCGCCGACTCCCTGACCATGCTCGACCTGATCGGCAAGGTGACGGAACAGTTCGGCGTCGACCTGGAACTGTCCCAGCTCAGCCACCAGGTCAGCCTGAACGAGGTGCTGGAGAAGGCCGGCGCGCGGCCGGGAGCCGAAACGTTCCCGGTGACCGGGGCCTCCGAGGCGTCCGGCCCGTACGCGGACACCGGTCCGGCCGGGGACGACGACCCGGTGACCCTGGAGGTCTGGCAGCAGGGCACCGGACATGACCTGCTGTGCCTGGTCCACCCGGTAGGCGGTGACATCCAGGCGTACCGGGCGCTGGTGTCGGCCCTCGACCCGCGCTTCACCGTCTGCCTGATCGCCGACCCCGCGCTGCGCCGGCCCGACCTGCCGGCCTGGTCCCTGACCGAACGCGCCCGCCGCTACCACACCGCCCTCCAGACCCGCTTCCCGCACAGCGCGTGGCGCCGGCAGCTGGCCGGCTGGTCCTTCGGCGCGTGGGTGGCGCAGGCGATGGCGGCCGAAGCGGAGGCGGCGGGCCACCCGGCCGCCGCGCTCCACCTGCTCGACCCGCCGCCGCCGGACGCCGCGCCGCACTTCAGGGCGTACGACGAGACGCAGCTCGAAGCGGTCTTCGCGCACGAGCTGGGGCAGGGCGGCGCGCAGGCGCCGGCGAGCCGGGAGGCCCAGGCGTACGCCGAGCGGCTGGCGCGCTGCTGCCGGGCCAACGTGGCGGCCATGGCGCAGCACGAAGCGCCCCGGCTGGCCGGCACGCCCAGCCGCCTCTGGCTGGCCGACCAGCCGGTCGACGGGCTGCCCGACCTGGGCTCGCCGGAATCGCAGCAGCTCAGGTGGCGGGAGCACCTGCCGGACCTGCGCGGCTGGCAGAGCCTGGACACCACGCACTACGGCATCGTCCGGCCCCCGTACGTCCAGGCCGTCGCGGACGCGGTCGACGCCGCCGCGCCGACCGGTTCGGACGGTCGCTGATGCCGGACCCGACACGAGACGGCGCCCCGACGCCGCCCGCTCGTCAACCACTCGCCCACCGCCCCGAGGCCACCACCATGAACCCGTACCGATCCCTGCCGCCGCGCTCCTTCTGGCGCACCGCCGTGGCCGAACCGGACCCCGCGGACATCGACGGCCTGTGGACGCCGAAGTTCCCCATCGGCCAGGACGACGTCGTACTGACCGCGGGCTCCTGCTTCGCCCGCCACATCGGCCGCGCCCTGCTCGAACGCGGCATGAACTGGCGGGACGCCGAACCGGCGCCGCCCGGGCTGACCGAGGAGGAGCGGCTGGCCCGCCACTACGGCGTGTTCTCGTTCCGTACCGGCAACATCTACACCGCCGCGATGCTGCGGCAGTGGCTGTCCTGGGCACACGGCGAGACCGCGCCGCCCGACGAGGTCTGGGCCGAGGACGGCCGCTGGTACGACCCGTACCGCCCGTCGGTCGACCCGGAGGGGCACCCCTCGGCCGAGGCGGTACGGGCGTCGCGCGAGACGACCCTGGCGGCGCTGCGCGGCGCCGTGGCCGAGGCGGACTGCTTCGTCTTCACGCTGGGCCTGACCGAGGCGTGGGTGGGCCGCCACGACGGCACCGTCCAGCCGGTCTGCCCCGGCACGGTGCGCGGCGCCTTCGACGACGGGCGGTACGCGTTCCACAACTTCACCTTCGCCGAGGTCCACCGCGACCTGTCGCACGCCATCGCGCTGGCCCGTGCCGCCAACCCGGGGCTGCGCGTGCTGCTGACCGTCTCACCGGTGCCGCTGACCGCGACCGCCACCGGCGGCCACGCCCTGACCGCCACCACGTACTCGAAGTCCGTGCTGCGCGCCGTGGCCGGGCAGCTGGCCCAGGAACACGAGTACGTCGATTATTTCCCCGCGTACGAGATCGTCACCGGCTTCCCCTTCAAGGCGCGGTTCTTCGAGCCGAACCTGCGCACCGTCGCGCCGGACGGCGTCGCCTTCGTCATGCGCCAGTTCTTCGACGCGCTCGCGCAGGTCCCGGCCGAGCGGCCGCGCCCCGCCACCGCTGCCGTCCCCGCCCAGCCCACGACCGGAGAGGACTTCTGGTGTGACGACGCCGTACTCGACTACTACAACCAGGGCTGATACGGCCGGGGCCGGTCCGGCGCCCGCCGCCCCCGCCAGGTTCCTGCTGCTCGGCGACTCGCACGCCGGGCCCGTCGGGCGGGCGGCGAAGGCGGCCGGCATCCCCTTCAGCGGCGGGCCGATCGGCGCCGGACGCGACTTCAACGCGGACTTCTTCGACCTGCGCGGCACCGACGTCACCTTCCGCAAGCCCGAGGCGGACACGTACTACCGCCGCTTCCTGGACGAACTGGGCATCGCGGGCCTCGGAGAGCTGGCCGTCCCGCTGGTGTGCACCTTCGGCTTCAGCGCCCACTTCGTCGCGACCACCGAGAACTGGCGGATCTACCGGGTGCGCGGCGGCGGCTTCGCACCCGGCTTCCTGGAGAGCCGGCTCTTCGGCGACCTGGTACGCGCGACGGTCCGCGACGCGCTCGCCTTCTACGAGCACGCCCGCGGCCTGGGCCTGCGTGTGCTGGCCGCGCTGCCGCCGCAACGGGTGCCGGGCCTGTCCGACCCGGAGGTCTTCATGGCGGCGCAGGACGTCGTACGGCGCGCCGTCACCGCACTCGGCGTGGAGGTCGTGGACCTGCGCGACCGGGTCACCGACGCGTCCGGACTCCAGCGTCCCGAACTCTGCGAGACCAACGACATGATCCACGGCAACCTGGCCTTCGGCCGGCTCATCCTGGCCGACCTGCTGGCCCGGGGCCTGTGACGCCCGGTCACCGGACACATCCCGTTCCCCGGCTCACCCCGTTCTCCGGACCGGCCATTCCGGTCCCCCGAACCATCCCGTACCACCCGCACCACCCCAGGAGGGGCGCAATGGAGCAGTACGCACTGGACGCCATCGAGCGCATCACGACCAGGAAGCCGGAGGTCTACGACACGATCTCGGTGGACCCGGTCACCCCGCTCACGGGCGCCGAGATCTCCGGCATCGACCTGTCGCAGGAGCTCACCCCCGGCCAGGTGGACGAACTCCGGCGCGCCTTCCTCGCCCACCACGTCCTGGTCTTCCGCGACCAGACGATGACACCCGAGGACCACAAGCGGCTGGCCGGCCACTTCGGTGAGCTGCACCCGGTGGCGGCCCCGGCCGAGGGTGCCGACCCGTACGTGCTGGAGATCAGCACCACCAAGGAGTCGCGCGCCGTGGCCGGCAACGGCTGGCACGCCGACGGCACCGCCGACGAGGAGCCCTCGCTCGGCTCGATGCTCCACATCCTGCGCGTGCCGGAGGGCGGCAGCGGCGGCGACACCCTCTTCGCCAACATGCACCTGGCGTACGAGCTGCTGTCCCCGGCCATGAAGGAGTTCCTCGACGGCCTGACCGCCGTCCACGACGGCATCCTCCCCTGGCAGGGCCAGACCCCGCCGGCCGACTACGTCGTGCCCGTCACCGAGCACCCCGTCGTGGCCCGCCACCCCGAGACCGGCCGCAGGCTGCTGTTCGTCAACGGCGCCTACACCTCGCACATCCCGCAGCTCTCCCGCGGCGAGAGCCGGGCGGTACTCGACCTGCTCTTCGACCACATCGCCCGGACGCCGCTGTTGCACTGCCGGGTGCGCTGGGCCCCCGGGACGCTGGTCTTCTGGGACAACCGCTGCCTGCAGCACCACGCGACGTGGGACTACTACCCGCAGACGCGCTACGGGCGGCGGGTCGCGATCAAGGGGCACCGTCCGCAGGCGTGACGCGCGCGGCATCCGCCCCGGGGCACCGGGCCCCGGGGCGGAGAACCGTTACAGCTCAGGCCGCTGCCGCCCTCGCCAGACTGTCCGCCAGCCCCTCCGCGAGCCGCCCGTACGCCGCCCGCCGCCGCTCGTCCTCCTGCCCGTCGGCCACCTCCCGGTTGGCCTCGGCCAGGGCGCAGGCATGGACGTACGCGCCCAGGTACGCCTCGGCGGCGGCCCGCGCGTCCTCGCCCGCGTACGCGGCCGCCGACGCCCGTGAATTCGCGAGCGCGTGGGCGTCGGCGAACGACCGTGCATTGGCACCGGTGTTGAGCTTCGCGTAATACTCCGCGAACTCCGCGGTCTTCTCCTCGCCGTAATTATTGGCCGCCGCATAAGCACGGGCATTGGCCGCCGCCGTGGCGAAGGCGTCGGCATAGGCATAAGCGAGCCGGTAAACCTCCCGCAACGCCGGTTCCAGCGCCGCGGCCCACTCGCTTTCCGTGGCCCGGTCCCCCGCCCGCGCCCGCTCGTGCAACGCGCGTACGGCTTCCAGCGCCGCGCCCGTACCGCCGCGCCGGACGCTCGCCGCCACCAGCGCCGGCAGCGCCGTACGCACCTGCCAGTCGTGCACCACATCCAGCGGCACCTGTCCCCCTAGGCGCTCCACCTCGGCGAACACCCGCCGCGCCCAGCCCTCGGCCACCCCGGCGTCCTGCCCGTCGAACAGCGCCTCAGCCATCTGCGTCAGCCACGCGGGCGCGCCCGGCCCGCCCCCGCTCCCCGGGCCGTCACCGCCCGTACCGGCCCCACCGGTCCCGCCCGCCCGACCGGCCCCACCGGCTTCCCATTGCGCGCGAAAACACGAATACGCCTCAGCGGCGACCGGCGACGAGCTCATCAGCCTCTCCTCTTACCTTCGCAGGGGACCTCACCGTATCCCGGCACGCTGTCGGCACATTTCCGAGGATCGTCACAACCCCGCCACAAACACCAGCCGGCCCCCGTAACCGCCGCCGGACATTTTCCGGCCATGGGATGCTGAAGCGTTGGCAGTTCACGGCAGAGACGGGAGAGTACGACAGCGTGGGGGCAGTGATACGACGGAGCCTGACCGGCGTGTGGGACCGATTCGCGGCGTCCGACCCCGGACTGCTGCGGCTGATGGCGGGGCTGCGGACGGTGGCGGCGATCGCGCTCACCCTCGTGGTCCTGGCCGTGGTCGGCACCGACGTCACGCACCTGGTCGCGGGCGCCATGACGGCGATGGTCGCCACCTTCGCGATCAAGGAGAAGCAGGTACGCGGCCAGGCGGTCACCCTCGCGCTCGGCCTCCCCGTGGCGCTCGCCGCGATCTCCCTCGGCGCGCTGCTGCACAGCCAGGTCATCGCGGGCGACGTCTTCTTCGTCGCCCTCATCTTCGGCGCCGTCTACTGCCGCCGCTTCGGCGACCGCGGCACCGCCCTGGGCCTGATCGGCTTCCAGACCTACTTCGTCTCCCTCTTCGTCGGCGCCACCGTCTCCGCCCTGCCCGTCCTCGCACTGACCCTGGCCATCGCCTTCGCGTGCAGCGCCGTCGTCCGCTTCACCGTCGTACCGGAGACGCCGCAGCGCATCCTGCGGTGGCTGCGCGGCGCGTTCCGGGCCCGGGTCGCCCAGCTGGTCGCCACCCACATCGAGCTGCTGGACGCCCGCCCCGAACAGCTCGACAAGGTCCTCGACGACCTGCGGCGGCACACCGCGCGACTGCACGAGTCGGCGCTGATGATCCAGGGCCGGCTGGAGGACGGGACCCGCGACGCGGCCGGCGCCGCGCTGCTGCAACGCCGTATCGCCGACGCCGAGATCGCCACCGAACGGCTGGGCGTCCTGCTGCTCAACGCGCGCACCGCCGAGCGCGCGGACACCCTCACCCTCCACCTGCCGCAGGCGCCGCTGCCGACCGCGAAGAACGAGATGCCGGCCGAGGACGCCGCGACCGTCACCCTGCGCCGCGACCTCAACGCCCTGCACCTGCTGGTGTCCCGGGGGGCGTCCGACCAGCCCGGCACGGCCGTCGCCCACGTACGCAACCGGCTGCTCGGCTACCGCGACGAGGACAACCTGCCGCGCGCCTCGATCGCCGTCCAGGACGTCTTCCGCGGCATCGGTGAGGCCGCCCGCTCCGTACTGGGCCTGCGGCTCGCGCTGGACGGGCCGCAGGACGAGTCCGACGACACGCCCGCGACGACCCGTTCCCGTGAGGAGTTCGACGCCGAGGACGTCGCGCTGGCCGGCGGCGCCGATGAGCCCGAGGAGGACGACCGCAAGGGCCTCCAGCGCCCCACCACCCGGGCCGCGTTCCAGATCGCGGTGGGCTCCACGCTCGCCATCATCGGCGGCGAGTTCCTGTCCTCCCAGCGCTGGTACTGGGCCGTGCTGACCTGCTGGGTCGTCTTCCTCAACACCGCCTCGACGGGCGAGATCATCATCAAGGGCTACCGGCGGCTGCTCGGTACGGTCCTCGGCGTGGTCGCCGGGGTCGGGCTCGCGGGCCTGGTCGGCAACCACACCTGGACGGCGTTCGCGCTGATCCTCCTCTTCGTCTTCGCCATGTTCTTCACTGCCCCCCTCTCCTACGCCCTGATGTCCTTCTTCGTCACGGCGATGCTCGGCCTGCTCTACACCCTCCTGAACACCTACAGCCTCGACGTCCTCATCCTGCGCATCGAGGAGACCGCCCTCGGCGCCGCCTGCGGCATCATCGCCGCCGCCGTCGTCCTGCCCGTCCACACCGACCGGCGCACCGACGACCTCCTCGGCACCGTCCTGACCAAACTCGACGAGGTCGTCTCCGCCTCCGTCGACCAGCTCAGCGGCGCCCCCGCCGCCGACCTGCTGGGCCTCTCCCGCGACCTGGACACCGCCCTGGACGAACTGCGCGCCTCCACCCGCCCGCTGACCCACCCGATCAGCCCGCTCCGCGTACGCCGCCAGACCGTCCGCTACCTCGTCGCCCTCCTGGAAACCAGCGCCTACCACGCCCGCTCCCTGGCGGCCACCGCCGAACTGCTCCCCTACAGCAAGACCATCGCCGCCGACCCCCGCCTGGAACGCGTCGGCCGCCGCATCGCCCACAACATAGAAACCATCACCGCCCACGTACGCGGCACCAAGACCGACGCCAAGGTCACCTCCGGCGCCACCATCATCTCCCTCCTCGAATCCGACGGCTCCGGCGCCCCGAACCCCGGCACGGTCACCTACCGGGTCCTCCGGCATCTCCAGCGCCTGGACGAAGGCGTCTCGGGCCTGGCACGGCCGCTGGGAGTGCCGGTGGCGGGGCGGCCGGAAGGGAAGGGCAAGAGCGGGGAGCGGCGAGGGGCGGAGTCGACGCGGGCCTGACGCGATGCCGGCAAGCAGCCGGCTTCGCCGCGTCCCGGCGGCCGAGCCCCCGGCCACCGGTGCGACCGCGCATCTCAGCGTGGGCTGAGCGGGTCACGGGTCGCGGCCGGGCGCGGGGGCCAGGCGCGGGGGGCGAGGATGCCGAGGACGTAGGCACGGGCGACGAGGGCGGGCCTGGTCTCGGCGCCCAGCAGGTCCCGGAGCCGGCTGAGGTGGTAGTCGACCGCCTGCCGGGAGAGCTTCAGCGAGGTGGCTATTTCGCCGTTGGTGCTGCCGCCCGCGAGGAGGGACAGTATGCGGACCTGCGCGGCGGTGAGCGGCGGGTGGGCCTCGTGGGCGATGCTCTGGTCGGTGACGACGGCCCACACGTGCGCGACGCGGCCGGCGGGCCCGCTCACCGTGGTCAGGTGGAGCTGCGCGCGGCGCTGGCGCCCCTCGCTGTCGAGGAGTACGGCGGAGGTCTCCGCCCGCCTGATGCGGCGGGTGATCAGCCCCTCCCAGGCGCGACGCAGGGGGCGCAGGTCGGGAGTGGCGGCGAGCAGGGTGTGCGCACGACGGCCGACGAGGTCGGACAGGCGTGTCCGGAACAGTTCGGCGGCGGCCGTACCCGCCTGTTCGATACGGCCGCTGACCGAGAGCAGCGCGCAGGGCAGACCGCTGTGGTCCCGCAGCGCGCGCAGATTCTCCTCGGCCTCCTGGCGCTGGCTCGTCGCGCGGACGTGGTCGGTGATGTCGACATAGATCCCGGCCACACAGGTCCGGCCGTTCTCCTGGGCCGGGAAGCGATGGCCGGCCGCCTGCCCCGTGCTTCCGTCCGAGCGGTGGTAGCGCAGGTGGTGGCGGACCGGCTTGCCGCGGCGGAGGATCTCCTGGTCCAGAGCCCGGAACTGAGCGGCGTCGGAGGGGGTGTCGAGGTCTTCGATACGGCTGCCGACGACCTGCTCCGGCGTGGTGCCGTAAAGATGCGCGTAGGCGTGATTGGCCCATAGGTAGCGGCCTTCGTGGTCGCGGAGGAAGGCCGCGGCCGGAGCGAAGTCCGCGAAGTCCGCGAAAGCGGCGTACGGCCGGCCGCCGGCGGACTGCGCACCGGCCTCCATCGCGAGCCCGCGCGTCCAGCCCCGTCTCCCGTCCTGGGGCCATCTCACGTTGAAGGCCCGGCCGTCGAACTGGACCAGGCGGTGGCTGTCTTCGAGGGCGTCTCCCGGGGCGCACAACTCTTGGCGCGCGCGGTCCAGGAAGCGTTGCGCGGTGGGCAGATCGGCGAAGGCCCCGCCGCCCCGCTCCACGATGCGCCCCTGCTCGTCGGCCTCCCACCAGGACACGGGGAGGTGCTCCAGCAGTGCTCTGAGAGCGGGATCGTCCACGACGGCCTTTCCGTCCATGTTCCCACCGGGCGGCGGGAGGTGACATGGCGATGCCTATCCCATGTCGAGTCCGGCCATGCTCGGTTATCGGCCGACTGCGATACGTGAGCGCGTCCCCGGGGCAGCTTGCCATAGGTGATCCACAGCCTTCGCGCGCACTCCAACGATGTCCACGACTTTGGCATTTGCCTGATTGGCACCTGCCTCCGGCGGCACTTCCGGCCCCCGCCTTCTGATTCCCTTGTGTGTGCCGCCGGTTACCCGACGTGTTCTACGCGGGTTGCGTCGCTGCGTCCCGGTCACGCCCGGCGAGCGGCGCCAGGCCGGGCAGCGGGGCCGGTCCACGGCCCGAGGCCCCGGACGGACGAGCGAACAGACAAGTGATGGGAGACGAACTTCAGTGAGCACGGTGCTGTTGGTGCACGCCAAGGGTGGTCCGCCGCTCGGCCATGTCCTGTCCCGGGCAGCCGCGAGGGCGGACGTGCACCTGCTGGCGCTCAGCGAGCTTGCGCCGGCGGTCACCGCGTCCGCGGGACATCTGTGCGCCTCCGTCATGCTGCCCACCGACGCGGAGCGGTCCGACCTGGTCTCGTTGATCGTCTCGCGAGCCGAAGCGGTCGGCGCGGACGCGGTTCTCACCTTCTCCGAGTACGCGGTCGTGGCCGTCGCCGAGGCGTGTGAGGCGCTCGGCCTCGCCGGGGCGGGAGACGCCGCCGCGCTCGCCCGCGACAAGCGGATGATGCGGCACACCTGGCACCGGCACGGCCTGCCGCAGCCCGCGTTCCGTCCCGTCACCACGCAGGCCGACCTCCACGAGGCCGTCGCCGCCCTGACCGCTCCTCTGCTGCTCAAGGCGGCCTGGAGCGCCGGCTCCACCGCCCATCAGATCATCGGATCCCCACAGGAGGCCGACGCCGCCTGGCGGCGCTCGCGCGAGACCATGGCCCTGTCCGCCCGGCTGGGCTACGCCGAACTCCATGTGGCCGAGGCGGCGGGCCACTTCGTGGTCGAGGAGATCGTGACCGGCGACACCGCGGGCTGGTTCGACGAGCCCGGCTGGGGCGACTACGTCAGCGTCGAGGGCGTGGTGACCGGCGGCGTCTTCCGGCCGGTCTGCGTCAGCGGCCGGATGCCGACGGTGCGGCCGTTCACCGAGCGCGCCGGCATCACCCCCGCGTCGCTTCCCACGGACCTCCAGGACCGCGTCGTAGAGCTGGCCCGGGAGGCCGTCGACGCCCTCGGCCTGCGCGACTGCGGCACCCACACCGAGATCAAGCTCGGCGCCGACGGGCGCATGTGGCTGATCGAGACGGCCGCCCGGTTCGGCGGCGCGATGACCGTCCCGCAGATCGAGGAGGTGTTCGGGCTCGACGTCGTCGGCATGCTCGTGGACCACCTCCTGGGCCGCCCGGTCGCCTGGCCCGAGCGGGTCCTCGGCCCGAAGCAGGCACGGGGCGCCGCGGGTTCCCTCGTCGTCCTCGCGGTGGACGGCCACGGCGATGCCTGGCGGGACCGCAGGCTGTGGGACTTCCCCGTGGTGAAGGAGACCGTCGCGCTGAGCGAGGGCAGCACGCTCTCGGTGGTACCGGAGAGTTCCCTGCCCGACGGCAGCACCGTGCCGGTCTACGACCCCGCCGGCGGGGCCAACACGATGGCGGCCCTGTGCCTGCTCTCCGCCGCCGACGCGCGCACCGTGCTCCGTGACTTCACGGCTCTGGTGGACGCGCTGCCCGACGTACTGCCGCCCGCCGTACCCGCCGCGCCCCGGACCGGGCCCCCGGCCGCCCGGTCCCGGTCGACGGCCGCACCGTCTCCATCCCCCGCCCGCCCGCACCTCCGGCCGGCCGCACCGTCCGAGGGAGTCGCCGTATGACCACCACTCAGCTACCCGTCAGCGTCGCGGATCCCGCGACCGACCGCACGGTCGTCGGTGAGAACCTCTCGCTGCCGCTGTTCCGTACGCTGTCCGGGGTCCTGGCAGGCCACCCGTACCTGAAGGTCGTCGTCGACCGCGCCGAGGCCACCTGGCACCTGCTCGACACGGCCGCACACCCCTTCCACGTGAACTACGTGGCCACCCGTGTCCTCGGCATGGACCTCGGCGAACTCGATGCCCGACTGGACGCGTTCAACGCGTCCGTCTACATGGACCCCGAGCGCCGCTTCCTGCTCGGGGTGCTGTCCCTGCACACCGACGAGGACCGGGAGGGCCGCGAGCGTACCTTCCTCGTGCTGGAGACGACCGAGGCCGACACCATGCACGGGGAGTTGCTGGAGTTCTTCTACGCCTTCGTCCGGGAACGCGTCGACGGCAGGCTGCCGCTCCTGCTCAAGCCCGCCAACCACGGCCAGGAGGAGGCACTGGCGTCGGTCAGCGAGCAGCGGGTGCCGCGCATTCTCGGTCACGAACTCTTCGGCTCCCGGGTCCGCGTGCCGCTCAATGCCGGGGAAGCCACGGGCCGGCTGCGCTGCTTCCGGACCGTGGCGGAGTACGAGGCGGCCGCCGGCGGGCTCGGCTGGTCGGACATCGTCGCCATGCCCTGCCTGCCGGACGGCGTGCGGAGGGTGGCCGGGTTCATCAACACCGCGCCCATCACCCCGCTGTCCCACACCAACGTCCTCGCCTCCGGATGGGGCATCCCCAACGCGATCGTCCGCGACCTGGACCAGCTCGTCGAGAAGAACGGTCTGAACGGGGCCTGGGTCCGCTACCGGGTCCGCGAGGACGAAATCACCCTGGAGCGGCTGGAGCAGGCCCCCGAACTGCGGGCCCCTGCCTGGCACCAACAGCGCATCCGTCTGGAACCACCGCTCCTGGAGGACGCGCCCGTACTCTCCCTGCACCGGCTGCGCAGCGACGACCGGGAGCGCTACGGCACCAAGGCGGCCAACCTCGGAGAGCTGCACCACGTGCTCGACAGCCGCACGGCCGACCTCACCGCGTTCTACGGCCGCCCCCGCCCGCCCCGTAAGAACCTGTACGGGCACCTCGCGACCCGGCTCGGCCTGAGCGCGCCCTCCGCCACCGAACTCCGCGCGGCGGCGGCCTCCTTCGTGGCCGCCACCGTCGAGGCCCCCGAGGGTGTGGCCCTGCCGTTCTCCCTCCTGCACCGTTTCCTCACCTCCTCCCCGGCACTCCAGCAAGGCATCGGCAAGCTCAAGATGGCGCTCGAACTCGACGCCATGGACGTCCTCGACTCGCTCTGCCTGCAGATCCAGCACCTGATCCGGCACACCGCGATGCCCGACTCCGTCGCCGGGAAGATCACCCGGGCCTTCCCCGCCCCGCTCGCCGCGGGCGGCCGCCTCGTGGTGCGCTCCTCCTCCAACGCCGAGGACCTGCCGGGCTTCTCAGCGGCCGGTGTCTACGACTCCGTCACCACCGTCCGCGGCACCGGCGAACTCCTCGACGCCGTGCGGCAGGTGTGGGCCTCCCTGCTCTCGCCGCGCAGTGTGCGGCTGCGCCACCAGGTGGGCATATCCCTGGACGACACCTACATGGGCGTGATCATCCAGGAGTACGTCCCCGCCGCGCTCGGCGGCGTCCTGGTGACCTGCGACCCCACCCGGCGGGAGGACTTCCGCAACATCTACCTCAACTGTTCGCCGGGCTCGCCCGAACAGGTCGTCGAGGGAGAGGTGCTGCCGCAGCAGTACCTCTACAACACCGTCGAGGGCGGCGGGCGCACCGTCGCCCTCGGTTCCTGGAGCGAGGGGCTGCCCGCCGCCACGCGGGCCCGGCTCGCGGACCTGTCCCTGACCGGCCGGCTGCTCCAGTCCCACTTCAGCGCGCCCGACGTGGACCACCCTCTGGACATCGAGTGGCTGCTGACCGACCAGGGCGACTTCCGCCTGGTCCAGATCCGCCCCTACGCGCTGTGAGCCCCCGCCTCCCGCGCTCCGCCGCGCGGCCCGCGGCCACGCCCCTGACCGGCACCGCCCGCCGCATCATCCGGCTCAACTACGGCTTCCAGCTGCTGTTCAACCTGCTGTGGTGGATGCCGGTGTTCTACGCCTACCAGAAGGACGCCGGACTCTCCGACGGGCAGATCTTCGGTATCCAGAGCATCTACTACGTGGCCTTCTGCCTCTTCGAGATCCCGACCGGGCTGATCGCCGACCGTATCGGTACCCGCAACTGCCTGCGGGCCGGCGCCGTCGTGATGACGGCGGCGAATCTCGCCCCGGTGGTCAGTTCCTCGTACACCGGATTCCTCGTCCACTTCCTCGCCATCGCCGCCGGCCGCTCGCTCACTTCGGGCGCGGCCAGCGCCTACCTGTACGACGGACTGCGCGCCGAGCGGTGCGAGGAGCACTACCTCAAGGCGGAGGGGACCGCCCGGGCACTCGGACTCGCCGCGAAGATCTTGTGCTGGCCCCTGGTCGGGCCGCTGATGACCCTAGTCCACCCGGCCCCGTACCTCCTGAGCGCCCTGAGTGCGGCGGGTTCCCTGATCTGCGTCATCGCCCTGCCCCGATCGGCAACGCCCTCCAAGGTACGCGCTACGACCTCGCCGGGCCGGACCGGAGAGCCCCGGACACCACGGGGCGGGCGCGGCACCTCGCTGGGCGACGCGAAGGCCGCGCTGCGCTGCGTCGTCTCCTCGCCATGGCTGGCGCTGGTCATGGTGCAGGGCGTGGCCGTGTTCACCCTGTCCAGGATCTGCCAGGTCAACCTCTTCCAGCCGATCCTGCTCGACCACGGCATCGGCGAGTCCGCGCACGGCGGGGTACTCGCCGCCATGACGGTGGCGGAGGCCGTGGGCTCGGCACGCCCCCAGTGGCTGGGCCGCCGCCTGTCACCGGTGGCCTGGGTCTCCGTCCTCAGCCTCGTCCTCGCGGGCACCCTGGCGGGCATCACCCTCGGCGGGCCCTGGGCGGTCGTCGCTCTCCTCTGCGTGTTCGCCGCCGCGGCCGGCTTCGCCTATCCCATCCAGCGCAAGCTGGTCAACGACGCCGTGCCGGCCGGCGCCCCACGGGCGACGCTGCTGTCGGTCGAGTCGATCGTGGACCGCGCGGTGTGCGCACTGGCGGCCGTCGCCGTGGGCGCCTATCTCTCCGCAGGGCACCTGGACGCCCTGCTCTGGCACAGCGCCCTGGCGACCGCGGTGCTGCTCGCCGCCTTCCAACTGGTCCTGCGCAGCGCCAGGACGCGGCGCGGTGCGGATGGGATGACGGAGGGGGTTGCGGCCCTGGAGGCGGCGGAGCGGCCGGCTTCTGAGGCGGCAGAGGAGCCGGGCTCCCGTCGACGGCATCCGGGAAGCGCGGCGTCCGGCACGCCGGACGCTCATCCCAAAGCCCCCGTTTAGGACAGGCGTACGCCCGCGCCCACCTCGGAGCGCGGGCGTACGGGCGCAGGCGGCGCACACGCAACTGTTCAAGCGGGCCGGCGGTAGCCGTGCGCCAGGTGCTCGACCACTCCGACCGGGAGGTAGGCGGGACGGTAGGGCCGTCCGACCCGATAGGCCACGTAACCGAGGGAGGCCGCCACGTACGTCTCCTTGGCGTTCTCGGCCTCGTAGACGAGGCGACAGCCGTGTGCCTGGGCCTTGGCGCGCTTCCAGAGGACGGGCGCCGGCTTGCGCTCCGCCTCGGTGCGCGGGGTGAGGATCCGGTCGCCGAAGTCCTCCCAGGCGAAGGGGACGGGCCCCTTCCATGCGCCGTCGACTTCCCTCTTCAGGGCGGCAGCGCGCTCGGCGTCCGTCTTGCCCCACGAGGACGGCACGTTGGTGATCAGCCCGGCCTTGATGTGCCGCTCCCGCAATGTGCGCAGGTATGCGGCCGCGCCCGGCAGATAGCTGATGCTGGAGTCCGCGGCCGTGTGCACCAGGGTCTCGCCCAGATCGAAGTAGACGATGGCGCAGCCGCGCGCCGACGGTGTCCGCGCCCCGACCGGAACGCCGTGCGACACGTCCGCGGGCACGGCCGCACTCGCCGCAGTGCCCAGCACGGCCGACGCCACCCCGGCGGCCGACAACGCGAGACCGGTACGGAAGAAACCACGGGAGGGGGTTCTCTGCATGGCGTTCGGCGCCTTCCTCTTCGACGCGTCACGAGGACGCGCCCATGCCAGCTGCGTGACAAACAGATGTGCGAAGCGCCCCTACGGCCCCTCGCACACCCGGAAGAGACCCTCTCCCCCGTCATCGCTGCTTCCCGCCATACCCCTGAACGGCACGCGCCACTCACCCTCGCAGGTCCCGGCGGGGGGCCAGGCCCGCCGGGACTCCCGCATGCCTGGTGTCACGCTCATCTACGCCACACTCGGCGTGATGGCAGCGGTCGTCGGCTCGACGCTGGCCCGGCGGGGGCACCTCGAACCGGCTCCCGCCCAGGCCGGGTCATAGGTCGACATGAACTGCCGGACACCGAGAGGAAGTTCCTCCGGCCGCTACCGCACGAGTCGTTGCCGGGAAGGAAGCGGCTGAACGACCGCACCCCTGCTCATCGGGATCGTATGGAAGTTCCGCGCCGGGACAGCTTGGCGGGACATACCCGAACGGTATGGTCCGTGAGCCACGCCGCACACCCGGTTCCGCCGGTGGGCCGCCCCCTCAGCCAAGGAACGACAACCGCACCTGCCGATGAGGGTTGTCCTTGTTGAGATCGACCAGGCAGACCGACTGCCACGTGCCCAGTGCCAGCTCGCCGTCGACGACGGGCAGCGTGGCATGCGGCGGTACCAGGGCGGGCAGGACGTGGTCACGGCCGTGGCCGGGGCTTCCGTGCTGGTGGCGCCAGCGGTCGTCGGCCGGGAGGAGGTCCTGGAGAGCGGCCAGCAGGTCGTCGTCGCTGCCGGCTCCGGTCTCGATCAAGGCCACGCCCATGGTCGCGTGGGGCGCGAACACATTGAGGAGCCCGTCCTGGCCGTGGGCGACCTCCCGCAGGAAGGACGTGCACTCACGGGTCAGGTCGTAGACCACTTCCTGTGAGCCGGTCCTGACGTCGATCTCGCGCGTCGTGAAACTTGCAGCCATATCCCGATCCTCTCAGATTCGGTCTGCTGAACCCGACACGCCGGCGGGCGGGACCGCACCCGACCCGTACGGCTCACCCGTCTCGCCTGCAATGCCCGCGCAACAATGGTCCGGCAGGCGAGACGGTGTTTGACCCGCCTTCAGGTGCGCCGCTACGTTCTGCGACATGTCTACGTCAGCCCGGCTCACCACGCGCGGTCACATCGACCTGCTGCGGGTGGCGTCCTCCGCGTGTCGCCGCGGGTGCTGATGTCTTCGCGTCGCTGACGCTTCATGCCCGGTCGGCATTCCCGATGTCGCCGACGCCGTGCGTGCCGCTGATCGGGGCGGCGGCGGTCTTCTGATGGTTCCCGGCGCCGGCGCCGCCCGGCGTGTTCTCGGTGTGTCCCTTCCCTTGTCGTACGTCCGGCCCGGTGCAGTCGTGGCGCGTACGCCGTGCTGCGCTGCCGCGCCGCGGGAGGGGGCTGCTGCCGCTCTTTGAGTTGGAGTGCTCATGACTGTTGATCAGGTCGCGTCACCCGGCGTCGCGCCGCCTCGTGCTGGGCGGGCGGTGGCCGGGCCGTCCCGTACCGGGCCGGAGCTCGTTCCCGTGGTGCCGGTGTCGGCCCGGCGCCGCAGCGTGCCGCGGTGGCTGCGCCGGGCCGTCGTGCCGGTGTCGCTGCTCGCCTTGTGGCAGGTGCTGAGCGCGAGCGGGGTGCTGGAGAGTGACATTCTCGCCTCGCCGGGGACCATCGCCCGTACGGCGGGGACGCTGGTGAGCGACGGGACGCTGCCCTCGGCGATGTCCGTGTCGCTGCAACGGGTCGCCGTCGGATTGGTCGTGGGCGCGGTCACCGGGGTGGTGCTGGCGTTGGCGTCCGGGCTGTCCCGGGCGGGCGAGGACCTCGTCGATCCTGTGGTGCAGATGCTGCGGTCCGTCCCGTGGGTGGGTGTTGTCCCGCTGTTCATCATCTGGCTGGGCATCGGTGAGGCGCCGAAGATCGCGTTGATTTCGCTCGGTGTGGCTTTTCATCTGTATCTGAATGTGTACGCCGGGATCAGGGGTGTGGACGCGCATTTGGTGGAGGCCGGTACGTCGCTGGGGCTGGGGCGTTGGGGGCTGATCCGGCATGTCGTACTGCCGGGGGCGTTGCCGGGCGCCATGACGGGGCTGCGCTATTCGCTCGCCACCGCCTGGCTGGCGCTCGTTTTCGGCGAGCAGGTCAACGCCGATGACGGGCTGGGGTTTTTGATGAACCAGGCCCGGGAGTTCTTCCGTACCGATGTGATCGTGGTCTGCCTGGTGGTGTACGCGGCCCTCGGGCTGCTCGCCGATTTCATCGTCCGCACTCTCGAAAGGCTGCTGCTGCAATGGCGACCGACGTTCACCGGGCAGTGAGGGAAAAGGCGGGAGAAGCGGGAGGGGAGGCGTCAGGGAATGCTGCCGTACGGGTGCGGGGGCTCGGGCGTACCTTCGGGGGCCGGGCCGTCATCGACGGGCTGCGGCTGGATGTGGCGCCGGGCGAGTTCGTGGCGTTGCTCGGGCGTAGTGGTTGCGGCAAGTCGACGCTGTTGCGGGTGCTCGCCGGGCTGGACCGGGAGATCGAGGGGCAGGTGCTGGTGCCGCGGCGTAAGGCCGTCGCCTTTCAGGCGCCTCGCCTGATGCCGTGGAAGCGGGTGTGGCGCAACGTAGTGCTCGGGTTGCCGGGCAGTCCTGAACGCGGCGTGGCGGAACGGGCCTTGGCGGAGGTCGGCCTCGGGCACCGTGCGGACGCCTGGCCCAAGACGCTGTCCGGCGGCGAGGCACAGCGGGCGTCCCTGGCCCGCGCGCTGGTACGCGAACCCGATCTGCTGCTGCTGGACGAGCCGTTCGGCGCGCTGGACGCGCTGACGCGCATCAAGGCGCAGAAGCTGGTGGCCGAACTGTGGCAGGAGCGCGGCTGCGCGGTGCTGCTGGTCACGCACGACGTGGAGGAAGCCCTGCTGCTCGCCGACCGCGTGCTGGTGATGGAGGGCGGCGTGATCGCGTACGAGAGCGAGGTCGGCCTGCCGCGTCCGCGCGAGGTCACCGGTCCCGGGTTCGCCGCCCTGCGCGCCCGTTTGCTGGACCGGTTGGGGGTGGAGAGCTGATCCCCCGACGCACCCTGATCCCGCGCACACCACACACACCGCGCACACATCAAGAAGCTACGAAACGGACCTCGTATGGATTCGCGTCACCGGCAGCTTCCACCCACTCCACGGCGCCGCTCCCCGATCGTTCTGCTGCTCCCTGCCCTCCTGCTCCCCCTCCTCCTGTCGCTCGCCGCGTGCGGTGGGGCGTCCCGGGCCGGCGGTTCGGGGAGCGGGGGCGGGACGCGTGGCGGGACGGACGGCAAGGGGTCGGTGACGCTCAATGCCGGTGACCAGAAAGGGGGTTCGGAGGCGGTTCTGCGGGCGGCCGGGGAGCTGAAGGACCTGCCCTACCGGATCCAGTGGTCGACCTTCACCTCCGGTCCGCCGCTGCTGGAGGCGGTCAACGCCGGGGCCGTGGACGTCGGCGCGGTCGGCAACACGCCGCCCGTCTTCGCCGCGGCGGCGAACTCGAAGTTCAAGGTGATCGCTGCGACGCACGGCTCCTCCGCGGGGGAGACGGTCCTCGTGAAGAAGGACTCGCCGATCACGCGGCCCGCGCAGCTGAAGGGAAAGTCGATCGCGGTGGCGCAGGGCAGCTCCGCGCACTACCAGCTCGTCGCCTCCCTGCGGAAGGCCGGGCTGTCGCCGAAGGACGTCACGCTGAACCACCTCCAGCCGGCCGACGCGCTGGCCGCGTTCATCCGGGGCAGGGTGGATGCCTGGGCGGTGTGGGACCCGTACACCTCGCAGGCCCTCGGCCGGACGGACGCCCGGGTCCTGACCACCGGCGAGGGTGTCGTCAACGGTCTCAGCTTCCAGGTCGCCGCGCCCGCCGCCCTGGACGACGCGAAGAAGTCGGCGGCACTCAAGGACTACGTCGGCCGGCTGCGGCGGGCGCAGAACTGGGTCCACCGGCATCCGGACGCCTTCGCGCGGGTGTGGGCCGCGGAGACCGGCCTGCCCCGGGACGTGGCCCTGGCAGCGGTCAGACGTACGCGGGGTACGGCGGTGACGGTGGCCCTGGACCGGCCGGCCGTCGCCTCCGAGCAGCGGATCGCCGACACCTTCGCCGCGTTGAAGCTGATCCCCGGCCGCTTCGACTTCTCGTCCTTCGTCGACACCCGTTTCAACGGCAGCCTGCCGCCTTCGAGCACGGCGCCGCGTACCTATGGGCCCGAGGGCGCCCCCGCCTCTGAAGGTTCCCAAGGCTCTGGAAATGCTCATGGCTCTCAAGGAAAGGCCGGCTCAACATCGTGACCGTGCATCTTCACTGGTTCCTGCCGACCGGCGGTGACGGGCGTACCCTCGTCGACCGGCACGCGTACACCGACGGCGGTGTCCGGCGCGACCGCATCACCCCGGTCAGCGGTGTGCGGGCGCCCGACATCGACTATCTGGCGCAGATCGCCAAGGCCGCCGAACACCTGGGCTTCGAGGCGGTCCTCACGCCGACGGGGACGTGGTGCGAGGACGCCTGGCTGACCACGACGGCTCTCACCCAGGTCACCGACCGGCTGAAGTTCCTGGTGGCCTTCCGGCCCGGGGTGATCTCGCCGGTGCTGGCGGCGCAGATGGCCGCCACGTACCAGCGGATCTCCGGGGGCCGGCTGCTGCTGAACGTGGTGACCGGCGGGGACTCCACCGAGCAGCGGCGGTTCGGTGACGCGCTGGACCACGACCGGCGTTATGCCCGTACGGATGAGTTCCTACAGGTGGTACGGGGGGTGTGGGGCGGCGCCCCGTTCGATTTCCACGGGGAGCACTACCAGGTGGAGGGCGGTCTGACCGCCCTGCCGCCGGACCCGCTCCCGGAGATCTTCTTCGGCGGTTCGTCAGGGGCCGCCGGGCCGGTCGCCGCCCGTAACGTCGATGTGTATCTCACCTGGGGCGAGCCGCCCGAGCAGGTCAAGCAGAAGATCGACTGGATAGCGGGCCTCGCCGCGAAGGAAGGGCGTACGGTCCGCTTCGGCATCCGGCTGCACACCATCTCGCGCGACTCGGCGAAGGAGGCGTGGGCCACGGCGGACCGGCTGCTGGGCGATCTGGACGCGGACACCGTGGCCGCCGCGCAGCAGGCGCTGGGCAGGAGCGAGTCGGTGGGCCAGCAGCGGATGCTGGCCCTGCACGGCGGTTCCCGGGACAAGCTGGAGATCGCGCCGAACCTCTGGGCGGGTGTGGGGCTCGTACGCGGCGGGGCGGGGACGGCGCTGGTCGGCAGCCATGCTGAGGTGGCCGACCGGATCGAGGAGTACCACTCCCTCGGCATCGAGCACTTCGTGCTGTCCGGCTATCCGCATCTGGAGGAGGCGTACTGGTTCGGCGAGGGCGTACGGCCGGAGCTGGCCGCCCGGGGACTGCTGCCCGCCGGTTCCGCTCCGCCGGCCGGCGGCCCGGCGGCCGACGGACGTCGTCCGGCCTCCGCACCGGGCGGGGCGCCGCTGCTGGTCGCGGGGGGCCGCTGAGAGGGCTGTCTGGGGCGGGAGAGCCGCCGGGCCATGAGACTGCCCGGACTGGGGGCTGCCTGGGGAGGGAACGGCCCAAAGCTGCCTGCCCGGGGCGGGGAGACCGCTCGGAACCCGGAAGATTCCGGCCCCCGCCCAGGTTGGTAGAAGCATGAACCACACCGGGGTGCGAAAGACCGAAGTCGTGGTGGCCGGTGCCGGGCAGGCGGGCCTGGCCGCCGCCTTCCACCTGCGGCGGGTGGGGTACGAGCCGGACCGGGACGTCGTGGTGCTGGACCACGCGCCGCGGCCGGGCGGCGCGTGGCAGTTCCGCTGGCCCACCCTGACGTACGGGAAGGTGCACGGCATGCACGCGCTGCCCGGTATGGAGCTGACCGGCGCCGACCCGGACCGTCCGTCCTCCGAGGTGATCGGCGCGTACTTCGACACGTACGAGCGCACCTTCGGGCTGCGGGTGCACCGGCCGGTGGACGCCCGGGCGGTGCGTGACGGTACGGAAGGGCGGCTCCTGGTGGAGACCTCGGAAGGTACGTACGCCACCCGGGCCCTGGTCAACGCGACCGGCACCTGGGACCGGCCCTTCTGGCCGCGCTTCCCCGGGCAGGAGACCTTCCGCGGCCGGCAGCTGCACAGCTCCGCTTACCGCGGGCCGCAGGACTTCGCGGGGCAGTGCGTGATCGTCGTCGGTGGCGGCACCTCGGCCGTCCAGCAGCTCATGGAGATTGCCGAGGTCGCCGCCGCGACCACCTGGGTGACCCGCCGCCCGCCGCTCTTCCGCGAGGGTCCGTTCGACGAACAGCAGGGGCGGGCAGCCGTCGCACGGGTCGAGGAACGGGTACGGGCGGGACTGCCGCCGCAGAGCGTGGTGTCCGTGACAGGCTTGCCGGTGACCGAGGCGATGCGGCAGGCGCGCGCACGCGGGGTGCTGGAGCGGCTGCCGCTGTTCGACCGCCTCACCGAGACCGGCGCGACCTGGTCCGACGGGCGCACCATCGAGGCGGACACCACCCTGTACGCCAGCGGGTTCCGCGCCGCCATCGACCACCTGGCGCCTCTCGGACTGCGCGAGTCCGGCGGCGGCATCCGCCTGGACGGCACGCGCGCCGTCCGCGACCCCCGCGTCCACCTCGTCGGCTACGGCCCCTCTGCCAGCACCATCGGCGCCCACCGCGCCGGACGCGCCGCCGTGCGGGACATCAGGCAGTTGCTGGGAGCTGAGCGGACGCCCGTGGCTTGATGCAATGAGCGTTGCCTGACGCGCTGAGAGTCACCTGGCGCACTGAGAGTGATCTGACGCGCTGGAAGTGGTACGAGCTTCCGCTTCGCCGAGGCCGACGGCCTGCTCGCCCAGGCGCCGGCTCAGCGGCCCCCACGCCGATCACTACCAGTACTTCATCGGCCACCACCGCTGGGCGCTGTGTTCGGCTGGGGCATCAGCGGCCCGACGGCGTGGCGCATCAGCGTGCGTCCGATGCACCGGCTCTGGTACGGGCCGGTCACCTCGATGTCGGCAAGGGTCAGCCGTCGGTCGGCCGTCGTTCCCAGGGCTCGTCCGGTGGCCATCGTCGGGTGAGCGTTGGATGGCCACCGTTAGGTAAGCGTTAGATGGCCGTCAGGCCGGCGCCAGTCGGCCGTCTCGAACCGGCTGGCTCCCCTTGCAACGGCTCGTAGACGGTGAGGGCGAGACGGCCGCTGTCACCCGTCGCACCGGCGTTGACCAGGATCGTGGCGCCCTCGTCGAAGCGCAGGGTGAAGAGCAGGTCGAGGGCCATCAGGAAGTCGAAAGCCTCTTGGTCGGCCTCCGGCAAGCGGCCGTCAAGGGTCGCGTCACATGTCCAGTCGCTGCCGGTGACGCGGGCCGTGACGCGCACACCGAACGAGCCCGGGCACGTCGAGCGATTGGCCCACCACTCCAGCCATGCGGTGCCCTCGTAAATGTCC
This sequence comes from Streptomyces sp. NPDC030165, assembly GCF_055573595.1. Lineage (NCBI taxonomy): Bacteria > Bacillati > Actinomycetota > Actinomycetes > Kitasatosporales > Streptomycetaceae > Streptomyces > Streptomyces sp. NPDC030165. The sequence goes on along the minus strand of NZ_JBVIBD010000003.1, from coordinate 399,227 downwards.
ATCCGCCAAGTGTCGCGAAGGGTCGTGTCACGAGCTCCGGGCGGCGGACGGCAGTCGCAGCAGTGTGCCGATGATGTCCTTGCGTGCCTGTGGCCGGGCGGCCAGCCAGCTGCCGAGCTGGTGGTCGGCGCCCGCGAGCCGGAGCTGGGAGAGGTCGGCGCGGGTGTCCAGCGCGGTGCGGATCAGTTCGGTGACGCCGTCGGGAATGACCGTGTCCCGTTCCGGTACGACGAGGAGCGCGCGGCCGCCGAACCGCGCGTACGTCTCCAGGGCCTGGCTGTCACGCCAGCTGTACGGGCGCCGGATCAGTTCGGTGAATCCGGCGCCGAACGGAACATCCCAGGCGTCCTTCCCGTAGATCCCCGGCGCGCAGAGGACGACGGCCGCCACCCGTCCGCCGTACAGGTCCACCAGGTCGGCGACGGTCTGGCCGCTCATACTGAACCCGACCAGCAGCAAGGGGCGTCCGGCGTCGAAGACCTCGTCGATGACGGCCGCGGCCTGGTCGCGCCGTCGTCTGAGGCTGAGGTCGGGCAGCCGGCCCGTGCTTTCCCCGTGTCCGGAGAAGTCCAGCGCGACGGCAGGATGTCCGTACGCGGCGAAGTCCTCGGCCAGCGGCAGGTTCCGCTCTTTGCCGCCGGCACCGGCGCCGTGCATGATGACCACGCCGCGGGCCCCGGCGCACTCCGTTTCCGGGGTCACGGTGCAGAGGCTGAGATGTTCGCCGTCGGCGGCGTGAACGGTTCTGCGTACGGCTGCACCCATAGGAACTCCCGGCATGGTGGACGACGGACGGCGTCGGCGTCGTCCGTCTCGGCCTCGTCCGTCACCATGGCACAGCGGACTGGTCGGTGCCGTCCGCGGTGCTCAGCTCGGCGAGGACGGCCGCGTGGTCGGACGGCTGGACGCCGTTCACCGCCCGGTCTCCGACGCGCCGGACGGATTCGACGTGGCCGAGTCCGCCGGGGCCGGGCGGACCGACGTGAAGGTAGTCGATGCGTACGCTGGGCTCGTGACGCCCCGCGAGGTAGGGGTTGGCCGCGTCCCAGGTGGCCGAGGTCTGCGCGGGGTCCGCGTACTCCCAGGCGTCGAGAAAGACCTGGCCGGGGGCGGCGGGAGCGGTCTTGTAGCCGCCGAGGAGCCGCACTTCGTCCGAGTCCGGCCAGGCGTTGAGATCGCCGGTGATCACGGGTGGGAAGTCGGTCCCGGAGCGACGGGACGCTACGAAGCGGGCGAGCGCCGCGACCTGTGCGCAGCGCACCGCGGACGCGTCGACGTCCGACGTCAGGTGTGTGGTGAAGAACGGCACCGGGTGGGTGGGGGTGTCCAGGCGGGTGTACAGGGCTAGGCGGCCGTCGTCGTCACCCGGGGCCGCGGGCAGTTGGGCCACGTCCTGGTCCAGGAGGGGCCACCGGCTGAGGACGGCGTTGCCGAGGCCGATCGTCGGGTCGCCGATCCTGCGCTGCCAGCGCTGCGGCGCTCGCGACGGGGCCCACGCCCAGGACATGGCGAGGTCGTCCGCCAGCCATTGCGCGAGGTTCTCCACTCCGTCGGCCCAGACCTCCTGCAACCCGACGGCATCGGGCCGCAGGTCGCGCAGCACGGCGAGGACGGCTTCGCGCCGCGCCTGCCACGGGCCGAACCGCCACCAGAGATTCCATGTCAGTACGCGCATCCACACCCCTCGTGGCTGATGTCGTCGGCCATGCCCTCGGCGATCCTCGGCCCCGGCATGCCCTGCGTGGACAGCGGTGCCGTCTGGCCCCGCCGCCAGGTCGCCATTGGCCCGGTGCCCCTGCGAATGATGCGCAGCAGCCGCTTGCCCTGGCCATCCCTTCGGCCGGTCGTGCCGACCGGTCCGACCCTGCCCACCGGACCCACCGGACCAAGAAGGTTCAGGTCACACGGGGAGGGGGAAGGCACGGCCCAGAAAGAGGTGTCTCACCGGCACCTGAGCGGGCCCCCGACCACGACCGGGGGCCCGCGTGGTCTCTACTCCTGCCCGCTGTTCACGCCCGACGCAGTGCGGAGCGCCCCGCGAAGCGCGCCGAGTCGCCCAGTTCCTCTTCGATGCGGATCAGTTGGTTGTACTTCGCCGTGCGGTCGGAGCGGGAGAGCGAGCCGGTCTTGATCTGACCGCAGCCGGTCGCCACCGCCAGGTCCGCGATGGTGGTGTCCTCGGTCTCGCCCGAGCGGTGCGACATGACAGCCGTCCAGCCTGCCTGGTGGGCGGTGGCCACCGCGGCCAGCGCCTCGGTCAGGGTCCCGATCTGGTTGACCTTGACCAGGACCGAGTTGCCGACGCCGGTGCGGATGCCCTCGCGCAGCAGCGTCTCGTTGGTGCAGAACACGTCGTCGCCGGTGAGCTGACAGCGATCGCCGACGCGGGCGGTCAGCTCGCGCCAGCCGTCCAGGTCGTTCTCCGCCATCGGGTCCTCGATGGAGACGACCGGGTAGGCGTCGATGAGCTTGGCCAGGTGGTCGGCGTGCTCGGAGGGGGTGCGGCGCACCCCCTCGCCCGCGTAGTCGTACATCCCGTCGCGGAAGAATTCCGACGACGCCGGGTCCATGACCAGGCCGATGTCCGTGCCGGGGCGGTAGCCGGTGCGCTCGATGGCGGTCATCACGAAGTCGAGGGCCTCCTCGGCGGTACGCAGCGCGGGCGCGAAGCCGCCCTCGTCGCCGACGCCCGTGGAGTGCCCGGCGGCCAGCAGATCGCGGCGCAGGGTGTGGAAGACCTCGCTGCCCATGCGGACGGCTTCGGCGAAAGTGTCCGCGCCCACCGGCGCGATCATGAACTCCTGGAAATCCAGCGGATTGTCGGCGTGGGCGCCGCCGTTGACGATGTTCATCATCGGCAGCGGCAGGAGGCGGGCGTCGGCGCCGCCGAGGTAGCGGTAGAGGGGCTGGCGGTGGGCCGCCGCGGCGGCCTTGGCGGCGGCGAGGGAGACGCCGAGGACCGCGTTGGCGCCGAGCCGGGACTTCGTGGCGGTGCCGTCCAGGGCGACCAGCGCGGCGTCGAGTCCCGCCTGGTCCGCCGCGTCCCGGCCGCGCACGGACGCCGCGATCTCCCCGTTGACGTGGTCCACCGCTCGGTCGACGCCCTTGCCGTGCCAGCGCGTGGAGTCTTCGTCGCGCAGTTCCACGGCCTCCCGGGCGCCGGTGGAGGCGCCGGAGGGGACAGCCGCGCGCCCCAGGGACCCGTCCGTCAGGACGACGTCGACCTCGACCGTGGGGTTGCCACGACTGTCGATGATCCGGCGGGCGGTGACGGTCTCGATGGCGGCGTTGACGGTGGCGACTGCCGCTGCGGACATGGGAGGTCCTTCCCGTTGTCGTGTGCCGTGGCCCCGGCTGCGACAACGCTGGCGCTGAGCCCGACAGCACGAAACCATACAGCAATGCTGCACAGTTTTGCTGTACAGAATTGCTGTACAGTATTGCTGCGCAGGTCAGGTGCACAGCTTTGCTGATCAACGGGGTAAAATGCCCTATGCCCACCTCGGAAGCCGCCGCCATCGCCGCCGAACTGCGCACCGCGATGAGCAAGCTCACCCGACGCGTCAAACACGAGGACCGCATCCCGCTGGGCCAGGTCGCCGTGCTCGGCGCACTCGACCGCAACGGCGCCATGACCACCAGCGACCTCGCCGCCGATCAGCGCGTACGCCCCCAGTCGATGGCTCGGGCGGTGGGGCTGCTCATGGAACAGCAGCTGATCACACGCCGGGCGCACCCCACGGACGGCCGCAAGTCGCTGGTCGAACTCTCGGAGGCGGGCCGGGCCGCGCTCGAAGCGGAGCGCGGCCGCAGGGCCGGCTGGCTCGCGCAGGCCATCGAGGCCGAACTCACGAAGGAGGAGCGGACATTGCTGGCACGGAGCGCCGCTCTGCTGGAACGGCTCGCCACGCGCTGACGCCCCGACAGACAAGGTTCGCCCGGCGCGCCGCCCGGCACGCGCCCCCAGGCTCGCGGCTCCGCTCAAACAGGGGTACCCCTTCGCCGCACCGGCCGAAAGCCCAAGTACGTCCAGTACGAGGACTTCCGGCCGGCACATCAAGAGCACGCACCCCGGTGACGCACCCGCTCAACGGTGGGCACCGCTTCACGGGCTGACGCCGCCTGCCGGGGCGCTAGCTCCTCGTGCGTACGGACACGGCCGAGGCGCGCAGGCGGCGGTGGGTCGGTGTCACCGGGAGTCGCCGTTGCCCAGTGACGGCAGGTAGCGCGGTGCCCGCCAGGCGTCGAGCCGGTGTTCCACCGCGGCCCCCAGGGCCAGCAGCTTCGCGTCCTGGTGGTTGCCGGCCGTCAGGAGCAGGCCGACGGGCAGTTCCTGCACGGTTCCGGCGGGGACGGACAGTGACGGGTAGCCGGCGACGGCCGCGGGGGTGGAGGACGGGATCACGTCGTTGTCGCCTCGCGCGCAGTCGGTCGTCCAGGCGGGCGGGTTCGTCGGCGCGGCGATGGCGTCCAGGTGGTGGGCGCTCAGGGTCTCGTCGATGGACCGCCGGGAGAGGTCCTTCAGCTCGGCGCGCATGGCCCGGTACTTCGGATCGGTGGTGGGAGGAGCGGCGAGGGCCTGCTCGAACAGTTCCTGACCGGCGAAGCAGGTCTGTTCGGCCGGGTGGGTGCGGTTGAAATCGATCAGTTCGGCGAGGTCCCGCGGCCCCTTGCGGGTGGCGAGGTAGGCGTCGATGTCCCGGTGGAACTCGCTGAGCAGGGCCGGGAATTCGAGTTCGGCGAGCCGCTGCTGGTACGGGGGCGTCACCTCGACGACCTCGGCGCCGGCCTTGCGCAGCTTCGCGGCCGTACGGGTCATCACGGCGTCCACCTCGGCGCCGAGCGACGGCAGCCGCCACAGGCCGATCCGTTTGCCGCGCAGCGCGCCGGGGTGCTGCCGCGCCACGTCCGCGAGTGCGCGGGCGGCGTCCTCGTGGTCCCCGGTGCCGCCGCCGCTGAGCACCGCGAGGGTGAGCGCGGCGTCGGTGACGTTACGGGCCATGGGCCCCGCGGTGTCCTGCTCGGCGGAGATCGGTACGACGCCGGCTCCGCTGACCAGTCCGAGGCTGGGCTTGTGGCCGACCACCCCGTTCATCCCGGCCGGGCACACGATCGAACCGTCCGTCTCGGTACCGATCGCCACCTGCGACAGCGACGCGGCGAGCGCGGCGGCCGAACCGGAGGACGACCCGCACGGGTTGCGGTCCAGGACGTACGGGTTGTGGGTCTGCCCGCCGACCGCCGACCAGCCGGACGTCGGCTTCGTCGAGCGGAAGTTCGCCCACTCCGACAGGTTCGTCTTGCCCAGGATGACCGCGCCCGCCTTGCGGAGCCGCGTCACGAGGGCGGCGTCGGTGGCCGGCGGGCGGCCGGCCAGTGCCAGTGACCCGGCCGTGGTGGGCAGGTCGCGGGTGTCCACGTTGTCCTTGAGCAGGACGGGTATGCCGTCCAGCGGTCCCAGGGTGTCGCCGCGCCGGTGTCTGGCGTCGCTGGCGGCCGCCTGGCGCAGGGCCGTGGGGTCGGTGCGCAGGACCGCGTTGATCTTCGGGTCGACGGTCCTGATCCGCTGTAGGTAGGCCCGGGTCAGCGCCGCGGAGGTCAGCGAGCCGTCCGCCATACGTGTCTGCAGTTCCGGGATTGTCACGGTGTCGAGGTCGATGCCCGGCAGCAAGGACGAGCCGGCGGACGGGGGCGGGCTGTCCGTCGCGGGCTCGGCGGCTTCCGCGCGTGAGGTGGGTGCGCCCGTGGCCAGGGAACCGGTGGCCAGGACGGCGATCAGTGTGGCAATGCTCCGCTTCACCATGAGAGACAGCGGACTACACGGGGCACTTCCGGCGCAAGGGCCGAACTGCGCGCCCCCACGGACGGCTTCGGGTGGACCGGTCGTGTCGGCCCGAGATGCGCGGAGTTGCCAGAGTGACCTGCGTAAATGCCGGGGCCGGGGTACGGCGGGCTGATGCGGCGCGATCCGGTCGAGATGCACAAGGGGCTGGGTACGCCGGTGTTGTGGGGAAAACCGCAGTGAATAAGAACGCTTGTGTCTCTAGCGTCTGACGATGTGAGACACACACAGAAGCTTGCGAAGAAATCGTCCGCCGGGATCCGCCGACCGGGCCGGTGCGCGGCGGCGTTGGCGACGGCGTCGGTCGTACTGGCCCTCGCGGCCCCTGCGGCGGGAGCGACGGGCGCGTCGGACACCGCCAGACGGCCGGCCGGGTCACCGGCCTGTGAGGCGGCGCGCGGCACGCTCACCGCCTCCCTGGACACACTCGTCACCCGGCACGGGATACCGGGTGTCGCCGCCGAGGTGACCGACCCGGGCTGCGGCCGGTGGGACGCCGCCCGTGGGGTCGCCGACCGGGAGACCGCGCGTCCGATGCGTGCCGAAGACCGGTACAGGATCGGCAGCGTGACCAAGACGTTCACCGCCACGGTCGTCCTACAGCTCGCCGCGGAAGGCCGGATCGGGCTGGACACACCGGTCGAGCGCTACCTGCCCGGCCTGATCCGGGGTGCCGGGTACGACGGCCGCATGATCACCGTACGGCAGTTGCTCCAGCACACCAGCGGTCTCCCCGACTACACCGCGTCCCTCGTCCAGCTGCCCTTGGAGCAGTGGCGGTTCCGCCACTTCGAGCCCCGCGAGCTGATCGCCACCGCGTTGAAGATGCCGCGCCCCGAGAAGGCGTGGCACTACTCGACGACCAATTATCTCCTCGCGGGGCTCATCGTCGAGAAGGTCACCGGGCACGGCATCGAGGCGGAGGTGACCCGTCGGGTCCTCAAGCCTCTCGGTCTGCGCGACACCTACTGGCCCGGGGACGGTACGCGCATACGCGGTTCGCACTCGCACAGTTACTTCCAGGCCACCGACGAGCCGGACGCGCCGTTGGCCGACGGCACCGCGTGGAACATGGCCTTCGGGGGTGCGGGCGGCGCGCTGGTCTCCACACCCGCCGACGTGGACCGCTTCTTCCGCGCCCTGTTCGGCGGGGAGTTGCTGCCCGCGCGCTGGCTCGCCGAGATGAAGCACACCGTGGCCGCCGACCCCGAACGGCTGTGGCCCGGCGCCCGGTACGGACTCGGCCTGATCGCCACACCGCTGGAGTGCGGCGGCTGGTGGTGGGGGCACAGCGGGACGGTGCCCGGCGGACACCGCGCGTTGGGCGCTGTCGGCCCCGGTGGCCGCAGCATCGCCCTCGCCCTCACCGCGGTCCCCGGCACCGCACAGGCCGAAGCCGACTACCGGGCCACCGCCGAGACCGCCTTCTGCGCCCCCGGCGGGGACCGTCGGCCCGGGGAGTCCATATGACCGTTCCCAGACCGGCCGCGCGCCGCACCACGGCCGTCGGCCTGACTCTCGCCACCTGCCTCGGTGTCTCCCCCACCCTGGCCGCGGCCACCGCACCCGCGGCAGCGAGGGCCCGGCACGACGCCCCGCTGGGGCCGGCCGCGCGAAGAGCCCACCCGAGTACGGCGTGACGTCCCGGTCCTGATCGTGGCCGCCACCGGCGATCCGCGCACCACGGACCGGAGCGGTGTCGCGCTGCACGGCCTGCTGCCGAGTTCCAAGCCGGTCACCCTCCAGGGCGCCAACTCTCACGGCATCCACGGTGGACACGGCAGCGCCTGCGCGGACGCCGAGGTCAACCAGTACCTGGCCACCGGCACTCCGCCGGCGAACGACCGGACCTGCGCCAAGTAGACCGCCGGGAGAGCTTCATTCCGTAGCCCCCTCAGGCCCGGCCGTATCGGGTGTGTCTGACCATGGCCGTCCAGGCGAGACGGGCGGCCAGCAGCAGGATCACGCTGTTGCCGACGACGGCCATGGTCAGGCGCCCCCGCTCGCCCGTGAGGAGTCGGCCGAGCAGGGCGCCGCCCGAGGCGAGGAGGACCTGCCGGCTCAGCGAGGCCGCGAAGGCGGCGGTCACGAAGACAGCACTTGCGGCGGCCGAGGGTGAAGCGGCCTGGCGGCCGACGACCAGAGCGGCGGAGTAGGCGATCGTCACCGGGTTGAGAAGCGTCAGGCCGACCAGGCTGGTGCACGTACGCGACGGTGACGTGCCGGTGGCCGGCGGCCTGTTCGCCGGGGCCCGGTGGGCGCGCACGGCGGTCACCGGGCCGCGCAGGGCGATGAGTACGAGTACGGCCGCACTGACGAGTTGCCGGCCGCCATGGTCGGGGCGCGGCGTTCACCCATGCGATCACCTCTCTCACCCGACCTCTGCCCGTAACCCGCGAGCAGCCCGGTCAGGAGCGCATCGGTCATCTTCGGAACTCCGCATCAGCCCCGCACCACTTACGAGCTCATCGCCTCGTCGGCCCTCCCGTCCGCGAGGATCCGGCGGGTGAGGGCCAACAGGGCCGGGAGAGCCGGGTGGCCGGGCCCGTCGGGCCGGGCCGGGACGACGGACCGGTTCGTCTTCGCCGTACTCGGAACGTTCCCCCACGCGAAACCCCGGTCGGCGGGGCAGGCGGCGCTCAGGGACGCCGTGCCCGGCAAGCCTGTCGCCTGAATCGACCGCCGGCCGCGGCGCCACCCGATCGGCCGACGCGATCGCCGGCCGATCCGGTGCCGGGCACGGCCTGCCTCGGCCCTTACGCCGCCCCCACCGGCGTCTCCCAGTCGATGCGGTGTCCGGCCAGCCAGCCCGGCGTTCCGGGGCGGCCGCGTTCCAGCAGGCGGGGCATCATGGCGTCACGCAGGACCCGTTTGAGGCGGGACGGCATCTTGTCGTCTCCCATCCGGGCGCTCAGTGCCACCACGCGTTCGACACGGTCCCGGCGCAGGTGTTCGTAGGTCTTCAGCGCCTGCGGGGTGCCGGGGACGTCACGCAGGCACTGGGCGAGGATCACGCTGTCCTCCAGTGCCATGGAGCCGCCCTGCCCGGCGTGTGCGGCCGCGTGTGCGGCGTCGCCGATGACGACCATCGTCCCGTTCTGCCAGACGGGGAGCCGGGGCAGGTCGTAGGTGTTGCTGCTGATCATGGTGGGGCCGGTGGCGGCGACGAGGTCGGCGGCGGGGGTGGTGTCCTGGGCGAAGAGGGCCAACAGGCGTTCCCGCCATTGGTCGCTCGTGGTGCCGGTGATGTCGGCGTGGGTGAGTTCGGGGCCCGGCATGTTGACGAACCACCAGGTCTCGCCGTCCGGTGCAGTGGTGTAGCCGACGAAGGACCGCTTGCCGTAGATCATGCGGTAGCCGTCGGGCGAGGCCGGGGCGGCGCTGTCCCGGGTGTATCCGAAGACGGTGTTCAGGCCTGTGTAGCGGGGGCCGGGCGCGTCGGGGTCGATCACCTGCCGGGTGGTGGAGCGCAGCCCGTCGGCCCCGATCAGCAGGTCGCCCTCCGCGGTGCTGCCGTCCGCGAAGGAGGCCACCACCCGGCCGTCGGGGGTGGTCGTGGCTCCTGCGAACCGCTTGCCGTGTTCGACGCTGATGCCGCGCCGGGCGGCCTCCTCGTACAGCACGCGGTACAGCGCCGAGCGGCGCAGGGTGCGCGGGGTCGCTTCGCCGGGCCGCCCGTTCCCCAGGGTGACGCGGCCGAGTGCACGGCCTGAGCTGCTCATGAAGTCCACGCCGGCGGCGGGGAAGGAACGGTCCAGCACGGGGTCCAGGGCGTCGATGGCCCGCAGCGCGTCCAGGCCGTTCTCCATGAGGGTGACGAAGGCGCCTGCCTCGTCCGCGCCGATGTCGTACGCCTCGTGGACGACGGACCGGATGCCGGCCTTGTGCAGGGCCATCGCGGTGGCGGGGCCGGCGATGCCGCCGCCGACGATCAGGGCTGTGGTCATGGTCTGGCTCCTTCGTGCCGGCTGCGGACGCGGTGCGGCGGGTGCGGCCGGTGCGGGTCGCCGCAGCAGTACGGGCGGTACGGGGCGCCGCCGCGGTACGGGGCGTACAGGCCACCGGTCACTTGACGCCCACGACCAGCGAGCGCGGCCCCGGCAGCGGCTGGACCCGGCAGTCGCGGAAGCCGGCCTCCTTCAGCCAGCCGATGCCGTCCGCGCCCGTGTAGTCGAAGCCGCCGGGGCTCTGGACGAGCATGTGCAGGCTCATCAGCAGGCCGAAGGTGTTGTGCCGGCGTTCGTCGTCGATCAGCGCGTCGGCGATCACCACGGCACCGCCGTCGGGCAGTGCGTCGTACGCCTTGCGCAGCAGCATCCGCTTGGTGTCCAGGTCCCAGTCGTGCAGGATCTGGCTGAGGACGAGCACGTCGGCGCGGGGCAGTTCGTCGGTCAGGAAGCTGCCGGGTACGAAGGTCATGCGGTCGCCGAGACCGGTGGCGGCCACCGTCTCGTCGACGGTGGGGCCGACCGGCGGCAGGTCGAAGCCGGTGCCGGTGAGGTGGGGGTGGGCGCGCAGGACGTGGGCGAGCAGGGCGCCTTCCGAGCAGCCGATGTCGGCGACGGTGCGGTGCCGCGACCAGTCGAAGGCTTCGGTCAGGGCCGTGATGGTCGGCAGGGAGCCGCTGGTCATGGCCCGCTGGAACCGTCGCAGCCGCTCCGGGTCGGCGTACAGCTCCTCGAACGGGTCGCTGCCGTCCTCGGGCACGTTGGTCTGCGGCGCGCCGGTGCGCAGCGCCTCGGTGAGGTGTCCCCAGGGCGCGTAGTCGTGTTCGCTGATGAACTCCAGGATGGCGCCGATGTAGTGCTCGGGCTTGCTGCTGTCCAGGACGGCGTCGGCGGTGCCGGTGTTGCGGTAGCGGCCCGCTTCGCGGTCGAGCAGGTTCATCGAGACCAGGGCGTCGAAGAAGTCGAGGGCGCCGCGCGGGTGTATTCCGATGCGGGTACGGAGTTCGTCGGCGTCCAGGGGCCTTCCGGCGCGGGCCAGTTCGGTGAAGACGCCCAGTTCGCAGGCGGACATCAGCACCTTGGAGTTCCAGAAGCCCAGGCCGGTCCGGAGGATGTCGCCGGCCGGGTCGCCGGCGGGGCCCGCCGGTTCCAGCAACCCCACCACCTGCGCCGAATCGAAGTAGTCCTCGAAGTGCGTCGCCTTGCCGTCGGCGATACGCCAGGAGTGCACGAATTTCACGGTGCCGCTCACTCCGCTGCGCGCGCCGCGCATGTGGTGCCGCCCGAAGACCGCGACCCGGTCCCCGGACTCGATGAACTCCTCCGGTTCGGGGCGCATCTCGCTGAACACGCCCGGTACGCGGGCCATGAACTCCCGGACCTCCCGGTGGCCCTTCTTGGTGCCGCCGAGCCCGTAGGCGTCCATACCGTCGGGGTGGGTCCACAGGATGTCGGTGGCGAAGAACGCGAGGACGCCGTCGAGGTCGCGGCGGTGGAACGCGGCGTAGGCGGAGCGGATGGTCTCGGTGTGCGTGGGCATGGTGCGCTTCCTCCAGGAACTGTGGTCATGGCTGCGGGGTGGCGAGTGCGGTGTCCGGGAAGTGCGCCGCGAGGGTGCGGCGGATGCCGGTGCGCCAGTCGACCCGGCAGTCGCCGATCAGGGCGCGGCGCCGTGTGTTGTCGAAGGCGTTGGTCTCGCGGGAGATTCCGGTCTCGGTGAACTCGACCGGTATCCCGGTGATCTCCGAGACGTACGTCATCAGGTCCCGGACGCCCACGGCCTCGTCGCCGCCCCAGTTCACGACCTGGGCGGGCACACCGGCCGCGTCCCACAGGAGCGGCACCTGGCGGGCGATGTCGTCGGTGTGGATCGGGCTGCACAGGTGCTGGCCGCCGGGCGGCATCTCGATGGGCCGGCCGGCCAGCAGCTGCCGGTACAGCAGTACCGGTACGCCGCCGTGGCCGTACGGCCCGTAGGCCACGTTGAGGCGGGCGATGGTCGTGGGCAGGCCGAGTGTCGCGGCGAAGGCGCGTACGGTGCCTTCGGCGGCGAGCTTGCCCACGGGGTAGGTGGGCAGCCAGGGGGCGCGGCCGCCGAGCGGGTCGGTCTCGGTGTAGTGGTGGTCGAGCCCCTGGGAGGCGTAGATCGCGCCGGTGGAGATGAAGAGAAACGATTCAGCGCGACGGCAGTGGGTCATCAGGCGCCCGGTGGCCACCGAGTTGACCGCCACCGCGTCCTCGAAGTCGCTGCCGTCCCCGCGGTGCACGGCCGAGTGCAGTACGTGGGTGAAGTCGTCCGGCAGCCCGTCGAGGCCGTCCGTGCCCATGTCCCAGCGCCGGGTGCGCATGCCCTGGTCGGTCAGGGCGCGCTCGGCCGCGGTGTCGCCGAAGCGGCCCAGGCACCAGACATCGTTGTCCCGGGCCAGCGCCTCGGCCACCGGCCGCGCCACCTGTCCGGTCGCCCCGGTTATCAGGATCTTCTTTCCCGTCAGCACGGATTCTCCTTCGCTGTGGTCGCGTTCGCGTTCGCGTACGGGCCGCCGGGCACTGCGGGCTTGGGCGGCACGTCGTAGGGCCGGGTTCAGTTGCCGCCGAGCGACTGGTCCAGTTCCCGGCGCAGGATGTCCTGGAAGGCGGCGACGTGCTGGTGCCCCATCAGCGTGTAGTGCTCGCCGGGTACGTCGATGTACGTCACCGGGCTCCGGCTGAAGCCGTCCCACTTCTTGAGCTGGAGGTTGAGCCAGTCCTCCTTGGTGCCGCGGATGGGGATGGCGTAGAAGACGGTGAGCCGTTCCACGCTGCCGCCCGGCTCGTACGTACGGCCCATGGTCAGCAGCGACTGTGCCAGTTCCGCCCATGCGGCGAACGCGGGCAGGTCCAGGTCGAGTTCGGCCAGCCGCCCGGCGGGCGCGTAGGAGAGCAGCTCTTCGAGGGGGTCGCGGCCGGCGGGAAGGGCCCGCAGCTCGGCGGGGAGCCGCTCGGACTGCTCCTTGTCGATCAGGTCGAGGAAGAACGCCAGGTTGACCGCGCCCTCGATGAAGTCCAGCTCTTCCATACGCGGCTTGATGTGCGGCGGCAGGTTGAAGATCCCGACGAAGTCGACCCGCTCACCCTGCGCCTCCAGCACCTTCGCGATCTCGAAGGCCACCGCTCCGCCGTAGGAGTACCCGGCGACGGCGTACGGGCCGTGCGGCTGCCGCTCGCGGATGGCCCGCACGTAGCACTGCACCATCTCGTCGAACTCGGTGAAGTAGCTCTCCCCGGCGTTGAAGCCGCGGGCCCGCAGCGCGTAGAACGGCCGCTCCTGCGTGAAGTACGCGGCCAGGTTGACGAAGACGAGGACTTCGCCGACGCCGGGGTGCACGCAGAACAGCGGGGTCTTGCTGCCGGTGGTCTGCAGCGGTATGAGCGGGTCGTACGCGGCGGGGCCGGCTTTCTGGCCGGCGTCGAGCCGCTGGGCCAGATCGCGGACGGACGGGGCGCGCAGGATGTCCAGTACCGGCAGGTTCGTGATGCCGAAGGTGCGCTCGACCTGGCTCTTCAGGCGCAGGATGTCCAGGGAGGTGCCGCCGAGTTCGAAGAAGCTCGCGGTGGCGCTGAGGGTTTCGGAGTCGGCATCGAACAGCTCGGCGTAGATCTTGGCCAGTGTGGTCTCGGTGTCGCCCTCCGGCGCCGCACGCCCTCCGAGCCGGCGTGCGGTCAGCTCGGCCACATGCCGCTCGTACACTGCCAGTTCGCCGCTCTCCAGACGCTTGCGCAGCAGCGCGCGCTGGATCTTGCCGAGGCTGGTCTTGGGAAAGGCGTCGGCCGGCAGCGGCAGCAGGAGCGTCGGTCGGAACCCCCAGTGCAGGACGATGCCGCCGCGGACCGCGACGAGCAGGCGGTGCAGTTCGGCCTCGGCGCGGTCGCCGGAGGTGACCGCCTGGTCGTCGGCTGTCCCCGTACGGTCGTCGGCCTCGGAACGGTCGTCGGTGGCCTCGGCCCCCGGAAGGGCCGCGTCGAGCGGTGCCGACGGCGCGAAGGCGACGACGAGCTGCTCGGTGTCGCTGCCGGGCCGGCGGATGGGGAAGGCGGCGACGTACGACGGCTCGACACCGTCGAGCTGCTCCAGCACCGTCTCCAGGTCGTGGCTGAAGTAGTTGACGCCGTTGATGATGATGCTGTCCTTGCTGCGCCCCACCAGCGTGAGCCGGCCGTCGGTCAGCGTGCCCAGGTCGCCGGTGCGGAACCAGCCGTCGTCCGTGAACGCCTGCCGGGTCGCCCCGTCGTTGTTGTAGTAACCGGTGCACACCATGGGGCCGCGCAGTTGCAGCTCACCGGCCGTGCCGTCGGTCAGCGGCACATCATCGTCGTCGACCGTGCGCATCTCCAGGCCGCTGACCGCGGTTCCCAGGGACGCGAACTCCTGCCCGGCGTCCGCCGCGGGGAACTCCCGGGAGTAGATGCTGCCGGCGCAGGTCTCCGTCATGCCGAAGGCGGGCCACAACGCGCCGCGGTCCAGGCCGTACGGCGCCAGCCGGTCGAGGAAGGCGAGTCCGGTCGCGCACACGACGGCCTCGCCGCCGCTCACGATGTGGCGCAGGCAGCTCAGGTCGGGGGCGAAGCCGGCCGGCGGCCGCTCCAGCGCGCTGTTGATGTGGCCGAGCAGGAAGTTGGGGGTGAAGGTGACCGTGACGCGATGGGTGTCGATCAGCCGGATGAACCGCAGCGGTTCCTCCAGGATCGCCTCCGGACCGATGTGGACCTGGGTGGCGCCGACGGACAGCGGCAGCAGGTGGCACTCCAGCAGTGCCGCCACGTGGTCGAACGATATCCAGTTCAGCGTGGTGTCGTCGGGGCGCAGCTCATGGTGGCCGTTCTTGCCCCGCATCGACGCCAGCAGGTTGCCGTGCGTCAGCATCACGGCCTTGGCGGCGCCCGTGGATCCCGAGGTGAGCACGAGCAGCGCGAGGTCGTCCGGGGCGGCGCGGTGGAAGTCCGCCGCGGGGTCGGCCGACGACAGGTCGTCCACGCAGGTCACCGCCAGCCCCGGGACCTCGGGCAGTTCGCCCTTCAGGCTTCCGGTCGTCACCAGCAGGGGCCCGTCGAGCAGGGTGTTCACATGCGTCAGCTGCGCGGCCCACCGTTCGGCGTCCGTTCTCAGCGGTACCAGCGGGCAGGGCACGTAACCGCCCAGCACACAGCCCCAGAAGGCGGGTATGAAGTCCTCGGCGCGCTCCAGGAGGAGCGCGACCCGGTCCCCGGGCCCCAGTCCAGCGGCCCGCAGTCCGCCCGCCGTACGGCTCGCCGCCTGGAGCAGTTCGGGGTACGTGAGCAGGGGTGCCGCGTCCGCTCCGTCGTCGGCGAGGCAGAGCACACCGGAGGCGGGGTGGTTTTCGGCGGCGTTCAGCAGCAGGTCCACCAGGCAGTCACCGGGTCCGGTACCGGGCAGGCCGGGCGTGGCCGCCCTCTCGGCCGCGGTGTGCGGCGGTAATTCGCGCATGACTGTGATCCTTTCCGACTACGTGCTGGGTTCTCGGCGGCCGAGGGGGTGCCGGCGTACGGCGGGCTCCGCCGAAGGCCCGACAGCAACAGGGCTGTCCGGACGTTCTCCAGATGCCGCTCGGAAGCGTTACGGACGCTTCGAGTGCTTGAACCGGTACGCGACCGGGTGCAGCCGCCAGCGCTCCGGCACCAGCGGCGCCGTCGTGCGGACGACAGCGGCGAACCGGCGCAGCCGCCGTTCGTCGTCCCGTGTCCAGCGCAGGCCGAGGCGGTCGCGCAGCACGTCGGGCAGGAATCCGACGACCAGCGCGTACACCATCGGTTCGGCGGTCCGGCAGAGGCGCTGCCAGTCCCGCCGGGGCAGCCGCCACCAGCTCGGCGGCGGCAGGGCGGACACGTCGAGAATGCTCAGCAGGTCGCGCATCGTACGGTTGTCGCCGAGCCGTTCGTCGACCATGGTGGCGAAGTACGTGTCGAAGCCGTCCGGCGTCGGCGGCATGTGATGCTCACGCAGGCCCAGGATCAGCCCGAGGCGGCGCCACTCCGCGTACAGCCGCCGCTGGTCGGCGGGGTTCAGCGGGCGCCCGAACCACTGCTGGGAGAGCACGAGGGCGCGGTAGAGGGTGGCGTGCACCCACCAGTAGGCCTCCGGGTTGAGCGCGTGGTAGCGCTTGCCGTGGCCGTCGACGCCTTTGATGCCCTTGTGGCTCTCGCGCAGCCGGCCGGCTTCGGCGAAGGCCGCGGGGCCGCCGAAGATCAGCGTGAACACGGAGGTCATCCGCTGGTCGAGCCGCTGCCACGGCCCGGCGCCCACGGGATTGGGGTGCTCCTGGGTCGCGGCTCCGATGCCGGGGTGCGCTCCCTGGAGGAGCAGCAGGAAGCCGGAGAGCAGAAGCAGACGGCGGTCACCACCGATCCGCCACGCGACCGCTTCCGGACCGAGCGGCTGGACGGCGGTGCGCCGGGGGCGGGCGGTGACCGCCGATATCGGGGACCGGGCAGGTAAGCCGGGTTCAGCAGTCATGCCTGTCCTTCCGGGTGGGTGGAGGGTGACCAAGTCACGTACGCACGAAGAGGTACGGGCGGTGGCCGCAATGCGTTCAACCGGGGGGCAAAATGTGTGACGCGCGTGCCACACTACCCCGACAAATGCCATTGTCATAGGTTTATCGATCTCTTCGGCTGATGTCGGGTCATGGGATGAGATGGCGCAGCCGACATCAGGAGAAGTAGCCGCGAGGGGGCGGGCGTTCGGTGGTGGCGGGGCAGCACCGACCGGGATGACCGGTCACGCCTCAGGTGCGCGAGAAGGTGTACGGGTGCGATCGGCGTCGCGCTCACTCGCCCGGGCCGCGTTCCCGCTCTCCGCTCTTCATGAGCGGGCCCGGCGCGTTCACGCGCCGGGCCGTGGATGCCGTACGGGCTCAGCGCATCGCGAGGTCCACGATGCGCTGGATCAGGTCGGGGTAGGTCCAGCCGGCCCCGGTCGCCGCGAGCGGCACCAGGCTCGTCGCCGTCAGGCCCGGGAGGGCGTTCACTTCGAGACACATCGGCTCGCCGGTGGCGTCACAGCGGAAGTCGGTACGGGAGTACGCGTCGCCGCCGAAACCCAGGGCGCGGTGCGCGCGCAGGGCCGACTCCTGCAACCGGGACGCCAGGGCGTCCGGGATGCGCGCCGGGCACACCTCGCTGGCAGCCCCCGGCTGGTACTTGGCCGCGTAGTCGAACACCGGCGTCGTCAGCTCGATCTCGACCACAGGGAGCACCTGGTCGCCGACCACGGCCACGGTGAACTCCCGCCCCGGCAGGAACGGTTCGACCAGCAGCTCCACATCATCGGAACGCAGTTCCGCGGCGATCTGCTCCAGCTGCGACAGCGAGTCGACGCGGTGGACGGCCACGCTCGAACCGTCCGCGACCGGCTTGGCCACCACCGGGCCGGACGCCACCAGCCGTCGCACGTCCTGCGGCACCTCGGACACTGTGGGCCGCCACAGGGCCCGATCGGCCACCCGCAGACCTGCCGCGCCCAGCACCGCCTGCGTCCGCCCCTTGTGCCACGCCGCCGCGCAGGCCGCGCTGTCCGCCCCGGTGAACGGCACACCGGCCATCTCCAGCAGTGCCTGGACGTGCCCGTCCTCGCCCCAACCGCCGTGCAGCGCCAGGAACACCAGGTCGGCGCCGCGCAGCAGCTCCAGGACCGGGCCGCCGGTCAGGGCGGCGTGCATGTGCGAACGCAGCCGGTCACGGTCCGAGCGGGACGGCGGCTCCTTGCCGACCGCGGCACCGTCGACCGTGTCACCGGGCCGCAGCGGCCCGGCCAGGACCGGCACCGCGGCGGCCGGGTCGACCAGCACCACCTCGTGCTCGCGCTCCAGCAGGGCCCGGGCGGCCGCCCAGCCCGACGCCAGCGAGACATCCCGCTCCGAACTCTCTCCACCACACAAGATCACGACATGCATACCGGAATTCTGCCGCACGCGTGCGACCCATGCCGGTAGCTGCGCCGGGCCGTCGGCGGACGCGTCCGGTTCGTCGCCGGACGCGTGCGGTTCACCGGCAGACGCGTGCGAAGCGTCGCCGGACGCCTCCTGATCACCGACAGCACCACGGCCCCCGGACGGTGAGCGCCACCGCGACCGGCCGGAACCGGATATCCGGTGGCCGACCGGGCGTCCGACCGGCAGGCTCGCGAAATGACCTCCCGACTCGATGACCCGCTCGACCGGTCCTGGCTCGGTCCCCCGATCGACGCCCGCCCGTTCTTCGCCCCCGAACAGGCCGCGTTGGTCGCCACACTGCGTGGCCTGGCGCCCGCCGACTGGCGTGCGCAGGCGGTGCCGGGCTGGACCGTGCGCGATATGGCCGCCCACGTCCTGGGCGATTTCTACGGACGCCTCGCCCGCGACCGCGACGGCCACCGGGAGGGGCCCGGTTTCGCGCCGGGCGAGACCCTGGAGGCGTTCATCCACCGGAGCAACCAGGTATGGGTGGAGGCCTGCCGCCGGATCAGCCCGGCCGCGCTCACCGACACCCTGGAGCTGGTCGGCGGGCAGGTCGTCCGGTTCTTCGAGACGGCCGACCCCGGCTCGCCGGCACTGGGCGTCTCCTGGGCCGGTGCCGATCCGGCGCCGATGTGGCTGGACAGCGCCCGTGACCTCACCGAGTTCTGGACCCACCGCCAGCAGATCCGGCACGCCACCGGCCGGGACACCGATCCCGACCCGAGGGTGCTGTCCGTGGTCCTGGACACCTTCCTGCGGGCCCTGCCGCACACGCTGCGCACGGTCGAGGCGCCGGTCGGCACGCAGGTCCAGGTACGGATCGACGGTCCGGCCGGCGGCGCCTGGACGGCCACCGCCACCGGGACGCGCTGGTCCCTGGCCGTGCCCGGCACCGGGCACGTCGCCGCGCTCGTACGCCTGGACGCGGACACCGCCTGGCGTCTGTGCACCCGCGGCATCCGGCCGGACGCCGCGACGGCCCGCGCCCGTATCGACGGCGACCGGCGACTGGCCGAGGCGGCCTGCCGGATCGTGTCCATCGTCCACTGACGCCGGTGGACGCCGGGCCGGGGCGGGCCGTACGCGTGCTCTGCGGGCGCGGGACCCGCCCCGGCCGGCTTTCAGCGCACTCGGTGCGTCACTGCTGGACGTCGAGCGTCGTCCGGGCCGGGCGGAGGGTATTGGTCGGGTGCGGCGAGCGGACGTCCGCCGTGCCGGTGCCCTCGAAGAGGCGGTCGCCCGCCTTGACGGGGGTGGCGCCGAAGGCGCTCTTGAAGTTCGCGGCGCCCTGGCTGGTGAGGGTGAAGCTGATGCGCGCCGTGACCTTGCCGGAGGAGACGCGGACGTTCTTACGGTCCAGGGTGAACGCCAGGAAGGGCGCCCTGGCGGGCCGGGCGCCCCGTACGTCCCCGGAGACCCGTCCGGTGGCGAAGTCCGCCATCAGGTGGTTGACCCGCAGGTAGCGGCCGCCGCGGGTGAACTCGAAGCCGCCGTCGAAGCGCAGTTCGCCCTTGGACAGGCCGCGGTTGAACGAACCGCCGGTGATCGGCGCGGTGACGCACCGCCGCTCATGGGTGCCGGTCAGCCGGGCCGGGCGGACGGCGTTCAGCCGTACGTGCGCCTTGGCGAGGGCGCGGGCGGCTCCCGGAGCCAGGCAGAAATCGCCGCTGCCCTTGCCCACCCGGGTCTGGTCCCCCTGGGGCGCGGGCACCGGGCGCGGGCCCTGCGGGGCGGCGGCCGCCGAGAGGCTGCCGCCCAGTGGCACGGTGAGGGCGAGCGCGGTCACACAGGCCGTGGTCAGCAGGCGGCGCGGTGCGGACATGGGGACGTCTCCTTCATGTACGGCTGCGGTCGGCCGCGGCTGACCGGCAGCGTTGCTGTGTTTGCTGAAGGTATTGACGCTCCGCTGCCGGTGGTGACGCTCCATACACGAAATCACCCGTTTGCCGGACAATTTCCGGTGTGTCGTCCCAGGCTTCGCGGGCCGGGAAAGCGTAAGGGGGTAGGAACCGGCACCCCCTGCCCGGCCGGCGCAGCCCGGCACCCTAGCAAGAGGAACGCGCTGTGGCGGTTCTTTGTCCGGTCGGCGCCAAGAAAGCGGCGGCGGCCCGGTACCGCATTAGCGTCCTCTTTCCCGTCACCCGGAGAAGGAGGGCACTGTGCGAAGCGTCGGACGGCGGCGTTCGGTGATCGGCGGTGTCCGGTCGCGGTTCTCGGTGGGGACCGGGCTGGTCGTCGCCGGACTTTCCCTGACCGCCGTGGCCATTCTGCTGCCGGTGCAGTTGTTCGCGAGCAGTGGCAGTGCCGCGGACAGTTCCGTTCCCGCCGCGCAGGACGACGGGCTCGGTATGCGGAACACGCCGTCGGGTCCCCTGTCACCGCTCGACCGGGAATTCGTCAGGAAGGTACGCCAGGCCGGACTGTGGGAACTTCCCGCGGGCCGGCAGGCACTGCAACGCGGAAAGCGGCAGGCCGTGCAGCACGCTGGCCGGCATTTGACGGAGGGGCACACCGACCTCAATGAGCGCGCTGCCGACGCGGCCCGCACGTTGGCGATCACTCTTCCCGGAGAGCCCACTCCCGAGCAGCGGGGCTGGCTCGTCCAGCTCGACGCGGCCGAAGGTGACACGTACGAGCGGCTGTTCGCGAATCTGGCACGCCGCGCCCACGGCAAGGTGTTCTCCCTTGTCGCCCAAGTGCGGGCGAACACCCGCAATTCCGTGATCCGGGACCTGGCCACCCATGCCAACACCGTCGTCCTCGATCACATCACGGCCCTGGAACAGACCGGACTGGTCGACTTCGGCGCACTCGCCGACGGACAGCCGTCCGGCGGGTCCGGCACAGCTACGGTGGCGCCGCCACCCGCGAAGTGAAGCGAAGTGATGACATGAAACGGCAGCAACGGATACCGGCGCGGACGGCACGCCCGCACAAGAGGACGCGCCTGTCGAAGCGGAGCGGAGCGCTGATCGTCACGGCACTGGCCGCGTGCGGCGGCACGGCGGTGATCGCCGCGCAGGCACTGGCGGGCACCGGCGGGACCGGGACCGGTGGTGCGGCCGACGCGGCGGGCGGGCCCCCGGACGCGGCGGCCGGCCGCACGATCAGCTGTCCGGACGTGGGGCAGCGACTGCGCAGCCTCCCGCCGGAAGCGGCCCCCGAAGTCAACCGGGAACTCGGCCGGCTGGAGGCCCAGGTCGCCCAGGCGTTCCAGCGGTGGTCGGCCGGTCCCGGCGACCAGGGCCGGGTGCTGAGCGCGCTGGAGCGGGACCGCAGGGCCACCATCGGGCGCATCACGGAGGCCCTGCGCCAGGCCGGCGGGCGGCCTGACGCGCTCGACCGGCTGAGCGCGTGCCGGACGACGGAGAAAAGCGCCGCCGCACAGAACGTACAGAACGGTCCCCGGGGTTCGCGGGACGGAAACAGCGCGGACAACGGCCCATTCCGTAACGACTTCGTCGACATCACCACCGTACGGCCGAACGCCCGGGACGGGGGAGACCGGGGCGGGCAGGGCGGCTCCTTCCGGCCGGAATGCGGGCGCAACGAGAACGGGCACAATAACCCGGACAATCTGATCGTGGCGCCTGGTGTGCGCAACGGCGCCCACCATATGCACGATTACGTCGGAAACCTGGACACGGACGCGTCCTCCTCCGACCGGAAACTGGCCGAAGCCGGTACGACCTGCGGCAACGGGGACCGGTCCACGTATTACTGGCCGGTGCTGCGCCTGCGGGACAACGGGCGGGAACGGGACGCCGACGCGCCCGGTGGCGGACAGGACGGCAATGTGGGCACGATCCTGCGCCCCTCCGAGGTGTCCCTGACCTTTGAGAGAAGCGGGGCACAAAAGGTGACCGCCATGCCGCCGTTCCTGCGCAACCTCACCGGCGACGCGAAAGCGCTGACGAACGGGCCGGCCCAGGCGAAGGCCTCGTGGAGCTGCACCGGCTTCGAGGACCGGCAGCTCAGGAACAAGTACCCGGTCTGCCCCCAGGGCAGCGATGTCGTACGGTCGCTGGTGTTTCCCAGCTGCTGGGACGGGCGCAACATCGACAGCGCCAACCACCGTACGCACGTGGTCTTCCCGGACGGGAACGGGCAGTGCCGTAACGGGTTCCGGGCCATTCCCCGGCTGGTGCAGCGGCTGACCTACACCATTCCACCGGACACGCTCTACGCGGTGGACAGTTTCCCCGACCAGCTGCACAACCCGGTGACGGATCACGGTGACTTCATCAATGTGATGCCGCAGCGTCTGATGCGTACGGCCGTGGACTGCATCAATTCCGGCCGCGACTGCCGTTGAGAGAAGGGAATTCAGCCATGAGGTTCCCGTCGGGCCCGGCGCTTCCCCTCCTCGCGGCAGGCGGTCTGTCCTGTGCGATCGTCGTGACCGCCGGGTTCACGAACGGCGGCCCAGCCCCGGCCGCACCGCCCGCCCGGCACGCCACGCACACCGCCCCCTCCCCCGCCACGACCGGAACAACCGGCCCGGCGGGCACCCCCGGCCCGCCGGCATCCATGGCGCGGATCGCCGCCGCCCTGGGCTGCCACGCCGACGTCATCATCGACGCCCAGGAACTGCGGGAAGGCGGCTGCACCACCGGCGCCGGCGTCTTCCGCATCCTCACCTTCAGCAGCGACGCCAAGAAGCGCGCCTGGCTCACCGAAGCCCAGGCGTACGGCGGCACCTACCTCGTCGGCACCCGCTGGTCGGTCACCGGCCCTTCCCGGAGCGCACTGCTGCCGCTGCGGGACCGTCTGGGCGGCTCTGTCGAGTCGGGTGCCGGGCACGGCCATTCCCCCTGAGAGCCGGTGTCCGGACCAGGACAGCGCCGTCCCGCCCGCGCCAGGGCGGGACGGCGCCCTTCCGCTTCGTCCCGGGCACCGGCTCCGGTGCCCATTTTCCGTGTGTGACAGCCTCCCGGCGGTGGTAGTGATCACGGGCGCGGACGTATGTTCGCGTCCGTAAACTTCCGCGCGATCCCCGAACCACCCCCGTATCGATTGCTGGAGGCATCTCATGGCATCCCCGCACCCCGTCGCGCCGACCGCGTCCCCGCTGCCGCTGATGCAGTTAGCCACCGGGTTCTGGGCGTTCAAGACACTGGCCACCGCCGACGAGCTGGGCCTGTTCGGGGTGCTCGACCGGCTGGGCGGCGGCACGGTCGAGGAGTGCGCCGAGGAGCTGGAGATCGGTATACGGCCGGCGGGGATGCTGCTGACCGGCTGCGCGGCACTGGACCTGCTGGAGCGCCGCGGGGACGGCCGCTTCGTCAACTCGCCGCTGACCGACGCCTACCTGGTGCCGGGCCGTCCGTACGACTTCAGCGGCTGGCTGCGGATGCTGGACCAGCGGCTGTATCCCGGCTGGGGCCGGCTCGGCGAGGCCGTGCGCACCAACCGGCCCACCACCTGGGACCCGGACAAGC
This sequence comes from Streptomyces sp. NPDC030165, assembly GCF_055573595.1. Taxonomy (NCBI): domain Bacteria; kingdom Bacillati; phylum Actinomycetota; class Actinomycetes; order Kitasatosporales; family Streptomycetaceae; genus Streptomyces; species Streptomyces sp. NPDC030165. Next base: position 376,009 of record NZ_JBVIBD010000003.1, on the reverse strand, counting down.
AGCCCCACCTGTTCGACACCGAGGACCCGGGGCTGCTGTCCGTCTTCTGGGAGGCGATGCACGCGCTGTCGTCGTGGACCGCGCGGCGGCTCGGCGAGGTGGTGGACCTGTCCACCGGGACCCGGCTGCTGGACGTGGGCGGCGGCTCCGGCGCGTACGCCATCGAGCTGTGCCGGCGGCACCCGGGGCTGAAGGCGACGGTGTACGACTTGCCGAAGGTGTGCCCGGTCGCGGAACGCAACATCGCCGACGCCGGGCTCGACGACCGGATCGGCGCCCACCCCGGCGACTTCCTCGCCGAGCCCGACCTGCCCGGCGGACACGACGTCATCGTGCTGTCGATGATCCTGCACGACTGGGACGAGGACACCAACCGCATGCTGCTGGACAAGTGCTGCGCCGCGCTGCCGCCCGGCGGCACGCTGGTGATCAGCGAGCTGATGGTCGACGACGATCTGACCGGGCCCGCCCCGGCCGCCCTGATGAGCCTGAACATGCTCATCGAGACCGAGGGCGGCCGTAACTACACGGCGGCGGAGTACGGCTCCTGGCTGATCGACGCCGGGTTCACGGAGGTCCGCAAGGTGCCGTTCGAGGCGCCCGGCGCCAACGCGGCGATCGTCGCCCGCAAGTGACGCTCCCGTCGTGACGCGGCGTGCGGGCCGTTCGCGGTGTGCGCACGGACCGCGGACGGCCCGTGCGCACGGCGCGGTCCGGACACCGGCTCTCAGGTGTCCAGCTTCTGCTTGGCGGTCTCCGGCAGGGTCAGGTAGACGACGAAGGAGACCAGGCAGAGCACGGACACGTACCAGGGGAACAGGTCCGCGTGGCCGGCCTGCTTGAACCAGGTGCCCACGTACGGCGCGGTGCCTCCGAAGAGGGCCACGGTCAGCGAGTACGGGAAGCCGATTCCGGCGGCGCGTACGCGGGCCGGGAAGACCTCGGCGTTCACGGCGGCGGCCACCGCGGTATACCCGGTCAGCAGCACCATGCCCGCGCACTGCACCAGCAGCAGCGACCAGAACGCGTCGGTCACCAGGTGCAGCAACGGTACGCCGAGCACCGCGAAGCCCAGCGCGAAGCCGAGCAGCAGCGGCTTGCGGCCGATGCGGTCCGAGAGCAGGCCGCCGAGCGGCTGGAGCAGGGCGAAGAACAGCAGCGACAGGGTGCCGACGGTGAGCGCCTCGCCCTTGTCGAAGCCCACGTTGACCTGCGCGTAGGTGGGCAGATAGGTGGTCCAGGTGTAGTACGCGAGGGTGCCGCCCGCGGTGATGCCGCAGATCAGCAGGGACTGGCGCGGGTAGCGGCGCAGCGCCTCGAAGAGGCCCGGGCGGGCGGCGGCCCGCTGCTCAGCGCTGCGCGTCTCGCGCGCCCCGCTGCGGATCCACAGACCGAGCAGGCTGAACACCGCGCCGATCAGGAAGACCAGGCGCCAGCCCCACTCCCCCATCTGGCCGTCGGTCAGCACGCCCGCCAGCAGGGCGGCGGTGCCGGACGCCAGCAGCTGGCCGGCGGTGGTGGAGACGTACTGGAAGCTGGAGAACAGACCGCGTCGGCCGGGCCCGGCCGACTCGACGAGGAAGGTCGTGGAGGCGGCGAACTCGCCGCCCACGGAGAGCCCCTGCACCAGCCGGGCGACGACCAGCACGATCGGCGCGAACACGCCGGTGTCCGCGTAGGTGGGGGTGACGGCGACGAGCAGGCTGCCGCCGCCCATCAGCAGGATCGTCAGGGTCAGCGCGGCCCGGCGGCCCCGGCGGTCGGCGACCGCGCCCATCAGCAGTCCGCCGACCGGGCGCATGAAGAAGCCCACCGCGAACACCGCGAAGGTGGACAGCAGCGGCACCAGCGAGTTGCCGGTGCCCTTGGGGAAGACCCGGTCGGCGATGTAGACGGCCAGGAAGGAGTACGCGTACCAGTCGTACCACTCCACGGCGTTGCCGACCGACGCCGCGGCCAGCTGCCGCACCTGCGACACCTCCCGCGGCGCGCCGTCCGGCGCCGCCTCCTCCTCCGTCACGTCCTCGGCCTGCTCCGCACGTGTCATGGTCCTCCGCTCGGGGTCCTTCTCCTTCGCCCGCCGCTGGGGCAGGATGAGCCGACAGGTGATCATGTACCGGTGAGACGGCCCGCCGCCAGCGGTCTCGGCGGCCGAAAGGAGATGGCAACGTGCGTGTAGCACTGTTCGTCACCTGCATCAACGACACGCTCTACCCGGACACCGGCCGGGCAGTGATCACGCTGCTGGAACGCCTCGGGGTGGAGGTGGGATTCCCGGAGCAGCAGAGTTGCTGCGGCCAGCCGCAGTTCAACACCGGTTACCGGCATCTGACGGAGCCGCTGGTGCGCCGCTTCGAGCGGGCCTTCGCCGATTACGACTACGTGGTCACCCCCTCCGGGTCGTGCGCGGCGATGGTGCGGGACAACTTTCCGCGGATCGCGGCGCGGGCCGTGGACGAGGGGCGCGGCGACCGGGAGCTGGCGCGGGCCGCGGCGAGCGCGGTACCGAAGACGTACGAGCTGACCGAGTTCCTGGTCGACGTGCTGGACGTGACGGACGTGGGCGCGTACTACCCGCACACCGTCACCTACCACCCCACCTGCCACGGCCTGCGGATGCTGGGCCTGGGCGACCGGCCGCGCCGGCTGCTGGAGCACGTACGGGGGCTGGAGCTGCGGGAGCTGCCGGGCGCCGAGGAGTGCTGCGGCTTCGGCGGCACCTTCGCGGTGAAGAATCCGGCGGTGTCGGCCGCGATGGGCGCCGACAAGGCGCAGGCGGTCCGGGAGACGGGCGCGGAGGCGGTCTGCACGGTCGACAACTCCTGCCTGATGCACATCGGCGGCACACTCCGGCGGCAGGGCGCGGCGGCCCGGCCCGTGCACATCGCGGAGATCCTCGCCGCCACGGAGGCCGGCGCGCGGGAACCGGTCCGCGCCTCCGCGACGGAAGGGAGCCCGCGGTGAGCGGTACGTATCTCGGCATGCCCGCGTTCCCCGCGGCCGCCGCGTCCTCCACACAGGACGCCCGGCTGCGCGGCAATCTGCGCCACGCCACCCACACCATCCGCGACAAGCGGGCCAAGGCGGTGGCGGAGCTGGACGACTGGGCGCGGCTGCGGGCCGCGGGCGCCGCCGTCAAGGACCGTACCCTGCGCCACCTCGACCACTACCTGGAGCAGCTGGAGGAGTCGGTGACGGCGGCCGGCGGGCAGGTGCACTGGGCGGCGGACGCCGCCGAGGCCAACGCCATCGTCGCCCGGCTGGTGCGGGAGACCGGCGAGCGTGAGGTCGTCAAGGTCAAGTCGATGGCGACGCAGGAGACCGGGCTGAACCGGGCGCTGGCCGAGGCGGGCATCAGCGCGTACGAGACGGATCTGGCGGAGCTGATCGTGCAGCTCGGCGACGACCTGCCGTCGCACATCCTGGTGCCCGCGATCCACCGCAACCGGGGCGAGATCCGGGACATCTTCCGCGAGCAGATGGGCCGCTGGGGCCGTCCGGCGCCGGACGGCCTCTCGGACGCGCCGGCCGAGCTGGCGGAGGCGGCGCGGCTGCACCTGCGCGAGAAGTTCCTGAACGCGAAGGTCGGCGTCTCCGGCGCCAATTTCATGGTGGCGCAGACCGGCACGCTGGTGGTCGTGGAGTCAGAGGGCAACGGCCGGATGTGCCTGACCCTGCCGGAGACGCTGATCTCCGTCGTCGGCATCGAGAAGGTGGTGCCGACCTGGCAGGACCTGGAGATCTTCCTCCAGTTGCTGCCGCGCTCCTCGACGGCCGAGCGGATGAACCCGTACACCTCGATGTGGACCGGGACGACCGACGGCGACGGCCCGCGCGTCTTCCACCTCGTGCTGCTCGACAACGGGCGCACCGACACCCTCGCCGACACGGTCGGCCGCCAGGCGCTGCGCTGCATCCGCTGCTCGGCCTGCCTGAACGTGTGCCCGGTGTACGAGCGGGCCGGCGGGCACGCGTACGGCTCGGCGTACCCGGGGCCGATCGGCGCGATCCTCACCCCGCAGCTGCGCGGTACGGCGAGCGAGCTGGACGCGTCGCTGCCGTACGCGTCGTCGCTGTGCGGCGCCTGCTACGAGGTGTGCCCGGTGGCCATCGACATCCCGGAGGTGCTGGTGCATCTGCGGGAGCGGGTGGTGCAGGGCGGCCGGGTTACGCGGCGTGGTGTGAAGACCGTCGTCAAGCCGGCCAAGGGCCATGCCGCGGAGCGGGCCGCGATGCGCGCGGCGGGGTTCGCGTTCGACCACCCGGGGGTGCTGCGTACGGGGCAGCGGCTGGCGGCCCGTACCCGGCGGCTGCATCCGCGGCGGCTGCCGGGGCCGGGGCGCGCCTGGACGGACACCCGGGACCTGCCGCCGGTGCCGGCCGAGTCCTTCCGGGACTGGTGGCGGCGTACGCGTGGAGAGGAGCGGGCGAAGTGAGCAGCCGGGATGTGGTGCTGGCGCGGGTGCGCCGGGCGCTGGCGGACGTACCGCGCGGCGAGGGGTACGAGGATCCGCCGGTCCCGCGCGACTACCTGCGCGTCCACGGCGACCGCACGGCGGAGGAGCGGGTGGCGCTGCTGGCGGAGAATCTCGCGGAGTACCGGGCGGTGGTGCATCTTTGCGTCGCGGACGACCTGGCGATGCTGATCGCGCGCTTGCTCGACGAGCACGGCGCGCGATCCGTACTCGTACCGCCGGGGCTGGACCCGTGGTGGACGGCCGCCGCCGATCCGACCCGCGTCCACGACCGGGCGGCGAGCACCGCACGGCAACTGGACGCGGTGGACAGTGTCGTCACCGGCTGCGCGGTGGCGGTCGCCGAGACCGGCACCATCGTGCTGGACGGCTCGCCCGACCAGGGGCGCCGCCGGATCTCGCTCATTCCCGACCATCACATCTGTGTGGTCCGCGTCCCGGACCAGGTCGTCGACTCGGTGCCGCAGGCACTCGAACGGCTGGACCCGGCCCGGCCGCTGACGTGGATCTCGGGTCCGTCGGCGACCAGCGACATCGAGCTGGACCGGGTCGAAGGGGTGCACGGGCCTCGGAAGCTGGAGGTGGTGCTGCTGTCGGAATGAGGGGCAGGGAAGGGGGCCGCCGAGGTCCGGCAACGGGTGCGGGACGCGGCGGGCGGAACGTGGCTGCGGGAAGTGGCGTGCGGACGTCTTGTCCTGGGCATGGCAACTGTTCGACCCTGGCGCTTCCTGTTGCCTTACGTTCGGAGCTGTCGCATGAACGTACGCCGCATCAACCGCCGGTCGTTCCTCACCACCGGTGCCGCGCTGGCCGGGTGGGCGGCGTTCGCCGCACAGAAACGGTCCTTCGCCGCCACCGCCGCGCCCACCGCCGGCACCGAGTGGGACGCCGCACCGCAGGTCTTCCAGGTCGACCGCGAACCGGCCCGCGCCCGCCTCATCCCGTACGCGGATGCCCGGGCGGCGCTGGAAGGGAAGTTCACCACCTCCCCGTACCACCGCTCGCTCAACGGCAGCTGGCGCTTCCACTGGTCGAAGAACCCCGACGAGCGCCCCCGCGACTTCTTCGCGCCCCAGTACGACGACAGCGGCTGGGACCGCATCACCGTGCCCTCCAACTGGGAGATCGAGGGCTACCCGGAGCCGATCTACCTCAACGTCAAGTACCCGTGGACCGGTTACGAGGACCCGCGGCCACCGCACGTCCCGCACGGCTTCAACCCCGTCGGCTCCTACCGGCGCACCTTCACCGTGCCCGGCGGCTGGGACGGCCGTCGCACCCTGCTCTCCTTCCAGGGCGTGAAGTCGGCGTTCTTCGTGTGGGTCAACGGCGAGCGGGTCGGCTACAGCGAGGACAGCTACACGCCGGCCGAGTTCGACATCACCGAGCGGCTGCGCCCCGGCACGAACGTGCTGGCCGTCGAGGTCTACCGGTGGTCCGACGGCAGCTGGCTGGAGGACCAGGACATGATCGACCTGTCCGGGATCTTCCGTGACGTGTACCTGTACTCCATCGCCCCGGTGCACCTCCAGGACCTGCACGTACGCACCGATCTGGACGCCGCCCACCGCGACGCGGAACTGACCGTCTCCGCGACCGTACGCAACCGGGGCGCGGCAGCGGCAGGCGAGCACCGGCTGAGAGCGGAGCTGTACGACGGGCAGGGACGGCCGGTGCTGCCGGCGCCGCTCGCCGCCACGGTCCGCTTCACCGGCGGGCGGGACGCCACGGTCGCCCCGAAGGCCACCGTCCGGGCCCCGGACCTGTGGTCCGCCGAGACCCCGCACCTCTACACGCTCGTCCTGACCCTCACCGACCCGGCGGGCCGCACCGTCGACGTGCAGAGCACCCGCGTCGGCTTCCGCTCCGTCGCGTACGGGCCCGGCAAGCTCACCGTCAACGGGCAGCCCGTCGTCTTCCGCGGTGTCAACCGGCACGAGACCGACCCCGATCACGGGCAGGCCGTGCCCGAGGAGCGGATGCTCCAGGACATCCGCATCATGAAGCAGCACAACATCAACGCCGTCCGCACCTCGCACTACCCCGCGGACCAGCGCTGGCTGGAGCTGTGCGACACGTACGGCCTGTACGTCATCGGTGAGGCCAACCTGGAGTCGCACGGGGTGCGCGACTGGCTGCCGGGCAGCCTGCCGCAGTGGACCGACGCCTGTCTGGACCGGATGCGCTCGATGGTCGAGCGGGACAAGAACCACCCGTCCGTCGTGGTGTGGTCCCTGGGCAACGAGGCGGGCCAGGGGCTCAACTTCGTGGCGATGGCGGGCTGGACGCGCCGCCGCGACCCGTCCCGGCCGCTGCACTACGAGGGCATGAACGCGGTCGCCGACATCGAGAGCCGGATGTACAGCAAGCCGGACGAGGTGGAGCGGTACGGCAAGTCGGGCCACCCCAAGCCCTTCATCCTGTGCGAATACGCGCACTCCATGGGCAACAGCACGGGCAATCTCCAGGAGTACTGGGACGTCTTCGAGCGCTACCCCAATCTGCACGGCGGCTTCATCTGGGACTTCGTCGACCAGGCCATCCGCCTGCCCGTCCCCGGCGACCCGAAGCGCACGTACCTGTCCTACGGCGGCGACTGGCACCCCGGTTACCCCACCGACTGGAATTTCAGCTGCAACGGCATCGTCGCCGCCGACCGCGAACCGCACCCGGCCGTCCACGAGGTCAAGAAGGTCTACCAGGCCGTCCGGACGACCGCCGCCGACCTCGCAGCGGGCACGGTACGGATCACCAACCGGCAGCTCTTCCTCGGCCTGGACGCCTACGAGCTGCGCTGGGAGGTCACCCGGGACGGCGAACGCGTCCAGCACGGCAGCCTCCCCGCACCGCAGGCCGCGCCGGGCCAGGACACGACCGTACGGATTCCCTTCCGGCGGCCCGAACGGCCCGCGCCCGGCGCCGAGTACTGGCTGAACCTCTCCTTCGTACTGCGGCACGCCACCTCCTGGGCCGACGCCGGCCACAGCGTCGCCGCCGAACAGCTCGCGCTGCCCTGGCACGCCCCCGCGCCCGCCGAGCCCTCCCCCGCCGGACTGCCGCCCCTGCGCCTCACCGAGTCCGACCGCGCCGTCACCGTCGGCGGGCGCGACCTCGAACTCGTCCTCGACAAGGCGAGCGGCACCCTGTCCGCCTACCGTCACCGAGGCCGGGCACTGCTGACCGCCGGACCGGTGCCCAACTTCTGGCGCGGGCCCACGGACAACGACATCGGCCGGGGCGCGCAGAACTCGCTGCGCACCTGGCGCGGGGCGGGCGCCGAACGCACCGTGACGCGGGTGAAGGCCGCGCAGCCGTCCGCCTCCGAGGTGACCATCGAGGTCTCGGCCACCCTGCCCACCACACCCGCCGCCTCCCGGTGGGACACCGTCTTCACCGTGCGCGGCGACGGTGAAGTGCGGGTACGGCACACTCTGACACCGGGCGCCGGGCTGCCCGACCTGCCCATGGTGGGCGCGCTGCTGACCGTACCGGCCGGGCTGGAGACGTTCAGCTGGTACGGGCGCGGGCCGCACGAGAACTACTGGGACCGGCGCACGGCGGCGTTCGTCGGCCGCTATCGCAGCAGTGTCGATGCCCAGTTGGGCAACTACGTCCGGCCGCAGCAGACCGGCAATGTGACCGACGTACGCAGCGCCTCGCTCACCGGCCGCGACGGTACGGGGCTGACCGTACGCGCGGAACCCGGCGACGGCGCGCCGCTGCTGGAACTGAGCGCCCTGCACCACGCGCCGTCCGACCTGGAGAGCGAGCGGCACGAGCATCCGTACGAGCTGAAGCGGCGCCCCGAGACGGTCCTCGGCGTCAACCACCGGCAGACGGGCGTCGGCGGGAACGACTCGTGGGGCGCGCCGCCGCTGGAGAAGTACCTGCTGCGCGCCGACCGGGCCTACCGCTACGCGTACCGGCTGCGGCCGGCGTGAGACCGGTGTCCCCGCTCCGGGCGTCGGTCGCGGAGCGGGGGCACCAGGGCCGGCGCGCCGTCACTCGTACATGACGTACTCCGGCCGCGGCCGCAGCGCCAGGACCTCCTGGTGGGTCATCAGGCGGCTGCCATCGGTGTCCTCGTCGTAGAAGAGCTTGAAGCCGGTGTGCATGCCCTTGGGCAGGTTTCTGATCAGCTGGTTCCAGGTGCCGCGCTTGAGCCCCGGCGAGCCGATCCCGTCGGCGCACTTGATCGCGGCGACGCCGGGCTGCGGCCGGAACGCGTCCTGGTCCTCGACCACCGAGGTCGCCACCTGGTGGAAGACGAACGCCTTCTCGGGCAGGTCGTGCTCCCGGACCAGGCCGGAGAGGTAGCGGGCGATCTCGGTGAGTTCGCTGCCGTCGGTGCTCCCGTAGGTGTCGCCCGGTTTCTCGCCCGGGCCCATCTCCCATTCGGGGTCCAGGGCGACGCCCACGTCCGGGTGCACCAGCCACTCGCGCAGCGCCTTGACCTCGCCGAGGGCCGAGGCGCGGCCCGGCTGGATGTTCAGGAGCAGCAGCGCGCGGTGCTTGCGTGCCGCCTCGTGGAAGCGGCGGACGGTGTCGGCGGAGGTGCGGGAGCGGTAGGTCCCGTCGGGGCCCGCGCCGGAGTTGGCGACCACCGCCAGCAGTTCCAGTACGGGCAGCGGTTCGCGGTCGGTGGCGTAGGTCTGCGCGAGCTTCTCGATCTCGCGGGCGCGCTGGTCCAGGTCTCCGGTGCCGAGGCGGCCGAGTGCGGCGGCTCCGGGCAGGCCGCAGTAGCCCGCGAGCTGGTGGCGGGGGAACAGTTCGCGGCCGCCGCGCGGCAGCTGGGGCCGCTTCCTGGGCGGCTGGGGTGAGGGGCTGTCCGACCGGCCGCCGGGGGTGCCGGAGGTGCGGGGCGGTGCCGCTCGGGGCGGCGTCGTGCCGCTGTCCGCCGCTCCGGCGCAGGCGGTGAGGAGGCCGAGGCCGGCCGCGGCGGTGGCGGCCAGGGCGCTGCGGCGGGCCGGACCGGGTGCGCTGTGGAGCACGTCGCCTCCGTGTGTTCGTAGGGGGTGCCGGGGGTTTCACGGGTCCAGGGGTGTCAGGGGCATGTCCGGTGGGGTGTGTGCCGTTCGCCTTGCCGACTCCGACCGGCTGAAACTCCACTCGGCACGCTTGTGACCCCTCACGATCAAGATTGCGCCAACGTCGACCGCCGGACGGGCTGAGGCGACCTCAAGCTGACCCTCCCGTTGGTAGGCACCGGATGCGTACGCATCCCAGAGGACTGGGTGCCCCTCCGCCCCCTCGGCAGACTCATGATCACCGCAACGACGACGACAGCAGAGCGAGTGATCACCATGAACGACACCACCGTGTGGAACGCCGGCTGGAGCACCGCCGTACAGCGCCCCAGCACCGGCTTCGACAAGAACTGGGCCGAGGAGGGTTTCGCGGACCAGACGGTACGTCAGATCGTCCGGGTCACCGGCTCCGGCACGGCGGCCCGCGTCCGCCTCTCCAACCGCTTCGGCAGCGCTCCCCTGGAGGTCGGCGGCTCCACCCTCGCCCGTACGGAGCAGGGCGCCGCCGTCCAGGAGGGGACGACACGCCGGCTGACCTTCGCGGGCGCCGAGTCCGTCCGGATCCCGGCGGGCGGCGAGGTCTGGAGCGACGCGGCCGAGCTGTCCGTGGCGCCCTTCGACCGGCTGACGGTGAGCCTGTACTTCGCACGGCCGACCGGCCCCGCGACCTTCCACGCCCAGGCGTTCACCACCGCCTACCGCGCCGCGGGCGACCAGGTGGCCGCCGCCGATCCGGCGGTCTTCACCGAGACGTCGGTGTCCTGGTACTTCCTCGCCGACGTCGAGCTGGCGGGCGGCCCGGCCCGGCAGGACACCGTGGCGGCGTTCGGCGACTCGATCACCGACGGCTTCGCCTCGACCACCGACGCGGACCGCCGCTACCCGGACGCGCTCGCCGAACGACTGGCCGCCGCGGGCCTGGCCCGTCCGGTGCTCAACTCCGGCATCGGCGGAAACCTGCTGCTCAATGACGCCCCCTGGTACGGCGAACGGGCCGCCGGGCGCTTCCGGCGGGACGTTCTGGACAAGCCCGGCGTACGGACGGTGATCGTGCTGGCCGGCCTGAACGACATCGGGTTCAGCGAGGCGGACGAGGCGGAGTTCCCGACGTACCGGCCGAACCCGAAGCTGTCCGTCGCGCAGCTCATCGAGGGCTACCGCGGCCTGATCGCGCAGGCGCACGCGGCCGGAGTGCGGATCGTCGGCGCAACGATCACTCCGTTCCGGGGCTCCGAGTACCACACGCCGAAGGCCGAGGCCAAGCGCCAGGAGATCAACGCCTGGATCCGCACGTCCGGCGCGTTCGACGCGGTCGCCGACTTCGCGGCGGCGCTGGCCGACCCGTCGGACCCCGAGACGCTGTTGCCCGCGTACGACAGCGGCGACCGCAAGCACCCGGGCGACGCCGGATACCGGGCGATGGCGGCGGCGGTCGATCTGGCGTCCCTCTGAGCGCCGCGGCGGCCCGCCCCGCCTACAGGCGCTCGACGACCCGGAAGCGTTCGGCCACGACCCGCGTGTCGTCGTCGACGCGGAATTCCGGGTCTCCGAGGGCCTCGCACATCTCCGGGCCGTGCCAGAAAGTCTCGTGGTCGGCCCGCCAGTCGGCGACGGTCTCGTTGCCCTCGCCCTCGTCCACGGCGTGCCGCAGGTCCACGTCGGCCAGCCGCAGCACCCGTACCTCCGTCACCTCGATGACGGCGACGGGGCGGCCGTCGGAGTCGGGGACCTGGTAGCGGTCACCGGCGCGCGGCAGCGGGTCGCCCTCGTGCTCGTAGTCCGCCAGCAGACCCGTCGTGGTGGTCTTGGCGCCGCAGAGGACGGCGGCGACGAGCCGGTCCCGCAGGGGGCCGGGGAAGGCGAACTCGAAGGGCGGCAGGTCTTCGTGGGCAGGCATACGGCTCACTCTAAGGGGGCGGGGATGCGCGGTGCCCGTGCTTTTCAGGGGCGGTCGTTCCGCTGTCCGGCGGCGCGTGCCGTGTGCAGGGCCCAGGCCACCATGGGCAGTTGGAGCGGCAGGCGGCCGTAGGCGATGGCCTTCAGGGGCGCGGAGCGGTGGCGCCAGTCGCGGGCCATCTTGATGTTGGCGGGGAAGACGGCGGCGAACAGGCCGGCGGCGGCCAGCGCACCGGCCCGGCGGGTGCGCGGCAGGGCGACCGCGGCGGCCACGGCGAGTTCCGCGGCGCCGCTGACGTACGTCCAGGCGCGCGGGGAGCCCGGCAGCGCGCGGGGCACGATCGCGTCGAACGGCTCGGGGGCGAGGAAGTGGAGCGCCCCCATGCCGCCGAGCATCCGGGCCATCGTCAGGGCGGAACGGTCTGCGGTGCGGTCGGCGGCTGCCACGGGGCGCTCCCAAGGTCGGTCCGGTGCGGTCGGGCCGACCTTACCCGTGGGTCAGATCGGCGGACAGGGGCTGATCACCGTCGGGGGCGAGGTGTGCGTCACGCTTGACCAGGGACGCGTAACGGCCACCGGCTGCGAGGAGTTCGCCGTGCGTGCCGCGTTCGGCGATCCGCCCCCCGTCGAGCACGACGATCTGGTCGGCATCGCGGATGGTGGACAGGCGGTGCGCGATGGTGATCGTCGTACGGCCCTTGGAGAGCGCGTCGATGGCCTGCTGCACCGCGTGTTCGGTACGGGTGTCCAGCGCGCTGGTGGCCTCGTCGAGGACGAGGACGGGCGGGTCGCGCAGGATCGTCCGGGCGATGGCCAGGCGCTGCTTCTCGCCGCCGGAGAAACGGTGGCCGCGTTCGCCCACGAGGGTGTCGTAACCGTCCGGGAGGCCCGCGATGTGGTCGTGGATCTGGGCCGCTCGGGCGGCGCGTTCGATCTCCTCGTCGGTGGCGTCCGGCTTGGCGAAGCGGAGGTTGTCGGCGACGGAGGCGTGGAAGAGGTACGTCTCCTGGGAGACCACGCCGACGGCGCGGGCCAGGCTGTCGAAGTCCAGGTCACGGACGTCGGTGCCGTCCAGGGTGACCCGGCCCGCCGTCACGTCGTACAGCCGCGGCACCAGGTAGCTCAGGGTGCTCTTACCGCTGCCGGTCGGCCCGACGACGGCCAGGCTGCTGCCGGCCGGGACGGTCAGGTCGATGTCGCGCAGGGTCTCCCGGGCGGGCGCGTCGCCGGGCTCGCGCTCCGGGTCCTCGTACGCGAACGTCACATGCTCGAAGCGGACCTCGCCGCGCGGCTCGGCCAGGCGTACCGGGTGCTCCGGTTCGGTGATGGTCACCGGCAGGTCGAGGTATTCGAAGATCCGCTGGAAGAGCGCGACGGAGGTCTGCATCTGCACGCCGGTGGACAGCAGCGAGACGGTGGGACGCAGCAGGCCCTGCTGGAGGGTGACGAAGGCGACGAGGGTGCCGATGGAGAAGGCCGGGCCGCCGAGCTGGAGGACGAGTCCGGCCGACCAGTAGATGACGGCGGGCATGGCGGCCATGACGATGCCGATGGTGGCCATCCGCCAGCGTCCGGCCATGCTGGCGCGGACCTCCAGGCCGACCAGCCGCTCGGACTCGGTGGCGAAGTTCGCCGTGAGGGAGTCGGCGCGGCCCATCGTGCGGCCGAGCAGGATGCCGCTGACCGACAGCGACTCGGTGACCATCGCGGACATCGCTGCCATCTGCTTCTGCCGCGCTGTGGTGATCCGCTTGCGTTCGTTGCCGACCCGGCGGCTGATCCAGACGAAGAGCGGGAGCAGCAGCAGGGAGACCAGGGTCAGCCGCCAGTCGAGGGCGAGCATGGCGACGACGGTGGCGACCACCGAGGTGAGGTTGGAGACCAGGGAGGTCGCGGTGGAGGTGACGGTGGCCTGCATGCCGCCGATGTCGTTGGCGATGCGGGACTGCACCTCGCCGGTGCGGGTGCGGGTGAAGAACGCCAGTGGCATCCGCTGGAGCTTGGCGTAGACGGCGGTGCGCAGGTCGTGCATGACGCGCTGGCCGACGGTGGTCGATATCAGGGTCTGCAGGACGCCGAAGACGCTGGTCAGCACGGCGGTGACGATCATGCCGGCGGCGAGCAGGGTCAGCAGGCCGGTACGGCCCTGGGGGATCGCCACGTCCAGGACGGCGCGGAGCAGGAACGGGGAGGCGACCGAGACCAGCGAGGAGGCGGCCACCAGCAGGCCCACCGTGGCCAGCCGGCCGCGGTAGGGGCGGAAGAGGGCGAGGATGCGCCGCACCTGGGCCGGCTGGGCCGGGTCCCGGGGCGGCGGGGTCCACTCGGGTTCGTCGGGGCGCATGGGCTCCTTCGGAGGGGTACGGGGATCGGATCCCGCCGAGCATAACCAATCGTTACCTATACTCACAATGAGCGTGGTCCTGCTATCCTCCGGCCATGTCCTCCCCCGACCCGGCCACCACCGACCCCGACCTGGCGGAGCAGCTGGTACGGCTCACCCGCCGGATGCACCGCGCACAGAAGCGGCACCTGGACACCCTCGACATCGCACTGACCCCCGCGCAGACCCGGCTGCTGCGCATCCTGGACCACTACCGCGACGGGACACCGCCCCGTATGGCCGACCTGGCCGCCCGCCTGGAAGTCGTACCGCGGGCCGTGACCACACTGGTCGACGCACTGGAGGCGAAGGACGCGGTCCGCCGGGTGCCCGACCCCGCCAACCGCCGTGTCATACGGATCGAGCTGACCGACACCGGCCGTTCGACGCTGCGCGCGTTGCGCAGCGCGCGCCGGGCCGCGGCACAGGACATCCTGGCGCCGCTGACCGCCGAACAGCGGGACGTGCTCGGCGGCCTGTTGTCCACCCTGGTGGACGGGGCGGCGGCACGCTGCTGAAACACTGAAACGGGCGGCCGCGCCGGGCGCCGGAGCGCCGCCGGAGTGAGAGCCTGGGTCTGAGCCCCGGTCGGATCAGACACAGGCTCCGAGCCCGCGCAGACCGGAGGAGAGTCGTCATGCCCCTGCTGGAACCGAAGCCCGGGACCCTGCGGCCGGCCGCCGGCGAAGGCCCGTACCACGACCGGGTGGCCGACCGGCAGGCGTCCGGCTCCCCGGAGCGGCTGCGCGACGAGCTGACGGCGCTGCTCGGCCCGGACAAGGTGCTGCACAAGATCTCCGACCTGGTCCGGTACGCCTCCGACGCGAGCCCGTACCGCTTCGTCCCGCAGGCCGTCGTGCTGGCCGAGGACGTGGACGACATCTCCGCGGTCTTCTCGTACGCGCACGGCAAGGGCCGCAACGTCGTCTTCCGGGCCGCCGGCACCTCGCTCAACGGGCAGGCGCAGGGCGAGGACATCCTCGTGGACGTACGCCGGCACTGGGCGGGTGTCGAGGTGCTGGACGACGGCGCCCGGGCCCGTATCCGGCCCGGCACCACGGTCGTACGGGCCAACGCCGCGCTCGCCCGGTACGGCAGGCTGCTCGGCCCGGACCCGGCCAGCGCCATCGCCTGCACCCTCGGCGGCGTGGTCGCCAACAACGCGTCCGGCATGACGGCGGGCACCACCCGCAACTCCTACCGGACGCTCGCCTCGGTCACGCTCGTGCTGCCCTCCGGGACGATCGTGGACACCGGGGACCCTGCGGCGGACGAGGAGCTGGCGCACGCCGAACCCGAACTGTGCCGCGGGCTGCTGGCGCTGAAGGCGGAGATCGAGGCGGACCCGGAGCTGGTGGCCAGAATCCGCGCCAAGTACGAGATCAAGAACACCAACGGCTACCGCCTGGACGCCTTCCTGGACGGCGCCACCCCCGTCGAGATCCTGCGCGGCCTGGCGGTCGGCTCCGAGGGCACCCTCGGATTCATCGCCGAAACCGTCTTCGAGACGCTGCCGCTGAACCGGTACACCTCCACCGCCCTGCTGTTCTTCCCCACACTGAGCGCCGCGGCGGCCGCCGTACCGCTGTTCAACGAGGCGGGCGCGATCGCCGTCGAGCTGATGGACGGCAACACACTGCGCGCCTCGGTGAGCGTGTCCGGCGTACCCGCCGACTGGGCGGAGCTGCCGAAGACGACCACCGCACTGCTGGTGGAGTTCCGCGCACCCGACGAGGCGGCGCGGGAGGCCCAGGAAGAGGCCGCGCGGAAGGTGCTGGCGGGGCTGGAGCTGGTCGCCCCGGTCGCGTCCGTCACCAATGCATTCACCCGCGACGCCGCGGTCATCGCCGGGTACTGGAAGGCCCGCAAGGCGTTCGTCACCGCGGTCGGCGGCTCCCGCCCGTCCGGTACGACGCTGATCACCGAGGACTTCGCCGTACCGCCGTCCCGGCTCGCCGAGGCGTGCACGGCGCTGCTCGAACTCCAGGACCGGCACGGCTTCGACGCGGCGGTGGCGGGCCACGCCGCCCACGGCAACCTGCACTTCCTGCTCGCCTTCGACGCCGCCCGGCCCGCGGACGTGGAGCGCTACGCCGCCTTCATGGACGAGTTCTGCACGCTGACCGTCGAGCGCTTCGACGGCTCCCTGAAGGCCGAGCACGCCACCGGCCGCAACATCGCCCCGTTCCTGGAGCTCGAATGGGGCCCGCGCGCCACGGAGTTGATGTGGCGCGTCAAGCAGACCGTGGACCCGCACGGCATCCTGGCCCCGCGCGTCCTGCTCGACCGCGACCCGAAGGCGCATCTGCGCGGCCTGAAGACCATCCCGCAGGTCGAAGCGGTCGCCGACCCCTGCATCGAGTGCGGTTTCTGCGAACCGACCTGCCCCAGCCAGGACCTCACCACGACACCGCGCCAGCGCATCGTGCTGCGCCGCGAGATGATGCGCCAGACCCCGGCCTCGCCGGTCACCGGCGCGCTGCTGGACGCGTACGGCTATGACGCGGTGGACACCTGCGCGGGCGACTCGACCTGCAAGCTGGCCTGCCCGGTCGGCATCGACACCGGCGCGATGATGAAGGATTTCCGGCACCGGCGCCACTCCCCCAGAGAGGAACGGGCCGCCGCGCTGACCGCCCGCCACTTCAAGACGGTCGAACGGTCGGCCCGGCTGGCGGTGGCCGCCGCCGCGAAGATCGGCGACCGGATCGGCGAAGGGCGCGCCGACCGGCTGCTGCAATCCCTGACGGGCGCGGCACGCAAGGCCGTACGGCCCGATCTCGTACCGGAATGGCTGCCGCAGATCCCCGGCGCGGCGGCCCGTCGGCTGCCCGCCACCCGGCGGGTGGGCGCCGCCGCGGTCTACTACCCGGCGTGCGTGAACCGCATCTTCGGCGAGCCGGACGGCTTCGACGGCCCGTCACTGCCCGAGGCGGTCGTGGCGGTGTCCGGCCGCGCGGGCAAACCGGTGTGGATCCCCGCCGACGTGGCCGGCACCTGCTGCGCCACCATCTGGCACTCCAAGGGGTACGACGAGGGCAACGCGGTGATGTCCAACCGCATGGTCGAGGCCGCCTGGGGCTGGACCGCGGGCGGGCGGCTGCCGCTGGTCGTGGACGCCTCCTCGTGCACGCTGGGCATCGCCCACGAGGTCGTGCCGTACCTCACCCCGGACAACCGGGAACTGCACGCGGAACTGACCGTCGTCGACTCGGTGGTGTGGGCTGCCGAAGAACTGCTGCCGCACCTGGAGGTGGTGCGGACGGTCGATTCCGCCGTGCTCCACCCGACGTGCTCCATGCGACACCTGGGCGACGAGGCACAGCTGCGTGCGGTCGCCGAGGCGTGCGCGACGGAAGTGGTCGTCCCGGACGACGCGGGCTGCTGCGCCTTCGCGGGCGACCGCGGCATGCTGCACAAGGAACTGACGGAGGCGGCGACCGCCAAGGAGGCGGCGGAGGTGACGTCCCGGCACTTCGACGCGCACCTGTCGGCGAACCGGATGTGCGAAGTGGGGATGGACCACGCGACCGGCGGCCGGGGGTACTACTCGGTGCTGCTCGCCCTGGAGCGGGCGACGCGTCTGGCCGGATGACGGCGGGGGCTTGACCGGGCCGCTGTGTGGCGGCAGGCGGTCGATGACCTCGTCACCGCGGCCTGTGCGCTGTCCGCCCCGGCAATCCGCGGGCTGCTCCGAGTCGGTCCTTCGACGTGGTACCGGCCCTCCCTCTGTTCGTTCCTGCTGTTCGTTCCTGCTCCGGGGGCAAGATCCGTTCGACGGCGTGCCCTGGGTCCACCACCGTCCGCCCGACAGGTACTCGGTGGTGGAGCCGCGTACCGGGCTGCCGTGGCGGGAATGTCCGAGGGAGCCTGCCGTTCCGCCGGCCGACCCGTCGAGAGCTCCCGTAAGAGTTCAAGGAGCTCGTCCATGTAACGGGTCTCCCGCCGCCGGTCCGTACCAGGCAGCCCCCGGACCCCGCACAAAAGATCAGTCCTGGCGGCCCTCTTGTGCATCCAGCCGCACAACCGTCAAGGTCCTCAGCGAGGTTCACGCTTCCGCCACGCACCATCCGTTCCTTTGGAGGACCGATGAACGAGGCACCATCACAGAGCCACGAGCCCCACGAGAACGACGGCCACGAGGCGGGTCACGGCCCCGAGGGAGCCGGACCCACCAGGCGCTCCGTTCTGTGGACCGCCGGAGCGGCGGGAGCCGGCCTCGGAATCGGCGGGCTGGGTACGGGCAGCGCCGCCGCGGCCGACGCCGGCCAGGGAACCGCCGCGGCGACGGCCGCCTCCGGACAGGCGGCAGCGGCCCCGAAGGGCCGGCACAAGACCATGATCGGTGTGCCGTTCGAGAGACGGAGCACGGTACGGATCGGCATCATCGGCCTGGGCAACCGCGGCATGGGCATGCTGCCCCTGTACCTCGCCATCCCGGGCGTCCGGGTGGTGGCGGTCTGCGACCCGGTCAAGGACAAAGCGGCCAAGGCGGTACAGCTGGTCACCGGGGCCGGACAGCCCGCACCGGCCGTCTACACCAAGGGCCACCACGACTTCGAGAACCTGTGCGAGCGCGGCGACCTCGACTACGTGTACATAGCCACCCCGTGGGACTGGCACTTCGAGATGGCCAAGGCCGCGCTGCTCGGCGGCAAGCACGTCGGTGTGGAGTGCCCGGTGGCCATGCGCATGGACGAACTCTGGGACCTGGTCGACCTCTCCGAACGCACCCGCCGCCACTGTATGCAGGTGGAGAACTGCTGCTACGGCCGCAACGAGATGCGCGTCCTGCGGATGGCGCACGCGGGCCGCTTCGGCAGACTGCTGCACGCCGCGGGCGCGTACAACCACGACCTGCGCCAGCTGATGTTCGACCCGACGTACTACGAGGGCCCGTGGCGGCGGCTGTGGCACACCCGGCTGCGCGGTGACCTCTACCCCACCCACGGCTTCGGGCCGATCGCCAACTACATGGACGTCAACCGCGGCGACCGGGTCGTCCGCATCTCCAGCTTCGGCACGCCCGCGCTGGGCCTCGCCGAGTACCGCGAGGCGCACATGCCGCCGGGTGACCCGAGCTGGCGGGAGACCTACATCGAGAGCGACCGCACCTTCAGCCTCATCCAGACCGCCAAGGGACGGGTGCTGCGCCTGGAGCACGACGTGTCCACGCCGCACCCGTACAGCCGGATCAACAGTCTCGGCGGCACCAAGGGCGTCTTCGAGGACTACCCGGAGCGGATCTACATCGAGCCCGACCACACCGACGACCAGTGGGGCGACTTCAGCAAGTACGCGGAGTGGGACCACTGGCTGTGGAAGGAGCACGCCAACCCGCCCGGCGGCCACGGCGGCATGGACTACATCATGCTGTACCGGCTCATGCAGTGCTTCCACCTCGGGCTCGTACCGGACTTCGACGTGTACGACGCGGCGGTCTGGAGCGCGCCGGTGCCGCTGAGCCACGCCTCGATCAAGGCGAAGGGCGAGCCGCAGGAGATCCCCGACTTCACCCGGGGCCTTTGGCGCAAGCCGCGGCCGGGCGTGGACTCGCCGAAGCCGACGGAGTGACGGGGCGGGGCCGGACGGGGGCGATGCGCCGTCCGGCCCCGGGACCGTCCGGGCGTCTCAGGCCTTGAGGTGTGCGGTGTCCCCCATGACGACGACGGGGTGCGACCGTGGGTCGAGCGTGCGCAGCAGCGAGACCAGCCCCGCCTTCGAAATGCTCACGCAGCCGGACGTGCCGCTGCCGTGGTCCAGGTGGAGCCAGATGCCGCCGCCCTTCTCCCGCCCCTGCGGCCGGGTCGGGTCCAGGGGCGTGGTGCCCTTGACGCGGTTGTAGTCGATCGCGATGACGTGGTCGAAATCGTGCCGGGTCTTCTTCTCCCAGTACGGCGGCGGGGTGAAGGCCGACGAGTGGGTGTACGGCAGCTTCGCACCCGGGTCGGGCAGCACACCACCCGCGTCGGAGAGGCCGAACACGCCGACCGGACTGCGCAGGTCGTCCTCATGGTGGTCGGTGGTCCACCCCTTCCTGCCGTTGTGCGCGGGCCAGGTCGCGGTGCGCTCCCATCCCCCGGCCGCCTTCGTGTACAGGGCCAGCGTGGCATCGGGTGAGTCGGCGCCCTTACCGTAAACGGCCACGACCTGCCGGGAGTTCCCGGGGATGCGCGAGCGCAGCTTCGCGCCCACACCCGGGATGGTCTTGGTGTGTCCGGCGGCCTCGCCGGTGCGGCCCCCGCGGCCCTTGCCCTCGTCGTCCGTCGATCCGCCGCTTGCGCCGCAGCCCGCCAGCAGGGTCAGCCCCACTGCCGCCACCGCGGCCCTTCGTACCATGCAGCCCGCAGTTCGCATGGCTCCCATGGTCGCATCCGGAGGGCGCGTACGGGCCGTAAGGCGGTGGCCCGTTGTGTGCGCCCCGCGCGGAAAACCGGTTGAAGCGGGGCACCGTGACGCGCCAGTCTTCCATGGCTCCCCGAAGCCGCGTCCTTCCTGCTTGCCGCGCGCCCGTACGGCGCCCGGCACTCCCTTACCACGACCCGGACGCCGGGCCTTCCGGCCACCGGACACCCGGCCTTACGGCCCCCGTCCGTTCGTCCGTTCGTCCGCAGACCCGAACCGCCGCCACCCGGCCCGACCGACCTTTGGACATCATGCACATTCGCGATCTTCCTCATGCCGATCCAGGAGTGCCGGACGTCCGTTCCGGTGGCCGCCTGCTCCGGTGGCTCTACCGGCAGCAGCTCGGCGGCCAGACCAAGGCACTGTGCTGGGGGCTGGTGCACACCGGTGGTGTCGCCTCCTTCCCCATTCCGGTGGGGATCGCGGTGCAGGCCGTGGTGGACCGTTCCGGCTCCGGGCTGCTGCTCGCGGGCGGGCTGTTGCTGCTGCTCGGCGCCCTGGTCGCGGTCGGCGACGTGATGCTGCACCGCGCCGCGATCACCAACTGGATCACGTCGGTCGCCCGCCTCCAGCAACTGCTGGCACGCAAGACCACGGAGCTGGGGTCCGCGATGACCCGACGGGTCGCCGCCGGTGAGGTCGTCGCCGTGAGCACCGGCGACCTGGAGAAGATCGGCTGGTTCGTCGAGGCCGTCTCCCGGTTCGGGGCCGCGGCGCTGACCTCCGTCGGCGTCTGCGTGGTCCTGGTGGTCTACCAGCCCGCGCTGGGCGTGGTGGTGGCCGTCGGCGTGCCCGTACTGGCACTGGCCGTCCTGCCGCTGCTGCCGCCCGCGACCCGCCGCGCCGACGAACAGCGCGAGAAGGCGGGCCGGGCGACCGAGCTGGCCTCCGACACCGTCGCGGGCCTGCGCGTGCTGCGCGGCATCGGCGGCGAGGAACTCTTCCTCGGCCGCTACCGGCGCGCCTCCCAGGACGTCCGCCGGGCCGCCGTACGCAGCGCCCGCATGTGGTCCATGATTTCGGCCGTCCAGGTCGTCCTCCCGGGACTGCTGCTGATCGCGGTGGTCTGGTACGGGACCGGGCTCGCGCTCGACGGCCGGGTACGGGTCGGCGAACTGGTCACCGTCTACAGCACGGTGACCTTCCTGCTCTACCCTCTGCGGCACTTCGAAGAGATCGCGATGGCCTACTCCTTCTCCAAGCCCTCGGCCAAACGCGCCGCACGCGTCCTGGCGTTGAGCCGCCCCGCCGACGGGCGGATCACCGGGCCCGCGGCGCTCGGCGGCGACCTGTACGACCCGGTCACGGGCCTGCGCGCGCCGAGCGGGCAGCTGACCGCCGTGGTGTGCGGCGACCCGGACGCGGCGGGGCGGCTCGCCGACCGGCTCGGCGGCCACCCCGCCGACACGCCGGACGGCACCCCGTCGGTCCTGCTGGGCGGCACCGCACTGGACGACGTACCGCGCGAGGCCGCCCGGACCGCCGTCCTCGTCCAGGACAAGGACCCCATCCTGCTCTCCGGGACGCTCGGCGAACTGCTGGACATCCCGTCCTCCGGGTCCGTACGGGCCGAGGACGCGCTGACGGCGGCGCAGTGTGGCGACGTGCTGACCGCACTGGCGCAGGGCTCGGCCGACGACTCCGGTGACCCGATGCGCAGCCACATCACCGAGCGCGGCCGGTCCCTGTCCGGCGGGCAGCGGCAGCGGCTGGCGCTGGCCAGGTCACTGGTCACCGATCCCGAGGTACTGGTGCTGGACGAGCCGACCAGCGCCGTCGACTCGCACACCGAGGCCCGGATCGCGGACGGGCTGCGCGCCCTGCGCGCGGGCCGCACGACCGTGGTCCTGACCTCCAGCCCGCTGCTGCTGGACCGCGCCGAACGCGTGGTCTTCCTCGGCCCGGACGGGGTCGCGGGCACCGGCACCCACCGCGAACTCCTGCACAGCGACCCCGAGTACCGGGCCGTGGTGACCCGGGAGACCGAGGAAGAGACCGAAGAGGATCCCGAACGGGTTGCCGCGTCCGTGGCCGCACCGGCCGTGTCCGTGGCTGCTCCGGCGGCGTCCGTGGGCACTGCGGCGGCATCCGGCGGAGGATTCACACGTACCGGTAGCCGCACCCGTACCGGCACCGGCACCGGCACCGACCGGACGGACCGTACCGACCAGACCGACCAGACCGACCGCACCGACCGGATCGAGGAGAGCGCATGATCGGCCTGGCGCCACCGGAGCACGATCCGGACGCCCCGCGGACGGCCACGACCCTGCCGGTCGGCTCGCCCGCGACCGTACGCGCCTACGTGGGCGGGCTGATCCGCCGGCACCGGCGGGCCTTCGTCCTGCTGGTGGCCGTGAACGCGGTCGCCGTGGTCGCCTCCATGGTCGGCCCGTACCTGCTCGGCGGGCTGGTGCAGGACCTGGACGCCGGGGCCCGCGACCTCCACCTGACGCGGATCGTCGGCCTGTTCGTCCTCGCGCTGGCCGTCCAGACCGTCTTCGTACGCCTGGTAAGGCTGCGCGGCGCGATGCTCGGCGAACAGATGCTGGCGGACCTGCGCGAGGACTTCCTCGTACGGTCGGTGGCCCTGCCGCCGGGCGTGCTGGAGCGGGCCGGGACCGGTGACCTGCTGTCCCGCATCACGACGGACATCGACCGGCTGTCCAACGCGATGCGCGAGGCCGTGCCGCAGCTGTCGATCGGCGTGGTCTGGATCGCGCTGCTGCTCGGCGGCATGACCGTCACCGCACCCCCGCTGGCGCTGTCCGTCCTCGTCGGCCTGCCCGTCCTGCTCGTCGGCTGCCGCTGGTACTTCAAACACGCCCCGCACGCCTACCGCTCCGAGGCGGCCGGGTACGCGGCGGTCTCGGCGGCGCTGACCGAATCGGTGGACGCGGGCCGCACCATCGAGGCGCACCGGCTCGGCGAACGCCGCATCAAGCTGTCCGAACGCCGGATCCGCGAGTGGACCCAGTGGGAGCGCTACACGCTCTACCTCCGCTCGGTGCTCTTCCCGGTCGTCAACGTCACGCACGTGCTGATCCTGGCCTCGGTGCTGCTGCTCGGCGGCCTGTTCGTGCTGCGCGGCTGGATCACGCCCGGCCAGCTGACGACGGGGGCGCTGCTCGCGCAGATGATGAGCGAACCCGTCTCGATGATCCTGCGCTGGTACGACGAGCTCCAGGTCGCCCAGGTCTCCATCGCGCGGCTGGTCGGTGTACGGGAGATCGAACCGGACGCCGCCGACGAGCGGACGGAGCCGTCGGGACGGGACGTGCGGGCCGACGACGTACGGTTCGGCTACCGCGCCGGCGTCGACGTCCTGCACGAGGTCTCGCTGCGGGTCCGCCCGGGGACGCGGATGGCACTGGTCGGGCCGTCCGGCGCGGGCAAGTCGACACTCGGGCGGCTGCTCGCCGGGATCTACGCTCCGCGCACCGGGGAGATCACGCTCGGCGGCGCCGAGCTGTCCCGGATGCCGGCGGAACGGGTACGCGAGCACGTCGCGCTGGTCAACCAGGAGCACCACGTCTTCGTGGGCTCACTGCGCGACAACCTGCTGCTGGCCCGTACGGACGCCGGGGACGCCGAACTGTGGGCCGCGCTCGGCGCGGTCGACGCGGACGACTGGGCGCGGGCTCTGGAGGCAGGCCTGGACACCGAGGTCGGCTCGGGCGGCCACCCCCTCACCCCGGCCCAGGCCCAGCAGATCGCGTTGGCCCGACTGGTACTGGCCGACCCGCACACCCTCGTCCTCGACGAAGCGACCTCACTCCTCGACCCACGCGCCGCCCGCCACCTGGAACGCTCCCTGGGCCGGGTACTGGACGGCCGTACGGTCGTCGCCATCGCCCACCGGCTGCACACCGCCCACGACGCGGACGTGATCGCGGTGGTCGAAGAGGGCCGGATCAGCGAACTGGGCAGCCACCACGAGCTGGTCGCGGCGGACGGGGCTTATGCGGCGTTGTGGCGGTCCTGGCACGGGTAGGCAGTGATCATGGGGCGAACGGAAGGCTGTGACCGGGCAGTGCGGTGCGGACGGACCGCACTGCCCGGTCACGCCGGTACGCGTCATCGATCTCGTCGGTCCCGGGGAGGGCGTCCCAATCTTGGTCCGCGGCCTCGCCTGACTGATCGAGCTGTCGGCCGTCATCAGGGACACCGAGCCGGGACCTACGTGGACCCCGTCACTTCCCGGCAGGCGATCCGGCAGACCCGCGCCCTGACAAGCCTGATCCACCGGACCGGACATGCCGTCCACGCCCTACACGTCCTGCTGCACGACAACCGTCATGCCTGCCCCGGCCCCTTCCCCACCGACCAAGATCCGTTACTCGCGGCGCCCGCGCCCCCGCGGTGCCCACGCCTCCCGCAATGCCCGCACCGCCCACGGCCCCCTCGGCCGGACCACATCCGCAGTCCGACCACATCCGCAGCCTTGCCCGCTGCATCCGCAGTGCCCCCGGCGACCGTCAGATGTAGCCCAGCGCCCCGAGCCCCCCGATGCCGCCCAGCAGCATGAACGCGGGCATCAGTACCTTCAGCTCCACCCAGCTTCCGGCGCGGAACCGCATGCCCTTCGGGGGGCCGAGCGGATACCAGCGCTTGCGGCCTATCGGGATGGGCCACAGGATCGGGCAGCCCGAGACGGTCAGGGCGTCGCCGACGTCGTGGACCAGCGCGCCGAGCACGATCGGCAGGCCCAGCCACAGGTATTCCTGGCCGGGCTCGGTGAACAGCCAGCCCGCGCCGTTGCCCGGCTGGTCCAGGACCCCGGCGAGGATCCAGGCCGTCGCGGCGCCGAGGAGCCACACCAGGACGTCGCTGGAGACCCGGGCGGCCCGCCACAGCAGTCCTTCGATCGCCAGCACCATGTGGACGAAGAGGATGCCGAGCACCGCCCAGCGGCCGCCCTGGACCGCCAGGAGGGACATACCGCCGCCGACCAGGACCGCCCACACCCACGTATGGGTGAGGGTGCGGTGCCCGCCGTTGCGGTGCGAGTCACCGCGCATCTTCGTGGCTTTGTAGACCGCGTGCGAGATGTTGTCGACGACGCCGCACACCGCCCGCGAGAGCGGCCCGAAGGCGCGCGAGATCGTGGCCGACTTGTGGTCCAGGTCGGGGGCGAGCGCCGCGCCGGCGCAGATCAGCGCGCCGACGACGAGCACCGGCCAGGGCATCGGATACCCCGCGGCCGCCGTCGCCGCACCCACCCCCAGCCAGGCCGCGGCCCCGGACAGCGAGTGCGCCGGTCCCATCATGGTCGTTCCCCATCCCGGATCGATCTGGACACGAGGCCCGAAATCCGTCGACGGGACACGGAGCTCGTGACCCGGCTTTCTGACGCCGGGCCGGCAACACAGCGTAGCGTCAGATGATCTAGGTCTGACCCGCCGGTTGTCCGATCCGGACCGGGGGAAGGCAGTATGGGGGCGTGACCCTCATCGATCATCTCCCGAACGACGCCGACCCCGATGCCCTCTTCGAAGCTTTTTCGAGCTGGGCCGAACAGCAGGGCATCGCGCTCTACCCTGCCCAGGAGGAGGCGCTGATCGAGGTGGTCTCCGGCGCGAACGTCGTTGTGTCCACCCCCACCGGATCGGGAAAGAGCCTGGTCGCGGCGGGCGCGCACTTCAGCGCACTGGCCCGGGACGAGGTGACCTTCTACACCGCGCCGATCAAGGCACTGGTGTCGGAGAAGTTCTTCGACCTGTGCAAGCTCTTCGGCACCGAGAACGTGGGGATGCTCACCGGCGACGCCTCGGTCAACGCGGACGCGCCGGTCATCTGCTGCACCGCCGAGGTGCTCGCCTCCATAGCGCTGCGGGACGGCAAGGACGCCGACATCGGCCAGGTCGTCATGGACGAGTTCCACTTCTATGCCGAGCCGGACCGCGGCTGGGCCTGGCAGATCCCGCTGCTGGAGCTGCCGCAGGCGCAGTTCGTGCTGATGTCGGCGACGCTCGGTGACATGTCGCGGTTCGAGGAGGACCTGACCCGGCGCACCGGCAGGCCGACGGCGGTCGTGCGCTCCGCGACCCGGCCGGTGCCGCTGTCGTACGAATACCGGGCGACCCCGCTGACGGAGACCCTGACCGAGCTGCTGGAGACGCGGCAGGCCCCGGTCTACATCGTGCACTTCACACAGGCCGCGGCCGTGGAGCGGGCGCAGGCGCTGATGAGCATCAACATGTGCACACGCGCCGAGAAGGACGAGATCGCGGCGCTCATCGGCAACTTCCGCTTCACGACCAAGTTCGGACGCAACCTGTCCCGTTATGTCCGACATGGCATCGGCGTGCACCACGCCGGCATGCTGCCCAAGTACCGTCGGCTGGTCGAGAAGCTCGCCCAGGCCGGACTGCTGAAGGTCATCTGCGGTACGGACACGCTCGGCGTCGGCGTCAACGTACCCATCCGGACCGTGCTGTTCACCGCGCTGACCAAGTACGACGGGACCCGCGTCCGCACGCTGCGGGCGCGGGAGTTCCACCAGATCGCGGGCCGCGCGGGGCGAGCGGGCTTCGACACCGCCGGCTTCGTGGTCGCCCAGGCGCCCGAGCACGTCGTGGAGAACGAGAAGGCGCTCGCCAAGGCCGGCGACGACCCCAAGAAGCGCCGCAAGGTCGTCCGCAAGAAGGCGCCGGAAGGCTTCGTCAACTGGGGCCAGAACACCTTCGAAAAGCTGATCGCCTCCGAGCCGGAGCCGCTGACCTCCCGCTTCCGGGTGACCCACGCGATGCTGCTGTCCGTGATCGCGCGGCCCGGCAACGCCTTCGAGGCGATGCGCAAGCTGCTGGAGGACAACCACGAGCCGCGCCGCAACCAGCTGCGGCACATCCGCCGCGCCATCGCGATCTACCGCTCGCTGCTGGACGGCGGGATCGTCGAGCGTCTCGCCGAGCCGGACGCGGAGGGGCGGATCGTCCGCCTGACCGTCGACCTCCAGCAGGACTTCGCGCTCAACCAGCCGCTGTCCACCTTCGCGCTGGCGGCGTTCGACCTGCTGGACCCGGAGTCGCCCTCCTATGCGCTGGACATGGTCTCGGTGGTGGAGTCCACCCTCGACGACCCGCGGCAGATCCTCGCGGCCCAGCAGAACAAGGCCAAGGGCGAGGCGGTGGCCCAGATGAAGGCCGACGGCGTCGAGTACGAGGACCGCATGGAGCGGCTCATGGACGTCGAGTATCCCAAGCCGCTGGAGGAGCTGCTCTCGCACGCGTACAACCTCTACCGCAAGAGCCACCCGTGGGTCGGCGACCACCCGCTGTCGCCGAAGTCGGTCATCCGCGACATGTACGAGCGCGCAATGACCTTCACCGAATTCACCTCGTTCTACGAGCTGGCCCGCACCGAGGGCATCGTCCTGCGCTACCTGGCGAGCGCGTACAAGGCGCTGGATCACACCGTGCCGGACGACCTGAAGTCGGAGGATTTCGAGGACATCATCGCCTGGCTGGGCGAGATGGTCCGCCAGGTGGACTCCAGCCTGCTGGACGAGTGGGAGCAGCTGGCCAACCCGGAGGAGGAGACGGCCGAGGAGGCCGCCGAGCGGGCGGACCAGGTCAAGCCGGTCACCGCGAACGCGCGGGCCTTCCGGGTGCTGGTGCGCAACGCCCTGTTCCGGCGGGTCGAGCTGGCGGCGCTGGACAAGGTCGAGGAGCTCGGCGAGATGGACGCGGAGTCCGGCTGGGACGCGGACGCCTGGGGCGAGGCGATGGACGCGTACTGGGACGAGTACGACGAGCTGGGCACCGGTCCGGATGCGCGCGGCCCCAAGCTGTTGCAGATTCAAGAGGAACCCGAGCACGGGCTGTGGAAGGTGCGGCAGACTTTCGCCGACCCCGCCGGCGATCACGACTGGGGCATCTCCGCCGAGGTGGACCTGACGGCCTCCGACGAGGAGGGGCGCGCGGTCGTGCGCGTCACCGCCGTGGGTCAGCTGTGACCGGGTGGTGCGCCCTTCGCGGGGCGCACCGCTGAGCAAGGGCGTCGACACACCCGACGGAGGACGTACGGCCATGACCAACCCCGCCGAGCGCCTGGTGGATCTGCTGGACCTGGAGCAGATCGAGGTGAACATCTTCCGCGGCCGCAGCCCGCAGGAAAGTCTCCAGCGCGTCTTCGGCGGGCAGGTGGCCGGACAGGCGCTGGTCGCGGCCGGACGCACCACGGAGGGCGACCGGCCCGTGCACTCACTGCACGCGTACTTCCTGCGCCCGGGCCGGCCCGGGGTGCCGATCGTGTACCAGGTGGAACGGGTACGGGACGGCCGCTCCTTCACCACGCGCCGCGTGGTCGCCGTCCAGCAGGGACGTACGATCTTCAACCTGACCGCCTCCTTCCATCAGCCCGAACCGGGCTTCGAACACCAATTGCCGATGCGCCGCGTGGTTCCCGCCCCCGAGGAGCTGCCGACCGTCGCGGACGAGGTGCGCGAGCACCTGGGCGGACTGCCCGAAGCGCTGGAGCGGATGGCCCGCCGCCAGCCCTTCGACATCCGCTACGTCGACCGCCTGCGGTGGAAGCCGGAGGAGATCGAGGGCGCGGAGCCGCGCAGCGCGGTCTGGATGCGCGCGGTCGGACCGCTGGGCGAGGACCCGCTGATCCACACCTGCGCACTGACCTACGCCAGCGACATGACCCTGCTGGACGCCGTCCGCATCCCGATCGAGCCGCTCTGGGGCCCGCGCGGCTTCGACATGGCCTCCCTCGACCACGCGATGTGGTTCCACCGTCCCTTCCGCGCGGACGAGTGGTTCCTCTACGACCAGGAGTCCCCCATCGCCACCGGCGGCCGCGGCCTCGCCCGCGGCCGCATCTACGACCGCGCAGGCAACCTCCTCGTCTCCGTCGTCCAAGAAGGCCTCCTACGCCCCCACACCAAGAACCACAGCCTGGAACGTCCGTATGGGGACGGGGAAGGGGCGGGAGCGTAGGCTGTTCCAGGTACGCGGCCTGGCTGCGGCGAGCAGCAGAGGGGCAGCATCACCCAGGACGGCACCTGGTGGCGGAGGTACTGGTCAGCAGGGTCACGCGTCCCACCGCCCGGTCCGAGCGGTGGAAGATTGCTGCCGCCCCCGCCGGGCATGTTCACCGCCGCACCGTAGCAGCGCCCGAGCCGGGCAGTGAGGCCGCTCGTGGCACGCGTGAGGCCGACCGCGGATCGTGCGCCAGGTCGTGCGCCGGAATGGGTGGGCGGGGCGGCTTCGGGGCGGGGGTTGTCGGGGGCGCGGGAGTCGTGGGGATGCGGAAGGGGGCGCACCCGCTGCGTTCCGATGGGGTGGTGGGTGGGTGGGGATGGCGTAGGCGGTTGGTTGCCGGCTGGTGGTGGCGGGCGCGGTCCAGGGAGCGGGAGAGGTTGACGCGGTACCAGAGCACCTCGTCGAACTCCTCCGCCGTCGTCGCCCGCTCGATCGTCTCCCTGGCCGCGGGGCCGGTCCCGGGCGGGGTCAGGGTAGGGCGCAGGCGTCGTAGTACCGAGCGTTCCAGAGGGTCTTCGACGACCGAGGCCAGTTCTTCCGGTGGCAGGACCGCGGCGATCACTGCCGCCGATTCCCAGCCGTCCGTCGCCTGGCCCATCAGCCGGGCGACCCGGCGGCTGCGCCACTTGCGGCCCCGCCAGTCCTGTCCGCCGTCGAGCATGACGCGGAGCACCGCGGGAAGGTTGCCGCGCAGCAGCTCCGGTTCGCGGGCGGCGAAGTCCGTCAGCTCCGACACGAGGTAGAGCCAGACCACGGTGCCGTAGCGGTTCACGTAGAAGCGGGCCGGGGCGAAGGAGCCCGCGCGGGCCAGCCGCAGGAAGCGTCCCGCGCCGATGCCGAGCAGTTCGGCGGCCTCGGCCGTGCCGGCCGTCCGGAGGCGGTCACGCAGTGTGCTGGGGAAGCCCACTTCCGCGCGCAACCGTCGGATCTCTTCCACCGGCACCCGGCGCCGCCCCCACGGGCCGGACGGGCCGGGCCGGGCTTCGGGGTCCGGCGGTAGGGTCAGGACTTCTCCGAGTTGTGCCGCGAGTTCGAATTCGCCGCTTCGTAGACCCAGTTCGCGGGCAGCGCGCCCTGGCGTGAGAGTTCCTTCCGTGGTCAGAGGTCGTTCCGTCGCGAGCGTCCCGGACGCCTGACGCCCGTCGCACATCACCGTCATGTCGCACTCCCCCGTGATGGTCTCCGTCGAGGGATCCGGTCCGGATCCCCGCCGGTTCGTTACCGACAGTGACGACGATAGCGGTGGGGTACGACAGCCGGTCAACCCCCGGCTTCAGCGCTGTGGACAACTCTCCGGCTGTCGCGCCGCGACCCCCAGGTGTTCACCCACACGGTTGACCAACAGCGCCATTTCGTAGGCGATTTGCCCCATGTCGGCCTCGGGCCCCGCCAGTACGCACAGACAGCTGCCGTCCCCCGCCGCCGTCACGAACAGCGCCCCGTCGTCGAACTCGACCATCGTCTGCCGCACCCGCCCTGCCTCGAAGTGCCTTCCGGAGCCCTTGGCGAGGCTGTGCAGCCCGGACGCGACCGCCGCCAGGTGCTCGGCGTCCTCCCGCGCCAGCCGCTCGCTCGCGCTCGTCACGAGCCCGTCGCTGGACAGCACCAGGGCGTGCCGCACCTGGTCGATCCGTTCGGTCAGGTCGTCCAGCAGCCAGTCGAGTCCGCTGCTCGGTGCCATACCGTTTCCTCCCCGTGTCCCCGTGGGCAACTGCCGTGCAAGCCTGGACCACCGGTGCCGTCCGGGCAAGCAACCCGGCCGGTCCGGTGCGTCCGGTGCGGTCGCGCGGCCCGTTCGCGCCGTATGGCGCAGGATGGCGGTATGGCACGCAAAATGAGCAAGGACGAGTGGCAGGGCTTCCTGTCCGAGGGCACCCGCACCGGCAAGCTCTCGACCGTACGGGCCGACGGCAGCCCGCACATCGCGCCGGTCTGGTTCCTGCTGGACGGCGACGACCTCGTCTTCAACACCGGCGCCGACACGGTCAAGGGGCGCAACCTCGCCCGGGACGGCCGCGTCGCGCTCTGTGTGGACGACGACCGGCCGCCGTTCAGCTTCGCGATCGTGGAGGGCCGGGCCGAGATCAGCGACGAACTGTCCGAGGTACGCGCCTGGGCCACCCGTATCGCGGCCCGCTACATGGGCGAGGGGCGCGCCGAGGAGTACGGGGCCCGCAACGGCGTCCCGGGAGAACTGCTCGTACGGGTCCGGATCGGCAAGGTTGTCGCTGTCGCCGATCTCGCCGGCTGATGCCGTCGTACCGCGCTCCGGCGGCGGGGCCCACCGGAGCGTGACGGCTGTGGGCGCGCGCTCACCCCACCGAGTCGAGCAGCCGGGCGGTGTGCACCCGCCCGGCGTGCTCGACCAGCCGTATCAGCACTTCCTTGCCCGAGTCGCGGTCCCGCGCGTCGCACAGCACCACCGGGGTGCCCCGGTCCAGGTCGAGCGCGCGCGCCACCTCGCCGGCCCCGTAAGCGCGTGCCTCGGCGAAGCAGTTGACGGCCACCAGGAAGGGAATCGCGCGGTTCTCGAAGTAGTCCACGGCGGGGAAGCAGTCCTCCAGCCTGCGGGTGTCGGCCAGTACGACGGCGCCCAGCGCGCCCTGCGCCAGGTCGTCCCACAGGAACCAGAACCGGTCCTGCCCCGGTGTCCCGAAGAGGTACAGGGACAGTCCGGCCCTGATGGTGATGCGGCCGAAGTCCATCGCCACGGTGGTCGTGGGCTTGCGCACCACGTCCCGGGCGTCGTCCAGCGCCGTGCCCGCCTCGCTGAGCAGTTCCTCCGTACGCAGCGGCCGTATTTCGCTCACGGCACCGACCAGTGTGGTCTTGCCGACCCCGAAGCCGCCCGCCACCAGGATTTTCAGAGCCATCACACTGTCGTCCGGGGTGTTTGCGGACCCGGCGGCATCCGCTACAGGTACGTCGTGGGGTTCGTCGTGCGACTCGAAAACCATGGCGAGGACCGTACTCCTTTCGCTACACAGCGTGGCCCGGAGTTGACAAGTTCGTACGCTTCGGGAGAAAGCCCCGGCCACGGTCCGGCCGGGCACCACCAGCGGGAAGCCCGCGCCGCCGGCCGGTCCGCGTACCGGCGGGGCGCGAGAAAGAAGGCTGATGATGTCCACCCATGAGGCCACCGGTACCGGCGCGGACATCGCGGCCGTTCCCGCCGCGGGCGACAACGAGGCCGGTCCCTGGCACAACGTCTGCCGCATCTGCCATCCGCGGGAGTCGCCCGTACGGCCGCTCGTCGCCATCTGCGGCGAGCCGCTGCTCGGTATCCGGGCCGCCCGCGACGCGCCGCGGTGCGAGCTGTGCGACTACCTCACGCCGCTGCACGAGCGGGGCCACCGGACCTGAGGGGACCGGAGCCCCGGACAAGGCGACCTTTTGCCCGCATCACACCGACAGGCGTACCCACCCCTGCTAGCTTGATTAGCAAACCTAACTAGGCAGGCGAAGGGGCGGACATGTCTCAGCAGCAGTGGAACACGGTCGACGATTACTTCAACTCCTTGCTCGCCCCGGACGACGATGCACTGCACGCCGCATTGCGCGACAGTGAAGCGGCCGGCCTCCCCCACATCAGCGTCACGCCCACGCAGGGCAAGCTGCTCCACCTCCTCGCCCGGATACAAGGCGCCCGGCGCATCCTGGAGATCGGCACGCTCGGCGGCTACAGCACCATCTGGCTCGCCCGCGCCCTGCCCGCCGACGGCCACCTGATCTCCCTGGAGTCCAACGCCGCGCACGCCGCCGTCGCCCGCGCGAACCTGGCGCGCGCCGGGCTGGCGGAGCGTACCGAGATCCTCGTCGCCCCGGCGCTCGACAGTCTCGCGAAGCTGGTCGCCGAGCGCGCCGAACCGTTCGACCTGGTCTTCATCGACGCGGACAAGCCCAACAATCCGCACTATCTGGAGCGGGCCCTCGAACTGACCCGCCCCGGTAGCCTGATCATCGGTGACAACGTCGTACGGGGCGGGGACGTCGCCGACGCCGGCAGTACGGATCCCTCGATCCGCGGTATCCGCCGGTTCCTGGAACTCATCGCCCAGAACCCGAGGCTGACCGCCACCGCGGTGCAGACCGTGGGCAGCAAGGGTTACGACGGATTCTCGCTGGCCCGGGTGACCGGCTGACCGCATGCGCCACGTCGTGCGTATCCGCCGCGCCGCCGCCCCTGTCCGCCACGTCGATCACATGCACCACGGTCACCGCAGGCTGATCCTGTTTCCGGCGGAGACCTCGGCGCCGACGACGCCCGAACCGGCATAGCGGACGTTGTTTCCCGTGGCCGTTCCGCCGGAGCAGGAGGTGAACAGTATCGCGGTGCCGTCGCCGCCCCGGCTGTATTTCACGATGTTTCCGGTGACCACGCCCTCGTGGACGTACTGCAGCACGATGCCGTTCGCACTGGCCCAGTCACGGATGATGTTCCCCGTCACGACGACGTTCTCCATCGGCGTGTCCGACATTCCGTACACGCCGATGGTGGCATAACGAGGGCCTTGGCCCGGCTGTTTCTCCAGTCCCGTGTGCGTCAGGACATTGTGCGAAATGATGATGTCCTCGGTCTGGGACCAGAACCACGACTGATACTGCGCGGAGGGATCCACCTGAACCTGGATTCCGCTGTTGCAGTCCTCCATGATGTTGTTCGCGATCACCGCGTGGCGCCAGTTGTGTGCCCGTACGGCGTAGTTCTTGGCATTGGTGATCCTGTTGTTCACCACTCGCAGCCCGTCGTGGAAACGGCCGGGAAAGGTGGCCGTGTGCGTGCCCACCAGGGCTCCGTAGCCGTCGGCCGTGCAACCGTCCACGACGATGCCGGCGCTGTGCGTGCCGTCCGGCGCCTCCTGGACCTCGATCGCCTCGGAGAAGAACCGGGTGGGGGTGGTGGCCTTGAAGTGCCGGAAGACGCAGTTGCGCGCCGTGCCGTTGCGGACGCCGTGGAACTCGATCGCGTGCCAGTCCGGAATGTTCTCCACGACCAGGTCCTCGTAGAGGATGTTCTCGGCGGAGCAGAAGGCGAACATGTCCAGCGGCAGCGGATTGTTCGCGCCGCCGTCCCACCGGCCACCGCGAATGCTGATGTCGGACGCACCGTTGTAGCCGTCGTGGGAGAAACCGCCGCCCCAGAGCGTGTCGATGGTGGAGGTGTCGCTGCGGAAAATGTGCGCGCCGTACGCGATCACGGTCAGGTTCCCGGAATCCGGTACCACCGTTCCCTTGCTGTGCATGCGGTAACGCCCGGGCGGAATCACCAGTGTTCCGCCGCCGGCGTCACAGATGGTGGTCACCGCGTTCTGCAGGAGAGCCGCCGCGTCGACGAGGCCCTGCGGATCGGCACCGAAATGGTCGACGAAATTCCACTTCCCCGTGTCCGTCATGCCTGCATGATTACGCCGGGCGGCCGGGAACGTAAGACGTCGAAAGGAAACAGTTGAAACAGGTGCGGCGACGCTGATCGTCAGGGAGCCGGCCGTCCCGGGACACCGGCTCCCTGACGATCAGCGGCATCTAGAGTTGCCGTATGAACGACGACACCGCCAGGGCCCCCGAGGACACCGTTCAGGCGCATGACGTGCGGGAGTTCTTCGGCTCCCGGGCGCACGACTGGGACGCGCGGTTCCCCGACGACGGTCCCGCCTACCAGGCGGGCGTCGCGGCGATGGAGCTGCGGGCGGGAGACCGGGTGCTGGACGCGGGCTGCGGTACGGGACGGGCGCTGCCCGCCCTGCGGGCCGCCGTCGGGGCGGGCGGTACGGTGCTGGGCGCTGATCTGACACCTGAGATGCTCGCGGCGGCCGTACGGGCCGGACGGGGGCGTCTGGCGCCCCTGGTGCTCGCCGACGTGCAGCGGTTGCCGCTGCCGGACGGCGCGCTCGACGCGGTCTTCGCCGCCGCGCTGCTGTCGCACCTGGCCGACCCCGGTGCGGGCCTCGCGGAATGCGCCAGGGTCGTACGGCCCGGAGGGCGGCTGGCGCTGTTCCACCCGGTCGGGCGCGCCGCGCTGGCGGAGCGGAAGGGGCGCCGACTCACTCCGGACGACGTACGGGCCGAGCCCAATCTGCGGCCGCTGCTGGCGCGTTCCGGATGGGACCTGGTGCGTTACGTGGACGAGGACGCCCGCTACCTGGCGATGGCTGTGCGTCAGGGCGCCTGAGTCGTGTCCAGCGCCCGGGACCAGGCGTCCGGGTCGCGGTAGTGGTTCTTGTGGCCTGCTGTGAGGACCGCGCGCAGCGGAGCCAGGTGCTCGGTGGCGGCCGGCAGGTCCAGCCGGTCCAGGAGGGTGAGAGCGGCGCGGGGTTCGAGGTCGCCGTACAGGTCGTGGTAGCTGCTGAGGATGCCGCGGAACAGGGCGGTGTGGAGGGCGGGGACGGTCGCGGCGGTCCGGTACGTGGGGTGCTTGACCGGCCAGGGCACGGGGCCCGAGACGCCGAGGACGCGGGCGGCACGACGGAGCAGCGCGTCCCGTGCCGTACCGCCCGAAGCGATGAGCTCCGGCGTCCGTCCGGGGGCGTGGTCCAGGGCGTTCAGGCCGGCCACGTCGTTGCCGAGCACCTCGGCGAACGCCTCCTCCGTGGTGGCCCGGTCCTCGAACCAGTCCACCCAGAGTGAGTAGACGAGCGCTTCGGGCTCCTCAGGCGCTTCCAGGCGCCGGCGGCAGGCGGCCCAGAACTCGGCGGCCTGGACCGGATGCTGTCCGTCGCGTACGGCGAAGCGGAGCTCGCTCGTCACCCAGTACTCGCCCAGCAGGTCCAGGAGGCCGAAGGCGAGCCGCAGGCGGGCGGAGGCGTCCAGGGCGCTGTCGGACAGCGCCTCGTCAGCCCATGTGTGCGCCACCTCGTTCGGTGTCAGCGCCTCACCCGGTGACCGGTGGTCACGCCACACCTCCCCGGTCCGGGTGATGCCGTGCTCGACCAGCCACTGGCGGGCGTAATCCCTGTCGTCGTCTGCCACCGCTAAAGCATGAGGCCGGAAAGGTCAGGGACGATCATGATTAGGACAGTTCCGGTCGCCCGGTGTCTCAGTGCGGTACGGGGCAGCCGCCCGTGGGACGGCCCTGGGGGAAGGTGCCGAGGCCGGCGATGGTGTAGCCGTTCGGGTAGCCCTTGATCTCCGGGTTCTGGCGGGCGTAGTGCGGGCGCCGGCGCGGCGGGAGCAGGCGGACGGACTTGGCGCGCAGCCGCAGCGCGCCGCGCACCGCCGCACGGACCGCCGGCTTGGGGCGCTCGTAGCGGAAGGCGTCCAGCAGGGCGTCGTCCAGCAGCGCCATGCTCGCGCCGCGCACCACCGGGGCCAGCGGGCCGTACCAGCCCGCCATCAGGCCGAGCGTGGCGTCGGAGACCCGTCGCCCGCCCTCGTCCCAGCCGAA
Source organism: Streptomyces sp. NPDC030165 (assembly GCF_055573595.1). Classification (NCBI taxonomy): domain Bacteria; kingdom Bacillati; phylum Actinomycetota; class Actinomycetes; order Kitasatosporales; family Streptomycetaceae; genus Streptomyces; species Streptomyces sp. NPDC030165. The sequence goes on along the minus strand of NZ_JBVIBD010000003.1, from coordinate 339,449 downwards.
GTGCGCGTGCTCGTAGTCGTCCAGACAGCGTTCGAACTCCTGGAAGTCCCGCGGGATGCCGGTGATGCCCATGTGGCGCCCGAGGGTGCGGTAATAGACGGCCGAGGCGTGCTTCTCGTGCTCGCTCAGCCGCCGCCACCCGTACTGGTCGAGCCAGCGTTTGGGGACCACCACGAAGGTGCACAGGACATACCGCATGTCTTCGTTGGTGATGTCGTAACTGCGGTGCATCTGATTGATGCGGCGGATCGCGGTCCGGCCGTCCTCGGTGTCGAAGCCGTGCTCGGTCACCGCGTCCAGGAGGAGCGCGGTGTCGTCGTAGCGCTTTTGCGTACGGTCCGTCAGCTCGGCGGTCTCGGCCAGCAGGCGGCCGATGCTGGGAACGGCGTAGGTGCGGTAGAGCGCCAGCTCCAGGGCTCGTGCGACGTCCCAGGGGAATTCGTACGTCGTGACGATGCGGTGGATACGCAGGAAGTCCCGCTCCGGGTCGAGCCGCTGGATCTCCTTGAGCCAGTCATATCGCCGCACCGCGTCCCCACCCTTTCGTCGTCGAAGTTCCCATCGTAAGCGCCCCGGGCACACTGGAACGACCGGAACGGGTACCGGGAATGGGGGACACGATGACCGGATTCATACGCGAGATCTCCGGATTGTTCCGCGGCCTTCGGAACTTCTTCACCCTCGTCCGCACCGTGGCGCAGAGGCCGGGCAACGAGGAACCCCGGGCACCCGGGGTACAGCGGCCGCACAACATCTTCGAGGCCGCTGCGGCCCATGTGGCGGCGTGCGCCGAGGAGGACGACGAGCGCAGCGCCGAGGCGGCGGAATGGGTCTCCCCCGAAGCGCTCGCCTTCGGCATCAACGAACTGGCCTGCCGGGCGGTGATCGCGCTCGCCCGGGAGCGCGGGGAGTCGCCGCAGACGGTGGCTCGTGACCTGCTGAACCTGCCGGCGGCCTGAGGGCCGCGGAGCAGGTGGGAAAGGGTGGGGCACCGCCCGGTGTCAGGGCGCCGGGTGGCCGGGAACACGGCGGAAACGGCCGGGGCCGCGGTGTGCGGCTGGTGACAACCTGCTGTCCGGCCAACTAGGGTGCGCCGACGACTGAGACGACTGATCGGAACGATCGGGCCGGCTCGGCTCGGCGCGGGCGGCCCCGGGGCCGATTGCGGCGGACCGGGGCCGGGCGGGTCGAAGCGCATCGGATGGGGAGGCCCAGGTGTCGACCGAGAGCGCCGGTACGTCCACGGCCGGGAACGCCGGCGGGGCCACGCCCGAGAGCGGCGACGACGACCAGTTGCTCGTGCTGACGGCGGTGCTGCTGACGCCCGCGCAGTTCCCGGGCGTGCTCGGCGACGACTATCCGGAGGTGTGCGCCGGGCTCGGCCTCGAACCGTACGAGCAGGGGTACGGCCTGGTCCTCGGCCAGGACGGGCTGGGCGCGCGCTGGACGGTGGTGACGGACGACGTCTCGCTCGTCGCGTGCGCCGTCGCGGCCTGGGACTGCGGGATGGAGTACGACCTCTCGCCGGACGAGAACAGCGTGGTCGAAGCGCTGCCCGGCTGGCCGCTCGCGCTCGCCGTCGCGGCTCCGGGAGTGCCGGCGCCGCACGACCCCGAACCGGAGGAGGGCGGTCCGGCCGTGCTCAGGCCGCCGGACGCCGCGCAGTGGGGACCGGCACAGCGCAGGCTCGGCGCGGACGAGATCGCGTTGCAGTGGGCGGCCTGGCGCGAACAGGTCGACGACGACGTCACGTTCGTCGCTCCGGGGGCCCAGCCGCACGCCGGGGTGCGGCGCGCGCTGGCCGGGGCACGCGGTTACGTGGCGGAGCCTCCCCCGCCGGGGCGGGTCCGCTCGGCCTTCGCCGCCGGTGAGGCCCGTACGCTCCGCGTGGACGGGCCCGGGTGGAGCATGGTGGCCCGTACCGACGACATCGCGTTCGTCCTCCTGGACGAGCAGCCGGGGGAAGTGCTGCCGGTGGGACGCGGGCCCGAACTGCCGGGACTGCTGCAGGCACTTGATGCGCTGGCGGTCCGGCCGGCGTGAAAGTCCGGCGGACATGACGATCCGGTCGGCGTGACCATCCGGTCGGCGTGGCAGCCCGGTCGACCTGACGGCCCGGCCCGGAGCCGTGGCGGCGCCCCACCCGTGAGCCGTTCACCCACGGGTCCGCTGAGGGGACGTCGTCGCGGCCCGGCCGCCCGGCTCACACCGCCGGACGCCCGGGCACCGGCCACCTGGTCAGCGCCCTACCTCCTTGCGGGTCACGCGGCGCAGCCTGCGCCGCTGCGAGGGGTCCAGCGTCAGATACGCCACGGCCGGCACACCGACCATGACCAGCACCGCCGCCCAGAACGGCAGCAGCCACAGCAGGATCACTCCCAGTGCCACGCCGCCGATGGCGACCTTTGCGTTCGTGGACATCCTTCACGTCCCTTCCGCGGCGGTTGCCGCGCTCTCTGTACCCCATTGAACGCCTTTTCGGCCCCATGGGTTCCATACGTGACGACCGGCTGCCCGGTCGCCACGGCGACGGTCGGCGCTTGCTCCCGTTGTGCTGTACCCTCGGGCGCTCCGGTCGCCAGTAGTCAAACTTGAGGAGCTAGCCGCACGTGGCACTTCCCTCGGCACCACCCGCACCCTCCGCACCACCGTCCACGCTCGCGCGCTGCGCCGCGGTCTTCCTGCCCGCCGACCCGTCCCGTACGGGACGGGTCGCGTTCTGGCGTCCGGATGGCCGGCATCCGGACGGCACGGTGGACGGCGAAGGCGGCGGAACCGGCTCAGGGTGGCCGACACAGTCGCTGACCGTCGCCGTCCCGGCCCCCGGCCCCGGCCCCGGCCCCGGCCCCGGCCCCGGCGACAGCGACAGCGACAGCGACAGCGACAGCGGTGACGGAGACGGCATCGAACTCGTCGACGTACCGGCCGTCGTGCTGCCCGTCGCTGACGCCCTTCCCGTCCTCACCCGCGCCCGTACGTCCCGTACCGCCGACCCGGCCGCGGCCTTCTGGGGCACCGCCGCCGTACTGGCGCTGCAACTCGTCGCCCGTGGGCGGCTGCTGCCCGGAGTGAGCCGTTCCGGTCATGACGCGTGGCGCGTGGGGCCGCTCGACCCCGCCGATGTCGAGCGACTGCGCGAACTGGCCGCGGCGCTGCCGCCGCAGGCGCACGCCGTCCCGCTCGCCGACGCCACCGGCCCCGGTCCCGTAGGCCCCGCTCCCGCACGCCCCGGCCCCGTACTGCTGCCGGAACCGGAGCGCCTGGTGCGGGACTTCCTGGACGCGGTGGCGGACGGGCTGCCCCGCTCCCCCGCCGCCGCCCTGGCCACCGGCGGGCCGGCGTTCGCCGCGGCCGAACCGCAGCACATCCCCGAACAGCGCGACTGGGCGGCCGACGTGGCGGCCGGGCACGACGCGGGCGTACGGATCTCCCTGCGTGTCGAGGTCGCCGGGCTGCCCGGTTCGGACACCGGATCGGAGACCGGCCCGGCCGGGGCCGCCGTCGCCGGCCGCGCCCGGTTCACCGCCGTTCTCCAGCTGCACGACCTCACGGATCCCGCTCTGGTCGCCGACGCGTCCGAGGTGTGGGCGGGCGCCTCCTCCACCGGGCAGGCGTTCGGCCCGCGGGCCCGGATGGACACCCTGCTCACGCTGCGCCGCGCCGCCGCTGCCTGGGCGCCGCTCACACCCCTGCTGTCCGCCGCCGTACCGGACGCGGTGGACCTCGCGGACGAGGAGATCGCAGAGCTGCTCGGTCCGGCCTCTCGCGCGCTGGCCGCCGCCGGCGTGCAGGTGCACTGGCCCCGGGACCTGGTACGCGGGCTCAGCACCCGGGCCGTGGTAGGGCCGCCCGGCCGGGACGGCGCGCCGCGGGACGCGCAGCAGGACCGGGACGACGACGCTCCCCAGCAGGACCGCGCGGCGTCCGGCCTGCCGTCCTTCCTCTCGGCCGACGCGCTGCTCTCGTTCAGCTGGCGTTTCGCCGTCGGCGGCCAGGAGATCAGCAGGGCGGAGCTGGACCGGCTGGCCGAGGCGGGGCGTCCGCTCGTACGGCTGCGTGAGCAGTGGGTGCTCGTCGATCCGGAGGCTCTACGGGCGGCCCGTGACCGTCAGGACCGCAAGGTGACGCCCATCGACGCGCTCGGCGCGGCGCTCACCGGGACCGCCGAGTCCGAGGACGGCGAGCGGGTGGAGGTGCAGGCGTCCGGCTGGCTGGCCCGCCTCCGCGACCGGCTCACCGCACCGGACACCGCCGTACCGGGCGCGTCCGTAGCAGGTACGTCCGGATCGGCATCCGACGGTCCGGGTGCCGACGCTCCGGCCGCGGCCCCCGAACCGCCCGTAGCCCAGCCACCGGCCCTCGCCGCCACCCTCCGCGACTACCAGCTGCGCGGTCTCGGCTGGCTGCACCGCATGACCTCGCTCGGCCTCGGCGGCTGTCTCGCCGACGACATGGGCCTGGGCAAGACCATCACCCTGATCGCCCTGCACCTGCACCGGCAGACCGACCCCGCCTCCGCCGGGCCCACGCTCGTCGTCTGCCCGGCCTCCCTGATGGGCAACTGGCAGCGCGAGATCGAGAAGTTCGCGCCCGGCACTCCGGTGCGCCGTTTCCACGCGGACCGGCGCAGTCTCGCCGGTCTGGCGGACGGCGCGTTCGTGCTGACCACGTACGGCACGATGCGGCTGGACGCGGCGAAGCTCGCGGCGACCCGCTGGGGGCTGGTCGTCGCGGACGAGGCGCAGCACGTCAAGAACCCGTTCTCGGCGACGGCCAAGGCGCTGCGCACCCTTCCCGCGGGCGCCCGGGTGGCACTCACCGGCACGCCGGTCGAGAACAACCTGTCCGAACTGTGGGCCGTTCTCGACTGGACCACCCCGGGCCTGCTCGGCCCCCTGGGCCGCTTCCGCGAGCGCTACGCCACGGCCGTCGAGGGCGGTACGGATCCGGCCGCCGCCGACCGGCTGGCCCGGCTCGTCCGCCCCTTCCTGCTGCGCCGCCGCAAGTCCGACCCGGGCATCGCGCCCGAACTGCCGCCGAAGACGGAGACCGACCGGGCGGTGGCGCTGACCGATGAGCAGGCCGGGCTCTACGAGGCGGTGGTGCGCGAGGGGCTCGGCGAGATCGCGGAGGCGGACGGCCTCGCGCGCCGCGGCCTGGTCGTCAAGCTGCTGACCTCGCTCAAGCAGATCTGCAACCACCCGGCGCAGTTCCTCAAGGAGGAGCGGCCGCTGATCGCGGGCCGGTCCGGGAAACTGGAGCTGCTGGACGAGCTGCTGGAGACGATCCTCGCCGAGGACGACGCGGGCGTGCTGGTGTTCACGCAGTACGTGCGGATGGCGCGACTGCTCGAAACGCACCTGGCGGGGCGCGGTGTGCCCACGCAGCTGCTGCACGGCGGCACGCCGGTCGCGCGGCGCGAGGAGATGGTGCGCCGCTTCCAGGAGGGCGCGGTGCCGGTGTTCCTGCTGTCCCTGAAGGCGGCGGGTACGGGGCTGAATCTGACCAGGGCCGCCCACGTCGTGCACTTCGACCGCTGGTGGAACCCGGCGGTCGAGGCGCAGGCCACCGACCGCGCATACCGCATCGGCCAGACCCGGCCGGTGCAGGTCCACCGGATGGTCACCGAGGGCACGGTCGAGGACCGGATCGCCGCCATGCTCGCGCGCAAACAGCGGCTGGCGGACGCGGTGCTCGGCTCCGGTGAGGCCGCGCTGACCGAACTGAGCGACGCCGAGCTGGCGGACCTGGTGGCGCTGCGAGGGAGCGAGCGATGAACGGTACCCATGACCACACGCGTGCGGCGCACCAGAAGGACGCGTATCCACCGGATCGGGTCCGGGAGCGTACTTTCGCCCCTCTCCCGCCGGCGCGCGGACACGGTTTCGCGCGGTCCTGGTGGGGCCTGGCCTGGCTGAAGGCGCTGGCGGACAGCGCACTGGACGGCCAGCAGGTCAAGCAGGGCCGCCGGCACGCGCGGGCGGGTGCGGTGGGCGCGGTCTCCGTGCGGCCGGGGCGGATCACCGCGGTCGTCCAGGACCGCGACGGTACGCCGTACCGCTGTGACGTGCTGCTCCAGGAGCTCGGTGCGGCGGACTGGGACCGCTTCCTGGACCTGGTCGCGGACCGGGCCGGGCACATCGCGGCGCTGCTGGACCACGACATGCCGCCGCACCTGGTGGAGGACGCGGCCGCCGCCGGCATCGAACTGCTCCCCGGTATAGGTGATTTGGAGGCGGAGTGCGGTTGCGGGGCCTGGGACCACTGCTCCCACACTGCCGCACTCTGCCACCAGACGGCGCGCCTGCTGGACGAGGACCCGTTCGTGCTGCTGCTGATGCGGGGGCGGGGCGAACAGGAGCTGCTGGACGACCTCCAGGCCCGCACCGCCATGCGCGCGCGGGAAGCCGCTGAGCAACTCGCGTCCAGTCAGTCCGCGATGGGACCAGCCGCAGCCGCAGGCATACCAGCGGCGGAGGCGTACGCGGCGCGCGACATCCTGCCGCCGCTGCCCGCGCCCCCGCCGGCCGTGGACGAGCCGGGTGCCCCGCCGGTCCTCGGAGGAGGGACGGCTCCGGCGCCCGGAGTGGACGTGCCGGCGCTGGAGTTCCTGGTGGGCGACACGGCAGCGCGCGCCCAGCGGCTGCTGGCCGACGCGCTGGCCCCCGGCCGTGCCGACGCGCCGCCACAGCCGGCGTTGACCTGCGCACAGGACGCCGTACGGCTGGCAGCGGCCGGGCCGGACCCGCGGATCGCGGCGCGGCTGGCGTCCGGTTCCGGACGTACGGCCAAGGCGCTGGCCCTGGCCGTACGGGCGTGGGAGTACGGCGGCGCACCGGCCCTCGCGGCCCTGGAGGAGGACTGGACACCGGAGCCGGCAGCGCTCGCCCGGGCCACGGCCCAGCTCGCCACCGCCTGGGAAGACGACGATGCGCAACCACGGCTGCGCCACGACCGCAACCGCTGGACCGTGGTCGGCGGCGGCACCCAGCTCAGGTACGGGCGTGACGGCCGGTGGTGGCCGTACCTGAAGGAGCGCGGGCAGTGGGCACCCGCGGGACCGGCGGCCGAGAATCCCGCGGCGGCCCTCGCGGCGGTGCGCGGGGGCGGGGAAGCAGACGGGTAACCGGTGAGGGCCGGGGCCGGGCGGGGCGGCGGTGGGCGGCCGGGGCCCTCATGCCGGGAGGAAGGCGTCTCCCGGACAGGAGGGCGGTGGCCGGCGGGCCGCCTCTCGTGCCGCGCGTGCTGACTGCCCGTACGGCGCGGCGCTACTCTGCTCGGCGTCAGAGGCCGACGCGCGGACCGCCGGCCCGGCGTGCGGCCGATCGGGAGGGAACGTGCCTGCTGTGAGCCCCCTGGACGTCCTCGAACAACGGTGCGCCGCGATCACGGGGCAGGACGCGGACGCCTTCGCGGACCTGTTCGCGCCGGACGGTGTGATCGAGCTGCCCTTCGCGGGCCCGGACGTGCCCGACCGTATCGAGGGCCGGGAGACGATCCGTACGTTCGCGCGGGCGGCGATGGCCGCCATGCGCATCGACACGCTCCAAACGCTCGCCGTGCACCGCACCGAGGACCCGGAGGTCGTCGTCGCGGAGACGCTCACCAAGGGTGTGGGGCGCGGGGACGCGTTCGAAGGCCGCTCGGTGCAGGTGTTCCGCATCCGGGACGGCAGGATTCTGCTGTTCCGTGACTACACGGGACCGTTGCGCAAGCCTTCCTGACCGCTGCCGTGCGCCGCCCGCGTGCCTGTCGCCGGGCTACACGCCCCAGATGCGCGCGATGAAGAAGGCGGCGACGAGGACGACCACGACGGCGAGCGCCAGCACCGGTCCTTTGGACCAACCGCGGGTGGGGTTGTGGGTCTCCTGGGGCCCGGCGTCCGGGGTGCTGCCTTCGGCGGGCGGTGTCTCGCCCGGCGGCACTCCGCCGCCCGGCTCCAGGCCGGCGGTGCGCTCCGGTACCGGGTCCGGGTTCTTCGGTGAATCGTTCATGCTGCCTGAGTGCCCGGGGACGGCCGATTCTCACCGGGGGACCCGAAACGCGCCTCCGAGGAGCGAGGGGCCAGGTGGGCCGCCTCGGGACCCGGCACGTATGCGGGCGCTCACGGACATGTACGACGCGGAGCGAATGCTTCAGCGGTCAATCATTCGTATCCGGTCGCGGCGCGCCGCCACGCGTGGTTCGCTGGCGTGATCCCCCACGCCCCAGCCGTGTCCCCGCAGCGAGGAGGACCCTTGCCCCTGCCCGACGCCGAGCACGTCGGCCCCCGTACCGCACCCGACGCCGAGCACACCGAAGACGTGACAGCCGCCCGCGAGGGGCACGCCCCCGAGAAGCGCACCACCCCCGCGTCATCCCCCGTCCCGGCACCGCGCCCCGGTGCCGCCCCGCCCGTCCCCCGCCCCCCACAGCACCTCCCGTACTACGAGGACGTGTCGCCCGGCCGGGGGTGCCGCCCGCCGCGTGCCTGGTTCGCCCGTTCTGACGCGCGGCGGATGCCGCTGCACGGGACGTGGCGTTTCCGGCTCCTGCCGACCGCCCGGTCCGCTGACACCTCCTTCGCCCGGCCGGACTTCGACGACACGGACTGGACCGGCCTGCGCGTACCGGGCCACTGGGTGCTCATGGGCCACGGCGCGCCCGCGTACACCAACACCCGCTACCCGTTCCCCGTCGATCCGCCGCGGCTGCCCGACGAGAACCCGACGGGCGACCACCGGCACACCTTCGACCTCCCGGCACAGTGGGAACCCGGACCGGCCCTGCTGCGTTTCGAAGGTGTGGAGTCCTGTGCACGGGTGTGGCTCAACGGAAGGGAGCTGGGGCATTTCAAAGGCAGTCGGCTGCCGCACGAGTTCGAGGTGGGACATCTGCTGCGGGCGCGCCGCAACGTGCTCGCCGTCCGCGTGCACCAGTGGTCCTCGGGCAGCTATCTGGAGGACCAGGACCAGTGGTGGCTGCCCGGCGTCTTCCGTGATGTCACGCTGCACCACCGGCCCGCGGGCGCCGTCCTGGACCACTTCGTGCACGCTTCGTACGACCACCGCACCGGCCACGGCACGCTCCGCGTGGACTGCGCACCGGCGGGCCGGATCACCGTTCCGGCGCTCGGGCTGGACCTGGCGACGGGAGAGAGCGCGACCGTGCCGGTCACGCCGTGGACGGCCGAGACCCCGCAGCTGTACGACGGTGAACTGCGCACACCCGGCGAGCGCGTCCCCCTGCGCATCGGCTTCCGTACCGTACGCGTCGAGGACGGCCTGCTGAAGGTCAACGGCCGCCGCGTCCTGTTCCGCGGCGTCAACCGGCATGAATTCGACCCGCGTCACGGCCGTTCGCTGGGCCCCGAGGCGATGCGCCGCGACCTGCTGCTGATGAAGCAGCACAACGTCAACGCGGTCCGTACGAGCCACTACCCGCCGCACCCCGCCTTCCTCGACCTCTGCGACGAGCTGGGCCTGTGGGTCGTCGAGGAGTGCGACCTGGAGACGCACGGCTTCGGGCAGCAGGACTGGCGGGACAACCCGGCGGACGACGACGCGTGGACCCCGGCGCTGCTGGACCGCATGCGCCGGACCGTCGAGCGGGACAAGAACCATCCCAGCGTGATCATGTGGTCGCTGGGCAACGAGTGCGGCACCGGCCGCGGCCTGTCCGCGATGGCCGCCTGGGCCCGCGACCGCGACCCGTCCCGCCCGCTGCACTACGAGGGCGACCCGTCCTGCGCCGACACCGACGTCTACTCCCGGATGTACGCGGACCACGCCGAGGTCGAACGGATCGGCCGGCGGGAGGAGGAGCCGCTGGCCGATCCGGCGGCGGACGCCCGGCGCCGCGCCCTGCCCTTCCTCCTGTGCGAGTACGCGCACGCGATGGGCAACGGGCCCGGCGGGCTGAGCGAGTACCAGCGGCTCTTCGAGACGTACGAGCGCTGCCAGGGCGGCTTCGTGTGGGAGTGGATCGATCACGGGCTGCGGCAGCGTACCCCGTACGGCCAGGTGTTCCACGCGTACGGGGGCGACTTCGGCGAGGAGCTGCACGACGGCAACTTCGTCTGCGACGGGCTGGTCTTCCCCGACCGGGTGCCGTCGCCGGGGCTGGTGGAGTTCAAGAAGGTCGTCGAACCGGTACGGATCGGCGGTACGGGCGCGGAGGACCACGAGGAGGGCGAGGGCCCGCGCGCGGTCCGGATCGGCAACCTGCACGACTTCAGCGACTTGGCCCACCTGGCGTTCCGCTGGTCCTACGAGGCCGAGGGCCAAGTGCTCGCCGAGGGGCCGCTGGCCGTACCGCCGCTCGCCCCTGGTGAGTCCGCCGAGGTGGCGCTGCCCCCGGAGCCCGCCGGGCGGCGCGGCCGCGAAGCCCTGTGGACGGTGCGGGCGTTACTCGCCGAGGACACCTCCTGGGCCGCGGCGGGCCACGAGGTCGCCTGGGGACAGCTGCCCGCCGCACCGCCGCGCCCCGAGCCCCGCCCGGCCGCCCCGAAGGGCTCTCCCCGGCGCGGCGAGGGCAACCTCATCCTCCTCGGCCCGGGCGCCTTCGACGCCACCACCGGGGTGCTCCGGTATTTCGACGGCTGCCATCTGTCGGGCCCCCGGCTGGACGTGTGGCGGGCGCCGACCGACAACGACGAGGGTGCGCCCTGGCAGCCGGGCCCGCACCGCGCCGAGCAGTGGCGCCGCATCGGTCTGCACCGTATGCGGCACCGGGTGGCGTCCGTGGAGCACGACCGCGACGCGGTGGTGGTGCGCACCCGGGTCGCGCCGGCCGGCACGGACCTCGCCCTCGGCACGGACTACCGCTGGACCGCCGCCGGTGAGCGGCTGCGGCTGGAGGTGACGGTCCGCCCGTACGGCGACTGGCCCTGCCCACTGCCCCGGCTCGGCGTGCGGCTGGGCGTGTGCGGCAGCCTCTCGACGGCGCGGTGGTACGGCGGCGGCCCGGGCGAGGCGTATCCGGACACCAAGGCGGCGGCGCGGACAGGGCTGTGGCGCATGTCGGTGGACGCGCTGCAGACGCCGTACGTGCGTCCGCAGGAGAACGGGGCGCGCGCGGACGTGCGGTGGGTGGAGCTGTCCCGCAGCGGCGGCTCGGGCCTGCGCGCCGAGGGCGAGCCGTTCTTCTGGTTCAGCGCGCGCCGCTGGACGAGCGAGCAGTTGGACGCCGCCCGGCACACCACCGACCTCACCCCGGGCGACTGGACCTGGCTCCACCTCGACCACGCCCAGCACGGCATCGGCAGCGCTTCCTGCGGCCCCGGGGTGCTGCCGCAGCACGAGCTGACGGTGACTCCCACCCGGTTCGCCATCACCTTGTGTCCGGTGCGATGAATTTCACGTTTCGACGGGTATTGACAGCTGTCGTCCTCGGCGGTCTAAACCAATGACAGGATGGAGATGCACCTTTTTCGACACAACTGACCGAGAGGCCCCGTCCTGCCATGGCGCTCGCCATCCTCACCCGCCTTCGTGACCGCTCCGCCCGCAGTGCCCCCGCCCCGGCCCCGATCCCGCGCGGTGCCGGGGCCCTGGACCTCAGCGTCCAGGACCCCGTCGGGCTGCCGATGGCACGGGCCGGGATATCGGTGCGCAACGCCGAGGGCACCGAGATCACGCGCGGCCAGACGGACCCCAACGGCATGTTCACCGCGACGCTGGCACCCGCCGCGTACCACGTGGTGGTCACCTGCGACGGCTTCCGCCCGGAGCGGTTCGACAGTCTGGTGACCGAGGGGCAGCGGACCGCGCCGCGGACGCTGGAACTGGAACCGGCCCCGGCGCCGCAGCTGCCCACGCCGGGGCAGTGGCGGCTGGACCCCGACCACTCGTCCATCCGCTTCACCGCCCGGCACATCGGGCTGGCCGAGATCCACGGCCGGTTCAACCACTTCGAGGGCGGCCTGTGGATCGCGCCGGACATGCGGGACTCCCGGGTGGAGGTGACGATCGACGCGGCGAGCATCGACTCGGGCGTGAAGATGCGCGACGACCATCTGCGCTCGGCGGAGTTCCTGGACGTGGCGCGCTACCCGTACCTGCAGTTCACCGGGGAGCGGTTCGTGCACAAGGGCGGGGCCCGCTGGGCCGTGCAGGGAGTGCTGCACCTGCACGGCGTCAGCCGGTCCGTGCAGCTGGACACCCGCTACCTGGGCCTCGGCACGGGCATGGGCGGGGAGACGCGTACGGCGTGCGCCGCGGTGACCGAGCTGCACCGGGAGGACTTCACCCTGGACTGGCGCAAGATGCTCGCGCGGGGCATCGCGGCCATCGGCGCCACCATCCGCATCGAGCTGGACATCCAGGCCGTCCAGGCGCAGTGAACCGGACGGCCGGGCACGGGGGCAGGCGTGGGACAGGCGCGGAACGGGCCCGGCGAGAGGTCGGTCACGGACAGGCGAGCAGGCGGGTCCGGGTGAGAGGCTGGGCGCCATGAGCACCGCTGCCGCCCCCTCGTTCACCGCCGCGCTCGCCGCGGGCCCGCTCGTCCTGGACGGCGGGCTGTCCAACCAGCTGGAGTCCGCCGGGCACGATCTCAGCGACGCGCTGTGGTCGGCGCGGCTGCTCGCCGAGGACCCGGATGCCGTGGTCGCGGCGCACCGCGCGTACTACGAGGCGGGCGCGCGGGTGGCGATCACGTCCAGCTACCAGGCGACCTTCGAGGGGTTCGCCGAGCGGGGCGTCGGAGCGGCGGAGGCCGCCGGGCTGCTGCGGCGGAGTGTGGAGCTGGCGCGCGAGGCGGCGCGGCAGGCGACGGCGGCCGGTACGGCGGGGCCGCTGTACGTCGCCGCGTCGGCCGGCCCGTACGGCGCGATGCTGGCGGACGGCTCCGAATACCGGGGCGCCTACGGGCTGTCGGTGGCCGAACTGGAGCGCTTCCACCGGCCGCGTCTCGAGGTGCTGGCCGCGGCCGGTCCCGACGTACTGGCGCTGGAGACCGTGCCGGACGCGGACGAGGCGCGGGCCCTGCTGCGGGCGGTACGCGGCCTCGGCGTGCCGGCCTGGCTGTCCTTCAGCGCGGCCGGTGACCGTACCCGGGCCGGGCAGCCGCTGGCGGACGCCTTCGCGCTCGCCGCGGACGTCCCGGAGGTGGTCGCGGTGGGCGTGAACTGCTGCACCCCGAAGGACGCGGACCGGGCGGTGGCCGTGGCGGCCCGCGCGGCCGGCAAGCCGGTGGCCGTCTACCCGAACAGCGGTGAGAGCTGGGACGCGCAGGCGCGCGCCTGGTGCGGTACACCCGCCTTCAGCGCGGACCGGGTCGCGGCCTGGACCGCCGCGGGGGCCCGGCTCGTCGGCGGCTGCTGCCGGGTGGGGCCGGAGGCGGTGGCGGCGCTGGCGCGGCAACTGGCGGGCTGAGGGCGTTCGCGTGCGGCGGCGCGGCAGCCGGCCGGACGGTTCCGGGGGGGGGGGGGGGGGGAGGGGGGGGGGGGGAGGGGGAGGGGGGGGGGGGGGGGGGGGGGATGGGGGGGAGGGGCGGCGTGGAGGCGAAGCGGGGGGATGGGAGGGTGTTGGTGTGCGGGGGGGTGGGAGTCGTCAGGGCTTGTGTGTGCCGCGTACGGCGCCGTACGCGGCACGGAACGGGACCGGGTCGTTACCCGGTCGCAACACCGGTGGCGGCGACATCGGCCCTGGCCGGTGGCAGGATGCAGCCAACTCACCTCCGACCGGTGAGTGTTGGGCCGCATCCTGATCCGGAGGACCCGTGTCCGTTCGTTCCTCGATGTCCGCCACGGCCGCCCTCGTCGCGGCCGCCGCCCTGCTCGCCACGGGCTGCACCAGCACGAAGTCCGGCGGCGGGGCCGGCGGGAAGTCGGCCTCCGGCGTCCAGCTCGTCTCCCCCGGCACGCTCAAGACCTGCACCCATCTGCCGTATGCGCCGTTCCAGGTGAAGAAGGAAGGCAGGATCGTCGGGTTCGACGTGGACCTGGTCGACCTGGTCGCCAAGGAACTGAAGGTGCCGCAGGAGATCGTCAACACGCCCTTCGAAGGCATCGAGACCGGCCAGGACTTCAACATCCGCAAGTGCGACCTGGCCGCGGCCGGTATGACCATCAACGCCAAGCGTGACCAGGTCATGGACTTCTCCGACCCGTACTTCAACGCCACCCAGGCGCTCATCACCAAGAAGGGCGCGTCCTACAAGAAGATCGGGGACCTGAAGGGCAAGAAGCTGGGCTACCAGAAGGCCACCACCGGCGCCGAGTACGCCAAGAAGCACGGCGCGGGAGTGGAGCTGGTCGAGTTCGAGGACCTGGGGCTGCTGCTCACGGCCGTGAAGTCCGGGCAGGTGGACGCGGGCATCAACGACAACGGGGTGCTGTTCGACTACGTCAAGCAGAACCCGGACACGGCGGTGACCGCGGAGTTCGACACCGGTGAGCACTATGGGATCGGGGTGCGCACCGGCAACGACGCGCTGCGCACGAAGATCAACGAAGTGCTGAAGAAGGCGCGCTCCGACGGCAGTTACGACCGCATCTACAAGAAGTGGTTCGGCACCACGCCCCAGCAGGGCTGATTCCGCAGGCAGCATGAGGAGCCGACGCTGATGCCCCTGTCCCGACGCCGGAGGGCCCGCCTCCTGCGCGGCGTCCAGTACGCCGTGCTGGCCGCCGCCGTGCTCGTGCTCGCCCTGGTCGCCGACTGGGGGACGCTGCGCCACGCGTTCTTCGACGTGGCGGTCGCCAAGGCGCTGTTTCCGGAGATCATCACCACCGCGCTGGTCAACACCGTCCTGTACACCCTGCTCGGCTTCGGGTTCGGCCTGGGGCTCGGGCTGGTGCTGGCGCTGATGCGGCTGTCGCAGGTACCGCCGTACCGCTGGCTGGCCGTCACCTACATCGAGTTCTTCCGCGGGGTACCGGCGCTGCTGGTCTTCATCGCGCTGGGCTTCGGCGTGCCGCTTGCCTTCGAGGTCTCGCTCGACATGAACATCACCGTGATGCTCTCGCTCGGCCTGGTCGGCGCCGCGTACATGGCGGAGACCATCCGGGCCGGCATCCAGGCCGTACCCAAGGGGCAGACGGAGGCGGCCCGTTCGCTGGGGATGTCGCCGGGCCGCGCGATGCGTTCGATCGTCATCCCGCAGGCGTTCCGGATCGTCCTGCCGCCGCTGACCAACGAGCTGATCCTGCTCACCAAGGACTCCTCGCTGGTCTATCTGCTCGGCCTGTCGCTCGGCCAGTTCGAGCTGGCGAACTTCGGGCGGGACGCCCTCAACGAGCACAAGAGCCTGACGCCGATCCTCATCGCCGGCCTGCTCTACCTCGTCATCACCCTCCCCCTGGGCCAGCTGGTCCGGCGGCTGGAGGCCCGTACCGCGAAGGCGAGGTGACCGCTGTGCGCACCGGGAAGCCGGCGACGGCAGGACGGGCGATCGAGGTCGAGGGGCTGCACAAGTCCTTCGGCACGCTGGAGGTGCTCAAGGGCATCGACTTCACCGTGGAGCGGGGCGAGGTGGTGTGCGTCATCGGCCCCTCGGGGTCGGGCAAGTCGACGCTGCTGCGCTGCGTGAACCTGCTGGAGGAGCCGTCCGCGGGCCGGGTCACCGTGGCGGGCACCGAGGTCACCGATCCGGATGTGGACATCGACCGGGTCCGGCGCCGGATCGGGATGGTCTTCCAGTCCTTCAACCTCTTTCCGCACCTGAGCGTCCTGGAGAATCTGACGATCGCCCAGCGGCGGGTGCTGCGCCGCGACCGGGCGGCGGCCCGGCGGATCGCCCGCGCCAACCTCGCGCGGGTCGGTCTGAGCGACAAGGAGCCCGCCTATCCGGCGCAGCTGTCGGGCGGCCAGCAGCAGCGGGTGGCCATCGCCCGCGCGCTGTCCATGGAGCCGGAACTGATGCTCTTCGACGAGCCGACCTCGGCGCTCGACCCGGAGCTGGTGGGCGACGTACTGGCGGTGATGCGCTCGCTCGCCCAGGACGGTATGACGATGCTCGTCGTCACCCACGAGATGAGCTTCGCGCGGGAGGTCGCCGACCGGGTGGTTTTCATGGACGGCGGGGTCATCGTCGAGGAGGGGCCTCCGGAGCGGGTGGTGGCCGATCCGCAGCACGAGCGGACACGAACGTTCCTGGCCCGGGTGCTCGACCCGGCGGCCGCCGGGATCAGCGAGGTGTCGCAGGCCGGTACGCGGGTCCCGGAGGAGGAGCGGCCCGAGCCGTGACCGAGCGGGCGTCGAGTGGCGACTGGTAGGTTGCGCGCCCGGTATCCGGCGGGCGCCGGAGGCTGCCACGCTCCCGGCGCCCGCTCCCGACCTGGAGGCACCGCTTGTTCGTCGATCTGCCCCTGGCCCAGCTGCGCAGCTACCGCCCGCCGCTGCCCGAACCCGACGGTTTCGACGCGTTCTGGCGGCGCACGCTGGACGAGGCCGGTGCGTACGACCTCGACGCGCGCTTCGAGGAGACCGACGCGGGACTGTCGCTGCTGCACACCTACGACGTGGAGTTCTCCGGCTTCGGCGGGCACCGCATCCGGGGCTGGTTCCTGCTGCCCCGTGAGGCGAGCGGTCCGCTGCCCTGTGTCGTGCAGTTCATCGGGTACGGTGGCGGTCGGCTGCACCCGCAGGACTGGCTGCTGTGGCCGGTGTCGGGCTACGCCACGCTGGTCATGGACACCCGGGGGCAGAGCGGCCCCGACCGGCCCGGTGACACCCCCGACCCGGTCGGCTTCCCCCACCCGGGTGTCCCCGGGAAGATGACGCAGGGGCTGCTCGACCCGGACGAGTACTACTACCGCCGGGTCTACACCGACGGCGTACGGGCCGTGGCGGCAGCGCGCGGCCACGCGGCGGTGGACGCCGAACGCGTCGTGGTGGCGGGCGGCAGTCAGGGCGGCGCCATCGCGCTGGCCGTCGCCGGGCTGGTGCCCGGGCTCGCGGGCGCGCTGATCGACGTACCGTTCCTGACGCACGTCCGGCGCGCCGTGGAGATCACCGACGAGGGACCGTACGGCGAACTCTCCCGCTACTTCGCGGGCGCCCGGACCGAGGTGGAGGCCGCACTGCACACCCTCGACCACTTCGACGGCCTGAACTTCGCGGCCCGCGCGAGCGCCCCCGCCCTCTTCGGGACGGCGCTGCGCGACCCGGTCACGCCCGTCTCCACCGGCTTCGCCGCGTACCACCACTACGCGGGCGCCAAGGAGCTGCGGCTGTGGCGGTTCAACGGGCACGAGGGCGGCGGCGGGCACCAGCGGACGGAGGAGATCCGTTTCCTGCGCAAGCTGTTCGGGTGAACGGGCCGCCGTCCGGGGCGGTCAGCGCGCCCGCAGCAGGTGGTCCATGGCGAGCTGGTCGAGACGTTCGAACGCCATGCCGCGGGCGGCGGCCGCCTCGGTGTCGAAGGACTCGTACGCCGTACGGTCCGCGAGCAGGCCGGCGAGCCCGTCCTCGGCGGTGGGGCGGGCCAGCTCGTCCAGCCGGGAAGCGCGCAGAGCCTCCTGGACGGCAGGGTCGGCGCGGAAGGCCGCGGCGCGCTCCTTGAGGATCAGGTAGGTGCGCATGCAGCCGGCCGCCGATTCCCAGACCCCGTCCAGGTCCTCGGTTCGCGGCGGTTTGAAGTCGAAGTGCCGGGGCCCTTCGTAGCCCGCTGTCTCCAGCAGGTCCACCAGCCAGAAGGCGGCGCGCAGGTCTCCGGCGCCGAAGCGCAGGTCCTGGTCGTACTTGGCGCCGGACTGCCCGTTCAGGTCGATGTGGAAGAGTTTGCCGGCCCACAGGGCCTGGGCGATGCCGTGCGGGACGTTGAGCCCGGCCATCTGCTCGTGGCCGACTTCCGGGTTGACGCCGTACAGCTCCGGCCGCTCCAGCCGTTCGATGAACGCGAGGGCGTGGCCGACGGTGGGCAGCAGGATGTCACCACGCGGCTCGTTGGGCTTGGGTTCGATGGCGAACCGCAGGTCGTAGCCCTGCTCGGCGACGTACTGGCCGAGCAGGTCGAACGCTTCCTTCATCCGGTCCAGTGCGGCGCGCACGTCCTTGGCCGCGCCGGACTCCGCGCCCTCGCGCCCTCCCCACGCCACGTACGTACGGGCGCCCAGCTCGGCCGCGAGGTCGATGTTGCGCAGGGTCTTGCGCAGGGCGTAGCGCCGGACGTCGCGGTCGTTGGCGGTGAACGCGCCGTCCTTGAAGACGGGGTGGGTGAAGAGGTTGGTCGTGGCCATGGGCACGGTCAGGCCGGTGGCGTCCAGCGCCTGGCGGAAGCGTTTGACCGCGGCCTCGCGCGCGATGTCACCGGAGCCGAAGGGGATCAGGTCGTCGTCGTGGAAGGTGACGCCGTACGCGCCGAGTTCCGCCAGCCGGTGGACGGACTCGACCGGGTCGAGCGGGCGGCGGACGGCGTCCCCGAAGGGGTCGCGGCCCTGCCAGCCCACCGTCCACAGGCCGAAGCTGAATCTGTCCGCGGGCACGGGCTGGTAGCTCATCAGGGCTCCCTCGGCCGACTCACCAATTCGTCATGGCGCTTTACAAATTGCGGCGGTCCCAAACTAATATGCGGCAGCACGCCGGGGAAGCCCCGCGACGGGTGTGGTGCCCGGCAATCCGGCGGGACCGCCCCGCGGTGCGGAGAGGGAGAACGCGATGGGCACACAGGCAGCGGGACCGCTCGTCGTCGGCGTGGACAGCTCCACCCAGTCCACCAAGACTCTCGTGGTGGACGCCACGACCGGCGAGGTCGTGGCACGCGGCCAGGCTCCGCACGTGGTCACCGGCGGTACGGCGGCCGGTGGTACGGATCCGGGCGGCGCGGGCAAGGAGAGCGACCCCGAGCAGTGGTGGCGGGCGCTCGGCGAGGCCCTGGACCAGTGCGGTGACGCCGCGCGGCAGGCGGCGGCCGTCTCCGTCGGGGGCCAGCAGCACGGCCTGGTCACCCTTGACGCGTCGGGGCGGCCGGTGCGTCCGGCGCTGCTGTGGAACGACGTACGGTCGGCGCCCCAGCACCGGCGCCTGCTGGCGGAGTGCGGCGGGCCGGCGGCGTGGGCGCGGCGGGTGGGCAGCGTGCCGCTGCCGGCGTTCACCGTGACGAAGTGGGCGTGGCTGCGCGAGAACGAGCCGGCGGCGGCCGACGCGACGGCCGCGGTGCGGCTGCCGCACGACTACCTCACCGAGCGCCTCAGCGGCGAAGCGGTCACCGACCGCGGCGACGCCTCCGGCACCGGCTGGTGGTCCCCGGCCGGCGAGGCGTACGACGAGCAGATCCTCGGGCACGTCGGTCTGGACCCGAAGGCGCTGCCGCGGGTGGCGCGGCCGGGAGAGGCGGCGGGCACCGTACAGGCCGGAGAACTGCCCCTTCCGCAGGGCGCGCTGGTCGCCGCAGGTACCGGCGACAACATGGCGGCGGCGCTGGGACTGGGCTTGCGCCCCGGGCAGCCCGTACTGAGCCTGGGGACCTCGGGCACGGTCTACGCGGTGTCCACCCGGCGCCCGGCAGGCGACCCGACGGGCACGGTCGCCGGGTTCGCCGACGCGCGCGGCGACTGGCTGCCGCTGGCCTGCACCCTGAACTGCACGCTGGCCGTGGACCGGGTCGCCGCCCTGCTCGGCCTGGACCGGGAGGACGTCGAGCCCGGCGGGTCGGCGGTGATGCTGCCCTTCCTCGACGGTGAGCGCACGCCCGACCTGCCGCAGGCGTCCGGGCTGCTGCACGGCCTGCGGCACGACACGACACGCGGCCAGCTGCTCCAGGCGGCGTACGACGGCGCGGTGTTCGCGCTGCTCCAGGCGCTGGACCGGATCGTGGACGAGGACGTGGCGGCCGACGCGCCGCTGCTGCTGATCGGCGGCGGAGCGCGCGGGGGCGCCTGGCGGGACACCGTGCGTCGCCTCTCGGGGCGGCCGGTGGTGGTGCCGGAGGCCCGCGAACTGGTCGCGCTGGGCGCGGCGGCGCAGGCGGCGGGGCTGCTGCTGGGCGAGGACCCGGCGGCGGTGGCGCGGCGGTGGGGGACGGCGCGTGGCACCGAGTACGCGGCGGTGCCGTGCGACACGGCGGCACGGGAACGGCTGGCGGAGACCCTCGCGGCGGGCGGGCCGCTGCTGGCGGCCTGACCACGGCATATGCCTGACTGGCAAGCGGTCGCCGGAATACCGCATCCGGAGAGCGGATTCGGACGCCGCCGTACCGCGAGCGCGGATGTTGTGATGGGGTGCCGGGCATGAGCATCTTTGTTCGTGCCCGGTTCGACGTCCGGGACCGCCGGCAGGACGGCACCGAGCGGAGTGCCACCGCTCTGCACGAGGCGGCCGGCCCTGAGCCGGTCGGCCCGACCTACCGCTGGTTCACCCTTCCCGAGCCCGACGCCTATCTGGTGCTGGAGGAGTACGCCGGCCCGGAGGCGCCCGCAGCGGCCCAGGAGAACGCCGCCGGGCTGCTGACGAGCCTGGGCCGGTGTGCTGACATGGCGTTCGCCGAGATGTACGGGCCGCTCGGGTCCGGCCGGCCGGACGCCGCCGGCTGAGGGCCTGACCGGCGGCGCCGCTCCCGTACCCGTACACCCGTCCGTACGTACCACCGACGAGACCCGGAGATCCGCTACCCGTATGGCCAGTTCGTCCGCCACGCCCGTCACGGGCGCCACGTGAACTCCGCCGGTTTCACCGGTGCCGCCGGTGCCGACACCCAGCACGGCATCCGCCGCCGCAACCTGGCGCGGGTCCTCGGGGCCGTCGCCGCCGACGGGCCCGTCTCGCGGGCGGGGATCGCCACGCGGGTCGGCCTGACCAGGGCGGCCGTCTCCACCCTCGTCGACGCGCTGCTGCGGGCCGGTCTGCTGGTCGAGACGGGACCCGCCGCGACCGGCGGCCGCGGGCGGCCGGGCAGCGGACTGGCCGTCAGTGACACCGGGCCCGCCGGGATCGGCGCCGAGATCGGTGTCGGCCACCTCGCGGTGTGCGCCGTCGACCTGCGCGGCCGGATACGGGCCAGGGCGGCGGCCGACGCGGGCGACCGGAACGGCGGGCCCGGGCCCGTACTGCGCCGGCTGGCCGGGATGATCACGGAGGTCACCGAGCGGATCGCGCCGCTGGACCTGTGGCCCGCCGGGCTGACGGTCGCGGTCCCGGGGCTGGTCGCGCGCGGCGGAACGACCGTGGTGCACGCCCCCAACCTCGGCTGGCGGGGCGTCGATCCGGCTCCGGTTCTCCGGACCCTGACCGGCGCGTCCTGCCCGCTGGCCGTCGAGAACGAGGCGAACCTCGGCGCCCTGGCCGAGATGCGGCTCGGCGGCGGGGCGGACGGCAGCGGGGCGCCGCCACCCGACTTCCTCCACGTATCGGCCGAGGCGGGGATCGGCGCGGCGGTCGTCGTGGACGGGCAACTGCTGCGGGGAGTGCGGGGGTTCGCGGGTGAGCTGGGGCACGTGCCGGTGTACCCGGGCGGGCGTCCGTGCGGCTGCGGCGGGCGGGGCTGCCTGGAGCAGTACGCGGGGGAAGCGGCCGTGCTCCGGGCGGCGGGCCTCGATCCGGCACAGGCGGTGACCGGCCGGGCCGGTCCGCGGGCACGCGTCGAACTGCTCGCCCGCCGCGCCACGGCCGGGGACCGCGCCACGCTGGCCGCGCTGCGGGACGCGGGGACGGCGCTCGGCATCGCGCTGACCGGGGCCGTGCACCTCCTCGACCCGGAGGCGGTGCTGCTCGGCGGTGCGCTGGCCCGGCTGGCGCCGTGGGTCCTGCCGTCGGCGGAGCGGGAGTTGACGGCCCGTACCGGGGCCGGGGCGCCAGGGGCGTCCGCGCCGCGTGTCCGGATGGCCGCCTCCCGGGCCGGCGGGGACGGGCCGCTGCTCGGAGCGGCGTACGCCGCGCTGCGTGCCGTTCTCGACGACCCGCTGGCACGGTCCAGCGCGCCCACCGCTTCCCGGCCGCCTTCCGGAGCATGACCCGCTCCGTCATCTCGTCGGCTTTCCGTCGCCACCGTGCCTTTCGCTGCCGATCCGGCGGAATCACCCCGGCACCCTTTCCAACAACGGATTCCACTAAACCTGTCCATCTCATTAATTTTTTATGCCACCCGTTCGAGTGATTGCCCGGATTAAAACAAGACGTCTATGTTCAGTGCGGCGAGCGGCACGGACCTCGCTTCACGGAACGGCCGCGGCTCCGGCCGCCGTCCGATATTCAACTTCCCTAGATTGGTGGCGAAGCCGTGACGGTTACCGACGAGACCATTCCCGGCCCCGGGGACGAAACGCCGAATTCCAGCCTGACGACGGCCGCGGCACGCAAACTGGCCACGACCACCAAGACCGTGCCGCAGATGCAGGGCATCACCTCGCGCTGGCTGCTCCGGCTGCTGCCCTGGGTGCAGGTCTCGGGCGGCACGTACCGCGTCAACCGGCGGCTGACCTACACGGTCGGCGACGGCCGCGTCGACTTCGCCGTCTCCGGCACCGAAGTATCGATCATCCCCGACGAACTGCGCGAACTGCCCGCGCTGCGCGACTTCACCGACAGCGAGACGCTCGGCGCGCTGGGCGAACGGTTTGTGCAGCACGAGTACGCCCCCGGCGACGTGATCGCCGCGGCGGGCACGCCGGCCGACCGCCTGGTGCTGATCGCGCACGGCCGGGTCGACCGGATCGGCTCCGGGAAGTACGGCGACGAAACGGTCCTGGGGGCCCTGGCCGGGGGCGACCACCTCGGTGACGCGCCGCTCACCGACGCCGCCGCCTCCTGGGAGTTCACCTACCGCGCGGTGACGCGGGTGACCGTCATGGCGCTGCCCCGGGAGGCCGCACAGGAGATCACGGACCGTTCGCCGCAGCTGCGCGACCACCTCGCGGCAGCCGGCACGAGCACCGCGCCGCCGCGCAACGCCAGCGGTGAGTCGGCCATCGAGGTCGCCTCCGGCCACCACGGCGAACCGCGCGTGCCCCACACCTTCGTCGACTACGAGCTGACGCCGCGGGAGTACGAACTGAGCGTCGCGCAGACGGTGCTGCGGGCCCACACCCGGGTCGGTGACCTGTACAGCGACCCGATGAACCAGGTCGAGGAGCAGTTGCGGCTGACCATCCAGGCGCTGCGCGAGCGCCAGGAGCACGAGATGGTCAACAACCGCGAGTTCGGCCTGCTGCACAACGCCGACCTCACGCAGCGCGTCCGTACCCGCAGCGGCCCGCCCACCCCCGACGACCTGGACGAACTGCTCACGACGGTGTGGAAGGACCCGTCCTTCCTGCTCGCCCACCCGAAGGCGATCGCCGCGTTCGGCCGCCAGTGCAGCACCCGCGGCCTGTACCCGACGGCGGTCGACTTCATGGGGCACTCGCTGCCCTCCTGGCGCGGCGTGCCCATCTTCCCGTGCAACAAGATTCCGGTCTCCGCCGACGGCACCAGCTCCTTTCTGGTGATGCGCACCGGAGAGGAGAAGCAGGGCGTCGTCGGTCTGCACCAGACGGGAATTCCCGACGAATACGAGCCGGGCCTCTCGGTCCGCTTCATGGGGGTCAACGACCAGGCGATCGCCAACTACCTCGTGAGCGCCTACTACTCCACCGCGATCCTCGTACCGGACGCGCTGGGAATTCTGGAAGACGTACAGACCGGCCAATGAACCACCCGATTCCCGCCATGGCGAACGATTGAAGAACCGTTTGCCGAGAAATGACGCACGACGCCGAACGACCGACAGGAACAGGTGAATCCCCCCATGACCACATCGGCGGACCCGACGTCCGGGCCCGGCAGCACCCCGGACACCGACCAGGCGCGCACGAGCCTGGCGACAGCCGCGGCACGCAACCTGGCCACCACGACCAAGACCGTGCCGCAGATGCAGGGGATCTCCTCCCGCTGGCTGCTGCGTGTGCTGCCCTGGACCCAGGTCTCCGGCGGTACGTACCGTGTCAACCGGCGCCTGACCCACACCCTCGGGGACGGCCGGGTCGAGTTCACCAGCACCGGTTCCGACGTCCGGGTCATCCCCGCGGAGCTGCGGGAACTGCCGCCGCTGCGCGACTTCGACGACCCGTCGGCGCTGGAGGCGCTGGCCGGCCGGTTCGTGCAGGAGGAGCACGCGCCCGGTGACGTCCTGGTCGAGCAGGGCGCGCCGGCCGACCGGGTCATCCTGATCGCGCACGGCAAGCTGAACCGGATCGGCACCGGCAAGTACGGTGACGAAACGGTCCTCGGCGTCCTCGCGGACGGCGACCACCTGGGCGAGGCGGCGCTGCTGTCGCCGGAGGCGACCTGGGAGCACTCCGTACGGGCCGTGACGCGGGTGACCGTCCTGTCGCTGCCCCGCGCCGAGTACGAACAGCTCGCGGACCGCTCCGCCGCCCTGCGCGAGCACCTGGAGCACTACCGCACGGCCCAGGTCCCGCCGCAGAACAAGCACGGCGAGGCGGCCATCGACGTCACCTCGGGCCATGCCGGCGAGCCCGCGCTGCCGGGCACCTTCGTCGACTACGAGCTGGCGCCGCGCGAGTACGAACTGAGCGTCGCGCAGACCGTGCTGAAGATCCACAGCCGGGTCGCCGACCTGTACAACGACCCGATGAACCAGCTGGACCAGCAGCTGCGGCTGACCATCGAGGCGCTGCGCGAGCGCCAGGAGTACGAGATGGTCAACAACCGCGAGTTCGGCCTGCTGCACAACGCCGACCTCAAGCAGCGCATCCACACCCGCAGCGGCCCGCCCACCCCCGACGACCTGGACGAGCTGATCTCTCGGCGCCGCAAGACCCAGTACCTGCTGGCGCACCCGCGCACCATCGCGGCGATCGGCCGGGAGTGGAACGCCCGCGGCATCTACCCGACCGGCGCGGAGATCGGCGGCACCGCCGTACGGGCCTGGCGCGGCATCCCGCTGCTGCCCTGCAACAAGATTCCGGTCAACCCCGACCAGACCAGCTCGGTCATCGCCATGCGCGTCGGCGAGGAGAACCAGGGCGTGGTCGGGCTGCACCAGACGGGCATTCCCGACGAGTACCAGCCGGGCCTGTCGGTCCGTTTCATGGGCATCAACGAGCAGGCGGTCATCAACTACCTGGTCAGCGCCTACTATTCGGCGGCCGTGCTGGTTCCGGACGCGCTGGGCGTCCTGGAGGACGTGGAGATCGGCCACTAGACCGCACTCCGGGCGAGCCGTGACCGCCCGCCGTACCCGGCCGGGACGTAGGGGCGGCGGGCGGAACGGCGGCGACGCGCGGGAGTCAGGGCCGGGCCGGGAACCCGGGCGTGCGGCGGGCCGTTGAGCGTGTGTCGGCAGTGGCCGCGGGGCTGCGGAGCGCTGAGTCGTGTCCTGCGCCCTTACGGGGCGGCGGCTTTACGCCAGGCCGGGCGGCGCCGGAGGCGTACCGATACGCGGACACGGCCTGGCCGGAAACGGCACACGGTGGCTGTCTGACGCCGCCGCGTGCCCGTTGACGCGGGGCCACGGGCCCCGCCGGCGGGCCGTCGCCGCTGCCTCCCGCATCCGCGTCACCGCTGCGTCCCGCCCGGCTGCCCTCTCGGCGCGACGCCCTACGGGTCCCGCCGGGCCGCTCACCACCCCGCGCCGGCCGCGCGGCGCCCGGAACCCGATTCCGGCCGCTTCGCGCGATTCCGGCCGCCCCTACGTCATTTGGGGCGTGGCCAGACCCTTTCGGTCGAAACAACAGGTTCTCCCGGAACCGCCCCAAAAAGCTGATCACGGCTTACGCTCCCTGGTCATGCGCAGATCAATGAGCAGATTCGGCAGGACCGGCTTCGCTGCCCTCCTCGCCCTCTTCGTCTCCCTCCTCGGCCTGGCCGGCGCCTCCCCCGCATCCGCCGCCGACACCTCGACGCTCGCCTTCACCGTGGACAAGGCGCAGGCCACCCCGGGCTCCGACGTCACCGTCACCATGACGTACACCAACACCGGCACCGCCGACGTGCGGTTCGTGTGGCAGTCGTTCCAGCCCACCTGGGAGACCTCTTCCGCGAGCGGCCTGAAGTACAGCTGGAAGACCTGTACCGCCGACCCCGGCGTGACCTGCACCCCGGGTGCGGGCGCCACGTACTCCGTGCCGATCGCCCCCGGTGCCACCCGTAAGGTCACGATGACCTACACCATCGGTGCCGACTCCTCCTGCGGATACCCCGACGTCTCCTTCTACTCGTACGTCTACACCGAGTTCGCCGGTGGCCAGCCCGCCAAGGACGGCACCTTCTTCACCCCCGCCACCCGCGTGATCTGCCCGACCGCTCCCCCGGCGGGCGCGCAGGCCTGACCGGGCCGCACCTCTCGCGGCCGCACGGTATGACCGCCTTCCCCCACCGGCACCGCACCGGCGCGGCCCCCGCACGCGTTCCGCCCCCCATCAGCTTTCCGTCTCTCCGGTCCAGGGCCGTGGCCACGCCCCTGGGCCGGAGGGGCGGTTCCCGTGTGCGGGCCGCCGGGGCCCGGGATGCCGGCCGGCCCGGCCCGGTGACCGGAGGGCGGTGGGCGGTGGGCGGGCGGGGCGGGGGCGACACGACGGCCGTACGGCGGTTGTACGGATTTCTGACACCTCCGGGCCATAGTGGGCTCCTCGTACCCGTGGGACAGTTACCGCGACGTCTGGGGGAATCGTGAAGAATCGATTCGTTCGTGCACGGGCGGTTCTGACGGCGCTGACGGCATGGGGCGTACTGGCCGGCAGCGGAGTGGCCTCCGGGGCCACGACGGACAGCGGCGCCCCCCGGTTGGGGCAGGCGGTCCGCGTCGCGCCAGGAGTGACGTACAGCGCCTTCGACATCGCAGTGGGGCGGGGCACCGCGCACGGCCACCTTCTGACGGTGGATCTGACCGACCGGCGTGTGGCGGTGGACCTGCTGTACCCCGGCGTGGTCGGCGCGCGCTCCCCGGTCTCCCGGCTGGCCGACGCGCGGGCCGCGGTGGCCGCCGTCAACGCGGACTTCTTCAACATCACCGAGACCCAGCACCCCGGTGTGGAGGCGACCGGCGCCCCCGTGGGCCCGGCCATCGCCTCCGGGCGGCACCTGAAAGCGGCGGTGCCCGACGGGCAGCGCTTCGGCCCCGCCCTGCCGCCCGGTACGAACAACAAGGACGTCATCGGTGTCGGCTTCGACCGCCGCGCACGGCTGGACCGGCTGACCCTGCGCGGCGCCGTAGTGACCTCCGAGGGGGCGCTCCCCCTGAAGGGCCTGAACCAGTACGCGCTGCCGGTGAACGGTATCGGCGCGTTCACCTCCCGATGGGGCCCCACCTCACGCGTCCGGGCGACCTGTGGCACGGACACCGACCGGGCCGCGCCGTGCAGTACGCAGACGTACGAGGTCACGGTCCGGCAGGGCCGGGTGACGCAGACCGCGCAGGTACCCGGCCGGGGCGGCATCCCCCACGGGACGACCACGCTGGTCGGCCGGGAGGAAGGCGCCCGGCAGCTGCGCAAGCTGCACGTCGGCGACCGCGTCCGGGTCGGCCACGCCCTGACCGGGAGACGGCCCGCACCGCTGCGCTTCGCCGTCGGCGGCTTCCCCGTCGTCCGCGACGACGAGCCGCTGGCCGGCCTGGACACCGTCACCGCGGCCGTACGGACCTCCGCCGGCGTCGGCGCGGGCGGGCGCCGGCTGTTGCTGCTGGCGCTGGACGGCGCGCCGGGGCGGGCGGGCATGACGGTACGCGAACTGGCCGGCCTGATGGACCGGCTGGGTGCCCGGGACGCGGTGAACCTGGACGGCGGCGGTTCCTCCACGCTCGTCACGCGCGAGCCGGGCAGCCCCGGCGCGACCGTGCGCAACCACCCCTCCGCGGGCGCGGAACGGCCGGTCCCGAACGGCATCGGGGTGTTCGCGCGAGCGTGAGCTTCCGGACCGAGGACCGGCTCGGGCACGGTCAGGGCCGGACGCTGCTGACCACGTCGGCGGCGCCGGACAGCCCGTTCTGGATGTCCGGGGCGAGGCTGCTGCCCGCCAGGTAGAAACCGAGCAGCATACAGACAAGGGCGTGCGTGAATTTCAGCCGTCCGCTGCGCAGGAATACGACGGTCAGCACGACGAGCAGCATGACGACCGAAATCGAAATGGCCACTACAGAACCTCCTCACCCCGCCGCCCGAACGGACGACAACGGGCGCCAGTGTGGCCTATTCCGCCCCTTTCCCCGCGTCTTCGCAGGTGCGCCATACAGGTGATCACTACGGGTCACCGACCGGCGCGTGGGTCACCGACTGCTTTTCACGTTCCGCTCCGGGCGCGAAAAGCCGCTGATTCCGTGCAGGTCCGCAACGGAAGACCTCGGGGACCTTGGTCCCGGACCTTCGGCCGCCCGAACCGTCCTGCGCACCGCCTATATTCATGGGATGAGCACATCGCGGGGGCAGCGCGCACTGCGCCGCTGGATACCGAACCAGCACGGCGCCTGGGCCATGCTGGTCGTACCGCTCCTGGCAGGCGCGCTGCTGGGCGGGTTCGACGCGTGGCACGCCGTGCTGCTGCCCGCGTGGCTGCTGGCCTATTGCACGGCTTTCCACGGCCAGCAATACGTGCGGCTGCGCCGCGTTTCCCGCAATCCCCGCGCGCCGCGCCGCCATCTGGCGCCGCTGGCCGGATTCGGTGCGGCTTTCGCCGTATGTGCCGTACCGCTCGCCGTGGCCCGTCCCTGGCTGTTGCTCGCCGGATTGTGCGCGGTGCCCTTCTTCGCCGTCAATATCGTCTACGCGTACCGCAACGAGGAACGCGCCACGGTCAACGGAATCGCGGCGGTGGTGCCCGCCTGCGGAATGCTGCTCGTTTCGTACCGGCTGGGCAGCGGCACCGTCGGTTCCGGCGCCTGGCAGGCTGCTGCGGCCTGCTTCCTGTATTTCACCGGGACCGTGCTCCATGTGAAGACGATGATCCGCGAGCGCGGGAGCGAGACCTTCCGGGTGGCGTCGGCGGTCTACCACGGACTCGCGGTGGTGGCCGCCGTCTCACTGGACCCGTGGCTGGCGGTGCCGTTCGTCGTGTTCTTCCTGCGAGCCGTGGCGCTGCCCGCACGAGGCGTGCGGGTGGCGGTGGTCGGCGCCGTGGAGGTGCTGTGCTCGGTGCTGCTGCTGGCCTTCATCGTGTGCTGCCACCTGTTTCCCTGCTGAGGGTCCACTGCGCTGGGCGGCCGGGCCCGGGCTACTCCGGCTTCCAGGCCGGGGCGTCCGCACCCGTCACGCCGCTCTTCGCGTGCTTGATCTGCGCGTAGACATGGGCGCGCAGCTCGGCGAAGCGCGGGGCGGAGCGGGTGATGATCTGGTCGCGGGCGGACGGCAGGTCGACGAGGAGGTCCTCCTGGACGACGGTGGGCGCCGAGGACAGCACGATCACCCGCCGCCCCAGGTAGACCGCCTCGTCGATGTCGTGGGTGACCAGCAGCGTCGTCACTTTGAGCCGCTGCCACAGGGCGAGCAGCAGGTCCTCCAGTTCCGCCCGGGTCTGCGCGTCCACGGCGGCGAACGGCTCGTCCATCAGGAGCACCTGCGGCTCGTACGCGATGGCGCGGGCGATGGCGACGCGCTGTTGCATGCCGCCGGAGAGCTGCCACGGGTGGGCCGCCGCCGTGTCGGCCAGGCCGACGGCGGACAGGGCCTCCTCGACCAGTGCGCGGCGGCGCGGGGCGGGGATCTTCTTCTCGCGCAGCGGGAGTTCGACGTTCTTGCGCACGGTCATCCAGGGAAAGAGGCTGCGCCCGTACTCCTGGAAGACGACGGCCATGTCCGGCGGCGGGCCGGTGACGCGGCGGCCCGCGACCCGTACCTCGCCCGATGTCGGTGACAGCAGCCCGGCGAGGCATTTGAGCAGGGTCGTCTTGCCGCAGCCGGAAGGCCCCACGACGCACACCAGATCGCCGCCGGCCACCCGGAAGTCGATCTTCCGTAGCGCCTCGACGCCGCCCCGCCCCTCGTACACCTTGCCCAGGCCGGTGATCTCAAGCATGTCGCCCCCGCTCCTCGCCGCGCGCCAAGTGCCAGGCCAGTATGCGGCGTTCGGCGGCCCGGAAGGCGAGCGAGAGGCCGAATCCGAGCAGTCCGAGGACGACGATGCCGCTCCACATCTCCGGGATGGCGAAGCCGCGCTGGAAGAGGACGACGGTGTGGCCGAGGCCGGAGGTGCTGGCGAACATCTCCCCGATGACCATCAGGATGATGCCGATCGACAGGGCCTGCCGCAGGCCCGCCATGATCTGCGGGCTCGCGGCGGGCAGCACGAGGTGGCGCAGCCGGGCGGTCCCGCGCAGCCCGAAGCAGCGGCCGGTGTCGTCCAGCACCTCGTCCACGGCGCGGACGCCCTCGACGGTGTTGAGCAGGACGGGCCACACGCAGCCGGAGACGATCACCAGCACCTTCATCGCGGTGTCCAGGCCCGCGAGCAGCATGATGAGGGGAACCAGGACGGGCGGCGGCACGGCGCGGAAGAACTCCAGTACGGGCTCGGCGGCGGCCCGCAGGGTGCGCGAGGAGCCGATCGCGACGCCGAGGCCGACGCCCAGCAGGCCCGCGAGGGCATAGCCGGTGAGCAGCCGGCCCACGCTGGGCAACACGTCCTCGGTGATCCGGACCGAGAACCACACCTTCGCGAAGGCGGTGGCGACCCGTCCCGGCGTCGGCAGGTAGAAGGTGGGGTTCGCGGAGCTGTAGGCCCACCAGCCGAGGATCAGCAGGACCGGCAGCCCCAGGACGCGCAGCAGGCGCAGGCCCGCCCGCCGCAGCGGCCCGGCAGGGCGCCGGTCCGCCGGGCTCATCGCGCCACCTCGCCCCGTACGGACGGATGCCAGGCCAGCACCCGGCGCTCCACGGCCCGCACCGCCGCGTTCACCGCGACCCCGACCAGCCCGGCCAGCACGATCAGCGCGTAGACCTCGGTGACCGCGCCGCCGGACTGGGCGAGCTGGATGCGCAGCCCCAGCCCGGGGCTGCCGATGACCAGTTCGGCGGTGACGGCGAGGATGAACGCCACCGCGGCGGCCAGCCGCACGCCGGTCATCACGTACGGCAGGGCCGTCGGCCACACGAGGTGGCGCAGGTGGGCCCAGCGGCCGAGGCGGTAGCTGCGGGCGGTCTCGCGGGCGACCGGGTCCACGTCGGCCACGCCGTACAGCACCTGGATGAGCACCTGCCAGAAGGAGGCGTAGACCACCAGGAGGAGGGTGGAACCGGTCTCGGCGCCGAAGAGGAGGGTGGCCAGCGGGATCAGCGCCACGGACGGGATGGGGCGCAGGAACTCGATGGTCGAGGCCGTGGCGGCACGCAGCCCCGGTACGGCGTCGATGAGTACGCCGAGGGCGACGGCCAGGCAGCAGGCGATGGCGAGGCCGAGCGCCCAGGAGCGCAGGGTCTCGCCGAGCGCGGTCCACAGGGTCGCGTCGCCCAGTTCGGCGGCGAGGCGGCGCAGGATGGCGGTGGCGGGCGGCAGATGGCGCGGGTCGACGAGGCCGAGCCTGGGCACCGCTTCGGCGACGGCGAAGAGGCACGCCAGGCCCACCAGGCCGAGGCCGGCGGCGCGCGGCGCACTCATCGGCGCCCCGGCGCGCGCCCCTCGGCGGGTCACGGCAGCAGCGCGCCGACGTCGGCGGGCCGTTCGAGGACACCATCCTTACGGGCGAAGTCGGCGATGGCCTGCACGGACGCGCGGTTGATCTCGGTGGGCCACTTCGGCAGCACGATCCGCTTGATCACCGCGGGCGGGATCTTGGTGTACTTGCCGAGCTCCTCGCGTACCGCCTCGGGGTGGGCGCGGGCGTGCGCCAGGGCCTGGTTGACGGCGGCGGTGAAACGCTTGACCAGGTCCGGCTTCTCGCGGAGCAGTTTCTCGCTGGTGAAGTACATGGCGACGGTGAGGTCGTCGGTGGCCTCGGCGAAGGGCCAGCACACCTCGTGGGCGCCCTGGTCGAGTGCCTGGGTCTGGAAGGGCTCGACGGTCCAGATCGCGTCCACCCGCCCGGCGGCGAGCGCGGCGGGCATGTCGGAGAGCGGGATCTCGGTGAACTCCAGCTTCTCGGGGTCCCCGCCCGCCCGGCGCACGGCGGCCCGGATGGTGGTGTCGCCGATGTTCTTGAGCTGGTTGACGGCGATCCGGTGGCCGGGGAGGTCCTTGGCCGACTTGATGGGGCTGCCCTTGGGGACGAGGACGGCGCTGTAGTCCTTGCCGGCTCCGGTCTGCCCGGTGGAGGCCACGCCGTTGGCCACCGCCTTCAGGGGCAGTCCCTGTTCGCGGGCGGTGAGCAGGGTGGTGGTGTTGCTGAAGCCGAAGTCGAACTGGCCGCTGACCACGCCGGAGGAGCTGTACGCACCCCCTTGGACGGGTGTGATCTTCGCGTCGATGCCCTGCTTGGCGAAGAAGCCGTGCGAGCGGGCCAGGTGGACCGGTGCGGTGTCGACGATGGAGAGCGCGCCGATCTCGATACTGTCCCGCCCGTCACCGCCCGAGCCGGACCCGTCGTTCCCGCACGCCGTGAGAGTGAGGAGAAGTGCTGCTGCTGCCGCCACGGCGGCCCGTAAGCGATACACGCGGGAACCGTAGGGGCGGGCGGGAGCGTCGTCAACGGTGCAGAGGCAACAGTCGAACAACGGGCCGGGAGGGAACCGGCGAGCAGCACACCGCAATGCGGACCACGGACCACGCCACCGCGCGGGCGCGCCGCGCGCCGGTGGCGCGGCGTGTCGTGGATCACGTCACGCACCGCAACGGAATGCAGGTGGTTCGCGTCTTAGCGGCCGACATCCGCCGGACCGCTCTCACGGAAAGCCCCGAATGAACCCTGCCTCCGCCCCCCACCGCCACCGCGCGCCGCGCCGTGCGCGGGCCGCGCTGGCCCTGGTGCCACTGCTCGGCATCGGTGCGCTGACCGCCTGCGGAGGCCCCGCGGCGTCCGCGTCCAAGGGCGCTCCGGTACGGGTGTCGCTGAGCGCGGCGAACGGTGTGAAGACCGTGCAGGCGGGCGACAAACTCCAGGTCAGCGCCTCCGGCGGCACCCTGACCCAGGTGGTCGTGACCGACCCGAAGGGCCGCCGGCTGTCCGGCGGGCTGGGAGACGGCGGACGGGTGTGGACCTCCCACGAGCCGACCGTGCCGGACACCCGGTACTCGGTCGTGGCCGAGGCCGAGAACGCGCAGGGCGGCACGAACACGGTCAAGGAGTCGCTGACCACCGCCCAGGCGGACAAGCTGAACAAGCTGGTGCTGAGCCCCGGCTCGCAGGGCGCCACCGTCGGCGTGGCCCAGCCCGTCTCGATCACCTTCGACTTCCCGGTGACCGACAAGGCCGCCGTGGAGAAGCACCTGAAGGTCACCACCGACAACGGCACGGCCGGCGCGTGGGGCTGGGTCAAGGACCACTCCGGCAAGGACCGGGTGGACTGGCGGCCGCGGGAGTACTGGAAACCGGGCACCAAGGTCGGGCTCCGCGCCGACCTGAACGGAGTGGACTCCGGCGGCGGCCGCTACTTCGCCAAGGACTACGACCTGAACTTCAGCATCGGCGCCAGCCATGTGATCAAGGTCGATCTGGACAGCAAGCACCTGACGTTCACCGAGAACGGAAAGGAGGTGAAGGACATCCCCTTCTCCGCCGGCCGGCCGGACGCGCAGCACGCCACCTGGACGGGCATCTTCCCGCTCATGGCGAAGGAGGGCACGATCGTCATGAACTCCGAGACCGTGGGGCTGGGCGACGCGTACGAGAAGACGGTCCGCGACGCCATGAAGCTCACCAGCTCCGGCACGTACGCGCACGCGGCGCCGTGGAACGCCGGCAAGGTGGGCCGGGTGAACGACAGTTCCGGCTGCATCGGGCTGGCCGACGCCGACGCCGACTGGCTCTACTCCAAGGTCCGCGTCGGTGACCCGTTCGAGGTCACCGGTTCCTCCGAACGGGGGAGGGCGGCCGAGAACAACGGATTCGGGGACTGGATGGTCGACTGGCCCCAGTGGCAGAAGAAGAGCGCCCTCCCATCGAGCAGCTGACCCCTTACAGAGCCTAGTGTGACGGAATGAGCACCGTGCAGGACCAGGACCAAATAACGGCGTGGGCGCGCTTTCGCCGCCGCGTGCCCAACGGCTTCGCCATCTTCTTCAGCCTTCTGGGGCTGTTCTGCGCCGTCACGGCGCTGATCGGGCCGCTGCGACGCGCCCTGAAACCGGTCATCCAATGGCTGGACACCCTGACCATCGTGGTCGAACCGAACCTCGCGTACGCGGTCTTCCTCTTCCTGCTGGCCGCGGCCATGACCGCGCGCAAACGGGTCGCCCTGTGGTTCGCCGTCGTCTACATGGTGCTGGTGACGCTGACCGACGCGATCCTCGTGATCGACGGATACCGGGAGTACTACTTCTCCCTGGTGCTGTGCGCGGCCGCGCTGGTGCTGCTGCTCGTCGCGCACCGCGAGTTCTACGCGATCACCCGCCGCGGCGCGTTCTGGCGCGCCGCCGGCGTACTGGTCGCGGGCCTGGTGGTGTCGATCCTCGTCGGCTGGGGCCTGGTGTCGCTCTTCCCTGGCAGCCTGGAGCGCGGCGCCGACAGCCGCCTGCTGTGGGCGGCCGACCGGGTCTGCGGCGGTCTGCTCAGCAACCACCAGTTCCACGGCCACCCGCCGCACTGGATCATCTTCCTGCTCGGCCTGTTCGGCGCGGTGGCGCTGCTCAACGCGGCCCTGACGCTCTTCCGGTCGCAGCGCATGGAGGCCGCGCTGCACGGCGACGAGGAGACCCGCATCCGGGCACTGCTGGCCCGCTACGGCGGCCGGGACTCGCTCGGCTACTTCGCCACCCGCCGGGACAAGGCCGTGGTCTTCTCCCCCAGCGGCAAGGCCGCCGTCACCTACCGCGTGGAGGCCGGCGTCTGCCTGGCCAGCGGTGACCCGGTGGGTGACCGCGAGGCCTGGGGCCCGGCCATCGAGGAGTGGCTGAAGGTCGCCGGGCGCTACGGCTGGCAGCCCGCCGTCATGGGCGCCAGCGAGGACGGCGCCAAGGCGTTCGCGCGCAGCGGCCTGAGCGCGCTGCAGCTCGGTGACGAGGCGATCCTGCACGTCAAGGACTTCGACCTGGACGGCCGCGAGATGCGGGTGACCCGCCAGGCCGTCAACCGCGTCGAGCGCACCGGCGCCGCCTTCCGGGTCCGCCGGCACTCCGAGCTGTCGGATACGGAGATGCAGGAGGTCATCCACCGGGCCGACGCCTGGCGCGACACCGAGACCGAGCGCGGCTTCTCGATGGCGCTGGACCGGCTCGGCGACCCCGAGGACGGGGACTGCCTGCTGGCCGAGGCGTTCGACGGCGACGGCAACATGATGGCCCTGCTGTCGTTCGTGCCGTGGGGCAAGGACGGCATCTCGCTGGACGTGATGCGCCGCGACCGCAGCGCGCCGAACGGCGTGATGGAGTACATGGTCGCCCAGCTGTGCGCGCACGCCGGGCAGCTCGGCGTGCGCCGGATCTCGCTGAACTTCGCGGTCTTCCGGTCCGCCTTCGAGGAGGGCGCCCGCATCGGCGCGGGACCGATCCTGAAGGTCTGGCGCAAGCTGCTGCTGTTCTTCTCCAAGTGGTGGCAGCTGGAGGCGCTGTACCGCTCCAACGCGAAGTACGCCCCCGAGTGGTACCCGCGCTTCCTGTGCTACGCGGACACCGGCGCCCTGGCCCGCATCGGCCTGGCCTCCGGCATCGCCGAGGGCTTCGTGGCCGTCCCGAGCCTGGGCAAGCTGTGGGGCAAGGGCCGCAAGAAGCGGGTGATGGCCCCGGCCAGCACCGCCAACCTGCCGTCGCTGGACGAGCTGGGCCTGGTGGAGAAGCCCGCGAGCGAGGAGGAGCTGCGCGAGCGGGAGCTGGCGGCGCTGCCGGAGCAGGTCCGCGTGCGGCACCGCAAGCTGGAGCGGCTGCGTACGGAGGGCACCGACCCGTACCCGGTCGGCGTGCAGCGCACCCACACGCTCGGTGCCGTCCGCGACGAGCACCCGGACCTGGAGCCCGGCACACGCACCGGCAAGGTCGTACGGATCGCCGGCCGGGTGCTGCTCACCCGTGACCACGGCGGTGTGCTGTTCGCGGTGCTGCGCGACTGGTCGGGTGACCTCCAGGCCGCGCTGACCCGGGAGGGCACCGGCGCCGAGGAGCTGGCGCGCTTCGGTTCCGACATCGACCTCGGTGACCACATCGAGGCCGAGGGCGAGGTCGGCGCGAGCGACCGCGGTGAGCTGACGGTCTTCGTCACCCACTGGCGGCTGACGGCCAAGTGCCTGCGCCCGCTGCCCGACAAGCGGCGCGGCCTGACCGATCCGGAGGCCAAGGTCCGCCAGCGTTACGTGGACCTGGTCGTCTCGCCGGACTCGCGGGAGAACCTGCGGGCCCGCAGCACCGCGGTGCAGGCGCTGCGCCAGGGTCTGATCGAGCGCGGCTACCTGGAGGTCGAGACGCCGATGCTCCAGCAGATCCACGGCGGCGCCAACGCGCGTCCGTTCCAGACCCACATCAACGCCTACGATCTGGACCTGTACCTGCGCATCGCGCCGGAGCTGTACCTGAAGCGGCTGTGCGTGGGCGGTATGGAGAAGGTCTTCGAGATGGGACGCACGTTCCGCAACGAGGGCATCTCCTACAAGCACAACCCCGAGTTCACGATGCTGGAGGCGTACCAGGCGTTCGCCGATTACGACGTGATGCTCGACCTGACGCGGGAGCTGATCCAGGGCGCGGCGGTCGCCGCGTTCGGCAGCGCCACCGCCCGCAAGGCGGACGCCGACGGCCGGCTCGTCGAGCACGACATCTCGGGCATCTGGCCGGTCAAGACGGTCTACGGCGCGATCTCGGAAGCCCTGGGCGAAGAGGTCGACGCGGACACGAACCCGGATGTGCTGCGCCGCCTGTGCAACGCCTCGCAGGTTCCGGTGAAGGCCGAGATGGGCCGCGGTGACATCGTCCTGGAGATGTACGAGCGGCTGGTCGAGGAGAAGACCACGCTGCCCACCTTCTACAAGGACTTCCCCACCGACGTCTCGCCGCTGACCCGCCAGCACCGCAAGGACCCGCGCGTCGCGGAGCGCTGGGACCTGGTGGCGTTCGGTACCGAGCTGGGCACCGCCTACTCGGAGCTGACCGACCCGGTCGAGCAGCGTCGCCGGCTGACCGCCCAGTCGCTGCTGGCGGCGGGCGGCGACCCGGAGGCCATGGAGCTGGACGAGGACTTCCTCCAAGCCTTGGAGTACGCGATGCCGCCGACCGGTGGTCTGGGCATCGGCGTGGACCGCCTCGTCATGTTCCTCACCGGTCTGTCGATCCGCGAGACGCTGCCGTTCCCGCTGGTGCGGCGCCGGTAGGCACGCGAAGACAAGGGCCGCTCCCGTCCGGGGGCGGCCCTTCGTCATGCCGGGAGCGGGCGGGTCAGCCGCCCAGCACCGCCGGGTTGGCGCAGTGCGCGAGCGGCTCGCCGCGCAGGAAGCGGGCGGCCTCGGCGGCGACGATACGGGCCGCCTTGTGCGCGACCTGGCGGCTGCCGCCCGCGATGTGCGGGGTCAGTACGACGCCGGGCGCGGTCAGCAGGCGGGAGCCGGCCGGGACCGGCTCCTCGGGGAAGACGTCGAAGCCGGCGCCCCTGAGCTGCCCGGACTCCAGCGCGTCGCAGACCGCTTCGTAGTCCACGAGGGCGCCGCGCGCGCAGTTGACCAGGACGGAGCCGTGCGGCATCGCGGCGAGCTGCGCGCGGCCGATCATGCCGCGGGTCTCCTCGGTGAGGCGGGCGTGCAGGGACACGATGCGGGAGCGGCGCAGCAGTTCGTCCAGGCCGACCTGTTCGGCGACGCCCGTCAGCGCCTCGGGGGCGGCGTACGGGTCGTGGACGAGGACGTGCGCGCCCATGGCGGCCAGCACCTTGGCGACGCGGCTGCCGATCGCCCCGTACCCGACCAGGCCGACCGTGGTGCCCTCGATCTCGATGCCGCACTTGTCGTAGTCGTAGTAGTC
Organism: Streptomyces sp. NPDC030165; assembly: GCF_055573595.1. Taxonomy (NCBI): domain Bacteria; kingdom Bacillati; phylum Actinomycetota; class Actinomycetes; order Kitasatosporales; family Streptomycetaceae; genus Streptomyces; species Streptomyces sp. NPDC030165. The sequence goes on along the minus strand of NZ_JBVIBD010000003.1, from coordinate 301,575 downwards.
GCCGCGCCAGATGCCCTGCCGCAGGTCGGTGTGGGTGTCGCCGACGCCGCGGGCGGCAGCCAGGAGCAGGGTGAGGGTGTGCTCGGCGGTGGCGGTGGCGTTGCGGCCGGGAGCGTAGCAGACGGCGACGCCGTGCCGGGTGGCGGCGTCCAGATTGGCGTTGACCGGGCCGCCGCGGCCGACGCAGAACAGTTCCAGGTCGGGGCAGTGGGCGAGGATGCGCTCGGTGAGGGCGGCGTGTTCGGTGACGCAGATGCGGACGCCCTGGAGCGCCTCGATGAGCTGGTCCTCCGTACCGGACGCCTCGTCGACCTCGGCGACCTTGCCGAGCGGGGTGTGCGGCCAGGGCAGCTGCAGCTCCCGGATCGCGTCGGCGGTCACCGCGCCGCCGGTGGCCTCGCGGACCGCCTCGGTGAGCAGGCTCGGGAGGATGAAGTGGTTGCCGGCGGCGAGGACGGTGGGGCTGCTCATGGGGTGTTTCTCCTGGGTGTGCGGTGTCGGCCTACGTACGGGAGGCGGGTCAGTGCGGTGCGGCGGTGACCGGCGCGTGCGTGGCGGGGGCGTTGAGGCGCAGCAGCGCGGCCTGGCCGTCCCGGACGCGCAGTTCGGTCAGCGCGCCGTTGAGGAGCTGCGGGAAGACGCGCCGGTAGTCGGCGAGCGGGATGCCCAGCAGGTGGCAGAGGAGGACCCGGACGAGGGTGGAGTGGGCGACGATCAGGACCCGGCCGTCCGGGTGGGCGCGTTCGATGTCGGCGAGGCAGTCGGCGGCGCGCAGGGCGGCGGCGCGGGGGTCCTCTCCCCCGGGCAGGTGGTGGCCCACCGGGTCGGCGAGGAACGCCTCCAGCTCCTCCGGGAAACGCCGGCGCATCTCGGCCTTGGTCAGGCCTTCACCGCGGCCGAAGTCCACCTCGTAGAGGCGTTCGTCGATGTGCGGGGTCAGACCGCAGGCCGCGGCGGCGGGCGCGGCGGTGCGCCGGGCGCGGGACAGCGGGGAGCACCAGACGGCGTCCAGGCGGGCGGTGGGGGCCCAGTCGGCGAGCGCGGCCGCCTGTTCCTCACCGCGTCCGGTCAGCGCCACGTCGGTGAGCCCGGCGTAGCGGTTCTCGGCGTGCCATTCCGTTTCGCCGTGGCGTACGAGGATGAAGTCGGTCACTGTGCGGCCCTCCTGCGGGCGTGGTCGGCCACGGTCTGGTCGAGCCAGCCACGGCGGGTCAGTTCGTCGAGGAAGCGGAGGTAGACGGGGAGCAGGCGGGCGGTACGGGCCGGGTCGGGGGTGAGGGGTGCGCCGGTGCGGACCATGGCGGCGGCGGCCTCCTGGAGGGTGACGCCGCCGGAGGTGGCGGCGAGCACGGCCATGCCGAGGGCGCCTTCGGCCTGTTCGGGCAGGTGGACGGAGCGGCCGAGCAGGTCGGCGCGGAGCTGCGACCAGTAGGGGTTGCGGGCGCCGCCGCCGGTGAAGGTGAGCGGTCCGTCGACGGGGGCGCCGAGGTGGTCGAGGCAGTCGAAGCAGAGGCGTTCGACGCAGGCGACGCCGAGCAGGAAGGCGTGGAACTCCTGCGCGCGGGTGGTCACGTCGCCGAGGGTGAAGGGTTCGGCGTCGGGTGCGCGGAAGGGGAAGCGTTCGCCGCCTGCCGAGACGAGGGGGTAGGTGACGGCGTCCCAGTCCTGTCCTTCGCGTTCGGCCTGTGCGGTGAGCGCGTCGAGGTCGTCGCCGTTCTCCGGGGTGAAGTGCCGGGCGAGGACGCCCGCGCCGGAGCTGGACGCGCCGCCGGGCAGCCAGTTCCCGTCCGGCCCGCGGTGGCAGTAGACGACGCCGTGCGGGTCGCGGATCAGGTGCGGGCTGGTGCCCTTGAGGACGAGGGTGGTGCCGAGCACCGAGTTCCAGGCGCCGGGCGCGAGCGCGCCGGCGCCGATCTGGGCGGCGCAGCCGTCGGTCATCCCGGCGACGACAGTGGTGCCTTCGGGGATGCCGGTGGCCGCGGCCGCGGCCGCGCAGACCGCGCCGAGGACGGTTTTGGGCCGTACGACCTGCGGCAGGACGCGTTCGGGGACGCCGAGCCGGGTGAGTTCGGCGGACGGCCAGCGTTCGTCGGCGAGGTGGTAGCCGGTCTTGAGGGCGTGGCTGGCGTCCGAGGGGACCTGATGGCCCGTCAGCCGCCAGGTGATGAGGTCGGGCTGGTGCAGCAGCCGGGCCCGCTCACCCAGACTCGGGTCCTGCCGGAGCAGCCAGAGCAGTTTGGGCAGGGCCCAGGAGGGCTGCATGGTGCGGTAGCCGAGCTCCTGCCACACCGCTCCCCCGGCCTCGTTGACGGCCTCGGCCTGGTCGGCGGCGCGCCCGTCGTCGTACATGAGGCCGGGGGTGAGCGGGGTGCCGTCGGCGTCGGCGAGGAGGATCGTGCTGGAGGTGGCGTCGAGGGCCAGGCCGCGTATCCGAACCGGATCGATGCCGGCGAGAGCCTCGCGACAGGCGGCGGACAGCGCGCTCCACCATTGCTCGGGCCGCTGCTCGTGGCGCCTGCCGTCGCGGTGGCTCGTCAGCGGCCGGGAGGCGGCGGCGAGCAGCTGTCCGGTCCCGTCGACGGCGACGCAGCGGGCGCTCTGCGTACCGAGGTCGAGGCCGAGCCAGACGGCGTCGGCGGTCAGGGCGTCAGACACGGTGGGGGGCTCCTCGGTCGGGGTGTTCGGGTGGTGCGGGTATCGGGTGCGGCAGGGCCGGCGGGCGGTCGGGGACTTCGGCGGCGCCGTGCGTCCCCTTCCGTCCGGTTCCGGGGCGCCAGCCCGCCTCGCGGGCGAGGGCGCGCCAGCGCAGGAAGTCCTCGTACAGCTCCGCGTACCGGGCGGCGCGCTCCGGGTCGGGCTCCCAACTGCTGCGCATCCGTACGTACTTGGTGGCCGCGCTGTGCATGCTGGACTCGGCGCCGGACAGCACCAGGCCGGTGAGGAACGCGCCCTTGGCGCCGAGTTCGGTGTCGCCGGACCGGGCGGTCGGCACGCCCGTCGCGTCCGCGATGAGCGCGCACCACGCGTCGCTGTTGGCGCCGCCGCCGCACAGGCGCAGTTCGCTGACGTGCGTACGGGAGGCGGTCAGCGAGTCGCGCAGTACGAGCGAGAGGCCGTCGAAGACCGCGCGGGCCAGGTCGGCGCGGGTGTGTTCCAGGGACAGGCCCCAGAATCCGCCCCGGGCGTGCCCGTCGAGGAACGGTGCCCGCTCGCCTGCCGGGGAGAGGTACGGCAGGAACATCAGGCCGCGCGCGCCCGGCTCGGACTCGAAGGCCAGCCGCGACAGCTCCGGCGGCCCGGACAGGTGCAGCGTACGGGCCGCCCAGCCGAGCACCTCGGCGCCGTTGAGGGTCGGGAAGGCGCGCAGGACGCGCTCCCGGCCGCGGTAGGCGATGGTGATGCCGGACGGTTCGCCGGTGGTGTCCACGCCGGTGCGGACGATCTCGGTGCACAGGGTGGTGCCGAGGATGCTGCACGCCTGGCCGGGGTTGACCACGCCGACGCCGCGCGCGGTGGCGGCGATGTCGTACGGGGCCATCACGACCGGGAGGCCGGCGGGCAGCCCGAGCTGGCCGGCCGCCTCGGAGGTGATCTCGGCGATCCGCTCGTGCTCGCCCAGCACCTTCGGCAGCAGCCGCTCGTACCCGGTCAGGCCGAAGAGGTCGAGGAGGTACGGGTCGTACGCGCCGGTGGCGTGGTCGAGGAAGGGCGCCGAGGCGTCCGACTCGTCGACGGCGGTGACGCCGGTCAGCCGCAGGAAGAGCCAGCCGGCGGCGGTGAGCGAGGCGTGCGAGCGGGCGAGCCGGTCCGGGTCGTGCCGGGCCAGCCACGCGAAGATCGCGTTGGGCATTCCGGCGCAGGTCAGCGAGCCGTTGCGGCGGAAGGCGGCCTCCAGGACGCCGTCCCGCTGCCACTGGCCGACGAGGTCGCCCGCCCGGCCGTCGGACCACAGGATCGCGGGTCCGGTGGGGCGGCCCCGGTCGTCCACGAGCCAGGCGCCGTCGCCCTGGGCGGTGAAGGAGACCAGCCATACGGGGTCGGCGGGGCCCGGGCGACCGGCGAGTTCGGACAGGGCGTTGCGGACGGTGAAGACGACGGCGTTCCAGACGGCGTCCATGTCCTGCTCGGCCCGGCCCGGGTGGGGGCGGAGCACTTCGGTGGCGAGCCGGGAGACCGCGACCTCGCGGCCCCGGTCGTCGAAGACGACGGACTTGATCATCGTGGTGCCGACGTCGATGGTCAGTACGGACATCAGGTGCGTCCTCTCACGCCGGTGACGGGGCGGACGGCGCGGCGGCAGCGGTGGGAGCCGCTCCCGCCGGCGCCGTGCCCGGCTCGTCCGGCAGCTTCAGGAAGACGGTGAGCACGGTACTGACCGCGTACATCCCCGCGAAGATCCAGACCACCCCTTCGACGCCGAGCGGTCCGGCGAAGACGGCGACGACGGCCGGTCCGACGAAGGTGCTGGCGCCCGCGCCCAGGTTGAGCGCCGCCAGTGCCTGGCCCTTGTGCCGCGGCTCCAGCGAGGGCATCAGTGCCGATATCGGGACGTACCCTGCCAGCGTAGCGCCGTAGAACGCGGCGACCACCAGGGCGAGGCCGAAGTCGGCGCCCGCCGCCTGCGGCACGTAGAACAGCAGCAGGGTGCTGACGGTGCAGCCCGCGCCGCCGAACCAGGCGATGGTGCGGCGCCAGCCGAAACGGTCGCCGATCATGCCGCACAGCAGGTTCGCCACGATGTTGGTCGCGAACATCGCGCTGAGCAGATGCAGCCACTGGGTGAGGCTGAAGCCGACGGTCCGGGTGAAGTGCACCGGCAGGATGACGAAGAACCCGAACTGCGAGGCCGTGTTGATGGTCCGTACGAGGGCGCCGGTGCCGACTCGGGGGTTGCGCCACAGGATCGTGACGCTGCCGAGCAGGGTGACCAGCGGGCTGTCGCCCTCGGTAGGCGGCCGCTTGCCGCCGTGGTCGTCGCGGACCAGCAGCAGGGCGATCAGCCCGCCGACGGCGACCAGGACGAGGGCGGCCCACAGCGTGGCGTACGCGCCGATGTGCGGGATCAGGCCGCTGGCGACCAGCGAGCCGAGGGTGGGCAGGCCGCCGGTGAAGGCGAACCAGAACCAGCCCATGGCGGTGCTCAGCCGGGCCCGCGGCGCGACCCCGGCGATCCAGACGAGGAACCCGTACGCGAACAGCGGATAGCCCAGGCCGCGCAGGCCGTAGCCCAGCATCATCAGGGGGTAGCTCCCCAGCGGGACGGCCGCGGCGAGGAAGACGGCCTGGAAGGCGCCCCAGATGGCGAGGCCGGTCCACATGACGCGGCGCGGGCCCCACAGCTCGGACAGCACGCCGGAGAGCCAGGCGGCGACGCCGGCCGCGATGCCGTAGACGGTGAACAGCAGCGCCACCCGGGGCTCCGGGACGCCCTGGTCGATCAGGTACGGCGCGAGGTAACCGGACTCGACCCCGTCTCCGATCATGAACAGGAGCAGGCCCAGGTAGCCCCAGGCGAGGGTCGGCGGGATGCCCAGACGTGTGGTCGCCCGTGTGATCGGCGAACGCGGGAGAGGGTTCTTCATCGAATCTCCCCTTTCTACGGCGGCAGGCGGTAGCAGGAGGCCTGCGGAACGGACGGAGCCGATGCAACAGTCCGGCCGAAACCAGCGTCAATGGTGGCCGGAAATCTTCGCACCGGGCCGGTGGCCTGCCGTGTTGTGTCCTGCCGGAGTCGCCGGTGAGGGCCGCGTCCGCCGCGCGCGCCACGTTAAATCCGTGCGAACATAACGCGGCGAATTCACACGGCGTACGGTGAGCACCGCGCGCCACGCACCCCCGGACGGCGGCCCCGTACGGCGCCCCGCACGGCACAGGAAGTGAGCACCATGGACCGGCTCGAAGCCCAGGAGGAGCGGCGCCGCCGCCTGCGGGACACCGTCATCGCCCGCGGCTTCGTCCGCACCTCGGACCTCGCCGAGGAGTACGGGATCAGCCTGATGACCGCCCACCGCGACCTGGACGCCCTCCAGGCGCAGGGCTGGCTGCGCAAGGTCCGCGGCGGGGCCACCGGGCTGCCGTCGGCACAGTTCCACGGGAGCGTGGCCGACCGGATGGCGGTGATGGCCCCGGTCAAGCAGGCTCTGGCACGGGCCGCGGCGACGCTGCTCGTCCCCGGCCAGACCGTCATGCTCGACGACAGCACCACCTGCCTCCTGCTGGCCCACCGGTTCGCCGAGCACGCGCCGCTGACCGTCATCACCAACTCACTGCCGGCCGTCACCACGCTCGCCAAGGAACCCGGCATCTCGCTGATCACCCTGGGCGGCGCCTACTTCCCGGCGTACGACGCGTTCATGGGCCTGCACACGGCGGACGCGGCACGGGCCTTCCGCGCCGATGTGCTGTTCCTGTCGACCACCGCCGTCACCAACGGCCGCTGCTACCACACCTCGCCGGAGACGGTGCAGGTCAAGCGGGCGATGATGGAGAGCGCGGCGCGGCGGGTACTGGTCGCCGACCACACCAAGTTCGCCAAGGGCGGGCTGTACGCGCTGGCGCCGCTGACCGACTTCCTGCTGATCGTGGACGACGGGCTGCCGGCGGCCGAGATCCGGGCCGTACGGGCGCGGGGCACCGAGGTGATGGTGGTGCCACGGCCCTGAGCCGGCGGTCGGGCGGACCCGGCTTGTGCATCAGCGCCCCCGGCCTCCGGGTCAGCAGGCGCGGTCGAGCACGTCGGCCGCGTCCCGTACGGAGACCGCCCACGGCCGGTCCGGCGCCACGGTCGGCTCCAGGGCGTCCAGCAGGCGCACGCAAGCGTCGGCGGCGGGGCGCCGCGCGCCCACGCGGACGGCCTGGCGCAGGGCGACGGCGAGCGAACCGTGCAGCAGGCGCAGCGTCCTGGCCTGCTTCAGCGCGGTGAACGCGGCCTGGGTGCCGAACGGGACGATGTCCTGGTTGTGCCAGTTGGTGGGGATGCTCTGCATGGCGGCGGGGGTCGTGGCGCGGCGCATCGCGACCACCAGGGAGGTCGCGGCGAGCTGGATGCCCTGCACGCCGTGGTCGCGGCCGGGGTCCTCGGCGAGCATCGGGGGGAGGCCGCCGTTGCGGCGCGGGTCGATCAGCAGGTCGAGCTGGCGTTCGGCGAGGTTGGCGAGCTGGGCGGCGGTGATGGACATCAGGTCGGCGGCGAAGGCGACCTGCTGGCCGAAGAAGTTGCCGCCGTGGGCGACGACGTCGCGCTCGGGGAAGAAGAGCGGGTTGTCGCTGATGCCGTTGAGGTCGTCGGTGACGACCTGGCGGGCGTGACGCAGACTGGTCGCGGCAGCACCGAGGATGTGCGGCGCGCAGCGCAGGGTGTAGGGCTCCTGGAGGGCGCGGGTGCCGCTCGGTTCGTGGCCGGTCAGCCGTTCGCGCAGGTCGGCTGCGCGTTCGGTGGTGTCCTGGTGGCCCAGTGCCTCGAAGATCTCCGGGTCGGTGAAGTCGGGGCGGCAGCCGAGGACGGCGGCGAGCAGAGCGGTCAGCGCGGTGCCGGCGGCCACCGAACGGTGCAGCTGGGCGAGCGCGAGGCCGGCCCCGGCCGCGGTCACGGAGGTGCCGTTGACCATGCCGAGCGCGTCCCTGCCGGTGAGCTCCACGGGCCGCAGCCCGGCCTCGGCGAGGGCTTTGCCGGCGGGCATACGGGTGGTGCCGACGTAAGCGTCACCGCGCCCTTGGAGAGACCGGAGGGCGTGCGCCAGGGGCGCGAGGTCACCGCTGGCGCCGACCGATCCGTACTCGGGCATCACCGGCGCGAAGGCCGTGCCGAGCATCGCCACGAGGGCGTCCACGGCGGCGGGCGCCACACCGGAACGGCCCCTGGCCAGGCTCCACAGGCGGGTGAGCAGGGTGGCCCGGGCCACCGGTGGTTCCAGATCGGGCCCCTGGCCGACCTCCAGGTGGCAGAGCACGTTCTCGCACTGGTCAGCACTCTCGTCCTGACCCGCGTAGACGACGAGGGGGCCGAAGCCGGTGGTGGTGCCGTAGATCTCGCGGCCCTTGCCCATACAGGTGTGCAGGTAGTCGTGGCAGCGGGCGACGGCGGCACGGGAGGCGTCGTCGAGCCGTACGGTGACGGGCCCGGCGGCGATTTCGAGCGTCTCGGGGGTCAGGACCGAAGGGAACCGCAACTCGGCCGTGGGGGTCCGCAATTTCGAGGACATCGCTTTCCTTGGGTGGGGATGACGGTGAGGCCGCGGGCGGGGGAACGCGCAGCCACGGTGACGGTGAGGCCGTGGGCGGCCGGTACGGGCGGTCAGCGCCCTCCGGTCGTGAACAGGTGGGCCCACGCCGTACCGGGCGCCTGCGGGCTGTCGCCGGGATCGGCGGCGATCGCCAGGACCTGGTCGGCGTCGCCGGTGGCGATGATGCGTGCGGCAGTGGTGCGGGCCGCGGCCACGACGTCTCCGATGGCGAGCGTGGCGACCAGCGGTCCGGTCAGGCCCCACACGGTGCTCAGGTGGCCGAGCGCCGTGGAGGGCACGTTCTGGAACAGCAGCGGCTTGGGCACCTGCCGCTGCCCGGCCACCGCGGCGTCGATGGCGGCCTGCGTCACCACATCGCCACGGGTGGCCGCGAGGACCAGCCCGGTACGCGGGCCGAGCTCCGGGGGCAGCGGAGGCGTGCCGTACCGGTCGGTGAGGCAGCGTTCGCCGACGGCCACCAGCAGCGGCGCGAAGGCGGAGGTGTCGAAGCGCGGAACCTCCGGCAGACGGGCCGCCGGGTCGTCCGGCGGCGGCCACTGGGCGCGGGTCTCGACGATCAGTTCCATGGCGTCCTCATGAGGCTCCTCCGCACTCATGACCTCGTGCGGTACGGGGTGGTCAGGGATTACGGCATGGCTTCGGCGTGGTCACGGCATCGGCTACGGCATCGCCAGGAGGAGCGCCGTACAGACACCGCCGAAGCCGCTGTTGAGGCTGAGGGCGTAGCGGGACCGCGGTGCGCGGCCCGGGTCGAGCACGAGGTCGAGGGGGCAGTCCTCGTCCGGACCTAGGTGGTTGGCGTTGACGGGCAGCTGCCCGTGGCGGAAGGCGAGGGCGCAGACGGCCAGTTCGACCAGTCCGGAGGCTTCCAGGCAGTGGCCGTGCAAGGCCTTGGTGGAGCTGACGGGGACCCGCGCGCCGTGCGGGGAGAGCGCGCTCACGATGGCGGCGGCCTCGCCCGCGTCGAAGGCGGGGGTGGCGGTCGCGTGGGCGTTGACGTAACCGATCCGGTCGCCGCTGACCTCGGCCCGGCGCAGGGCGGTGGCGACGGCCGCCGCGGGGCCCCGGCCGTCGGGGTGGGGCCGGCAGACGTGATGGGCCTCCCCCGCGTTGCCCCAGCCGCGGACGAGCGCCCACGGCGGTGCGGTGCCGGTGCGTTCGAGGACCACGGCGCCGGCGCCGTCACCCAGCACCGGGCCCTCGCGGCGGGCACTGAAGGGGCGGCAGACGCCGTCCGGGGCGAGGATGCCGGCGCTGTCGAAGGCGGCGAACATGCTCGCGTCGACGAAGCTGCCGCCCGCGACGACGACCCGCCGCTCGGCGGTGGTGCCGATGAGGTGGGCCGCCTCGGCGACGGCGGTGTTGGAGGCGGCGCAGGCGGCGGTGTGGACGGTGAGCACCTCGCGTAGTCCGCAGGCGCCGGCCAGTTCGACGGCCAGGGCAGCGGTGTCAGGGCCTGCGTGCAGGGCGAGGACGAGCGGCGTGTCGGCCCGGTCGGCCGAGGACAGTCCGGCCTGGTCGCATGCTTCACCGATGAGCCGCTCCAACTCTCCGTACAGGTCGGGAGTGCCGGGGAGGGTGGCGGCGTGGCGGGCCCGGTGGCGCGCGGTGTCGAAACGGGTGACCGGGGAGGTGGCCGGTGTCACGGAGGTCAGCCCCTGCCAGAGGGCGTCCGGGCCGTGGCCGTACGCGGTCAGGACCGACAGGCCGGTGACGCGGGCCATCAGGACACCACCGCGTGCCGGGGCTGGAAGGTGACGGGCAGCGCCGTCAGACCGGCCGTGACGTGCAGATGGGTGATGCCGCCGGTCGCGCCGCGCTGCCAGGGCAGCGTGTCGAGCGGCTGGGCGGCGGCGAGTCGGGGCAGGCGGCGCAGCACTGCGCCGAGGGCGGTGCGGCAGAGCCCGACGGCGAAGCCGCTGCCGAGGCAGAAGTGCGGGCCGTGGGCGAAGACGAGGTCCTGGCCCGGTTCCCGGGTCAGGTCGAGGCGGTTGGGGGCGGCGAACCGCCGCGGGTCGCGGTTGGCGAGGGCGATGTGCACGATCACCGCGTCACCCGGCTCCAGCTCCGCGCCGTACAGCTCGGTGGGCCGGAGGGCGAAGCGCGGCATGGTGGCCGCCAGAGGGGAGGTGTAGCGCAGCAGCTCGTCGAGGCCCTCGACGACCCGGTCGGGCTCGGCGAGGAGGTCGGGGTGGTGCCAGAGCGTGTACAGGCTCGACGTGAGGAAGTCGGCGACCGGCTCGTACGCGGAGACCAGCAGCAGGAAGAGGGTGGAGGTCAGCTGACCTTCGTCGAGGCCGGCGGCGTCGGCGTGCGCGATCATCGCGCTGACGGCGTCGGCCCCGGGGCTGCGCCGCCGGTGGGCCACGAGGTCGTGCATCAGCTCGCTCATGGCTTCCCGGTCGGCCGCGTACTGCTCACGGTCCGGCGAGCCGGGAGGATCGAACAGCGGCGACGGACCCCAGCGCCGCAGCTCCAGCGCGCGCCTCACGAAATCGGGCGGATACCCGAGCAGACCGGTGATCGCCCGGACGCCGTACGGATGGGCGAACTCGCGCACCAGATCGGCGCGACCGCGCCCGGCGATGGCATCCAGCAACTCCTCCGCCACACTTTCGGCGCGGTCGACGGCGGCCCGTACGCGCTCGGGCGTGAACGCCGACGCGCCCAGTTCCCGCAGCCGCCGGTGCAGGTCACCGTCGACGTTGAGCATGCTGCGGACGATGCTGTCGGTGACCTGCGGCCCGGTGAAGCCGAGGTAGCGCGTCCAGCGCTCGCCGCCCCGCACGGCCGGTTTGGCGAAGACGGTGTCCGTCAGCACCCGGCGCGCCGCGTCGTACCCGCTCGCGACCCACGCAAAGGAGCCGTCGGGCAACTCGGCGCGCCACACCGGGGGCTCGCCACGGGTGTCGATGCGCTCGGCCTCGGGACTGTGGCGGACCCGCGCGTCCAACAGCAGCGCCGTACCAGGACCAGCGATCACCGCAGCCTCCCCACAAGCCGAACACGTAGCGTCACAACAAAACTACCATCCGTAATATCATGTCACTACCCACCCTCCTCGAACGGGTGACGCAGACCGCAGACCGCAGACCGCAGACCGCAGACCGCAGACCGCAGACCGCAGACCGCAGACCGCAGCAAGATCATCGAAGCCGACCGGCCGGACAGGGGCAGCACATGCGCAACGAGGGCGTCGGAACCTGGGCCGCGCGGCGGGCGCGGCGCACCCCGCACCGCACGGCACTGATCCACGGCGACACACTCCGGGTGAGCTACGCCGCGCTGTACGACCACGCCACCCGCATCGCCCACGCCCTGCGGCACCACGGGGTACGCAAGGGCGACCGGGTCGCTTTCCTCGGCCCCAACCGGCCCGAATTCCTCACGTCGCTCTTCGCGGCCGGCCTGCTGGGCGCGGTCTTCATCCCGCTCAACGTCCGGCTCACCCCGCCGGAACTGGCCTACCAGCTGACGGACAGCGGCGCCCGCGTGCTCCTGCGCTCCGGCCGCTTCCCCGACGTCCCGGCGGACACCGGCGTACGGGTCATCGAAGTGGACGCGCCGGAAGACCCCGCCCCCGCAGCACCGACCGAACCCGTCACCCCCCTCGAACCCCTCGACGAAGCCGTGGCCCCGGACGACCCCTTCCTGATCCTCTACACCTCCGGCACGACCGGCCGCCCCAAAGGCGCCGTACTCACCCACGCCAACCTCACGTGGAACGCCGTCAACGTCCTGATCGACGAGGACCTCACGGCCGACGAGACCGCCCTGATCGCCGCGCCGCTCTACCACGCCGCGGCACTGGGCATGCAGGCCCTGCCGGTGCTGCTGAAGGGCGGCACATGCGTACTGATGGAGACCTTCGACGCGGGCGCGGCACTGGAAGCCGTCGAACGGCACCGCGTCACATCCCTGTTCGGCGTCCCCACCATGTTCCGCCGGATCGCCGCCCACCCGCACTGGTACGAGGCCGACCTGTCCTCCCTCCGCACCCTCGTATGCGGCGGAGCCCCGACCCCCGGGCCCCTGATCGACACGTACGCCCGCCGCGGCCTCACCCTGCGCCAGGGATACGGCATGACCGAAGCATCACCAGGCGTCCTGCTGACCCACGACCGCCCCACCGGCACCGCCCCGAGCCACGTGGGCATCCCCCACTTCTTCACCGACGTCCGCGTAACCCACCCCATCCCCGACTCCCCCTCCCCCTCCTCCTCCCCCACCGGCGAACTCCTCGTCCGCGGCCCCAACGTCATGACCGGTTACTGGAACCGCCCGCAAGAAACCGAAGCAGCCTTCACGGACGGCTGGCTGCGTACGGGCGACGCGGCCCGCACCGACGCCGACGGCGGGGTGACCATCGTCGACCGCATCAAAGAGGTGATCATCTCGGGCGGCGAGAACATCTACCCCTCCGAGGTCGAACACGCCCTGCTGGCCCACCCGGACGTCGCCGAGTGCGCCGTGATCCCGGTACCCGACCCCGAATGGGGCGAGGTCGGCCGCGCGATCCTGGTGGCGGCACCGGGCGCGACCCTCGACCCGGCCGAGGTCCTCACCTCCCTGACCGGCCGCCTGGCCCGCTACAAGATCCCCCGCACCGCCGTCATCGCCCCCGCCCTCCCCCGCTCCGGCACCGGCAAGACCGCCCGCCACCACCTCAAAACCCGCTACGGCGCCCCCTGAACCCCGCCTCCCCCTCCCCCGCTCCCCTCACCGATGCCCCAACACGTTCACCACCCGCCCATTCGGATCCCGCACGAAGAACCGCCGCCCCCACTCCTCATCCCGCAACTCCCGCACCACAGGCGCCCCACTGGCCAGCACAGCCGCATACACCGCGTCCACGTCGTCCACCTCGACACTCATGTCCGGCGGCGTGTCGGACGCGGACCGGTCCTCAGTCATCAAGATCATCTGCGCGGCAGAATGCTCCGGAGCAGCAAGCGTCATGACCCACCCCGAGTTCATGACCTCTTCAAGCCCGAGAAGCCCGTAGAACTCCCGGCTCTCCTCCATGGCCTGCGTGAGCATGACGCGGACCAGGTTCAGGTCGCAGGCGTCCACCACATGCACCTGAAACAGAGGGCCGCCGCTTTCGTCGGACGTCACGGGTGCCGTGAAGAAATTGAAGCGGAGGTTCGGGGGCCAGTGCCACGCGCCCGCGATCCCGTCGAAGGGCTCGGCTCCGGGGATGGTGGAGAGTTCCGCGTGCATGGCGTTCACCGGTTCGGCCCGCTGGTTCCGCTCAGCCCCCCACCCCGCCCTCCCCCAACTCCCCCCACCCCACAACCCGATCACACCACCGCTCCAACAACACCCGATCGTGGCCCACCGCCAGCAGCCCCGCCCCCGATGTGCGTCGGTATTCCTCGACCGCCGTTACCAGGGCGGCCGTCGTCGATGCGTCGAGCATGGCGGTCATTTCGTCGCAGATGAGCCAGCGGGGGCGGAGGGTCAGGGCGCGGGCGAGGCAGGCGCGTTGGAGTTGGCCGTCGCTCACTTCGTGGGGGCGGCGGGAGAGGAGGTCGGGGGAGAGGCCTACGGTGGGGGCCAGTTCGGCGAGGCGGGTGGGGGCTTCGGTGCGGCGGCCGGTGGCTCGCAGGGGTTCGGTGATCAGGTCGGCGAGGCGGAGGCGGGGGTCGGCGGAGAGGCGGGGCTGCTGGAAGACGACGCCGTACGCGGTGCGCTGGGCGCGAGTGGCCCGGTGGCGGTAGCCGCTGACGGGGTGGCCGTCGAGGACGACGGTGCCGGCGTCGGGGCGGTGCAGGAGCGCGGCCACCCGGGCCAGGGTCGACTTGCCGCAGCCGCTGGGGCCGAGCAGGCCGACGGCCTCGCCGTCCGCGATGCGCAGCGAGACGTCGCGGACGACGGGGCGGGCGCGGTCGTACCCGGCGGTGATGGCGCACAGTTCAAGCACCGGCTGCTCCCTCTCGTACAGCGGCTGCGGGCTCTGCCGACGGGTGGTGGCAGGCGATGCCGTCCGTCAGTGCGGGTACGGCGGTCGTGCAGCGGTCCGTGGCGCGGTCGCAGCGGGCGGCGAAGGCGCAGCCCGGCGGGAGGTCGCCCAGTTCCGGCGGCATGCCGGGGATGGGGGTGAAAGCGCGGTCGGGCAGGGCGTCGAGGAGGCCGCGGGCGTAGGGGTGGCGGGGGCCGGGAGTGGTGAAGAAGTCCGTGGCGTCGGCGAGTTCGACGATGCGGCCCGCATACATGACGGCCACCCGGTCGGCGATCCGTTCGGCCGCCGCCAGGTCGTGGGTGATCATCAGCAGGGCCCGCCCGGTGCCGTCGGTCGCGTCCGGCGCGTCGATGTGGCGGCGCAGTTCGTCGACCGTACGGTCCACGAGGTCGCGGTCGAGGCCGGTGGTCGGTTCGTCGGCGAGGAGCAGGGGGGCGTCGCCGACCAGCGCGAGGGCGGTGGCGGCGCGCTGTGCGAGGCCGCCGGAGAGTTCGTGCGGGTGGCGGTCGAGGTGGTCGGCGGGGAACGCGGCGCGCGCTGCGGCCTGCTCGGCGGCGGTCCGCAACGCGTGTTTGGGGGTGCCGGTGAGTTCCCGGAGGGTTTCTTCGAGTTGTGCCCGTACGGTGCGTACAGGGGTGAGGTGGGCGGCGGGGCTCTGCGGTACCAGGCCGATGCGGCGGCCGCGTATCGAGCGGGAGAGTTCGCGTTCGGAGGCGGTGAGCAGTTCGACGCCGTCCAGGTGCGCGGTGCCGGCGGTCTGCGCGTTGCCCGGGAGGAGGCCGAGCAGGGCCGAGGCCAGGACGGATTTGCCGCAGCCGCTCTCGCCGACGAGCGCGAGGCACTGGCCGGGCGCGAGGTCGAAGGACGCGTCGGTGACGGCGGCGACGTGCCGCCCGCCGCGCATCCGGAAGCGTACGGAGAGGTTGCGTACGGACAGGATGGGGGGCATCAGAGGTACGGGAGAGGTCAAGGGCTCGGGGGGCTCGAGTGGCTTGGTCACAGCATCAGCTCCGATCGGCGGCGCGGGTTGATGCGTTCGCGCCAGGCACCGGCCAGGCCCGCGACGGCGAGCGTGGGGACGATGATGAACAGGCCCGGGAAGAGGGTCGGCCACCAGTCGCCCGCGAGCAGGGAGCTGCGCGCGCTGTTGACCATGTTGCCCAGGCTCGCCTCGTGGGCGGGCAGCCCGAGCCCCAGGAAGGACAGCGCGGACTCGTGCCAGATGGCGTGCGGGACCATCAGGACGGCGGCGAGCCCGGCCTGCGGCAGGACTCCCGGCAGCAGGTGGCGCACGGCGACGCGCAGGCGTGAGGCGCCGCCGGAGACGGCCGCGTCGATGTACGGGCGGGAGCGGAGGGAGAGGACTTCGGCCCGCACGATACGGGCCGTCGAGAGCCAGTGGGTCAGCGCCACCGAGATGACCACGGGCCAGACGCCGGGGCGGAACATCGCCACGATGAAGATGCCGAGGAGGAGGTGGGGCACGGAGGAGAACAGGTCCACGACGCGCATGACACCGCGGTCCGCCCAGCCGCCGAGCGCCCCGGCCAGCGCCCCGACCGCGGTGCCGATGACGGTGGCGGCGAGCGCCGCGACCACACCGACGAGCAGGGAGACGCGCAGCCCGTACACGCAGCGCAGCAGCAGGTCGCGGCCCACCTCGTCGGTGCCGAAGGGGTGCGCGGGGGAGGGCGCCTGGAGTTTGGCTGCGAGGTCGACGGCCTGCCGGTCCAGGGGGATCAGGAGGGGCACGACGACGACGGCCAGGATGATGGCCGCCACCAGGACCGCCGAGGTACGGACCCGCAGGGTGCGACTACGGGAGCGGGCACCGTGCCCGCCGCGCTGCGCCGAGCGCTGGTGCCAGACGGTCCCGCCGTCCACAGCGGAACCTCCGCGAACCCCGGCCGTCGTCCGTTCCGTCTTCACCGTCTCAGCCATCGAATCCCACCCTCGGGTCGGCGAGTCCGTACAACAGGTCGGAAAGCAGATTGCCGATCAGTACGGCGATCGTGGCGAGCACCGTCAGCGCGGCCAGCAGCGGGAAGTCCACGCTGGTCGCCGCGTCGACGGTGGCGGCGGCGATGCCGGGCCAGCTGAAGACGGACTCCACCAGCAGCGCCCCGGTGATCAGTTCCGGTACGCGGGAGCCGATCAGGGTGAGGACCGGCAGCAGTCCGGAGCGCAGGGCGTGCTGGAACAGGACGGTGCGCTCGCTCAGGCCGCGGGCCCGCGCGCCGCGCACCGGGTCCTCCTCCAGGGCGTCGCCGACCCCCTGCCGTACGTACAGCACGAACCACGGGAGCTGCGTGACGGCGAGGACCAGCGCCGGGAGGACGACGTGGCGGGCGATCTGACCGGCGGTGGCGACCTCGCTGCCGGTGTCGGTCAGTCCGCCGGCCGGCAGTACGCCGAGCTTGAGCGCGAACAGCCAGACGGCCAGCAGTCCGAGCCAGAACGGCGGGGCGGCCTCCAGGGTGTACGCGGCGGAGGTGACGGCGCGGTCGAGCATCGAGCCGGGCCGCCGGGCCGCCAGTACGCCCAGGAGCGTGCCCGCCAGGATCGCGAGCACGAACGCCAGGGCGCACAGCAGCACGGACCAGCCGATGCGTTCGCCGATGACCTGGGAGACGGGGGCGCGCAGCGTCGCGGAGTCGCCGAGGTCGCCGGTGAGCGCGCCGGTCAGCCAGTGCCACCAGCGGCCGAGCAGCGGCTGGTCGACGCCGAGGTTGTGCCGGATCTGGTCCAGGTTCTCCTGGGAGGCGGTGAGCCCGGCGGTGCCCGCGTACGCCCGGACGGGGTCGAAGGGCGCGGCGGCCGCGACGGCGAACACCCCGAGGGTGACGGCGAGGAGGACGGGCACGGCGAACAGGGCCCGCCGTCCCGTCATCCGCGCCATCGGGCCCCAGGGCAGCTGTGCGAGGCGGTTCACGTCGCGGGCTGCCAGTCCTCCACGTTCCACCACGGGCCGGAGGCCAGGCCGTGGTCGTGCGGTTCGACCTGGGTGGTGAGGTCCTTCCACCGGTCCTTGAGCACGTATTCGTGGTCGATGTGGGTGAGGAAGATGTAGGCGGGGTCGTCGACGAGTTCACGCTGCACGGTGTCGTACCCGGCCTTGCGCGCGGCCTTGTCGTCGGTGCGGCGGGCGTCCACCAGCGCCTTGTCGACCTTGGGGTTGTCGTAGCGCGACATGTTGTTGAAGCCGTCGCCGGCGAGCGAGGAGTGCAGCAGCAGGTACTGGTCGAAGTCCGGGTCGGCGGGGCTGCCGCCGCCCGCGAGGACCGCGTCGGTCTTCATGTTCGGCTGGATGGCCTCCCAGGGCCCGGACTCGACCTTGACCTCGATGCCGGCCTTCTTGGCGTCGGAGGCGAAGGCGAGCGCGTGCTCCTGGCGGAGCTTGTCGCCGGCCAGGTACCAGAGCTTGAAGGAGGCGGGCTGCCCGTCCTTCTCGCGGATGCCGCTCCCGCTCTTCTTCCAGCCGGCGTCGTCGAGGATCCGTTCGGCCTTCTTCAGGTCGTGGGCGCGCTCGGTGCCCTTGGTGAACCAGGGGCTGTCGGTCGGTACGGGCCCGTAGGCGGGCTTGCCGGCGCCGTCGAGGATGCCGTCGACCATGGCCTTGCGGTCCACCGCGACGTCCAGGGCCTGGCGTACCGCCTTGTCGCCGGTGACCTTGTCGGCGGTGGGCAGGGTGACGTTGCGGTAGTCGAAGGTCTTGGCCGCGAGGGTCTTCTTGTCCTGGTCGGACTTGAAGGTGGCGGCGAGGTTGGGCGGCAGGATCGCGCCGTCGAGGTCGCCGGAGCGCAGCCGGGTGGCGCGTACGTCGTCGTCCTTGATGATCGCCATGGTGAAGTTCTTCACCTTGGGCGCGCCGCCCCAGTAGTGCGGGTTGGCCTTGAAGGTGAGCTTCTCGCCCTTGGACCACTTGGTGAGGATGTACGGGCCGGTGCCGATGGGCTGGGTGGTGAAGGAGCCGGTGTTCACGTCCTGCTTGCCCGCGATGTGCTTCGGGGCGATCGGCAGGACGGTGCGCTCGGCGAACGGCGCGTAGGGGTACTTGAGGTGGAAGACGACGGTGCGGGCGTCCTTCTTCTCGACCTTCTCCAGGGCGTCCAGTTCGGCCTTGGAGGCGTTGTTGGTCTTCTCGTCGAGGATGGTCTCGTAGGTGAAGACCACGTCGTCGGCGGTGAAGGGCTTGCCGTCACTGAAGGTCACGCCGTCGCGCAGTGTGTACGTGTACGTCGTGCCGTCGTCGGAGACCTCGGGCAGCTTCGCGGCCAGCGCGGGCTTGAGTTTCATGTCCGCGTCGTGGGTGAGCAGCCCGTCGAAGATCTTGGAGTTGCCGTCCTTGCCGTAGCCCAGCAGCGGGCTCAGCGTCTCCGGCTCGTAGGCGATGCCGACCACGGCGGAGTCCTGGGCACCGGCCGCGCCGCCCTTGCCGCCGCCGGACGGCGTCGAGCAGGCCGCCACCCCGAGCGCCATGGTTCCCGCCAGTGCCGCGGCGGCCGCTGAGCGTATCGACCGGGACGTCATGCCCACTCCCCTGCTGAAGATCGACTGTTGTTGCAAAGCGCAGGCAATTAAACAGCATGTGAGAAACGGAAGCCCCGGTACCCCCGAGCGCGGGGGCCGCCATCATGGACGCCATGTCTGCCGCCCCCGCCCTGCCCACGGCCTCCGGAGCGTCGCCCGACCCGCTGTCGCGCCTGCCCGCCGCCCTGCGGGACGTCCCGTACGCCGCCTCCCGGCACCCCGGTGCCGCCCCGCTGCCGGGCCGCCACCCGTACGACCTGGCGGCCGGCGCGAACTGCCAGCTCTACGCGTACGCCGTACTGCGCCACTTCGGGCGCGCGGTACCGCCGCTGCGGTCCGCCGAACTGTGGGCGGACACCGCGGCGACCGTACGGGCGGAGCCGCCGGGCCCGCTGGACCTGGTGCTCTTCGACGCCGGGGAGGCGCCGGGGCGGCCCGCCGGGTACGGGGCGCACGTCGGCGTGCACCTGGGGCCGGGCCAGGTGCTGCACCTGTGCAAGGAGGCCGGGCGGCCCACCGTGTGGGCGTACGCGGACTTCGCGGAGCGGCCGCGGTACGCGCGGCTCCTGGGCGCGAAGCGGGTGCGGGGAGCCCGCGTCAGCTCGTGACCCGGCCCGCCCCCGTCACCAGTCCCCGCCCCCGAAGCCCCCGCCACCGTCGCCGCCGCCGAAGCCCCCGCCGTCACCGAAGCCCCCGGAGAAGTCGTCCGGGTTGAAGTCCGCACCGGAGACGTCGCCGCCCTCGGCTCCCTGCATGCCGCCGCCGAAGTCGGAGGCGTACGCGGACGGGCCCATCAGGACGCTGCCGAGCATGGTGCCCATGAGGAGGCCCGGCAGCATGCCGCCGCCGAAGTAGCCGCCCGCCCAGGGGCCGTACGCGGGTCCCGCGTCCCAGTAGGGGCGCTGCCCATACTCGGTCTGCACCGTGCGGGCCATCGGCTCCTGGCCGTCCTCCAGGCGCGCCCGGTCGGCGGCGCACACCGGGACCGTACGCGGTGCCGCGCCGTTCGGCGCCCACTCCGCGTCCGCGACGGACGGCCCGTGCCGGGGGTCGAAGAAGCACGGCACCCGGCGTTCGGGCAGCGGCTTGCCCTCGCGCCGCGCGGCCAGGGTGGCCAGCGCGAACCGGCCGTCCTCCAGGGCTCTGGTGACCGGTTCGACGTCGCCGGGGCGCTCGGCGCGGGCCATCGCCGCCTTGGCATTCTCGTACGCGTCCAGCGCATGGGCGTAATCGGCGCGCATCGCGTCGTCGGCACCGGGCTCGCCGGGGGTGAAGTCGAGCCGGTCCAGTTCCTCACCGAAGGCGGTGATGTCCTCGTCCACCACGACGCGCAGCTGTTCCAGCGCGGCCCGCTCCTCCTCGGCCCGCCGCTTCTTGCTGCGGCGGTGCAGCGCCAGGGCGCCACCGCCGCCGACCACCACCAGCGCGCCGAGGCCGACGAGCGCGCCGGTGCTGACACCGGCGCCGTCGCCGCCCCAGGAGGCGGGCTCGTGGCCGGACGCCTGCTGGGTCGCGGTGTCCACGAAGCTGTTCAGGCGGTCCTTCGTGGTGCCGTAGTCGGAGCGCTGGACCGCGCCGACGAGGTTGCGTACGGAGTTGCGCGACATCACACGGGCGTCGGCGGCGGCGTTGAACCGGTCGCCGAGCTGGACGGCGTAGACACCGCTGATGCCGGTCTTGGTGCGCAGGTCCCGGAAAAGGGTGCTGGGCCGGTACTCGGCGGCCTCGGGCAGTACCGCGACGAAGACCGGCTTCCCGGAGTCCTTGATCTTCTTGGCGAGGGCGCCCGCGTCGGCGGACGACAGCGCGCCGGAGGCCCGCGGGTCCACGTACACCGGGCCCTTCTTGAGGGCGTCCGCCGCCTCGTCGAGCCCGCCGGCGGCCCGCGCGCCGGGTGCCACGGCGGTGAGCACCGCCAGGAGGACGGCGGTCAGCAGGAGCGCCGGTCCGGTCTGCGGGTGCCGGCGGAGTGCCGTCCCGGAGGCCGCGGGGCGGCGGATTGCGATCTTCATGGGTACGACGCTACCCGAACCACACTTTTTAGACATAACGGTTGCGTAACGGGCGGATTCGTGCTCCATGCCGCCGTGTACGGGCACGCGCCCCCGCGCGGACACAGTGTCCTACACCCGCGGCCCCTCGTCCGCCCGGAGACCCCCGTTGCGGTGGCCGTCGCCCCGGCACCGGTGATGATCTCGGCGCGCGGGGAAGCTCCGCCCGACCGCCCCCGACGAAACGGAGGTCATCATGCGTACCGCGAAGGCCAAGGGCATAGCCGCCGGGGCCGCCACCACCGCCATGGCGGCCGCCCTCGCGGTCGGACCGGCCGCCGTCCCGTCCGCCGCCGATCCGGCCGTGAGGGTCACGACGCCGGCCGCCGGCTCCAGCGCGAAGGTGGACGGCAGTCTCCTGGTCCAGTGGTCGAACACGACCGGGAAGGAGGTGGACGTCTGGCTGAGCGCCCGTACGCCGTCCGGAGAGCACGACCGGCTGTCGCTGGTGGCGCCCAAGGCGGGCAGCAAGAAGGCCGGTGAGGCCCTGGCGACGCTGCCCACCGTGCCGCCCGGCACCTCCTACACCATCGAGGTGACGACCCAGGACGGCGCGGAGAGCGACGTCAGCGGCCCCCTGAGCCTCATCGGATAGGCACCGCCCGTGTACGGTCTGAAGCCGACCGGCGGGCGAGTACAGACAGGGGTGGCGGCACGATGGCTCCACGGGCAGGCGGCGCTGCGGGCACCCCGACCTTCACGGAGCAGGCGCGGCGCCGGCAGCTCGTGGACTGCACCATCGAGCTGATCTCCACCCGGGGTTTCCCGGCGGCCTCGCTGGCCGCGATCGCCGAGCGGGCCGGCATCTCCAAGGCCGCCGTGCTGTACCACTTCTCCTCCAAGGACAACCTGACCCAGGCCGCCCTGGCGCACGTGCTGGAGGAGTTCACCGCGTACGTACGGGAGCGGGTGGACCGCGAGTCCGACCCGCTGGCCGCCGTCGTCGCCTACGTCCGCGCGATGATCGGCTACCAGCGGGCCAACCGGCGGCACGTCCGCGTCATCACCGAAATGCTGCTCGACGACCACGGCGGCACCCGTCTGAAGACACCGGGCCGGCACGAGACCAACAACCGCCGGCAGGAGCTGGCCGACCTCCTGGCGGCAGGTCAGCGGGCAGGCCGCCTGCGGGAGTTCGACCCGAGCACGGTGGCGCTGGCGATCGGCGGCGCCATCGACGGCGTCGTCTCGCACTGGCTGGCCCACCCCGAGTACGACCTCGACGCCGCGGCCGACGAGCTGGAGACCTTCACCCTCGACGCGATCACGCGCCGCGGCCGGTGACGGCGGGGCGCGCCGGATCGGCGGCACATGTGCGGTCCCGGGCGGGCAGCCGGCCGGTGACGAGGTAGGAGGTCGCGGCGGCCTCGGCGCAGGCGTTCCGGGTGAAGACGTAGACGCCGTGGCCCTCGCCCTCGTCGACGGTCACCATGCGGGAGCGTACGGCGGCGCGATGGAGGCCGCGGGCCGTGGTGAGGGGCGTCTGGGAGTCCCACTCGTTCTGGAGGATGAGCAGGGGTACGGAGGTCTTCACGGGGCCGGTGCGTTCGGCGGGCTCGCCCCAGAAGGCGCAGGGGGTGATCCCGGAGGCGAAGTCGCCGTAGAGCGGATTGCGGGCGGCGTCGCGGAGGGAGTCCCGGCGGTAGACCTCCGGATCGCGGGGCCAGGCGGCGTCGTTGCACATGATGCTCCAGAAGGTGGAGATCTCCTGGTCGGTCGACGCGGGCAGTTCCGGGGCGGGTACGGGCTTGCCGCCCGCGGCGTCCCTGACCCGGGCCACCGCCTCGGCGCCGCCCCGGACGGAGAAGAGTGCGCGGCGGAGCAGGTCGCGCAGTTCCCAGCCCGTGAACGGGGTCCGGCCGAGGACGACGGGCGTGCGGTCGGCCCGGGCCACGAGGTCCCGGAACGTCTTCTTGACCGCGGCGGGGGTGGCGCCGAGCCCGTACGTAGCGTGGTGCCGGGCGGTCCACGCGGCCCAGCGCGCGAAGGCGGGTTCCGCCTCGGGTCCCCAGGTGCGGAGCTGCTCGCGCCACATCAGCGCGGGGTCGACCGCGCTGTCGAGCACGACGCGGTCGGCGCGTCCGGGGAACATCTGCGTGTAGACCGCGCCGAGCGCGGTCCCGTAGGAGGCGCCGAGGTATGAGATCTTGCGCTCGCCGAGGGCGGCGCGGATGACGTCCATGTCGCGGGCGGTGTTGCGGGTGGTGATGTGAGGCAGCAGGTCACCGGCGTTCGCGCGGCACTTCGCGGCGACGGTACGCGCCCAGGCGACGTTGGCTTCGTGGAAGCGCACCGGGCGGGGCCACGTGTGTTCCTTTGGGGTGAGGCGACAGTGGGCGCGGGTGCTGTCGCCGGCGCCGCGCGGGTCGAACCCGATGAGGTCGAAACCGTCCCGTACGGCTTGGGGCAGGCCGAGCCGGGTGAGCGCGAGGGGGTGGTTCAGCCCTCGGCCGCCGGGGCCACCCGGGTTGAACAGCAGCGCGCCCCGGCGTTGCCGCGCGGGGCCCTCCGCCTTGATCCGGGATATCGCTATGTCGATCTTCCGGCCGCCGGGCGCGCGGTAGTCCAGTGGCACCTTGACGGTCGCGCACTCGACGGGCGGACGCGGGCCGGGCGGGATGCCGTCGGGAATGCCGGGCTCACAGGCGCGCCAGTCGAGGCGCCGGGAGGTGTACCCGGCCGGAGGATCGGCCGGTAAGGGGACGGCGGTGGCCGGTGCGGCGAGAACGAGGGGGAGGGCGAGGCTCGCCCCGGTCAGCGGGGCGAGCCGGCGCCGGGTGCGCGCCGCGCGCGGCCTCGGGCTGCGGGTGGTGGGCATGTGCCGGTCCTTCCGTTCGGTTGCCGGGCAGAGCCGATCCTGCCCGGACCGGACCGCCGCCCGAATCCTCCACCGGGCCGGGAACTTTCCGACCGGCAGTGAACAACCACCCGTTGCTCATCCTCCCCGGGAATGAACGACACCCGTCCGCAGGAGGACCGGCACGCTCAGGCGCGGGCGAACCCGGGCGCCCTCTCGGGCCGTATCCCGATCCCGCCGACGTATCCCGTCACGCTGCGCAGGAACGGCAGCCGTTGCAGCAGTTCGAGCGGCACCGGCAGCCGGTCCGGGTCGAGCGTTCCCTCCAGAGCCGGACGCAACAGCGTCTCGTGCTCGGCCAGTTGGGACTTCTGCACGACGGCCGCGGGGAACTGCCGCCGCCTCTGGACGCGGGCCAGATCGCGTACGCCGGCCGTGCCGCGGCGCAGCGGACCGGCGAGGAGGCGGGCCGCCGCGACGGCGTCCTGCACCGCGAGGTTGACGCCGACGCCACCGGTCGGCGACATGGTGTGGGCGGCGTCGCCGAGGCAGAGCAGGCCGGGCCGGTACCAGCGGGGCAGCCGGCCCATCGTCACTTCGAGCAGCTTGACGTCGTCCCACGAGCCGATGGTGTCCGTCACCCCGGCGTCCCAGCCGAAGAGCGCGCCGAGCCGGTCGCGGAACCAGGCGATGCCGCGGGCCCGCAGCGCCGCGTCCGTGCCCTTCTTGATCAGGTAGGAGGTCTGGCAGTGGTCGCCGCGGTCCATGGTGACCGCGAACTGCCCGTCGGCCGCGCGCATGAAGACCCGGCCGTCCCCCGGGCGGGGCACGCGGACGTTCCACACGTCCATCGGTACGTCGAACGTGCGCTGCCGGAGCCCCGCGAGGTCGCGCACCCGTGAGTCGCGGCCGTCGCACGCCACGGTGAGGTCGGCCGCCAACTCGCCCTCCGCGCCGTGTTCGTCCCGGTAGCGCACCCCGGTCACCCGCCCGCCTTCCGTACGCAGCCCCGTGCAGGCGGTGCTCATGCGCAGGGTGAAGGAGGGTTCCGCGGCGGCGGCGCTCGCCAGGAGGTCGAGGAAGTCCCACTGCGGGACCATGGCGATGTACTTGTGGCGGCCGGGCAGGCGGCGCAGGTCGGCGGCCACGAGGGTGCGGTCGCCGATGCGCATCCGTACCTCTTCGAGCCGGCCCGCGGGCAGCCGCGCGAACCGTTCACCGAGGCCGAGTTCGTCGAGCAGGCGCAGGGTCGACGGGTGCACGGTGTCGCCGCGGAAGTCGCGCAGGAAGTCCGGATGTTTCTCCAGGACGGTCACCCGCACTCCGGCACGGGCCAGCAGCAGCCCGAGCATCATCCCCGCCGGTCCGCCGCCCACCACACAGCATGTCGTGCGCTGTGAGCCCTGTCCCATGTCCTGCCCCCTTCGCGTCGTCCGCCGCGTGTCGCGGCGTGTCGGCAGCAGACTAACCGATCGGTCAGGCAACTGACCGACCGGTTAGCCATTCAGCGGCCGGGCGCACGGCAACGCCCCGTACAGACCGGTACGAACCGGCCCGTACGGGGCGGGAGTGCGAGCGTAAGGAGCGGCTACGGAGCCGGAAGGTCCACCAGCTCCGCGAGCGCCTCACGGTGCCGGCCCGGCGTGCCCAGCGCGATCTCGTCCGCCTTGGCGCGCTTGAGGAACAGGTGCGCCGGGTGCTCCCAGGTCATGCCGATGCCGCCGTGCAGCTGGATGCACTCCTCGGCCGCGCGCACCGCGACGGGCGCGCAGTACGCCTGCGCGACGGCCACCGCCACCCGTGCGTCCGGGCTGCCGGTGGCCAGCGCGTCAGCGGCATTGCGGGCCGCCGCGCGGGCCGAGGCGACATCCAGCCAGAGTGCGGCCATCCGGTGCTTGAGCGCCTGGAAGGAGCCGACCGGGCGGCCGAACTGGGTGCGCTGGGCGGTGTGCCGGACCGTTTCGGCCAGGCACCATTCGGCGATGCCGAGCTGTTCGGAGGCGAGCAGCCCCGCGCCGGCCAGCAGCGCCCCGGTCACCGCCGCCCGGGCCGCGTCCTGCCCGGCCAGCAGCCGCCCGGCGGCGCGGTCGAGCGTGACCCGGGCCGGGACCCGGGTCAGGTCGAGCGGGACACCCGGCCCGGTCCGCACGCCGTCGGCCGTCGCGTCCACGGCGTACAGCGCGTATCCGTACGGGCCGTCGGCCGGGACGAGCAGCACGTCCGCGGCGGCGGCGTCCGCGACACCGGTCACCTCGCCGCTCAGCGTGCCGTCCGCGTCGGCCCGTACGGCCGCTTCCGGCAGGGCACCCGGAGCCGTCGGCAGGGACACGGCGAGCACGCCGACGCCGCGTCCTTCGGCGAGCGCCGCGAGCGGCGCGGCCACTTCCTGCCGGCCCGTCTCGCAGCCGAGCAGCGCCGTCACGGCCACCACCGCGCTGGTCAGGTACGGCACGGGGGCCACCGAACGGCCCAGTTCCTCCAGGACGACAGCGGCCTCACGGGCGCTCGCACCCTGCCCGCCGAGCTTCTCCGGGACCAGCAGCCCGGCCGTGCCCATGTCCGCGGCCAGCGCGCGCCACAGCCCGGCGTCGTGCGTCCGGCCGCTCTCCAGGTCCGCGAGGACGGCGGCCGGGCCGCCGCGGTCGGTGAGCAGCGAGCGGACGGCGGCCCGCAGGTCGTCCTCCGGCTCCGAGTAGAGGAGGCCGGGGGCCTCGTCGGGCTGCGCGGGGGCGGGTTCGGTGGGGCCCGGGGCCCCGCTCGGAGCGGTCATCGGGGAAGGTCCTTCCAGGCGACGTCCTTGTCGGTGCGCGGCTCGGGCGGCAGCCCCAGGACGCGTTCGGCGACGATGTTCAGCAGCACCTCGGAGGTGCCGCCCTCGATGGAGTTGCCCTTGGCCCGCAGGTAGCGGTAACCGGCTTCGCGTCCGGTGAAGTCCACGCCCTCGGGGCGGCGCAGCGTCCAGTCGTCGTACGCCAGCCCGTCCTCGGCCAGGAACTCCACCTCCCAGCCGCTGATCTGCTGGGCCAACCGGGCGAACGCCAGCTTCAGGCCGCTGCCTTCCGGCCCCGGCTGTCCCTTGGCGAGCTGCTGGCGCAGCCGCTCGCCCGTGAGACGGGCGACCTCGGCGTCCACCCACAGGCCGAGCAGCCGCTGGTGGAGGTCGTGGGTGCGCTGCTGCGGGCGTGCGCGCCAGGCGTCGGCCGCGACGCCGATCATGCCGCCCTCGCGCGGCAGGCGGGACCCGCCGATCGCCACCCGCTCGTTCATCAGCGTGGTCTGCGCGACCTTCCAGCCCTCCCCCACCTCGCCGAGGCGGTGCGCGTCGGGAATCCGTACGCCGGTCAGGAAGACCTCGTTGAACTCGGCCTCGCCGGTGATCTGCCGCAGCGGCCGCACCTCGACGCCGGGGTCGCTCATGTCGCACACGAAGTAGGTGATGCCGCGGTGCTTGGGCAGTTCCGGGTCCGTACGGGCGATGAGGATCGCCCAGCGGGCCCGGTGGGCGCCGGACGTCCAGACCTTCTGGCCGTCCACCACCCAGCCGGTGCCGTCCTCGTCCCGTACGGCACGGGTGGCGAGCGCGGCCAGGTCCGACCCGGCGCCGGGCTCGCTGAACAGCTGGCACCACACCTCTTCGCCGGTCCACAGGGGACGCAGGAAACGCTTCTTCTGCTCGTCCGTGCCGAAGCGGAGGATGGTGGGGGCTGCCATGCCCAGGCCGATGCCGATGCGGCGCGGGTCGTTGCCGGGCGCGCCCGCCGCCTCCAACTCGGCGTCCACGACGGCCTGGAGGGCGCGCGGCGCGTCGAGCCCGCCGAGACCCCGGGGGAAGTGCACCCACGCCAGTCCGGCGTCGAAGCGGGCCCGCAGGAATTCGAGCCGGCCGGTGCCGGCCGGCGGGTGGGCCGCGAGCAGGCCGGCGGTGCGGCGGCGCAACTCGTCGGCGTCGATGCTCCCGGCCTGCGTGGTCACCTCGGTCATGACGCGTCCTCCGGACCGGGCACGACGACGAGGCGGCCGGTGGTGGTGCCGTCGAAGACCCGCTGGACCGCCTCGGCCGCGCCGGACAGCGGCACCCGGCCGCCGATCAGCGGCCTGACGACACCCTGAGCGGCCAGCTTGGCGAGTTCCTCGTGGCAGGCGTCGACCGCGGCCGGGTCCTTGGTGTTGTACAGGCCCCAATGGAGGCCCAGGATCGTGTAGTTCTTCACGAGGGCGTGGTTGAGGCCGGGGGTCGGTACGGTGCCGCCGGCGAAGCCGACGACCACGATGCGGCCCTCGAAGGCGACACACTTGACGGACTTGGCGTACGCGTCGCCGCCCACCGGGTCGTAGACCACGTCCGCGCCCCGGCCGCCGGTCGCCTCCTTGACGGCGGCCACCAGGTCGTCGGTGCGCCGGTCCAGCACCACGTCGCAGCCGAGTTCGCGGGCGACGGCCGCCTTGCCGGAGCCGCCCACCACCCCGATGACCCGCGCCCCCGCGGCCTTGCCGAGCTGTACGGCGGCACTGCCGACGCCGCCCGCCGCGGCGTGCACGAGCAGCGTCTCGCCGGGCTGGAGGCGGGCCCGGCGGTGCAGGCCGAACCAGCCGGTCTGGTAGCCGATGTGCAGGGCGGCGGCCTCCGCGTCGTCCAGGGCGTCGGGCGCGGGACGGACCGTCGCCGCGTCCACGACGGCCAGTTCGGCGAAACCGCCGTCCGGCAGCGGGGGCTGGGCCAGCACCCTGGCGCCGACCTCCGCGGACGCTCCCTCTCCCGCGGCGAGCACCTCGCCGCAGATCTCCACGCCCGGTGTGAAGGGGAACGGCGGGCGTACCTGGTATTCGCCGCGGCACAGTAGCGCGTCGGGAAAGTTGACGTTCGCGGCGCGGACGCGCAGGAGCAGTTGCCCCGCTCCCGGCTGCGGATCCGGCACTTCTTCCAGCCGCATCACCTCACGAGGCTCGCCGTTCTCGTGTACGCGCCATGCCTTCACAGGTGCCTCCACAGACCTCGGGTACGCGGGGAGCGCGGGGTGCCGGACCCCGCGACCCTCGGCATACTAAGCGGTCGGTATCCCGGAGGGAACAGCCGATCGTCCGCGGCCTGGCACGGACATCGCCCGGAGCCCGGAACGGGCCCCTCCCGGGACCGCAGCCTGGTACTGGCAGGGTCAGGCACGGCGCGGCCCGGTGGACGACACTGGCCGGTATGGACACACCCGCCGAGCTGGGCAACTTCCTCAAGACCCGCCGCGCCCGCCTCCAGCCCGAGGACGTCGGCCTGGTCTCCTACGGTGCCCGGCGCCGCGTACCGGGCCTGCGCCGCGAGGAGCTGGCGCAGCTGGCCGGCGTGAGCGTCGCGTACTACACACGGCTCGAACAGGGCCAGAGCCACAACGCCTCGGACGGTGTCCTCGACGCCCTCGCCCGCGCCCTGCGGCTGTCCCCCGACGAACGCGCCCACCTGCGCGACCTCGCCCGCCCCGCCCGGGCCCGGCGCCGCCCGGCCGTACGGCCCGACAAGGCGCGGCCCGGAACGCTCCAGCTGCTCGCCGCTCTCGGCGAGGTACCCGCCGTGGCGCTCGGCCGGCGCTTCGAGGTGCTGGCCTGGAACCGGCCGGGGCACGCACTGCTGGCCGGGCACCTGGACATCGACAGCCCCGGCCGGCCGCTGGACCGCCCCAACACCCAGCGACTGCTCTTCCTCGACCCGCACACCCGCGAGCTGTATCCGGACCGCGAGGCGGAGACCCGGCGGGCCGTCGCCGCGCTGCGCATGGCGGCCGGGCAGTACCCGGACGACCAGCAGCTGGCCGAGCTGATCGGCGAACTGTCCATGAAGAGCGCCGAGTTCAGCGCGCTGTGGTCGCGGCACGGGGTCAGCAACTGCAGCTTCGGCGTCAAAAGCTTCCACCATCCGCTGGTGGGCGCCATGGAGCTGGACTTCGAGATGCTGCACACGCCGGACAGCTCCGGGCAGGGCCTGTTGATGTTCACCGCGCGGGCCGGCAGCCCGTCCGAGGCGGCGCTGCGGCTACTCGCCGCGCAGTGCCTTCCAGAACCCCGGGTCCTCGAACCCGAGCGCCCATAGCCCGGCGTTGCGTACGCCGTACTTCTGCAGCAGCGGCAGGTGCGCGGCGACACCGCGTGCGTCCTGGTACCAGACGTGGTGCACGGCCCGGCCCTGCCGGTACGTGAAGTGGGGTGTGCCGGACTTGGCGTCGAAGCGGTAGGCGGCGCCCTTGCGGCGGCGCAGCGCCTCCGCCTCCTTCCAGGTCAGGTGCTTGGCGCGGGCCTTGACGCCCTGGGTCCAGTCCCAGCCGTAACCGGGGAAGGCCACTTCGAGCTTGTCGCGCGGCACGGTGCGGGTGGCGTACCGCAGGAACTCCTCGTACCAGGCGAGCGAGGACAGCGGGCCCGGTGAGCCCTCCGCCCAGTGCAGGTCGTAGCCCATGATCCGGACGCGGTCGGCGGCCTTGCCGAGGCGCGCGTAGTCGTACGCCTTGCCGGAGCCGCCGGTGCGGGCCATGACCGTGATGACGCAGCTCTTGCCCTTGGCGTGCAGCTTGGCGCACAGCTCGTCGGCGAACAGCGCGTAACCGGTGCGCACCCGCTCCCGCATGCGGGCGGTCCCGGTGGTCGCCATCGTCTCGTAATCGAGGTCGATGCCGTCGTACGCGCGGGAGGCCACCAGCCGCAGCAGCGCGGCGATGTGCGCGGCGCGGCGGGACCGGTCGTGCAGCAGCGCGGCCATCGCGGTGGCGTCCATGGACTCGTTGACGGTCGGCACGACCTTGATGCCGGCCTGGTGCAGGCCCGCGATGATCCGCTTGTCCCCCGCGCCGTGCTGGCTCTTGATGGTGGTGGCGGAGGTGGCCCGGTACCAGAACGGGCTGACGGTGTGCAGTTGCGCCGCGTGCTGGAGGGCATCGCGGTAGGCACCCTTGGTGTCGCCCCAGTAGGGCAGCCAGGCGGAGGCCGTACGGTCCGCGACGCTCGTACGGTCCCGGGCCGCGGCCGTACGGTCCTGGGCCGCGGCGCCGGGAGTCAGGGTGGCGGCGACGCCGGCCGCCGTCAGCAGGAACACGAGCCCGAGCCGCGCCCGGGGAGCCGATGCTTGGTCCATGCCCCGAGCTTGTCCCGGGTGCGGCGGACCCGCCGCGCCGGTTGCGCCGAACGGCCGTCCCCTCCCCCGTGCGCCGGACGGTCAGCCCCGGAAGCCGCCGCCGGTCTCGGCCGCCCGGCCGCCCGCCCCGAGCAGGCCGGTCGCCGGAAGGTCGGCGCGGCCCGCCAGGCGCAGGAACGCGCGGCGGGAGCCCTCGGTCACGATGCCCGGCAGGACGGCGCGCACCGCCTGGCCCGCGCGCAGCCACGGCTGCGCGTAGACCGTGGCGGCCCGCCGTTCGATGCCCCGGACCATACGGTCGGCCACCGGCCCGGCGTCATACGTCTTCGACATGGGCCACGGCAGGTGGGCCCGCAGCTCGCGCATGGCCGCACGGCGGTCGGAGGCCCGGACCATCTCGGTGTCCGCCCAGCTGAGGTACGCGGTGCCGACGCCCACCCCGCGGTGGGCCAGCTCGGCGCGCAGCACCTGCGCGAAGGTCTCCGCCCCCGACTTCGAGGCGCAGTACGCGGACAGCATCGGTGCCGGGCCGATGGCCGCGAGGGAGGCGACCTGGAGGAAGTAGCCCCGGGTGCGCAGGAGGGCGGGCAGGAAGGCGCGGGCGGTCACCGCGCTGCCGATCAGGTTGACCTCGACGACGCGGCGCCAGACGGCCGGGGCGGTGTCGAGGAAGGGGCCGCCCGCCACCACCCCGGCGTTGGCGACGACGACGGACGGCGGGCCGAAGCGGCGTTCCACGAGCGCGGCGGCCCGGTCCATCGCGTCCTCGTCGGTGACGTCCACCGGCCAGTGTGCAGCGTGCCCCGGCAGGCCGGCCGCGACCCGCTCCAGCTCGTCCTCCTCCAGCCCGAGCAGGGCCACGTCGGCTCCCCGCCGTACGAGTGAACGTGCCAGGTGCGCGCCCAGTCCGCGCGCGGCGCCGGTGACCACGGCGGTGCGTCCGCGCAGGGGAAGGTCGTGGCTCACGGTCGGGCCTCCACGGGCTGCGTACGGTGCCGGGCGGTGGGCAGCCAGGGGGTCAGTACCCCGGGCCGGGTCTTGTGAACGTAACGCCCTGGCGCCGCTGCCACCCGGCGTGCGCCCCGGCCCGGCCCGGGTGCGGCCCGGTGCCCCGAGGGCACACGGGTGTGGTCCCGGAGGCCGAAACGAGCGGACCGGCCTAGGCTGACAGGCGACCCCGGCGACCGGTTCCCCCCGACGTTGGAGACCGCATGGCGGTAAGACATCAGTTGATCAAGAGGCATCCCGACGTGGTGTGGGCGGTGCTCTCCGACGGCACGCGGTACCAGGACTGGGTGGTCGGGCCGTACCGGTCGCGGCCGTGCGAGGGCGACTGGCCGGAGCTGGGGGCCACGCTCTCCTACAGCGTGCACCTGGGCCCGTGGAAGCTCACCGGCCGGACCATCGTGCGACGCTGCGAAGCCCCGCGGGAACTGGAGCTGGAGGTCGACAGCGGCGCGCTGGGCACCGCGCGGATCGCGATCGAGATCCGCCCCTGGGGCGACCACAGCCTGATCATCATGGACGAACACCCCCTGCAAGGACCGGGCGGACTGGTGCACAACACCGTCCTGGACGCGCTGTTCCAGCTCCGGCACCGCAGCATGCTGGGCCGGCTGGCCAGGGTCGTGGAGAGCTGCCCGCGACAGCCGAGCGAGGCGGTGTGACGGGCCGGAACCGGGGCGTACGGGCCGGCCGGAGCGCGGCTCCGGTGACGCGGACGGCTCCGGTTTCGCGGACGGCCCCGGTTTCGCGGACGGCTCCGGCGCCACGGACGGCCCCGGCGGCCCCGGGCCCCGTGGAGAGGGGGCGGCGATGCCGGACGCGGTGGTGATCGGCGCCGGACCGAACGGGCTGGTGGCGGCCAATCTGCTGGCCGACGCGGGCTGGAGCGTGGAGGTCCTGGAAGCGCAGCCCGAAGCGGGCGGCGCGGTCCGCAGCGACCGCGGCGTGCACCCCGACTTCGTCAGCGACCTGTGCAGCTCCTTCTACCCGCTGGCCGCCGCCTCGCCCGTGCTCGCCTCGCTCCGCCTCGACGACCACGGGCTGCGGTGGAGCCACGCGCCCCGGGTCCTCGCCCACCCGCTGGCCGACGGGCGGTGCGCGGTGCTGGAGCGCCGGCAGCCGGCCACCGCCGACGGGCTGGAGCGTTTCGCGAGCGGCGACGGCGTCGCCTGGCAGCGGCTCTGCGCGATCTGGGACCGGGTGGGTCCGGACGTCCTGGGCGCCCTGTTCACGCCGTTCCCGCCGGTACGGGCCACGGCCCGGCTCGCCGCCCGGCTGCACAGCGCGGGCGGCCTGCGGCTGGCCCGCACGATGGTGCTGCCCGTACGGCGGCTGGGCGAGGAGGAGTTCGGCGGCGAAGGCGGCCGGCTGCTGCTCGCGGGCAACGCGCTGCACGCCGACCTGGCGCCGGAGGCAGCGGGCAGCGGCGGCTTCGGGTGGCTGATGTCCATGCTGGGCCAGTCGTACGGCTTCCCCGTGCCGGTCGGCGGCGCCGGCGCGCTCTCCGAGGCCCTGGTACGGCGGCTGGAAGCGCGCGGCGGGGTACTGCGCTGCGGTGAGCGTGTGACCGAGGTCGTCGTACGGGCGGGCCACGCTGTGGGGGTGCGTACCGCGGGCGGTGAGTCGGTGCCGGCGGGCCGGGCCGTACTGGCCGACGTCTCCGTACCGTCCCTCTACGGCGACCTGATCGACAGCCGGCACCTGCCCACCCGGCTGCTGGCGGACCTGCGCCGCTTCCAGTGGGACTTCGCGACCTTCAAGGTCGACTGGGCGCTGGACGGGCCGGTGCCGTGGACCGCCCCGGAGGCGGCGGGCGCCGGCACCGTGCACCTGGCCGACGGTGTCGATGAACTGACGCGGTTCGCCGCGCAGCTCGCGGCGGGCCGGGTCCCCGACCGGCCGTTCGCCCTCTTCGGGCAGATGACCACGTCCGACGCCACGCGGTCACCGGCCGGGACCGAGTCGGCGTGGGCGTACACCCACGTACCGCACGACGTCCGCGCGGACGCCGGGGACGCCGGCATCACCGGCAGGTGGAGCCCCGGCGAGCAGGAGGCGATGGCGGACCGGGTGGAGGAGCAGGTGGAGCGGTACGCGCCGGGCTTCCGCACCCGCATCCGGGCCCGCCGCATCCTCGCGCCGCCCACACTCCAGGCGCTCGACGCCAACCTGCACGGCGGCGCCATCAACGGCGGTACGACCGCGATGCACCAGCAGCTCGTCTTCCGCCCGCTGCCGGGTACCGGGCGCCCGGAGACCCCGGTCAAGGGCCTCTTCCTGGCCTCGGCCGGAGCGCATCCGGGCGGCGGCGTGCACGGCGCGCCCGGCGCCAACGCGGCGCGCGCCGCCCTGCGCAAGCGGTCGCCGAGCAACACGCTCACCCGTCTCCAGCGGTCGCTGACCAGCCGCAACCGGCTCGGGGAGCGCCCGGACGATCCGGCGGAGTGACCCGGCCGGGCGCTCGGCGGACCGGCTCGGCCGGGCGCACGGGTGGAGTGGCAGGTGGTCAGCCGGCGGGCTGCGCCGCCCAGGCGTGCGGGCGCGCGCCGTCGTCCACTCCTTCGCGCGCCTGGGCGTGGGCGGCCGGGACCAGATTCCACCACCAGGAGATGACGGGGATGTCCAGCGGCGCGTGGCTGTCGTCGGTGGGCGTGGTGCGCAGTGTCGAGGGCAGTTGGGCCGGGTCGTCCGGGGTGGTGTAGCGCAGGGAGGTGATGCCCCAGTCCTGGGACCCGCGGATGAACGTACCCAGATTGTGCAGGTACTGGCGCAGTTGCGGGCTGGCCTGCTGCCGCAGGTGCGCGCTCAGGCGCATGAACAGTGTCATCACGCGGTCCCGTTGGGCTATCGCCGTGGTCAGGGCCTCGTCCGGGGATATGCCGTACTCGTTCTGCAGGACGCGCAGGACGTTGAGGTAGTAGCCCGGGCCCCGGCTCTCCTTGTGGTGGGAGAAGATGTCGTTGTCCCAGGTGATGATGAAGGAGGCCATCTCGGCCGCGGCGCGCACGGACGTGTGCTCGCGCTCGTGCGGCTGGAGTTCGTAGCCGTGCCCCATCTCCAGCATCGGCAGGACGACCGAGGTGGCCCCGTCGTACAGGCGCATCAGGGTGTAGTCGGGCAGGCTCGGCACGGCGCCCGAGCGCCGGTAGGACGCCTCCCACACCACGGAGAAGAAGTACTCGCGCAGGGCGTCGATCCAGCGGGCGGCCTGGCCCGCGGTACCGTGGCGGGAGACGCGGTGGCGCAGGTCGCGGACGCCCTCGGCGAGGCTGTCGCCCGGCAGAATCGGGGCCTCGGGGTTCTGGGCCACGCGCAGCAGCCGGTGCAGTACGCCGGTCAGCGCACCCGGGTCGTGCCCGAGGTCGCTCTCCTCGCAGTAACCGTCGTCGACGCCGAAGAGCCACAGCACGAAGTCGGCGAGGAGGCAGACGACCTCCTCGCGGCCGTCGGGCAGGATACGGGCGGCGAAGCCGCCGATCCCATGGGTGACCAGGCGTCCGCGCAGCTCGTCGGAGCCTATGGAGAAACGATTCGCCCATGCGGTCGTCCGGGCCTCGATCTCCACGTGCCGGGGGTGGATGGCGGGCGGAAGGGGCGAGTAGGTCGGCGGAACGGTCAGCTCGGGTCCCACTCCTGACCACCTCTCAGCAGCGTCATGGCACATTCGGCCGGATATGGAAACAGACATGCCGGTCTTTGACTGATCAACTATGGCGCATAGTACGCACCCGGCGTCCCTGATCCAATAGCGTCTCCGTGTCTCTGACAAGTTTCGGAGGCGACCCGTCCGTTTTCTCCGTGGAAGCCCGGCCGCTCGCCCGCCACACGACCGACCAGGACCGCCGCACCCGTGAAACCAGGGCGCTGCCCGTACACCGAGGCGCCTCCCACCATTCGACGAACCGTCACCCCGCCCCGGGAAAGGACGCCATGACCATGCCGACGACCTCCACCGATTTCGACGCCGCCGAGCGCCGCGCCTGGGCCGGGCGTGCGGACGCGTACGAGCGGAGCTTCGCCTCGCTCTGCGCCCACCCGGTGCCCGCGCTGCTCGACGCGGCGGAGGTACGTACCGGCCTGCGCGTCCTCGACGCCGGAACCGGCACCGGCACGGCGGCCCGCGCCGCGACTCGGCGCGGCGCCGCGGTGACGGCCGTGGACGCCGACCCCGGCATGGCCGCCCGCGCGGCCTCGGCCGCCCCGGACGCGTACGTGTGTGTCGCCGCCCTGCCCCGCCTCCCCTTCGCCGACGGCCGGTTCGGCGCCGTGGTGGGCAACTTCGTGCTCAATCACGTCGGGCGTCCCCGCGCGGCAGTCACCGAACTGCGCCGGGTCGCGCGCCCGGGCGCCCGCATCGCGCTCTCCATCTGGGCGGCCCCGCCGGCCCCCGGCCAGGCCCTGCTCGGCCGCGCGATCCGCGCCGCGGGCGTCACCCGCCCCGCCCATCTGCCCACACTCGCCCCCGAGGACGACTTCCCGCGCACCGAAGAGGGCTTCACCCGCCTCCTGCACGAAGCCGGACTCACCGGCGTCCGCTGCACGACGCTCACCTGGGAACACCGGGCCACCGCCGAGGAGTGGTGGAGCGGCCCCGCCGCCGGGGTGGCGTCGGCCGGCCAGATCGTGGTGAGCCGGCCGCCCGCGGACATCGCGGAGATCAAGCGCCGGTACGACGCGCTGTGCGCGGAATTCGCGGGACCGGACGGGAGGCTCGTCCTGCCGCACGCCGCGCTGCTGGGGAGCGGACGGAGGTGAGGAGGCGGGCCGTCGGCGAGCGGGCCCACCGGACAGACTTCGGCGCACCGGCCCCCGACCCCCTCACCCCGGCTTCGGCAGAAATTCCCGCAGATGCGCGAGCAGCGCCTCCGGCGCCTCCTCCGCGATGAAGTGACCGCACTCGGCGATCTCCGCGCCGGTCACCTGGTCCGGATCGGCGCAGTAGTCCCGCCAGATGTCCAGCGTCGGCAGCTGCGCGGGCAGGCCGACCGAACCCCACAGGGCCAGTACGGGCACGGTCAGCAGCCGCCCCTCGGCGAAGTCCGCGTCGTCCAGCGCGGCGTCGGCCTCCGCGGCCCGGTAGTCGTCGAAGCCCGCACGCAGCGCGCCCGGGCGGGAGAACGCCGCCACGTACGCGTCCACGGCCTCCTCGGTCAGCGCGTGCCGGTTGTGGGTCCACCGCTCGAAGAAGTACTCCAGATAGCCGCGGACATCCGGGCCGACCAGCCGTTCGGGCAGGTCGGGCTGGAGGTGGAAGAACCAGTGCCAGTACCCGGCGGCGATGGCGGCGTCCATCCGGCGGAGCATCTCGCGCGTCGGCACGATGTCCAGGAGCGCGACCCGCTCCACCTGTCCGGGCCGGTCCAGGGCCCAGCGGTGGGCCACCCGCGCGCCCCGGTCGTGCCCGACGACGGCGGCCCGGTCATATCCCAGCGACTCGACGAGACCCGCCATGTCAGCGGCCATCCGCCGCTTGTCGTAGCCGGTCGTGGGCTTGTCACTGCGGCCGTAGCCGCGCAGGTCGGGCGCGACGACGGTGTGGTCCCGGGCCAGTTCGCCGAGGACCGGCCGCCAGCACCGGGAGGTCTGCGGCCAGCCGTGCAGCAGCACCACCAGCGGGCCGGAGCCCGCCCGGGTGTAGTGCAGCCGTAAGCCGTCCACCTGGGCCACACCCGTGGTCGTACCGTCCACCGTCCGTTCCCTTCCACTCCGTTCACGATCCGCTTCCGTACGGGACCGCCGTACACACACCCGCGGCCCGTACACCACCCTAACCCTCTCAGGGGGTTAGTACCATGGCAAGCATGTCGAGCGAGGACGCGTGGCTCCGGTACGGCGGGCGGATATGCCTGGACTTCGTCAACACCCTGCGGGACCGGCTGCGCACCCCGCGCGAGACACTGCTCGTACCGCGGGACCTGCGGCGGTGGCTGGAGTGGGCCGGACTGCCCGTACCGGCCCTTCCCTCGGCGGAACAGGACGAGAAGGCACTCGTCCTGGCACGCGATCTGCGGGCCGCGACAGACCGGGCCGTGCTGGCGACGGCCGGCGGCTCCCTCCCCACCCCGGCCGACCTGCACCTCCTCAACCGGACAGCGGCCGCACTCCCCGCCCCCACTCCCCAACTGCTCGTATCCGGCGGCAAGCTGACGCTGTCGACGGCGAGCGTCCCGGCAGCCGCCGACCTGACCGCGGGCCTCGCCCTGATCGCCCAGGACGCGATCGCGCTGCTGCCGTCGCCCGAAGTGCTACGGGTACGCATCTGCGGCGCGGACGGCTGCGCCCTGCGCTTCGTCGACCGCTCCCCCGCGCACAACCGCCGCTGGTGCTCCATGGAACGCTGCGGCAACCGCGTCAAGGCCCGCCGCCACCAGGCACGGGCGGGGTGTTCACCGCGGCGGGACGGAGATGGATGACGGCGCGGCGGGAATCACGCTCCGCGCTACCGGTCCGGGGGGTGAAGACTGAGGGTTGCGGACGGAACCGTCCCCTGAGAAAGCGAAGCCGCCGTACGTCAGGTGCGCCCCTCACGCTCCTGGGCGTCCTTCAGGTCGGTGGAGGGGACTGCCCAGCGGGCCCGTACGACCGGGTAGCCCGCTTGCTCGCAGGCGTCGCAGACCAGTTCGTCGTCGTCCACGACGTGGCGCACCTCGCGACTGCCCGCCAAACGGCGCAGCAGTTCCAGCTTGGTGTAGCGGGCGGGCCGCCGGTCCCCGTTCGGACGCATGTACAGCCGGCCCTCGGGCAGCCCCTGCTGTCCGAGCCAGGCCAGTGTGTCCCGGCGGCAGCGCTCGGGGCGGCCGGTCAGGTAGACGACCTCGCACTCCTCGGCGCTCTTCCGGGCCAGTTCCACGCCCGGCGCGAGCGGCGGGTCGTCCGGAGCCGCGGCGAAGAAGCCCTTCCAGTCGCGCGGCCGGCGCTCCAGGAAGTGCTGGCGGTGCCCGGTGTCGGCCAGCGTGCCGTCCAGGTCGAAGACCGCCAGCGGCCGCGCCGACTTGCCGCGGCTGCCACTTCCCGTTCTCGTCATCGCGTCCCCTCGCCCTGTACGCTGCCCGGCCGCCGATCGCGGCGGCCGGGGGGATCGTACGTGAGCCCTGCGCAGAGCCCCGGTACCGCGCGCCGCGGGGAGCGGAGACATGGCGGGGCCGCACGCGGTTCCTCACCGCCTCCCCCACCCGCACCTCCCACCAAATTCGCACAAAGAGCCGAACCTTCCGCATCGCGCAGGCCCCCGCAAAACCCCAGGCAGAGACGGGTTCACCGGCCCCTGGGCCACGCCGTCCCGGGCCGTGCCCCTCGCGTACCGGCACCGGGCCGACGAGAATGTGCCCTTGAGCGCACCGCCCGCACCCGCTTAGGTGGAGGGCGGCAATTCCGCTGTCGGACGGCAGCCGCCGTCCCGGTCCGAGGGAGTTGGAGCCCATGCCTGCACGGCCGGCGGTCACGGAGGCGGAGCTGGAGGCCCACCTGCGTGGCATCTGTTTCAAGACCGGACCACCCCGCCGCATAGGCGTCGAGATCGAGTGGCTCGTCCACGACGCCCACAACCCCCGATGTCCCGTCGACCCCGTACGACACCGCGAAGCGGCCGCCGCACTGCGCGCCCTCCCCCTGCGGTCGGCCCTCAGCTTCGAACCCGGCGGACAGCTGGAGCTCAGCTCGCTGCCCGCCACGTCTCTCACCGCGTGCATCGAAGCCGTCTCGGCCGACCTCGCCCTGGTACGTCCCGCGATGCGGGAGATGGGCCTCGGCATGGCGGGCCACGGCCACAACCCCTGGCACCCTCCACGGCGGGTGCTCACCGAACCCCGCTACGACGCCATGGAGGCGTACTTCGACCGCTGGGGCCATGCGGGCAGGTCCATGATGTGCGGCACCGCGTCCGTACAGGTCTGCCTGGACGCCGGCCAGGAGGAGCCGGGCCCGCTCGGCCTCGGCCGCCGCTGGCGGCTGGCCCACCTGCTGGGCGCCGTACTGGTCGCCGCCTTCGCCAACTCGCCCGTCAGCGAGGGCTGCCCGACCGGCTACCGCTCCACCCGCCAAGTGGTGTGGTCCCAGATGGATCCGGCCCGCACCCTCGCCCCGCCGGACGGCCCGGACCCGCGTGCCGCCTGGGTCGCGTACGCCCTGGACGCGCCCGTGATGTGCCTGCGCAGCGACGACGGCCCCTGGGACGCGCCCGAGGGGCTGACGTTCCGCGACTGGATCCGTACCGGTGTGCCGCGCCCGCCGACGGAGGAGGACCTGGACTACCACGTCACCACGCTCTTCCCGCCCGTACGGCCGCGCGGCCACCTGGAACTGCGCATGATCGACGCACAGCCGGGAGACGGCGGCTGGATCGTGCCGCTGGCCGTCACGGCCGCGCTCTTCGACGACCCGGAGGCCGCCGAGAGCGCGTACCGCGTGGTCAAACCCCTCGCCGAGACGGCCGGTGCGCGGCCGGCGCCGCGTAACCCGCTGTGGCGGCACGCCACCCGGGGAGCGCTGACCGACCCCGAGCTGCGGGCCGCCGCGCTGTCCTGCTTCACCATCGCGCAGGAGGCGCTGCCCCGGCTGGGCGCCCCGGCCGGGGTGTGCGGCGCGGTCGCCCGGTTCGCCGAACGCTATGTGGCACGGGGCCGCTGCCCGGCGGACGACCTGCTGGACGGGGCGTACGCGGAGGAGCCCGCGCCGGCACCGGCGGCGAAGCCCCCCTGGCCGGTCGCCACCGCGCCGCCACCGGAGCCTGCCATCGCGTACGAGGACGAGCTCACCCCCGGGAAGGACAGTCTGTGACCCACGATCCCGAGTCGCTCCGGGAACGCGCGGCGCGCGCCCTGCTCGCCGCGCGTGACCGTACCCGCGCGCTGACCACCTGCGTCGACGACCGCGACCTCACCGCCCAGCACTCCCCCCTGATGTCGCCGCTGGTCTGGGACCTGGCGCACATCGGCAACCAGGAGGAGCAGTGGCTGCTGCGCGCAGTCGGCAAGCAGGACGCGCTGCGCCCGGACATCGATTCCGTGTACGACGCCTTCGAGCACCCGCGTGCCGAGCGCCCGTCCCTGCCCCTCCTGCCGCCCGCCGAAGCACACGGCTACGTGGCGGACGTACGCAGCCGGGTCCTGGACGTGCTGGAGCGCAGCCCGCTGCGCGGTGATCCGCTGCTCGACTCCGGCTTCGCCTTCGGCATGATCGCCCAGCACGAGCAGCAGCACGACGAGACCATGCTCATCACGCACCAGCTGCGGCGCGGCCCGGCCGCGCTCACGGCCCCCGAGCCGCCGGTGACCTCCGACGGCATCCTGCCCACCGAGGTCCTCGTCGCCGGCGGCCCGTTCACGATGGGCACCTCCACCGAACCGTGGGCCCTGGACAACGAACGCCCCGCACACCGCCGTCTCCTGCCGTCCTTCCTCATCGACACGACCCCGGTGAGCAACGGCGCGTACACCGGCTTCATCGAGGACGGCGGTTACGACGAACCGCGCTGGTGGTCCGCCGAGGGCTGGGACCACGTACGCGAACACGACCTGCGCGCACCGCTGTTCTGGCGGCGCGACGGCGGCCAGTGGCTGCGGCGGCGCTTCGGCGTCACCGAGCCCGTACCACCGGACGAGCCGGTGCTGCACGTGAGCTGGTACGAAGCCGACGCGTACGCGCGATGGGCGGGCCGGCGGCTGCCCACGGAGGAGGAGTGGGAGAAGGCCGCCCGCCACGACCCGGCCACCGGCCGGTCCCGGCGCTACCCGTGGGGTGACGAGGACCCCGGCCCGGCCCACGCCAACCTGGGCCAACGGCACCTGCGCCCCGCCCCCGTGGGCAGCTACCCGGACGGCCAGTCCCCCCTCGGCATACGCCAGCTGATCGGCGACGTCTGGGAGTGGACGGCCAGCGATTTCCTCCCCTACCCCGGCTTCGCCGCGTTCCCCTACCGCGAGTACTCGGAGGTGTTCTTCGGCGGCCCCTACAAGGTGCTGCGCGGCGGTTCGTTCGCCGTCGACCCGGTGGCCTGCCGGGGCACCTTCCGCAACTGGGACCTGCCGGTACGGCGCCAGATCTTCGCCGGCTTCCGCACCGCCCGCGACGCGGACCCGGCGGGCGCATGAGGGCCCCGAACCGGCCGGAGCGCCCTCCGGCGCAGAGCACCGGCCCGGGCAGGTGGTACTGATGTGCCGCCACCTCGCCTACCTGGGCCCGGAGCTGCCCCTCGGCTCCCTGATCACCGCCCCCTCCCACGGCCTGTACCGCCAGTCGTGGCAGCCGCGCCACCAGATCCACGGCACGGTCAACGCGGACGGCTTCGGCGTCGGCTGGTACGCGCCCGGCGACCCGGTGCCCGCCCGGTACCGCAGGGCCGGCCCCATCTGGTCCGACCCCGGCATCCTGGACCTGTGCCGGGTGGTGCGCACCACCGCACTGCTCGCCGCCGTACGGGACGCCACCTTCGCCGGCGCGGACCCCGAGGCCGCCGCCGCGCCGTTCGCCGACGGACCGTGGCTCTTCAGCCACAACGGCGCCGTACCGGGCTGGCCCGGCTCACTGACCGACCTGGCCGCCGGCCTCCCCCCGCACCGACTCCTCTCCCTCCAAGCCCGCTGCGACTCGGCCTTCATCTGGGCCCTGGTGCACCACCGGCTCAGCGCCGGCATGGACCCCGCCGAGGCACTGGCCGACACCGTCACGGCGGTGTCCGCCGCCGCGCCCGGCGCCCGGCTGAACCTGCTCCTCACCGACGGCGCCACCATCGCCGCGACCACGTGGGGCGATTCCCTCTTCTACCTCGCCGAACCCGGCCGCAGCACCACCGTCGCCTCCGAGCCGTACGACGCCTCCCCCCACTGGACCGAGGTCCCGCCGTACACCCTGCTCGCGGCCACGCCCACCGACGTCCTGCTCACCCCGCTCAAGGAGCCCGCTGCGTGAGTCCCCTCACCGTCACCCGCGCCCTGCCCGCCGACGCCACCACCGCCGCGCTCCGCGCCGATGTCGCACACGGACTGACCCGCACACCGAAGCAACTCCCGCCCAAGTGGTTCTACGACGCCCGCGGCAGCGAACTCTTCGACGAGATCACCACACTGCCGGACTACTACCCGACCCGCGCCGAACGCGAAGTCCTCATCACCCGTTCCACCGAGATCGCCGCCGCCACCGGCGCCCGCACCCTGGTCGAACTCGGCTCCGGCTCCTCCGACAAAACCCGCCACCTCATCGCGGCCCTGACCGGCCTCCACACCTACGTACCCGTCGACGTC
Organism: Streptomyces sp. NPDC030165; assembly: GCF_055573595.1. NCBI lineage: Bacteria > Bacillati > Actinomycetota > Actinomycetes > Kitasatosporales > Streptomycetaceae > Streptomyces > Streptomyces sp. NPDC030165. The sequence continues at coordinate 258,639 of NZ_JBVIBD010000003.1, read as the reverse complement.
AGCGAATCCGCCCTCATCACCGCCGGCGAAGCCCTCCTAGCCCTCCACCCAACCCTCACCCTCCACGCCCTGGTAGCCGACTTCCAACAAGGCTTCACCCTCCCCCACACCCCCGGCCCCCGCCTACTCGCCTTCCTGGGCGGCACCATCGGCAACCTCCTCCCGGAGGAACGCACCACCTTCCTCCGCGCCACCCACGCTCTCCTCTCCCCCGGCGACGCCCTCCTCCTCGGCACCGACCTCGTCAAGGACGAGGCGACTCTGGTAGCCGCCTACGACGACCCGACCGGCGTCACCGCCGACTTCAACAAAAACGTCCTCAACGTCATCAACCGAGAACTGGGCGCGGACTTCGACCCGGCCGACTTCCAGCACGTGGCGCTGTGGAACGCGGAGCGCGAGTGGATCGAAATGCGGCTGCGGGCGAACAAGGAAATGACCGTGAAGGTCCCGGCGTTGGATTTGGCCGTGCCGTTCGCGGAGGGGGAGGAGATCCGGACAGAGGTCTCGGCGAAATTCCGGGAGGAGGGGGTGCGGGGGGAGTTGGAGGACGCCGGGTTCGAGATGAGGCGGTGGTGGACTGATGGGGAGGAGAGGTTCGGGGTTTCGTTGGCTGTGCGGGGGTGAACGGTGCAGCCCGTGACAACACAGGCGGACCATAGTTAATTAAAATCTGCTCACACAGAAAATCCGGAAAGTCGGCACGATTCGGCGAGACTAGCAAGTGCCCAGATGCACCGCGAGGGAACGAGCTGACTCGATTCAGTTATTTTCGTTTTCCGTATCACTTCGGAACGGAAGTCTTTACCGACGGCGGATTACACTCAGCGTCATCTCGCCCACCTGACTATTTTCGTCACATACCACCGAAGCCCCGGCAGGTACAACCTGACGGGGCTTCGGTTCGTAGGCGGTAACAAAGGGACTGGGATCACCCGGTGGTGGAACCACGCCTCTTCGTTATCACATCTCTTGCATCAGCGCGAACTTGACGATTGAAGCACACGGCACAGAGAAGACCAGGTCGGCAAGTCTCCCTGAACGCACTCCAAGCTCACGTCTGAATAGTCGGGCGGCACTTCACTGATTCCTTCTACCTCGAGAACGAAGAATTCCGCTTCTTTGCCCACAACTTCAAGCTGCGCCTCAGGGAAAAATGCGAACTTCGCGCGGACGAAATCGCCGGATTGGTCAGATGCACTAGAGACGACCGTCAGCGCCGAAAGGGGAAATTGCCCCACTGGCGTTGCCCATCCTAGCGAGCGAAGGCCACGCACTACAAGCAGTGCGGCATTCCCAACTTCAAACTGCAGGGAAGTGCGCAGCTCAAAGAGGAGAGTTGCCGTCGAGGTCAAGTGGCAAACCTTAGACCCGAGCAACTGCGCCTCTTGCAGTGCATCGACATCCCGTAGGGGGTCCACCTCCACCGAGCCAAGACCCGGCGAGTGATGTTTTGTGTTGGCGAGATCGTTGATCGAGATCATGGAATTTCGATATGGTTGTAGGAATCAGCCTTGCTGATCGTCTGCCCGGTTACCGGATTCACCGATTGCCCCGCCTTATTCATGTAGACCACATAACCGTTGGGGTACTGATATTTACCAGTGGTGACAGGATCCATTACCCGGACGTGAGTAACCCGAGAGTCGAGTCCCTTGGTGCCCGCCGGAATGTCGTACGCCCAGCCTTTACCCGTTGCCACCGGTGTGCCAACCGCCCCCTTGGGTAGGGGCAACGCCTCTCCAGCAGGCCCAGTGACGGAGTCGATGGAGCAGGTGCTGTTGTGAACCAGAACCGGAGTTCCGCCCACCACCACATAGTACGTGTGGATGCCCGCGACAGACAGATTGTAGACCTTACGAACCTCAGTCCAAGCACGGGTACCGACGACCGTGCGCTGGTCACCGTCAGCTGTACGGAGCTGATCGCCCGCCTTGAGGTCCTTTGCGTCCAGCCACAGACCCCGGTTGGCGACCCAGAAGGGGTGGCCGTCCGTGGCCTTGAGGGTGCCTACGGCCTTTCCAGCTGCACCATCGGTGTCGATGGTGACCTCAATCAGGCGCTTCTGCCCATAGCCAACGATCACGTCGGTGACCGTCCGAGCTTCGGTCCGGCCGGATACAGGATCAGTAGCCAGAACCTGCTGACCGATCTGAACATCTTTGATCTGTCTGTGTATTCCGTTGGCCATCAGGACCGGGGTTTCCGGCGTGAAGCTGTTTTTCTTCTCCTTCTTTACACAAGGAGTCTTGCGGATCTTCTCAATTACCTCCCGACCCTTGCGAATTAGCTTTTTAGCCGCGTCAGACTCGTCAATGAATTTACTGACGCCTGTGACGGTCCGGTATAGAGCCTTCGAGATTGCCGGGAACTCCTTGATGGCCATGAGGGCCTTGCCCCAGGGAAGAGCGCCGACGAGCGTCCATACGCAGCTTTCGACGTTTCCTTCAGTGAAGCACTTCTGGACATCGTCCAGGCCAAGGAGCTTGACGAGGATTTCCCCGCCTTCTTCCTTGAGGAAGCCGAGAAATCCCTTCTCGTCAAGCTTGCGAGCTGCATCGTACTCATCGCGCGTCATTCCGGAGCCATTGAGCGCAAGATGGTCAGCCAGAGTCAGTTCGGAGACGTCCTTGGATCCACCTTCCTTCAAAGACTCCTCGCGCCGCTTCCGCTCCTGCTCCCGGTCGTAGGCCTCCGCCTTCTCGGCGGCTTCCTTCGCTTCCTGGGCGTACTTGTTGGCGTTCTTCGCGGAGGCTTCGGCCGACTTGGCGTGCTGTTCGGCGGAATCGGCCAGCTTGCTCGCGGCGGCTGCGTCGTTCTCGGCCTGGGTGGCGGCGCTCTGGGCGACCGCGGCCTCGTGTTCGGCCTTGGAAGCGGCGGCGGCAGCGGCGTTGGCGTGCTGCGTGGCCTCGGCGGCGGCGCCGCGGGCGCGGGATGCCTCGGCCTCGGCCGCGTTGGCCGCTTCGCGGGCGGCCTTGGCGTCGGCGTAGGCCTGGTTGGCGGCCTGGCGGGCGGCCTTGGCGTCGGCCTGGGCCTGGGCGTCGGCCTTGTTGGCGCTGGCCGCGGCGGCCCGGGCCTTGGCGCCGTCGTCGGCCGCCTGGGCGGCGGACTTCATGGCGTTGGCGGCCGAACGCGCCGCGTTGGCGGCGGAGTTCGCCGCTTCGGAGGCGGCCTTGAAGGCCGGCGCGACCTGGGCGTTGGCGCGCTTGGCGGCGTCCTCGGCGGCCTTGGCGGCCTTGAGCGCCTCGACGGCCTTGGCCTCGGCCGATTCGACCTGCTCCTTGCCGGTCTCCAGGGCGGCCTTGGCCACCTGCGCGGCGAAGTCCGCGTCGACGTCCGAGCCGGAGAAGGGAGTGGTCAGCTCGATGGCGGTGTTGGCCGGGTCGGCGATGCCGGCGGCGGTGCCGCGGGCGGCCACCGAGGCCTGCACCGCGGTGGTGGCCTGAAGCCGGGCCATGGCGGCCTCGCGGACCGCGCCGTCAGCCTCCTCCTTGGTGCGGTTGGCCGCCTGGAGGGAGTTGTTGGCCTCCATCGCGGCCAGACCCGCCAGGCGGGCGGACTCGTGGGCGGCGATGCCGGCGCGGGCTTCCTGGGCGGTGGCCTCGGCGGCCTGCGCGTTGGCGCGCTGCGCCGCGGCGTGCGTGGCAGCGGCCTCGGCCTCGGCCTTGTTCGCAGCGGCGTTGGCCGCAGCGGCGGCGGCTTCGGCCTTGTTCGCGGCGGCGTTGGCCTTGGCGGCGTGCGCACTGGCCTCGGCGGCCGCGGCGCGGGCGCGGGCGGCGTGCCCGGCGGCTTCGGTGGCGGCGGCACGGGAACGTACTGCCGCACCGCTGGCGCCGTCGGCGGCGCTGCGTGCCTGACCGGCCGCCGCGCCCGCGGTGTTGGCGTCCTGGCGGGCGCCGTCCGCCGCCGCCCGGGCCTCAGCGGCATCGAGGGTGCCGCGGCCGGAGGCGGCGATCGCCTCGGCGGCCTTGGCCTTGGCCTCCTTGGCCCGGTGGTTCTGCTCGGCCTGGAAGGCCTTGTCGCGGGCCTCGTGAGCCGCCCGCTCGTCGCCGCGGGCCCGCTCGTCGGCCTTGGCGGCGATGCCTTCCTTCTCGGCGGCGCTCGCGCGCGCCGAGGCGGCGGTGGCGGCGGCCGACTGAGCCTGGGCTCTCAGGGCCGAGGCGGTACGGGCTTCGGCTTCCGCGCGGGCCCGTGCCGCAGCCGCGGCGTCGCGCTCGCGCTCGGCGCGGGCCCGTGCCTCGGCGGCCAGCTTGCGCTCACGCTCGGCGATCTGCCGCTGCTCGGCGGCGATCTTCGCCTGCCGCTCGGCCTCGAGACGGGCCGCACGGGTCTTCCTGGCGTGCTCCCACGCCTCCGCCTCGGCCTTCTCCGCCGCGATACGGGCCGTCCTGGCCCGGGCCGCCGCGTCGGCCGCGACCTTGGCCTGCTTCTCGGCGGCCGCGGCCATCGTGGCCGCCGCCTTGGCGTGCTGCTCGGCGTTGGCGCGCCACTGCTTGGCCTGCTGCTCGTGCGCCTCGGCCGCGTTCTTGGAGTTGAGCGCCGCGGCGTCGGCGGCCGTGGCGTCCACGGCGTGCTGTGCGGTCTCGCCGGCCTTGACCGCCGCGTCCGCGGCGGCCGCCATGCCGGAGGCGACCTCGGACCACTCGGTTCCGTGGGTCAGCCCGGTCTCCACCAGGATGTCGGCCTGGATCTTGGCCTGGGCGGCCGCGATCCGGGCGGCCTTGGACGCGACGGTGGCGTACTCCACCTGGCGCGCCACCTCGGCCTTGACCGCGTCGTAGGAGGACAGGCTCTTCCCGGCCCGGTCGGCGGAGAGCATCCGGTCGGCCTCACGCGCGGCCGTGGCGGCCGACGTCATGGCGTTGGACGCGTCCTTGAGGGCCTTGACGGCTTCCCCGTGGTGGCCGATCAGCTTGGTACGGGCCTCGGCCGCGCGGGCGGCCTTGCGTGCCAGGTCCCGCAGCTTCTCGGCGGCTTCCTGGGCTTCCTTCAGGGCCTTCTCGTGGGCCGCCTGGTTGTCGGCGTCCTTCCGCGCGGCGACCAGGTAGCCCTTTTCCAGGAACTCCGTGATGGCCGCGTCGTCACCGGTGGCGAGTGCGGCCTTCGCCGCTGCCTGCACCTCCGGACCGCCGACGTTGGCCAGCGTCTCCACCCGCTTGCGGAGTTCGGCCGCGCGCTCCTTGGCGGTCTTCTCGTCCTTGGCGTCCTGGTCCCGCGCGATCTGCGCGCCGAACTCCAGGAAGTTCGCCCGGTCCGTGGCGGTGGCCTTGGCCCCCAGAACGCGTTCGACCTCGGCGTTGAAGTGCGGCCCGCCGGTGCCGCGCATCGCCTCGATCTTCTTGCGGTTCTCGGCGTCGTCGTCGGTCTTCTTGTCCTTGGCCCGCTTACGGGCCTCGGCCTCGCCGTGCTCCAGGAACTCCCGGATCGCGTTCGGGTCGTCGCTCTCCAGGGCCTTCTTGGCGGCCTCGCGGACCTCCTCTTCCTCGTCGAACTCCGCGAAGTCCTCGACGAGCTGACGGTCACGGTCCGCGCTCAGCCGGTCCAGCTGGGACGGGCCGGGCTCCTTCGTCGTGGCCCCGGGCTTGGGCAGCGACGCGGTGGCCGCGTCGAGCGTCGCCATCGCCTGGGCGAACGACGACTTCTCGGCGGGCTTGGCGGGAACGGCGGCCATGGCTTCGGTCGCCGTGGTGCCGAGCACCGCCATGGCGACCACCGCGGAGACGGCCTTGCTCATGGTCGCGGTCACGCGCGTGCGTGATCGTCCGGCTCTGGGCCGGAATCTGGCTATCAAGGGAAAGTCCCCTTCGGTCAATGGATAGAAATGAACCCTGCCCTGCCCGGATGCGAGAAGCGTCCGGGCAGGGCAGGAGCAGGAAAGCCGGAAATGGCGGCGTAGAAGGGGAAGGACGGTCAGCCCTTGACCCGGCTCTCGCCTTCCTTGGCCCGGTCGAACATGTTCTGCCAGAAGGTGGCCGACTCGACGGCGTCCGCCTGTTCCTTGGCCCAGGCGTCGCGGGTGGCCTCGGCCGGCTCGGTGATGGTCTTCCAGATGTCGTCGGCGGAGTTCTTGGCGCGTTCGGCGATGGCGCGCCAGTTCGCCGACTGGGCCTCGGCTGCGTTCCGTTCCGCCTGCCACGCCTTGCGGGCGGCGTCGGCGTGGTCGGCCACCGTCTGCCAGGCGCGGGCGGCCTCGGCCCGGGCCTTCGCCGCGTCGGCGGAGGTCTTGACGGACTCCTCGGCCGCCGCGGCTTCCTGGATCAGGCGGGTCAGCTCGTAGTGGCGGGTCGTTTCCGCGTCCGCGATCCGGGACCGGCGGCTCTCCAGGTCGAGCGTCGCACCGGTCGTCCAGCCGTAGCCGAAGAACTCCGCGATGTCCTCGTCCGTGGCACCGGGCCGCAGCGCCCACTGCGCCGCCGTCCGCACCTGCTCGCCCGGGTCGTCCGTGGCGATGCCGCGCACGATCTCGCGCTCCGCGGCGGCGACTTCATGCTTGCGCTGGGTGTCGGCCTCCCGCTTGGCCCGGTCCAGCTTCTGAGCCTCGGCGTATCCGGTGCGGACGAATGCCGCCTGCTCGGCGGGGGAGCCCTTGAGCGCCCGCTCCGCAGCGGCCCGCACCTCGGGTGAGTAGCTCTTGGGGTGGGTGCGGACGACCCGTTCGATGAAGGCCTTGTTGCGGGCCCTGGTGGTCCGGGCGCGGTCACGGGCGTACGCGAAACCACCGTCGGGCGCGTACCACTTCGCGATCGCCTCCGGGTCTTCGCTCCGCAGGGCGTTCCAGGCCGATATCCGGACTTCCGCGAGCGGGTGCGCCGTCGCCAGGCGGCGCACTTCCTTACGGGCGCTCTCGGCCGCCTCGGCGGTCATGAGGTCGGTCGTGCCGGAGACCTGGGCAAAGGTCCCGCTCCGGACGGCCGGGCGGCCTGCCGGGGCATCCGCCCACGCCGGTCCCGTGACCGCGACGGCGCTCGCGCCGGTCAGCACGGTGCACGTCAACGCCTTGGCGATCCACCACTGACGTTTCACTCCAGTCCCTTCGTGGAGAAGTGCGGCAGACAGCACGGCAGGTGCTGCAGCCGGATACGTAGAGAAGGAAGGACAGCGCCGCCACCGGATCGGCGCAGCCCTGTCTCTTCACTGCGGGTGTCCGTCGGCACGGACGGCACGGTCCGGCCGGTCACTTGACCGGCTGGATGCGCCACTGCTGGGCGATGCCCTGGTTGCACTTCCACTGCCAGATCGCGGCACCTTCTGTGTCCTGGGCGTGGCCGATGTCCAGGCACTGGTCGCCGGTGTGGGTGGGGCGGATCTCGTAAAGCTTGTTGATCGGGTCCAGGAGACCGAACGTCCAGCGCTGCTGCTTGCCACCGTTGCAGGGCCACTGCCAGACCTCCGCGCCGGACTGGAGCTGCGACCGGCGCACCTCCAGGCATCGCCCGCTGACCATGTTGCGCAGCTCGAAGGTGGACTCCGCGGCGGGTACGACGCGCCACTTCTGGGCGTCGGCACCGTTGCAGGAGAGCTGCTGCACCTTCATCTGGTCCCCCGCCGTGTAAGGGGAGGCGTCCAGGCACTTGCCGGTAGCGGCGAGCTGGAACTGGACGGTCTCCGCGACCGGGGCGGGTGCGGCGCCCGCCGCGTGGGCGGTCGTCGCACCGCCGGCCAGCGCGACGACCATGCCGGCCGTGGCCAGCGCGGCTCGGGTGATCCGTGCCATGGTGTGGTTCTCTCTTCTCACAGTGTTGTCTTCAAGGGGTACGCGGTCGGCAGGCGACAGGTCAGCCGGTCACCGGCAGGATGCGCCAGCGCTGGTTGTCGCCGCCGTGACAGTTCCACTGCCCGACGTTGATACCGTCGGCCATCTCGCTGTGCTTGACCTCCAGGCAAAGGTTCGGCGCGTGCTCGGGGCGCAGCTCGAACAGCTCCTTGGCGACCTCGACCAGGCGGAACCGCCAGCGCTGGTGGTCGCCCTCGCCGCACCACCACTGCCAGACGTTGTCGCCCGCCTTGGTCCCGGCGCCGCGCACTTCGAGGCACTTGCCGCTGTGCTTCGCCCGTACCTCGAAGGTTCCGTCACCGGCGGGGGCGAGCTCGAAGGCCTGGTTGTCGAGGCCGTCGACGCAGGTCGCCTGCTCGGCGTTGGCGCCGTTGCGGAAGCTGCCGCCTGCGATGGTGAGGCACTTGCCGCTGTGTGCGGCCTGGAGCTTCACCACGGCCGGTGCGGAGGCGGCAGACGTGGCCGGAGCGGCGTGAGCGGTGGTCGCGCCGCTGACAAGCGCGGTGAGACCGGCGGCAGTGGCCAGCGCGGCTCGGATGGGCCGAGACATCGTGTGTTCCGTTCTTCTGTGCAAGATGGTGACGTCGGCGACGTCGGGTGGTTCTGGTGGGCCGAGGTCAGCCGGCGAGCGGGGTGGACATCTTCCAGGTGGCGTCCTGCTCGAAGTCCTTGGCCGCCTCGAAGCCACGCTTGCCGTTCCTGGCGGCCGCGTACAGGTCACCCTTGTACTGCCGCAGCCAGTGGCCCTTCTGGGACATGGACTCGAAGGACTTGCCGCCCTTGGCGAGGCCCTCGCGCGCGCACCAGGTGGCGTCGTTCCGGAAAGCCGTGCTGTTGTCGTTCTGCGCGATCCGGGCCTGGGAGCCCTTCAGCGCGAGGTAGCTGCCGGGCTTGCGCACGGACTCGAAGGAGTAGCAGCCGGGTGCCTTGACCAGCGCGTCCCTGACGACCCACGTGGCGTCCTCGCGGTCGGACTCCTTGCTCTTGGCGCTGACGGGCGTGACGAAGGTGTCGCCGCCGTCGACGCTGGACTGACGGAGGTACCAGCCGCTCAGCTTGGAGCTGACGGGCTGGATGGACTGCCGCAGGGCCCGGTACTGGCCCTCCCTGAGGAACGTGGCGACGTCCGCGGGGGTGCCCTTGAGCGCCTTTTCCGCCGCGGCGACGACGTTGGGGCGCACCCCGGTCTTCGCCGCCTGAGCCTGGATGATGCGGGCGAGCTCCTTGTCCTGGTCGGCCTTCTTCTTCTCGCTGATCTCGAAGTCGCGCTTGTTGGCCTGCTTGGCGCCGGAGTGGATGAACGTCTTCCAGTCCGCCGGGTCGGAGCTGTTCAGAGCCTTCTGCGCCTCGTCGTAGAGCACGGTGCTCCGGGCCTCGGCCGACATCGAGCGGATCAGCGTGCGGATGAAGTCGTCGTCACCGGCGCTCCGCATGGCCTCGGTGAGTTCGAGGCCGAAGAGGGACGCGGCACTCCGGCGGGCGTCCGTCTCCACGCGCCGCTGGGCCTCCTCGCGGTCCTTGCGCTCCAGTTCCTTGCGTTCGTTCTCCATGTCGAGGTCGTGTGCCTCGCGAACACCGTTGGCGATGAAGTCGCGCCAGACGGCCGGGTCCTTGTCACCCAGAGCGCGCGAGGCGGCCTTCTTGACCTCCGGCGTGGCGGCGTCGTGCTGCATGATCGCGCGGATGAAGTTGTCGTCGCTGAGCGCCAGCAGGTCGGGGCTGTTGGGGATGCCGACCGCGATCAGAGCCTGGGACTTGAGCTTGCGCGCAAGACGGTCGGCGGCTTCCTGCTCCTGCGCCCGCTGCCAGTCGATCTCACGGGCCTCGCCGATACCGGTGGTGATGAAGCGGACGTGGTCGTCGGCGGATGTGCTGGCGATGGCCTCCTCGGCGGCCTGACGCACCGTGTCCCACTTCCCGCCGGCGTCCTTCGCCTTCTCCCACAGCACGATGATGAAGTCGCGGTCGCTCATCCCGAGCTGCTCCGCGGTCACCTCGTACTCGATCTTCAGTCCCGCGTTGACCCGGTCCTTCTCGGTGGTGCGGATGACATCCGCCGCGCTCACCGCTCCCGAAGGAGCCGCGAAGGCGCCGACCGGAGCGGCGATGCCGGTGACGGCGGCCAGGGCCGTGGCGGTCACGATGCCGTGGGTGACGAGGCGCCGGGCGCGGGCAGAACCGGTACGCGTGATGCTTATGTCGCTCTTATGCATTTTTGTAGTCAGGAACCCCTCTAGCCCCCCGTACGGGCGACCTGGATGTGTACACGTCGAACGCCAGCGAAGTCTTAATGTTCTCTAAAAAAGAGTCAAATCAGACTTTCCAAAGTTGTCCGCTTTCGCCACCTACAGGCAACCTGGTAGGTTTTCGCCTTGGCCATTCGTCGGACACGGGGCCATCGCACTCCGGAGGCGCCTGTCAGCGAGGGGATCAGCGCCCGGCGACCAACAACGTCTGCACGATGCGCCCACAGTCCCCCGCCCCGTCATGCAGCTGACCGGCGGCCAGTCCCGACCCGCCGGGACTGGCCGCCGTCGCCGAGCGGATGCAGAGCCATTCACCGACCGGCTCACGGTGCAGAGCCAGCGTGATGTCGGTATTGATGACGAACTGCCGGACGTGGTCGAGTTCGAAGGAGACCGCCCAGTTGCTGTCGGCCAGGGTGAGCGCCCGGGTCAGGGGGGTGTCCGGTTCGCCGGCCACCAGAGGGATGCGCTGGCGTGCCCAGGCTGTTCCCGGGCCAGGGGTGTCGAAGTTTTTGCCGGGCTCGAAGCGCCATTCCATGGCGGCGATGTAGCCGTCCAGGTGGGCGCCGGCCATGGTCTGCGGCGCCTGCGGTCCGGGCAGGGGCGGCGGGTCGGTCTCTGGGCGCAGTTGCGGTGTGTCGGCCGGGCCGGCGGCTATCCGCCACGCCCGTGCCAGCATCACCGTGTCGCCGCCCGAGGCCAGTTCGCCCTCGACCAGTTCCGTACGTCCGCCGGAGCGGAGGGTGCGCACCTGGACGTGCAGTTCCGCGACGGGTACGGGGCGCGGCAGTTCGACGGTGACGCGCGCGACACGGAATCCCTCGCGGGCCTCGTGTCTATCCATTGCCCGGCCCAGCAGGGCCGAGGGCGGGCCTGCGTGCTGGGTTTTGGGGCTCCACGGCCCCGCGGTGGCGGTGCTGCTCTCGTAGCGGCCACCGCCGAGGCTCCTGTAGAAGGCCTGGTGTCCCGCTTCCGGCTGCTCGGCCGGCCGAAGATCAGTCATGGAGACTGCCTACACCCCGCCCGCCCGTTTCACACCCGCCACCCCACCCCCACCCTCACCGGCAGGCTCCGCAGCCCGTTCTGGAAGTTGGAGACCAGCCGGACCGGCTCCCCTGCCAGTTCCAGGCCGGGCAGCTGCTCCACCACATGCCGCAGCACCGCCCGCATCTGTACGCGTGCGAGGTGGCTGCCCAGGCAGAAGTGCGGGCCGAAGCCGAAGCTGACGTGGTCGTTCGGGGTGCGGGTGATGTCGAAGCGGTCGGGAGCGGGGAAGACCGTTTCGTCGCGGTTGGCGGAGGCGTGGTAGACCACGACCTTCTCGCCGCGCCGGATGCGCCGGCCGCCGAGCTCGGTGTCCCGGGTGGCGGTGCGGCGGAAGTCGATGACCGGGGGCCAGTAGCGCAGCATTTCCTCGACCGCGCTGCCGATCAGTTCCGGTTCCCGGCGGAGGAGGGCGAACTGGTCCGGATGCTGGAGGAGGGTGAGCAGGCCGCCGGGGATGCCGTTGCGCAGCGTCTCGTTGCCGGCCACCGCGAAGAGGAAGAACATGTTCTCGAACTCGGCGCGGGTCAGGCCGCCTTGGCGCAGATGGGCCATGACGCTGCCGGGGCGCGGGTTTTCGGCCAGGGCGTGGGCGTACGCGAACATGTCGGCGAGGGCGTGGCGCGAGCGCGGGTTGGCCGGGCGGCCGTCGGGGCGGAGTGCCGGGGCGGGGCGGGCGCGGAGTGCGGCCCGGCCCATCGGGCTGAGGCGGGCGGGGTCGGCGGTCTCCGAGGTGGCGTACGCGGCGTCCTGGTAACCGATGACGCGGTTCGACCAGTCGAAGAGCAGTTGCCGGTCCTCCTGCGGGACGCCCATGACGTGGGCCAGTGTCCAGACGGGGAGGTCGCCGGCCACGCTGACGAAGTCCGCCTCGCCCGCCTGTGCCACCGCCGTCACCAGGTGCCCGGCCCGCGCGTCGATGACCTGCTCCAACTCCCGTACGGCGCGCGGGGTGAAGGCCGCGGCGACGACCCGCCGGATCCGCGCGTGGTCCGGCGGGTCCTGGTTGAGCATCATCGCCCGGACGAACGCGAGGTCGTCCTCGGTGTCGGGGTCGCGGATCTGGGTGGCGCCCAGGTACGAGGAGTAGGTCTCGGGGCTGCGCAGGACGTGTTTGACGTCGGCGTGCCGCAGTACCGCCCAGTAGCCGGGGCCGGCCGGCCAGTCGCCGACCGGGGGCTCCTCGATCCAGCACACCGGGCGGGTGGCGCGCAGGCGGCGGAACAGGTCGTACGGGACCGCGGTGGCGTAGGTCCGCGGTGTGAACACCTCGGCTGCTCTCACGCAGGCGACCGTACGGTATTCCATCGTTCGGGGGAATCAGGCCCGTTCGGCGGCTGATGGCGGTCCGCGTTGCGCAACATCACGGGCGTGAAGGGATCGCAACGTTTCCGCAGCGTGCAACCTGCGCTTTTGATACCGCTGTTGGCGGCCGTCGCGGTGCTGCTGGCACCCGCCGTCGCGCACGCAGCGCCGGACCGGCCCGCCGACGCCTGTGCGACTGCCGGGACGGGCGGGCCGGTGCACGTGCCGACCGGCTGGCCGATGCCGCCGGACTGGCACTTCCCCTGTACGACTCCGACGCCGACCCCGACGCCGACCCCCACCAGGCCCCCCAGGCCCACGCCCACGCCGCCGTCGCCCACACCGCCGTCTCCCACGCCCACGTACACCCCTCCCCCGTCCCACCGCCCCACGCCCGCCCCCACGCCGTCGCGCCCGCTCCCCCGGCCGCCCGCTCCCGCCGCGCCCGGACCGACCGAGGCCGCGCCCAGGCCCACGCCCACACCCGGCGCGCCTTCGACGACGCCGTCTCCGCCGCCGTCCAGCCGTCCCGCGGCGCCGCGTCCCACCCCGACGCCGAGCCCGTCGGTCGTCCTGCCCCGTAAGTACACGCCGGCCGCCCGCAAGCAGCACAGCAGCCGTTCGACCGTCACCATCATGCTGCTGCTCACCGCGCCCGCCGTGCTGGCGGCCGCCGCGCTGCGTCCCCGTTCGTCCAGCTCGTCCGGATCGTCCGGGCGCCGTTCCTCGTAGGAGGCCACCTTGTCGGAATGGCTGGTCCTGACCATCGCGATGGCCGCCGTCTGCGCCGTCGTGCTGACCATCACGGTCCTGAGGCAGCGCCGCATCGGCGAGGACGACGACCCGTCCGAGACGCCCGACGTCATCGAGTACATGACGATGATGGTGGGGGTGGTGTATGCGATCGTCCTGGGCCTGGCGATCGCCGGGGTCTGGGAGGCCCGCAGCTCCGCCGAGGACACCGTACGGACCGAGGCGCAGGCCCTGCACGAGGTCAGCGAGCGGGCACGGGTCTACCCGGAGGCCACCCGGGACCGTATCCGCGCGGACGTCGACGCCTACGTCTCGCACGTCGTCCACAAGGAGTGGCCGGCCATGGACGAAGAGGGGCAGGTCACCGACCGGGGCACCGAGCTGCTGCACAAGGTGCGGGCCGACGTGAGCGACTACCGGCCGCGCGACGAGTACGAGGGGCAGTCCTACCAGCCCCTGCTCGACCAGGTCGCGGCGGCGGACGACGCCCGCAACGCGCGGGCGGACAGCATCGAGCCGACCCTGCCGCCGGTGGTCTGGTTCGGGCTGATCACGGGTGCCGCGATCACCATCGGGCTGATCTTCACGCTGCAGATCCGCCGGTCGGGCCGCGAGTTGCTGATGGCCGCGCTCTTCAGCGCGCTGATCGCGTTCCTGCTGTTCCTGGTCTGGGACTTCGACGCGCCGTTCAGCCGGGGCATCACGACCTCCGCCGAGCCGTTCACGGATCTCTTCCCGCGGGTGTGACGCGACCACACGGCCCGTGTGCGGGCGTGATTCCGGCGACGGCGGCGATCACCTCGTGCGACCATGCGCGCATGGCGACGGAGATGCCGTTCACGGATGATCTGCGGGACCGGCTCGGCCCGGCCCGCCAGGCGGTGCGGCTGGGGAGCAGCCCGCGCTCCCGAGTGTGGCGCGTCGATCTGCGCGGCACGCCCGCGGTGGTCAAACAGGCCGTGGAGAGCGCGGACGCCGGCGAGCGGTACGCCCGTGAGGTGGCCGCGCTGCGGCTGGCCTCGCGGGTGACGCCGCCGGTGGTGCCGCGGCTGCTCGGCACCGACCCGGGCGTACGCGTGCTGGTGCTGGAACACGTCACCCACCGGCGGCCGTCGCCGGACTGGGTGGTCGGTTACGCGTCGGCGCTGGCCCGCCTGCACGCGGCCACCGCGTCCGTGCCGGCGGACGGCGTGTCCCTGCCCGTCTGGTCGGGCCCGGTCCACGCGGACCTCGGCGCCTTCCTCGCCCTCGCCGGACGCCTCGCGGTGCCGGTACCGGACGGTACGGGAGCCGAACTGGAAGCCCTGGTGCGGCGGCTCGGCGCCGCGCCCGGACGCGCCCTGCTGCACGGCGATCCGTGCCCGGGCAACGATCTGCACACCCCGGACGGCATCCGGTTCATCGACTTCGAGCAGGCGTCCCTGGGCAACGGCCTCACCGAACTCGCCTACCTGCGGATGGGCTTCCCGACCTGCTGGTGCGTCACGGACACGCCCGGGCCGCTGCTGCGCGAGGCGGAAGCCGCGTACGGGGCGGCCTGGCAGGCGGCCACCGGCAGCGCACCGGCCGGTGATCTCGTCGACGCCTGCGCGGGCTGGCTGGTCAGGGGCGACGCGCTGGTCCAGCGCGCGCACCGCGGGACCGCCGACCACCTCGCCCGGCTCCCCGAGGAGGACTGGGAGTGGGGCACGGTCACCGCGCGGCAGCGGCTCGCGTACCGGCTCGGTGTCGTCGCCCGGCTCACCGCCGGCCGTGACGACCTGCGCGGTCTGAGCCGCCTCGCCGGCGCGCTGCGCGAGCGGATGCTCAGCCGCTGGCCCGGCCTCGCGCCGCCGCCGCGGGAACGTCCGGCGGACGCATAGCGGCCGTTCCACGGCCGACCGTCACGGCCTTCCCCGCGCGTTCACGTCGTTGCCTGTTCAGCTGTCTGTTCAGCGTGCTCTTCCTGTGCTTCGATGCTGCGATCACCCGTTCGCACAGGGGCGGCGGAGCGGCGGAGGGACCGGGTGGGCGCATGGACCGGCGGGGGTTCCTGAAGGGGACGGCAGCGGTGTCGGCCGCGGGGGTGCTGGCGGGAGTCGGGAGCGGGCCGTCCGCAGCGGCCGTCGGGCGTGCGGCGGCACGGAGCCGGCGCGCCGTCTCCGTACAGGACTGGATGGCGGCCCTCCCGGACGGTACGGAGATGCGGCGCCTGTCCATACCGGGCACCCACGACTCCGGGGCGCGGTTCGGCGGTCCCTGGGTCGCCTGCCAGAGCACCACCGTCGCGCAGCAGTTGGACAGCGGCATCCGCTTCCTGGACGTACGCTGCCGGGCCGTCGACTCGGTCTTCGCGATCCACCACGGCGCGTTCTACCAGAACCTGATGTTCGGCGACGTGCTGGTGGCGTGCCGGGCGTTCCTCCAGGCGCATCCGTCGGAGACCGTGCTGATGCGCGTCAAGCAGGAGTACTCCGAGGAGAGCGCGGCGGAGTTCCGGCGGATCTTCGACATCTACCTGGACGGCAAGGGCTGGCGGCCGCTGTTCCGGCTGGACGGCTCACTGCCCTCCCTCGGGCAGGCCCGGGGCAAGGTCGTGCTGCTGGCCGACTCCGACGGGCTGCCGGGCGTGCGGTACGCCGATCCGGGTGTCTTCGACATCCAGGACGCGTACATGGCCGAGCCGCTGCGCAAGTACCCGCTGATCGAGGGGCAGTTCCGCAAGGCGGTCAAGGAGCCCGGCAAGCTGTTCGTCAACTACGTGAGCACCGCTGCCCTGCTGCCGCCGCGCTCCAACGCGGACCGGCTCAACCCGCAGGTGAAGAACTTC
The DNA here is from genome assembly GCF_055573595.1 of Streptomyces sp. NPDC030165. Taxonomy (NCBI): domain Bacteria; kingdom Bacillati; phylum Actinomycetota; class Actinomycetes; order Kitasatosporales; family Streptomycetaceae; genus Streptomyces; species Streptomyces sp. NPDC030165. The sequence goes on along the minus strand of NZ_JBVIBD010000003.1, from coordinate 242,708 downwards.
CTGAACGGCGCGGAGGCGCGCGACTGGACGGGGCTGGGCATCGTCCCGATGGACTTCCCCGACGAAACGGGCTTGGCCGAGACGCTGATCCGGCACAACACGGGAGGCTGATCATGCGGACACGTGGACGACGTCGCCGCCTGTCCCCTCCGGCCTTACGTCCTTCCGGAGCGCGACGTGCGGCCCGGGCGGGCCTGATGCCGGCCTTGCTGGTGCTGACCTTGCTGGTGCCGCTGCTCACCGTTCCGGCGACCGGCCGGGCGGCGTACGCGGCGGGCGGCCCGGCAAGCGGGCCGGCCGTCGCCCCGGCGAATCCGGCCGTCGCCCCGGCGCGCAATCCGGCACGCGTCGTCGCCGAGGTACCGGTCGGCGACCGGATGCTCGACCTCGGGATCTCGTCCCCCGAGACCGACGCGCCGGTCAAGTGGGTGCGGCTGCTGCTGCCGAAGGGCTGGTCGAAGAACGCCTCCCGTACGTGGCCGGTGCTGTGGCTGCTGCACGGCGGTGGCGGCAACCACCAGGACTGGACCGCCAACACCCATGTCGAGCAGCTGGCCGCCGACCGCGACGTCATCGTGGTCATGCCGGAGACGAGCGGGTGCAGCAGCTACAGCAACTGGTACAACTACGGCGCCTGGGGCTCCCCGGCCTGGGAGACGTACCTCCTCGACGAGCTGCGGCCGCTGCTGGAGCGGAACTACCGGGCCGGGACGGCACGGGCCGTCGCCGGGCTGTCGATGGGCGGGCTCGGCGCGCTGAAGTTCACCGCGGCGCGCGCCGGGATGTTCCGCGCCGCCGCCTCGTACAGCGGCGCCGTCCACCCGCTGTACCGGTCGCCGGACGGCGGCTTCTCCGGACCGGACGGCGTCAAGCTGGGCGCGCTGACCTGCCTCGTCGACTGGAAGCGCGTCTGGGGCGAGCCCGGCTACCCGTTCGACACGGACGACCCGGCCGACCTGCGCCAGCAGTGGCTGTGGAAGCGCAACAGCCCGCTGGAGCAGGCGGCCTCGCTGCGCGGCACTCCGCTGTACCTCTCGTACGGGGACGGGACGACCGACGGCGGTCCGGGCTGGTCGTGGGGCGACGGCGACCGCCCGCCCACGCCGTCGCCCGCACGCTGCACCGACCCGCCCGTGCACGGCACCCAGGACCCGGTCGAGCGTGCCGTGTACGGGATGAACCAGGAGCTGCGCGGCAAGCTGACGCGGCTGGGCATTCCGGCGACGGTGTGCGCCTCCAAGGGCGGGCACACCTGGCCGTACTGGGAGCGTGAGCTGGTGGCGTCGTTCCCGATGCTCATGAGCGCGCTGGGCGCCTGAGGAACCGTGCCGCCGGAGATCGGCCCGGACGGAAGGACGGCGTCCCGGAACCGTATGATCTGCTGGTGAGTACGACCGAGCGTGACCGCGTCCCGTGGCCCCCGGCCCCGGGCGGGCCGCGCAGGCGCCGCCGGACCACTGCCCTCGGTCTCTGCGCAGCACTCACCCTGACCTGTGCCGGCACGGTCCTGGCCGTACGGGCTTTCGCGCACGGCGGGTACCTGGCGTCCGGTGACCCGGCCAAGGGTTCGTACGCCGGGGAAGCGGCCGACGGGGACGCGGCGGCCGACGCGCTGCTCTCCGGCCCGTACACCGAACGCCCCGGCCCGCCGCGCGCGGCGGGAGGCCGGGCCACGCGGACCGGTCGGACAGCGGAGACCGAACGGGCCACGGCACCCGCACCGGCAGCTCCGCGGCAGACCGCCGAGCTGCCCGTCTCCCGGCCCCTCGAAGCCGCTCCGGCGACCGTCTCCCCCGCCGTCGGCCCGCTGTTCTCGCCCGGCGGTGACGGCGACGCCGACCACCACTGCACGGCGAGCGTGGTGCACTCGGCAGCAGGCGACCTGGTCGTGACCGCGGCGCACTGCGTCTACGACGGCGGCTTCCGTACGAATCTCGTCTTCGCGCCCGGGTATCACGACGGGGTCCTGCCGTACGGCGTCTGGGTGCCGTCGCGCATCGTCGTCGACCCGCGCTGGGCCGACGGCCGCGACGAGGACCTCGATGTGGCGTTCCTCCGGGTGCGCCGCCCGCACGGCACCGGGTCCGGTTCCGGCGAGCAGCGCGTCGAGGAGCTGACCGGCGCCGAGCGGATACGGTTCGCCCCGCCCGCCGGGCTGCCGACGCGGACCGTCGGCTACCCGGACGACCGCGAGACGCCCGTCAGCTGCCAGAACACCACCACCGCGGTGCCCGGCCAGCTGCGTTTCGACTGCGCCGGCTTCCCCAACGGGACCAGCGGCGGCCCGATGCTCACCGCCGTCGACCCGGACACCGGCCTCGGTACGGTGACCGGTGTCATCGGCGGCCTGGACGAGGGCGGCGACGACGCAACCTCCTACAGCAGCTGGTTCGGACCGGACATCGCCGCCCTCTACCGGCGCGCCACCGCGGAACCGGCCTGAGGCGGCGCGCCCGTACGCCCTACTTCCCGCGCGGCACCACCGTCTTGAGGACCTGCGGCAGCGGGTACCAGTCGGCGGTCGCGATGCTGCCGTGGGCGGCGGCGAGCTGGTTCACCCGGGCACGGGCCTGGGCCTCGGTGGGCCTGGTGCCGTCGATGACCGGGGGCACCTTGTGCGCGTCGGTCATGATCAGGAGGTAGTGGCGGCTGTCGTACCAGGCGGTGTCGATGCCGTTCTTCAGGTACGTCGCGGCGTCGCCGTCGAAGACCACGAACCAGGAGCGCAGCGCCGCGTCGGTGTACCGGGCGCGCGGGTCGCCCGCCGCCGCGCCGTGCACCGCGGGGAAGGCGGTGGACTGCGCGAGCTTGCCCTGGGCGGCGAGGTTCTTCAGGTGGGTGGCGTACTCGCGGTCGGTCCACAACTTGTCGAGCGGGTTGCCCTCCTCGACCGTGCCCGGTATCAGCTCGAAGAGGAACTTGCCGTTCAGCGCGGAGCGGGTGGGCCAGCCGTCCGCCCGTACGGCCGCGTCGAGGTCGCGGTGGCCGGCGGCCAGGTCGCCGGGCCCGTACACGGCGTCGCCCAGCCGGGCGCGGACCAGCGCGTCGAAGGCGGCCGGGCCCCGGCCGCCCTTGTCGTTGAAGCCGTCCTTCAGCTCGACCTTGACCGTGACCGGCCGGTGGCCGGGGTGGGCGTCGTGCCACGCCTTCATGTCGGCGAGGCAGCCGGCGAGGTCCTGGTCGCGCTTCTTGGTGCGCAGCTCGCCCGCGGTGGCGGCGTTGACGCAGTTGCTGTTGTTGCCGAACGGGTTGCTGTGGGAGACGCGCCAGGACGTGCCGAGCGCGTTGGTCCACACGTCCAGTTCGAGGAGGCTCGCGCCGGAGTCCAACGCGTCGGCGAAGTACGGGTACTTGGTCTTCTCGTAGGCGTTGTGGACGCCGACGGACGTGGTGGCGCCGTACGATCCCGCGGGCTGTGCCGCGCCGGCCGGGCTCGCCAGCGCCATGACCACTGCCGTCGCGACCGCGGCCGTCCCCGCGCACCGTGTTCTGTTCACGTTCCCCCGCTTTCACTCCACTGGCCCCCCGGCAGCCCCCTGTGGCCCCGGAATCACCAGCCCCTCCGGTCGAAGGAGCAGCGTACGGGAGGTGACGGGTGGTCCGGTGGCCGGGTGGGTACGCGGGCCGGGAAACGCCGGGAAGAACGAGCAAACCAGGAGGGAAGGAAGATGTACGGCATCGTGGACACCGTGGACACACCTCTGTACGGCACGGCCTTCCGGAGGCGGTCATGAGCGGCGACCGCGCCCGGGTCCGGGCCCTTCTGGACACGTACGGCCGGACCTACGCCGACGAGGCCGGCATCCGGCTGAAGGACACGCCGCAGCCGCTCTACCAGCTGCTGGTGCTCTCCTGCCTGCTCAGCGCCCGCATCCAGGCGGGCATCGCGGTGGCGGCGAGCCGCGCGCTGTCCGGGGCGGGGCTGCGCACCGCGCGGCGCATGAAGGACGCGACCTGGCAGCAGCGGGTGGACGCCCTCGGCGAGGGCGGCTACCGGCGCTACGACGAACGCACCGCGACCCAACTGGGGGACGGCGCCGAGCTGTTGCTCGACACGTACGGCGGCGACCTGCGCCGGATGCGGGACGCGGCGGACGGCGACACGGACCGGCTGCGCAAGCTGCTGCGCGAGGTCCCCGGCCTCGGACCGGCCGGCATCGACATCTTCCTGCGGGAGGCCCAGGCCGTGTGGACCGACCTGGCTCCGCACCTGGACGCCAAGGCGCTGCAGGGCGCGGAGCGGGTCGGGCTGCCGACCTCACCCGACGCGCTGCGCAAGGCCGCGGGGAAGACGGAGCCCGCCGTACTGGCGGCAGCGCTCGTGCGTGCGGCGCTCGACAAGAAGGGGGCGGAGGAGATCCGCCAGGCCCGCTGAGCCCTCGGCGGCCCCGGCCCCCGAGGAGGGGGCGGGGCCGCCGGCCGCGGGCGCTCACGGTGTCGAGGTGAGCAGCCCCCTGGCCGTCGCCGCGATCGCCTCGGCGTCGATGCCGGCGGCCCGCAGCTGCTCCTCCGGGGACGCCGACCCGGGCATGGTGCGCACCGCGAGCCGGGCCAGGCGCGGCACCGGGCCGCCGTCGGTGAAGGCGTCCAGCACCGCGTCGCCGAGGCCGCCCTCGGGGTGGTGGTCCTCCACGGTGATGATCCGCCCGGTGACCTCGGCGGCCTCGCGCAGCGTGGGCAGGTCCACCGGCTTGAGGGAGTACAGGTCGATGACGCGGGCGGCCACGCCCTCCTCGGCCAGGGTGTCGGCGGCGGCCAGTGCCTCGTGGACGGTCACCCCGGCGGCCACGAGGGTGACCCGGTCCTCGGGGGTGGCCCGCAGCGTCTTGCTGCCGCCGATCGGGAAGTCCTCCCCGGGGCCGTAGATGACGGGGCTCTCGCCGCGGGAGGTGCGCAGGTAGCGGATGCCGCTCGCGTCGGCCATGGCGGCGGTCAGGCGGGCCGCCTGGTTGGCGTCGCACGGGTACAGGACGGTGCTGCCGTGCACGGCGCGGAACGCGGCCAGGTCCTCCAGGCCCATCTGCGAGGGGCCGTCCTCGCCGATGGCGACGCCCGCGTGCGAGCCGACGAGGTTGAGGTCGGCCCGGCTGACGGCGGCCATCCGGACGAAGTCGTAGGCGCGGCTGAGGAAGGCGGCGAAGGTGGTGGCGTACGGCACCCAGCCGCGTACCTGCATGCCGACGGCGGCGGCCACCATCTGCTGTTCGGCGATGTAGCACTGGAAGTACCGGTCGGGGTGGGCGTCACCGAAGGCCTGGGCGCGGGTGGAGTCACCGACCTCGCCGTCCAGCGCGACCACGTCGCCGCGGGCCGCGCCGAGCGCGGCGAGCGCCTCGCCGAAGGCGTTGCGGGTGGCGACCGCGTCACCGACCTTGTAGTCCGGCAGCTCGGGCTCGCCGCCGCCGGCCCGCAGCCGCGGTGCGGCCTCGCGCGGCGGCCGTACCGCCACGTGCAGGTCGCGCACGCCGCCCAGTTCCTCGATCGCCTCCGCGGCGTCCTTCAGCGGCTTGCCGTGCTTGCCTTCCTGGTCGGCCACGGCCCGTACGCCCTGGCCCTTGCGGGTCTTCGCGATGATCGCGGTGGGCCGGTCGGTGGTGGCGGCCGCCTCGGTGTACGCGCGGTCCACGGCCGCCACGTCGTGGCCGTCCACCTCGACGGTGTGCCAGTCGAAGGACCGGATTCGGCGCGCGTAGGCGTCCAGGTCCCAGCCGTGCCGGGTGGCCCCGCGCTGGCCGAGCCGGTTCACGTCGATGATCGCGGTGAGGTTGGCCAGCCGCTCGTACCCGGCGTGCTCGAACGCCTCCCACATCGAGCCCTCGGCCATCTCGCTGTCGCCGCACACCACCCACACGCGGTACGGGACGCGGTCCAGGTCGCGGCCCGCCAGGGCGAGGCCGACGCCGATGGGCAGGCCCTGGCCCAGTGAGCCGGTGGCCACGTCCACCCACGGGATGCGCGGAGTGGGGTGTCCCTCCAGCAGGCTGCCGTTCTTGCGGAAGGTCAGCAGCTGCTCGTCGGTGAGGGCCCCGGCGGCCTTGCCCATGGCGTACACCAGGGGCGAGGCGTGTCCCTTGGAGAAGACCAGGTGGTCGTTGCCGGGGTTCTCGGGGTCGTCGAAGTCGTAGCGCAGGTGCTCGTCGAGCAGTACGGCGGCCAGGTCGGCCGCGGACATCGAGGAGGTCGGGTGGCCGGAGCCGGCGGCGTCGGCGGCCCGTACGGAGTCGACGCGCAGCTGCTGTGCCAGCTCGCGCAGGCGGTCGTACCGGGCGTCGGCACCCGGGTCGTTCTGCGTGGTCATCAGGTTCCTTCCGCTTTTCGGGTCCCGTCGGGCTGCTCGCCGGCCGCCTCGGGCCGGCCCTCGGGGCCGGTCTTCTCCCCCGGGCCCCCCGGTCCCTTCGGTTCCCCCGACACCTTCGGTTCCCCCGATTTGTCCGTTTTCACCGTCCGTCCGCCGGCCGGTATCCGGGCCAGCTCCGGCGCCGCCGTGTCCAGCGGCACCGACCAGGAGCGCACCAGGCCCAGCTGGACGCCCTGGCGCGGCAGTGCCGCGTCCAGCAGCCAGTCGGCGGCGACCCTGACCCGGTTCCCGGGCATCGCCATCAGGTGGTAACCGCGGGTCACGGCGTTGGCGACCGGGCCGGACAGCGGGACGTGCAGCGGGTTGGCGGCGGCCTGCACCCCGCCGAGGTCGACCATGAAGCCCAGGTCGTGGTGCTTGTAGGCGCGCGGCTCGCCCTGCCCGTACGAGGCGGCGACGTTGTGGGCCGCGACCTTGCCCTGGCGCTGCGCGTGCTGGGCGGTCATCGGCGTGGTCTCGCCCGGCCGGGTCAGGTCCGGTACGGCGGCGGCGTCGCCGCAGGCGAGCACCTCGGGGTGGCCGGGTACGGCGAGGAACTCGTCCACGCACAGCCGGCCGCGTTCGGTGGGCAGGCCCAGCGACTCGACCAGCGGGTCCGGCCGCACGCCGACGCACCAGATCAGCGACCGGGTGTCGACGGACGTGCCGTCGTCCAGCAGCACCCCGTCCGAGGTGGCCTCCTTGACGGAGGTCTTGGTGCGGATCTCGACGCCGCGCTTGCTGAGCACCCGGTGCGCGGTGCGCGACAGCCGGTGGTCCAGTTCGGGCAGCACCCGGTCGGCGAGATCCAGCAGGATCCAGCGGGGCTGCGGCTCGCCGCGCAGCCCGGCGTTGCGGCGCGCCAGCGACCGGGTGAACGTCACGCCGTGCGCGGCGACTTCGGTCCCCGTATAGCCGGCGCCGACCACGACGAAGGTCATCCGGGCGGCCCGCTCGGCCGGGTCCTCGGCGGCGCCCGCCAGCTCGATCTGGCGGGTCATGTGGTCGCGCAGGTACAGCGCCTCGGGCATGCCGCGGAAGCCGTGCGCGTGCTCGGCGACGCCCGGGATGGGCAGCAGCTTGTTGACGCTGCCGACGGTCAGGACGAGGCGGTCGTAGCCGAGGGTTCCGGTGCGGCCCTCCGGGTCGGTGTACTCCACCCGGCGGCCGTCCAGGTCGACGCCGCCGACCTGGCCGAGGACCAGCCGGACGTCCGGCAGCGTGCCGGTCAGCGACACCGACACCCGGCGCGGCTCCAGGATCCCGGCGGAGACCTCGGGCAGCAACGGCAGGTAGAGGAAGTAGTCGTTGGGGTTGATCAGCACGACCTCCGCGGCGCCGCGGTACTTCCTGGCGAGCGTGCGGGCGCACTCGTACCCGGCGAAGCCCGCCCCCACGATCACCACGCGCGGCCGCCTCCCGTTATGGGCCTCCGCCGTCATCTGCGTCTCCTCTCACCTCGGGGTCCTGCCCTGATCGGCCCGGGTGCCCGCATTCCGCGCGGGTATGTACGCCGTCCGGCCCAGTCGCGCCGTACCGGTGGGCGTTCGGCCACCGGGAACCGGGCGGCGTTCGGCCGCCGTGTACCGGGACGGCGCCGCGGCCGCTCAGTCCGGCAGGGCGAGCAGCACCCGCCCCGGCCTCCTCGGGTGTTCGACGGCTTCGTGCGCGGCGGCGACGGCGTCCAAGGGGTGGACGGCCGCGACGGGGTAGCGCAGCGCGGACGCGGCGGCCGCCGCCGTGATGTCGGGCAGGGCCAGACGTACCGCTTCCCGGGGGAAGTCGTCGTAGCCGAGGAGCCGTACGGTCGCGTTCTTGAAGGCCAGCGGCCAGAAGGGCAGCGCGGGGGCGGGCTCTCGGGTGGCGTAGGCGGTGAGGGTGCCGCCCGGGGCGAGCAGACGCGCGTCGAGGGCGGCGTTGGCGTCGAAGGCGACCTCGACGACCCGGTCGGCGCCGCGTCCGCCGGTCAGCGCGAGCACCGCGTCCGCCACATCACCCCCCGCGCACACCGCCCGGTCCACCCCCAGTTCCCGTAGCGCGTCGAGCTGGTCCGGGCTGCTGACCGTGCCGATGACCTGCGCGCCGGCGCGGCGCGCCAGGACGGCCGCCGCGCGGCCGACGCTGCCCAGCGCGCCCGCCACCACCACCGTCCGCCCGGCCACCGGGCCGTCCGCGAAGACCGCGCGGTGCGCGGTGATGCCGGGGATGCCCAGGCAGGCGCCCTGTTCGGCGGTCACGCCGTCGGGCAGGGCGCCGACGCAGCCCTCGGGGACGACCGTGTACTGGGCGGCGGTCCCGTACGGGCGGTAGCTCTGCGCGTACGAGCACCAGGCGCGGCGGCCCACCCAGGCGGCGGACACCCCGTCACCGACGGCGTCCACCACTCCCGCGCCGTCGCAGTGCGGCACGATCCGCGGGAAGTCCGGCGTGGCGGCGCCCAGCCAGACCTGCCGCTTCTTGACGTCCCCGGGGTTGATCCCGGAGAACTCCAGCCGGATGCGCAGTTCCCCGGGGCCGGGCTCGGGTGTGGGCAGCTCCCCCACCTGGAACACCTTTCGGGCCGGGCCCCTGTTCTCGTACCAAGCGGCGCGCATACGGGCACGATACGGCGTCTGCCGACGGCGTGGACAACTCCCGTCCCGCGCAATACTTTCAATGGCACCTCAAGACGTCCCGGGGGTGCGCGGTGAAGATCGAGGTCATCGAGAAAGACGATCAGTACATTCTCAATCACTGCACCAAATACCTCGCCAGGGAAAGCCGGGACGCGCGCCATGATTTCGGGCAGTACGCGCCGGGTGACGACCGGGCGGCGATCTGCGAGGCCTGGCGTTTCCCGGTCGTCGACGCGCACTGGGACGGGGCGTCGGCGGCCGCCTCGTATCCGTACAACGATGTGACGTTCGTCTACGACGGCCGCCGCGACGCCCCTGCCTCGGTGGCCGTACTGGGCACCTTCGGGCCGCTGCACTCGCCGGTGCCGCTGCGGCCGCTGGTGTTCGCGGGCGAGCCGACCGGCTTCCACGCGACCACCGTGCGGGTGCCGAAGGGGCAGGTGCACACGTACAAGTTCGCGGTGGACGGGGTGTACGCGCTCGACCCGGTCAACCCGCAGCGCACCGTCCTGGACAACGGCGAGCCCTGGTCCCGCTTCTTCACCGACGCCTGCACCGTGCCGCTGTCGCTGAGCCGCGCCGAGCGCGACCTGCTGGGCCGGCTGGTGTGCCACCTGCTGCCCTTCCGGCTCGACGAGAACCGGCGGCTGATCCGCGGGGTGTACGAGTCGCTGGACCGCGCGAGCCGGGACGAGGAATTCCCGCTGGCCTACCAGCTGGACGACGAGGTGGGCACGGTCAACTACATCGACAAACTGATCGCCCGCCAGGAACAGCACCACGCCGATGATTACCACACCTGCCTCAAAATCATCGGTGAAATCATGCGGTCCCGTTTCGGCGGACTCGATCCTGCGGCCGCGCCCGCGGACCTGTACGCGGATCTCTACCGGCAGATGGAAACCGAAAAGGTGGACGGCTGGGACTACTCCCGTTACGGAAGTCCGCGGTTCTTCCTGCTGCTCCTGCGCCGGCACGCGATGACCGGTGCGTTCGTGCACCCGAAACACGGCGGAAATTCCGGTGCGGCGGGCTGGATGTACCTGGAGAGCCGGTTCCGGGACGCGCGGGACGGCACGCTCTTCGACTGGCGGCGGGCGCTGGAGTCACCGCTGGGCCACAACACCGACTACCGCGGCTGAGTGGAGGACGGCATGGACGGGGAGAGCGCCACGGTCGTCGTCATCGGCAGCGGCGCGGGCGGCGCGCCGCTCACCCACACGCTCGTACGGGCGGGCCACCGGGTGGTCGTACTGGAGAAGGGGCCGTTGCTGCGCACCCAGGCGCAGAGCCCCACCGGTCTGTCGGACTTCAAGCGCGACGAGTGCTTCGCCACCGGGTCGGAGAAGCGCATCACCGTCCAGGGCGTGGCCAACACGGGCGAGTCGTACTTCTCCAGCCACGTCGAGCCGGACCTGAACGACGAGCCGCACGTCTACCGCGGCAGCGACGGGCAGGACCGGGTCACCATCGAGGGCTACACGGCCCAAGTAGTGGGCGGCGGTACCCAGTTGTACGGCGGTGTGTCCCCCCGCTTCATGCCCGAGGACCTGCGGCTGGCCACCCTCAACGCGTCGCGCGGCGACCTGCGCGACGACCCGGGCGGCGACGTGCGCCGGGAGGCCCGCGACTGGCCGCTGGACTACGCCGCGCTGGAGCCGTACTACACCAAGGCCGAGGAACTGGTCGGTATCAACGGGACCTGGGACGGGCAGGCCAAGGTCCCGTCCCAGGACCGCTACCAGCCGCCGCTGGAGCCCAACCCGATCAGCGCGTACGCGGCCGCCGGCATGGACGCGCTCGGCATGCGCCGCTACCGCACCCCGCTCGCGGTCATCACCCGCGACCACGCGCCCAGCGGCCGCACGGCGCCCGCCGACGCCGACACCATCAAGACGGCGTTCGTCAACCGCTACGGCGACCCGCTGGGCCTGAAGTCCAACGTCTGGGTGTCGCTGCTGGCGCCGCTGCGCGACGTGAACGGCAGCGGCGGCCTGGACCTGCGGGCCAACTGCACCGTCACACACCTGGAGGCGGACGGCCCGCGCGTGACGAAGGTGCACTACCGCGACCCCGGCGGGCGGCCCCGTACGATTGCCGCCGGCACCGTCGTCGTGGCCTGCTCGGCGATCGAGTCCGTACGGCTGCTCCAGCTGTCCGGGCTGCTCGACCCGGCCTTCGACAAGCGCGTCAACGCCAACGGGCTGCTGGGACGGTACTTCCTGACGCACTGCTTCGGCGGCGCGCAGTGCACCGTGCCGGACCGCTCGGACAAGTCCAAGACACTGGACTCCGACTGGGCCACCGACCACTGCGCGCGCCCCGAGTGGTACCGCGCCCAGGGCCTGTGGGCCGGCGGCGTGATCTACAACAACACCTCCGACGGCGCCCTGCCCATCTCCCTCGCCCGCACCTGGCACGCGATGGACATGGACACCATGTGGAAGGGCTACCTCTACGACACGAGCCTCGTCGGCAACGGCTTCGAGGACTACCTGGAGGAGAGCTTCGGGCGCCGCCTGTCCGTGGCGTTCATGGCCAACCAGGTGCCCCAGCGGGAGAACCGCATCGAGTTGCACCCGAGCGTCAAGGACAAGTGGGGCCGCCCGGTCGCGTACATCATCAAGACCTGGCACCCGCACGACCGGGCGCTGATGGACGCCCTCGCCGAGCAGTGCCGGCAGATCCTGGTGCGCGGCGGTGACGTGCGTGACGTCAGTTCGGGGTCGGTGGGCGGCTCGGTGGTACGGATCGCCAACCACGTACTGGGCGGCGCCCGGTTCGGCAGCGACGCTGCGGACTCCGTCCTCGACCCCGACTGCCGGGCCTGGAACTTCGACAACCTCTACGTCACCGACGGGGCGTTCATGCCGACCTCGGGCAGCGCCAACCCGACGCTGACCATCGAGGCCAACTCCTTCCGCGTCGGCGATGTGCTGCTGGACAGGGTCGGGAGGCCGTGACATGGACAGCCGCTTCGACGAGGTCTACACCCACCCCGAGAACGAGATCTTCCGCGTCGTCTTCTACCCGGACCGGATCTACCACGCCCGCTACCTCAACGCGACCCGCTCCTCCCGCTACCGCTACCACGTCGCCGAGGTGCGCGGCTCTGCGGACGGCACCGCCATCAAGGGCGACGTCTTCCTCGGCGGCTCCAAGCTGTGCCCGATGCTGCGCATCGAGTACTCCGGCATCCGGCTCGTCGAGCAGGCCAGGGAGTTCAACCGGCGCCTCGGGCCCCGTACGAAGGCGTGGCTGAAGGTCACCGGCGAGGACCCGGCCGACTCCGCCGAGGCCATCGTCACGCTGCACTGGGACCCGGTGATCGGCGCGTACGCGACGGAGATCTGGGAGACGCTGGAGCCGCCGGACGGCACCGCGCACGACCACCGGGTACTGCCCCTGATGGGCCGCGACGCGCCGATCACGCGGGTGCCCCGGCTGTCCCCGCTGCTCGGCTCGGTCTCCGAGGTCGCGATGGCCTTCCGTGAGGACGGTGTGCTGTATCCGACCGGCCAGCGGCTGGGCAATCCGCAGTGGGACAACGCCTTCCTCCGCTCGCACCAGGAACCGCGCACCCAGGAGCCCAGCGACCCGCGCAACACCGTCGCCGACAGCAACTACCTGCTCGACTTCCAGCGTGGCTTCTTCATCCCCGACGCCTCACAGATCCCACCGGTCAACTACCGCAACGCCATGAGCGACGAGGGCAACCCGGAGCGCCGGGACGACAACATCGTGCAGATGCGCTGGCTGTTCCAGCGCGAACTCGGCAGCGACCTGGTGTTCTTCCACGAGGTGACGGTGCCGCCGGGCGCGGTGGAGGGCACCCACCGGCACATCGGCTCGGAGGAGCTGTACTACGTCGTCTCCGGCACCGGCACCGCGTACCTGAGCGACGGCGACGACCCGACGACGGCCGCCTACCCGCTGGTCGAGCGGCCCGTCTTCGGCATCGGCCCGGTCAAGTGCCGGGAGCTGCCGGTCAAACCGGGCAGTGTCCTGTACACCAAGAGCGGCGGTGTGCACGGCATCCGCAATCCCGGCACCGAGCCGCTGAAGTTCGTCGCGTTCCTCTACCACACCACCTGAGGCGGTCCCGCGATGCCCAAGATCGTGCACACCGACTCGGTCTTCCGCGTCGACCCGGTCAAACCGCCGGACTACGCGGAGGCCAACCCGCTGCTGAAGCTGCTGGGCCTGGTCGAGCGCACCCGCTTCGCCGCCGAGCGCGAACACTACGAGCCCGCCTCGCTCCAGCACCTGTTCCCGCTGCGCTCGCTCCAGCTGTACGGGCCCGCCTCCCCCGACCAGGACCAGCTGGATCCGGCGCAGCAGGACGACAAGACCGACTTCCAGAAGCAGAACGTCCGCGACTTCACCCTCGCCGACACCCGGGCGGTACGCGGCTGGGCCGAGATCGGCGACTGGCGCGGGCCGTTCCTCCAGCTCTCCTACCGGGGCGGCCCGGACTCCGCGCTGTGGCGCGAGGCGGGCCAGCTCGGTGACACCATCGGCTGCGTGCTGTCCGTCCAGGGCAGCCGGCCGGTGCCGGTCCGGGTGCCGTACGACGAGGAGAGCGACTTCTACACCGTGGAACTGTGGGGGCGGGTCGGCGAGGGGCTGCGCGACCTGCTCGGCCCGCGCGGGCGGACCGCGCTGGACTCCGGACTGCTGCAACCGCGCCCGGACATCGTCACCGGCCTGGGCCAGGACTTCCACCGGGACCAGATGACCAACCAGGATCTGCGGCTGGTCGCCCCGCGGCACGCCATGCACCCCGTACTGCCCTGCTACATCGACGTGCGCTGGACCGCGAGTCCGGACGGCGCGGGCTCGGCCGACCCGCCGTCCGGGTCGGTGCGGCTGGGCTTCGAGATGAAGATCCGCGGCTGGGACCACTACCTGGGCGTCGGTACCAGCCCCACTCCGCACGGCGGCGTCGGTTTCCTGGAATACCGCACCCTCTTCAGCGAGTACGGCCGCTGGGCGGGCACCGGCGACCTGCGGCGGAGCCTGGAGCCGTACAATCTCGACGCGTTCGGCCGCAAGGGCCACGCCAGCGGCGACGTGGAGCCGTTCCTCGCCGTCACCTACATGGACCTGCACGTCCTGGATCCGGCCTGCGGCATCGGCCTGCACCGGCACCGCGACAACCAGGAGGTCTTCCTGATGCTGGAGGGTGACGGGCTGATGGTGATCGGCGACTGGGCCGACTCCGGCAGCCGGGCACGCTCCTTCGAGATGCGCCGGCTGCCCGCCGGGCACCTCGCCCTCCTCAAGGGCGGCAACCTGCACGGGCTGATGAACCCCGCGGACCAGCGGGCGTCCCTCTTCATGTTCGGCGGTTACGACTGATGGCGACCCCCCGTATGCTCCCCACCCCCGGCGACCCGTACCGACTCGGCGCCCATGGGGACGGCTCGGGCACCTTCTTCGCCGTGTACTCCTCGGCGGGCGCGTACGGCGGCTCCGTCGAGCTGTGCCTGCTCGACGAGGGCGGTGAGCGGCGGGTGCCGATGGCGGTGGACTGCGACATCTGGCACACGTACGTGCCGGGCGTACGACCTGGCCAGGGCTACGGCTACCGCGCACACGGCCCGTTCGCGCCCGAGCGGGGGCTGCGCTTCGACCCGTCCCGGCTGCTGCTCGACCCGTACGCCGAAGTCCTGAAGCCGACGGGGGCGCGTACGCTGCTGCCGCTGGTCGCCGACACGGCGTTCGACTGGGGTGACGACCGGGCGCCGCGCCACCCGTGGTCGCGGACGTTCCTGTACGAGACGCACGTCAAGGGCCTGACCGCGCGGCACCCCGAGGTGCCGCAGGCCGTCCGGGGCACGTACGCCGGAGTGGCGCACCCCGCCGTCATCGGGCACCTGAACCGTCTCGGGGTGACGGCGGTCGAACTGATGCCGGTACAGCAATTCCTGCCCGAACCGTTCCTCCTTGACCGCGGCCTGACCAACTACTGGGGCTACTCCACCGTCGGCTTCTTCGCGCCCCACGCCGCGTACAGTTCGGCGGGCCACGACGGCGGCCAGATCACCGAATTCAAACAGATGGTGAAGGCCCTGCACTCCGCCGGCATCGAGGTGATCCTCGACGTCGTCTACAACCACACCGCCGAGGGCCCGCCCGACGACCCGACACTGTGCTTCCGGGGGCTGGCCAACGAGATCTACTACCGCCTGGACCCGGCCGACCCGTCCCGCTACCTCGACACCACCGGCACTCGCAACACCCTCAACGCCGGCCGCCCCGAAGTACTGCGCCTGATCATGGACTCACTGCGCTACTGGGTCACCGAGACCCACGTCGACGGCTTCCGCTTCGACCTGGCCGCGACGCTGGCCCGCCAGTACGGCCACGTCGACCGCCTCGCCGCCTTCTTCGACCTGCTCTACCAGGACCCGGTCGTCGGCCGCGTCAAACTCATCGCCGAACCCTGGGACGTGGGCGCGCCCGACAGCTACCAGGTGGGCCGCTTCCCGCCCGGCTGGAACGAGTGGAACGACCGCTACCGCAACACCGTGCGCGACTTCTGGCGGGGCCGCCCGGCCGTCGGCGACCTGGCGAGCCGGATCGCCGGCTCGTCCGACCTGTACGCCCCCGAGCGGCGCGGCCCGGACGCCTCCATCAACTTCGTCACCTGCCACGACGGCATGACCCTGACGGACCTGGTGACGTACGCGACCAAGCACAACGAGGCCAACGGCGAGCACAACCGGGACGGCACGGACGACAACCGGTCGGCCAATTACGGCGTGGAAGGCCCGACCCGGGACCCGGCCATCGTCTCCCTCCGCGAACGCCAGCGCCGCAACCTGCTCGCCACCCTGCTCCTCTCCCAGGGCTGCACGATGCTGTACGGCGGCGACGAACTCGGCCGTACGCAGGGCGGCAACAACAACGCGTACTGCCAGGACAACCCGACGAGCTGGTACGACTGGTCGGCGCCCACCCCGCTCACCGACTTCGTGGGCCGGGTGGTGGCCCTCCAGCGCGAGCACCCGGTGCTCCGGCGCACCGACTTCCTGACCGGCTCGGGCGATCCCCCGGACATCGCCTGGTACGACCGCGACGGCCGCCCGATGAGCCCGGCACGCTGGGACGACCCGGCCACCCGCTTCCTGGCCTTCCTCCTCGCCGGGGACCGCGCGGCGGCACCGGACACCGACCTCCTGGCCCTGCTCAACTCGGGCGCTGACGCGGTGGACTTCCCGGTGCCCGGGCGGACCGGCACCGTCTACGAGGTGGTGCTGGACACCACCGCGCCGGACGGCGCCCCGGCGGCCTCGGCCACGCTGAAGGCGGGCGACGTGTGCACCGTCCCGGCCCGCACGGTCCTGATCGCGACGGCGGAGCTGCCGGCCGGGCGCCGGCGCCCGTAAGGTGCCCGGGAACAATCACGCTCACCGCAGGCAGGGAGAGACCAGGATGCCGATACGCGCCACCAGACCGTTCCAGGCCCTACCGCTCGCCGCGACCGTGCTCACCGGCACGGTCGCGCTCTACATGGCGCTCGTCGCGTTCGGCAACATCACCGACTTCGGCACCAACCAGGCGTTCGTCCAGCACGTCCTGGCCATGGACACCACCTTCAAGGACCCCGACCTGATGTGGCGGGCCGTCGAGTCACGCACCCTCCAGAACATCGCGTACGTCCTGATCATCGCCTGGGAGACGCTCGCGGCGCTGGTGCTGATCGCGGCGACCGTACTGTGGGCGCGGGAACTGCGCCGGGGCACCGGATACGCCGGCGCGCGGCGCGCGGCCACCGCCGGCCTGCTGATGGTGCTGCTGCTCTTCGGCGCGGGCTTCATCGCGATCGGCGGCGAGTGGTTCTCCATGTGGCAGTCCAAGACCTGGAACGGCCTGGAGGCCGCCACGCGCAACTTCGTGCTGGCGGGCGTCGCGCTGGTGGTCGTGCAACTGCGGGCGGCCGACGAACGCCAGGGCGCTTCTGATTGATCTCCGTGGCCTCGCGACGCCCGGCCCGCACCCTGGCCGGGCGCGGCCCAGGCTCTCGACCGCGGTCAGCGGGTGCTGTTCCCCTCGTCCTCACGGTGGATGTCCATGGCGGTGCTGTGGAACCTCGTCGGCCCGTCCGGCGCATCCCGGCGGAACAGCACACCGGAGGGGCCGACGCGGTACCAGACGTCATCCTCCGGGTCGAAAGGCGCGCACTCGGTGATCCGGCAGCCGTCCGCGGTCAGCTCGGCGACCAGCCGGGAGATCTCCGGAACGGGTTCACGGACGCACTGTCCCGGTGCGCTGGGCAGGGAGACGACGCCGGCCCCGGGCTCGATCTGAAGATGCCAGAGTCTTCCCTTCGCGGTGAACGCCAGCTCCAGGTCGCCGTACAGGCAGTAGACCGGCTCCGGAGCCTCACTGGCGAACGCCTCGGGCTCGCCCCAGCGGGCCACCACGTCGCGGTAGTGGACCCCGGGCGTGGCCACACCCAGCGCCCCGGTTCGCAGCAGCCCCGCGAGACCCGTACCCGTCACGCACTTCACTCCCCACTCTTGGGCACGGACCGACTCAGAAGTGTCGGACCCGCCCTCTCACCACTCGATACGGTAACCGGTCAGCCACGTGTCGGCGCCGTCGCCTCCGCGCCCGACGCTGCGCGGCAGCATCACGTCGCGCACCACCCGCCGCAGCGTGCCCGGCGCCGCCCGGCGGGCCATCAGGGCGCTGTGCGCCACCACCCGTTCCACGCGCGCGCGGCGCAATTCCTCGTACGCGCCGAAGGCCCGCCGGGGTTCGTGCTGGTCGCGCAGGCATTTGGCGAGCACGACGCTGTCCTCGATGGCCATCGAGGCGCCCTGGGCGGCGTTGGGCGCGGCGGCGTGCGCCGCGTCGCCGATGATCACCATGGTGTCGGAGAACCAACGCGGGGTGGTGGCGAGGTCGTAGGCCATGGAGCCGATGATGTGGTCGCCGGTGGCCCGGACGATGTCGGCGGCCGGGGTGCGGTCGCCGCTGAGGAGCGCGGTGACGCGCCGGCGCCACTGGTCGGCGGTGACGGCGGCCAGGTCCTGCCGGGACCGCTCGGGGCCCGGCACGTTGGAGAACCACCACACCTCGCCGTCCGCCGCCGTACAGCCGAAGAAGGCCCGCCTGCCGTAGATCATGGTGTAGGTGTCGGGCGCGGACGGCGGCTCGACGTCGCGGGTGTAGCCGCAGACGGTGTTCTGGCCGGTGTAGCGGGGGCGGGGCGCCGCCGGGTCGATCATCTTGCGGACGACCGAGTGGATGCCGTCCGCGCCGATGAGCAGGTCCCCCTCGGCACGGCTGCCGTCCGCGAAGGACGCCACCACCCGCCGGTCGCCGACGGTCTCGGCGGCGACCAGCCGCTTGCCGTGCCGGACGGCGATCCCGCGGCGGCGCGCCTCGTCGTGCAGCACGCGGTAGAGGGTGGCGCGGGTGAGCGTACGGGGCCCCATGCCCGTATCGCCGGCGGAGCCCGCGAGCGGGCGCTCGCCGAGCCGTTTCCCCGTGCCGCTGAGGAACTCCACCCGCTCGGCGGGGAAGGAGGCGGCCAGGACCGGACCGTGGGCGCCGATGACGCGCAGCGCCTCCAGGCCGTTGGCGAAGACGACGAGGAAGGCGCCGACGTCGTCGGCGCCTTCCTCGTACGCCTCGAAGACCTCCGCGTCGATGTCCGCCTGCCGCAGGGCCATCGCGGTCACCGCGCCCGCGATGCCACCACCGATGATCAGGGCCTTGGTCATGGCGTTCCCCCAGGTGAATCGCCGGACGGCGGCGCGCGGAGCCGCGCCGCCACCGTCCACGATGCCGCCGGTGCCCGGCGGGGAGCCAGACCTGTGCGCGGAGGCGGGGGCCCGGCTCCCGCCGGGAGGCCGTGGCGCCGGGTGTCACCCCGCCGCGTACACGTCTTCCACAAAGCGCCCGGCGGCCGTCAGGTCGCGCAGCCATGCCTCGGCCTGCTCCTCCGTGGCACCTGTGCGGGCCGCGTACAGCTCGCGGAAGGCGGCCCGGACGCCCGGTGCCATCCGACTGCCGTCGCCGCAGACGTACACCCGGGCTCCGGCGTCCAGCAGGGCTCCCACCTCGTCGGCCTCGGCGGCGATGCGGTGCTGGACGTAGCGGCAGCCGTTCTCGGGGCGGGCGCTGAAGGCAGGGCGCAGGGAGACCGCGCCGGCGGTCTCGGCGGCTCGTAGCTCGTCGGCGTGCAGGTAGTCGGCTTCGGGGGCGTCGCAGCCGAAATAGAGCAGGGCGGGCGCCAGCCGGCCCTCGCGGGTGGCGGCCACGCGATCGGCCACGGCGCCGCGGAAGGGGGCCAGGCCGGTGCCGGCCGCGACCAGGATGACCGGCGTCGGGTCGGCGGGGTCGAGGCGGAACGCGTCCCGGCAGGGCTGGACGCGGGCCAGGACGGTGTCGCCGGGCCGGAGCGTGTGCAGGTGCTCGGAGCCGGTGCCGCCGGGCAGCAGGGACACCATCAGGTCGGCGTGACGCGGGTCGGCGGCAGGTGAGGACGACAGGGAGTAGTGGCGGATGCGCAGCGCGGGCAGCAGGTCGAGGACGACCGGCCAGGGCAGCGCGCCGCACAGGGCGGGGTGTTCCTCGATGAGGTCCAGGGTGGTGCGCGGGTCGTCGCCGGTGACCGCCTGGAGGGCGGTGCGCTCGGGCGGACAGGGGTTGTGGGCGGCGAGGGTCCTGAGCTGTTCCGGGGCCGGCCGTGCGCCCAGCTCCACGTGGTGCGTGAGCAGTTGCCGTACGGTCAGCGGACGGTCGACGGGAAGGGCGTCGCGTCCGGCGCGGCCCGCGCCGGCGCGGATGTCGAGGACGGTGTCCAGGTCCACGCCCAGTACGCGTGCCGCGCGCTCGACCGCCGCCGGGCCGTTGGCGGGGAGTACGGCGAGGTGGTCGGCGGTGCGGTAGGTGACGCCGTCGGGCAGGGCGAGGCGCAGGAAGCGCTTGACCCGGGGGTGGCCGGGGGCGGTGAGGTCACGGACCTCGGTGACGGTCATCGGCCGGAGACCGTGGCGGCCGGCGAGTGCGTCCAGGGGACCTCCGGTGACCTCGCGGACGGTGTAGGACGCGTCCGTGGCCTCGGCCGCGGCGCTCGCGCCGATGGTCGCGGGATCGCCGTAGCGCACCAGCAGTTCGGTGCGCAGCGCGGCCGTGAACGCCTTGACGGCGCCGTTCAGGTCGCCGGACGCGTCGGCCTCGCCGCGCGGCAGCAGCCGCTCGGCGCCCAGGGCGGCCAGCCGCTCGTCGAGCACGGTCGGTACGCGCTGGTACGTGGCGGCCCAGTTGCGGTCGCCGACGCCGAGGACGGCGTAGGGGACTCCTTCGGCCCGTGCCTCGTCGCTGTCGAGCCAAGAGAAGAAGCGCGCAGCGTCGTCGGTCGGCTGACCGTTGTAGGAAGCGGTGACGATGACGACCGGGCGGTCGGTGGGCAGTGCGCCGGCCTCGGCGTCCAGCGGGGCCACCTCGGTGGTGAAGCCGAGTCCGGTGGCCTCGTCGGCGATGCGTTCGGCGAAGTCGCGGCAGGTGCCGTAGTTGGTGCCGTGGAGGAGGAGCAGGGCGGTGTCCTGCCGGGCCCGGGTGGGCAGCCCGTCGTCCGTGCCGGGACGGGTGTCGTCCGGCTCCGGCGTCCCGCCGGGCAGGATGGCCAGTGCGGCGCGCAGGGCCGCCCGGTCGGCGGGGGTGCGCCGGCCGAGGGTGAGGGTGAAGCCGTCCGGCTTGAGGGTCAGGGTTTCCTTGATCTTCAGCTGGTAACCGGTGTGGTCGATGAGGCGGTAGCGGTGCACCAGCATGGCGAGCAGCATGGTCGCCTCGTGCAGCGCGAACTGCCGTCCGATGCAGGCGCGTTCGCCCGTACCGAAGGGCTTGTACGCGTGCGGGGAGCGGGCCGCCTCGGCCTCCGGCGCGAACCGCGTGGGGTCGAACAGCTCCGGATTGTCGCCCCAGACCGGGTCGCGGTGCAGCATCGGCGTGAGGACGGTGATCAGCTGGCCGGCCTTCACCGGGTAGCGGCCGCCGAGCAGGGTGTCCGTACGGGCCTGGCGGCTGAAGGCGGCGGCGGTGGGCCACAGCCGCAGCGCCTCGTTGAGGACCTGCCGGGTGAAGGGCAGCCGCCCGATGTCCTCGAAGGACGGGTCGGGGTCGGTCTCGTCGCCCCACAGCTCGTCCGCCTCGCGCTGGGCCAGGCGCAGCGCGGCCGGGTCCTTGAGCAGGTGGTGGAGGGCGAAGGAGAGCGCGCCGGAGGTCGTCTCGTGGCCGGCGATGAGGAAGGTGATGACCTGGTTGCGGATGTTGGCCAGGTCGAGCGTGGTGCCGTCGGCGGGGTGGGTGGCGCCGAGCATCAGTGCGAGCAGGTCGTCGGAGGTCCCGTCCGCGTCGCCGCCCTCGCCCGTACGGGTGGCGATGACCTCGTCGACGACGGAGGCGAGGTAGTCGGCGTCGGCCCGGAAGGCGGCGTCCTGCTCGGTGTAGTCGCCGCCCGGCTTCCGGCCGAGGCGGGTCATGCTCCACTCCAGGCAGCGGACCATCGCCTCGACGAAGGGGTGCGGGGTGTCGCGGGAGAACGACTCGAAGTCGAAGCCGAAGCCGGCCAGGCCGATGGTGTCCAGTGTCATCCGGGTCATGTCGTCGGCGACGTCCACGGGCGTGCCGTCGGCCGCGCGCCGGTCCCAGGCGCCGGTCACCCGGCGGGCCACCTTCAGCATGGCCGGGTGGTAGGTGCGCATCGAGCCGAGCGCGAAGGCCGGCATGAGGATGTCGTGCGCCTTGGCCCAGTTCGGTTCGTCGTTGTACGCGGTGAACAGGCCGTCCCCGGCGAACTCGCGGACGTTCTCCAGGGCGACCGCGATGCCCTTGGCGAAGCGCTCCTCGTCGGCCAGTTCGGTGACCAGCTCCAGCGAGGAGACGAACATCGCTTCGTGGCCGTGCAGCCGCCGCCGGTACACCGGGCCGTGCTCGCGGGCCAGGTCCATGGCCTGCTGGAGGGGGGTGGTGGTGAGCCCGGTGGCCGACAGATCGACGACCGGCACCTCCTCGGTCGGGCGCGCCGCGCCGTCGACTGCTTCGAACGGGATCGTCTCGGTCATGACTCCAGCGTGACCGGCCCGGTGTACCGTGCGACGCCGGGTAACTGCATGATTGTGCAGTGGTTTTTCGCTGTCCGCTCTTGCGGCCGGACCGGAGAAGGAGCAATGGACGACGCGACGGCGGGCGGCCCGGCGGGCCCGTGGCGCAACTACTTCCTGATCCTGCTGTACCGCATCCCGGTGCCGATCGCGGTGTGCACGGCACACGGCGAGGTGCTGATCGCCAATCCCGCGATGGCCGCCGAGTGGGGCGCGGCGCCGGGTCAGCTGCGCGGCCGCAATCTGCTGGACCTCTTCCGGCCCCGTTCCCAGGCGCAGATAGACCGTCTGGTCGACGCACTGCGCCTGGGCCGCAGGTCCCGGTACCCGGTCGGGGTGCGCTGGCGGGCAGGCGAGGACGGCACCGAGCGGGAGGGCGAGTTGACGGTCGATCCGGTCGGCGACCCGTCGGAGAACCCGCCCGCCCTGCTGGCGCTGCTCCGCGCCCACGAGGACGCGCCGCCCGCCCCGGGCCCGGCACGTGGGGCGGCCAGTCTCGTCGAGACCCGCATCCTCGCGCTGGCCGCCTCCGGTGCCACCACCGCGGCCATCGGCAGCCACCTCGGCCTCACCGTCGACGGCGTCAACTACCACCTCACCCGCCTCTCCCGGCGCTGGCGCGTCCAGGGCCGTACCGCCCTGGTGGCCAAGGCGTACGTGCTGGGCGTGCTGGCGCCGGGGGTGTGGCCGCCGGCGCCCGCGAAGGCGCCGGAACCGGAGTCCCCGGAGGGCTGACCCCCTGGGCCACCGACGGCAGCGCCCGGCCGCAAAGATCCACGAATCCGCCCGAAACGAACCCTGTCCGGCCGCCGGGGAGGCGAGTAGCGTCGGGCGCCCTTCTTCCGTACGGAGGGTGTCCTGCCATGGCCGACACCGTGAGTCACACGCAGTACGAGAGGTACGAGGGCGGCAGCCCGGAAGCGGAACGGGTGGTCTTCGAGGAGCTGGCGCGGCAGCTGATGCGGGTGCAGCTCGTGAACCGCGGGAGCGGCGGGGCGCACGGGGTCGAGCGGGCCTTCCACGCCAAGGCGGTGCTGGGGGTGGAGAACGCCCGGCTGCGGTTCGACGAAGACCTGCCCGCCGCACTGGCGTCCGGGTTCGTGCAGCCGGGCGCGCAGTACCCGGCGGTGGTGCGGCTGTCGAACGCGAGCGGGACGGCACAGCCGGACATCTCGCCCGATCTACGGGGGATCGCCGTACGGGTGGAGGTTTCGGCGGAAGAGACCCATGATCTGCTCGCCACCAACTTCCCGGTCTCGCATGCCCGCGACGCACGGGAGTTCGTGGCGTTCGCCAAGGCGATGGCCGGAGCGGACAGCACCCTGCAAAAGGCGTTCGGGCTGCTGGTGAAGCTGCCCCTGGCGGTGGGCTGGGGCACGGCGGCGCGGATGCGGCGCAACGTGCGGGCCGCCACCCGGCACGTGGTCGGTTCGCTGGCGCGGGAGACGTACTGGAGCCGGGGCGCGGTCATGTGGGGCGACGCGGGACCCGTCCGCTACCAGCTGCGGCCCGCCCCCGGCAGTGCCCCCGCGCCGCGGCCGGACCGGCACGACCCCGACCACCTGCGCCATGAGCTGGCGGGGCGGCTGGCGCTGGCCGACGTCGAGTTCGAGCTGTGTGTGCAGCGGTACGTGAGCGAGGAGCGCACGCCCGTCGAGGACGGGGCGGCGCAGTGGCGGGAGGCGGACGCGCCGGTCGTCCCGGTCGGGCGGCTGACCATCCCGCGGCAGGACGTCACCACCGCCGAGGCCCGCTCCGCGGGCCGCCGGGTGGAGGCGCTGGCGTTCAACCCGTGGCACACCACGGACGCGTTCCGCCCGCTGGGCAATCTGAACCGGGCGCGCAAGGCCGCGTACCGGGCGAGCGCCGGGCACCGGCTCGGCACCCGGTTCCGTACGGAGGAGCCGCTGCGCAACACCGTGATCGGGGTGCCCGTGCGCGCGGCCTTCCGGGTCCTCAACCGGTACGTGCCGTGGCACAAGCTGCCGCTGGATCTGAGCCTGCTCAACCTGGTGGCACTGCGGCAGGCGCTGCGCCGCTTCAACCTCATCGACGCCGAGGTCCCGGAGGCGCCGCCGCAGGCCGTGCCGGTGCCGGAGACGGTGGACGAGGGCGCACGGACGGCCCGTACCTACGACGGTTCGTCCACCGACCTGTCGGAGCCCCGGATGGGCGCGATCGGCTCGGCGTTCGGCCGCAACCTCAAGCCGGTGTACCGGCCGGACCTGGACACCGTCCCGAACCCGGTCACCACGGCCCGCCAGTTGCTGCACCGTACGGCGTTCCAGCCCGCGTCCTCGCTGAACATCCTGGCCGCGGCGTGGATCCAGTTCCAGGTGCACGACTGGGTCAACCACCGGCGGTACAAGCCCGGCGAGCGGGCGGTGGAGATCCCGATGCCGCCCGGCAGCGCCTGGACCAACACCCCCGGCGGCCCGCCCGAGGACGTGATGCGGTTCGCCGAGAACATCGGCGTGGAGCGGCCCGGTGAGCCGCCGCTGCTGTTCACCAACACCACCTCGCCGTGGTGGGACGGCTCGGAGGTGTACGGCGGCGACGAGGCCACCGCGCGGTCGCTGCGCGAGCCGGACGGCGCCAAGCTGCGCCTGGAGGACGGCCATCTGCCGGTCGGCGCCGGCGGCATCCCGCTCACCGGCTTCAGCGAGAACTGGTGGCTGGGCCTGAGCGTGATGCACACGCTCTTCGCCCGGGAGCACAACGCGCTGTGCGACGCGCTGCACGCCGAGTACCCCGCCATGAGCCAGGACCGGATCTACCACACCGCCCGGCTGATCGTCTCCGCGCTGATCGCGAAGATCCACACGGTGGAGTGGACGCCGGCGATCCTGGCCACCGAGGCCATCGACGTCGGTCTGAAGACGAACTGGCAGGGCCCGCCGGACAGGTGGCTGAGCAAGCTGGGACTGTGGCTGGTCGACTCGCACGCGCTGCGCGGCATCCCGGAGACCCTGCCCGACCACCACAAGGTGCCGTACTCCCTGACCGAGGACTTCGTCACCGTCTACCGGATGCATCCGCTGATCCCGGACGACTACGAGCTGCGCGAGCACCGCTTCGGGCAGCGCGTGGAGACCGTCACGTTCGACGACATCCAGGGCACGGCGGCCGAAGGGATGGCCCGCAAGACCGGCCTGACCGACACGCTGTACTCCCTCGGCATCGCCCACCCGGGCGCGATCACCCTGCACAACTACCCGCAGGCGCTGACCCGCTTCGAGCGGGACGGGGAGATCATCGACCTGTCCGTGGTCGACCTCGTACGGACCCGGCGGCGCGGGGTGCCGCGCTACAACGACTTCCGCGCCGGGCTGCGCAAGCCGCGGGTGCGCCGCTTCGAGGACATCAGCTCCGACCCGCAGACGGTCGCGCAGCTCAAGGAGGTCTACCGCAACGTCGACGAGGTCGACACGATGGTGGGGCTGTTCGCCGAGAACCCGCCGGAGGGCTTCGGCTTCAGCGACACCGCCTTCCGGATCTTCATCCTGATGGCGACCCGCCGCATCCAGTCGGACCGGTTCCTGACCGTCGATTTCCGGCCGGAGCTGTACACGCCGCTCGGCATCGACTGGGTCGCCCGCGGCGGGATGAACTCGGTCATCCTGCGGCACTGCCCGGAGCTGGCGGCGATGCTGCCGCGCGACGCGAGTGCCTTCGCGCCGTGGCGGCCGGTGCTCCCGGGGCGCGGCGGCGGCGCGGAGTCGTGAGGGACGCGGCCGCGCCGCGTCTTCGGCGGGGCGCGGGGCCCGGCGCGGGCCCCGCGCAGCCCTGCGGAAAGCTCCGGAAGGGCGCCCGATAACCTCCTCACGTGGAGGAGAACACGCCCGCGCCCTTCGAGCGCGGTACGGACGGCCCGAAGGTCATCGTCGTCGGCGTCGACGGGTCGGACTCGTCGTGGCGCGCCGCCGCCTACGCGGCGGGGCTGGCCCGCCGGCAGGGGTCCAAGCTGGCCCTGGTGTACGTCCAGCCGGTGCTGCCGGCCGGGGCCGCCATGGGGGCGCCGGTCGTGGACGCGACGAACGAGGTGGCCGAGGAGCTGATGGCGGAGATCCGTGCGGCGACGGAGCGGGTGCAGGGGACCTACGACCTGCGCTGGGAGTTCCACACGCTGCGCGGCGACCCGTACTCCGGCATGGTGCAGATGGCCGACGAGCTGACGGCCGACGCCGTGGTGGTGGGGGCGTCGGAGTCGGCGGGGCACCGGATCATGGGGTCGGTGGCGGTACGGCTGGTCAAGGCGGGGCGCTGGCCGGTGACGGTGGTGCCGTGACCGGCCGGGGACGCGGAGTGCACCCACCGGCGGTTTCCGGCCACCGCGGCGGCCGGAATGCAGGGGTCAACCAGATTGGTCTGGACCACGGAGGTGGGGGCGGTTAGGGTCCTTCCCGTACGGCGCTCCGGCCGTACGGTTCGCGTACCGCCCTGCTCACAGCACCGCCCTGCCGGTCCGGTCCGGCGCGCCCCGGCGCGGACCACCCGGTGCCGGCACCCCGCTCCGCCACCCCCGCCAGCTCTGCCCCTGGGACCGGTCCATGATCGAAATCGTGGTCGTACTCCGGGTCGAGGACGCCGTCCTCGACTTCCTCTCCGTCCTCACCGACCCCGGCCCCGGCGCCGGCCCGGCCGCCGTGGTCCTCGCCGACCGCGGCGACATCCTTCCCCTGCCCGCCGGTACACCGCCCTCCGCACGGCTCGCCCTGCTCGCGCCGCACGTACGGCCGGCCGAGGAGGACGCCGTCTCCCCCGGCCCCGCCGCCCTCGCCGACCTGCTACGCCGGGCCGCAGGCGGCCACTCCGCCCGTGTGTGGACCCACTCCCCCGCCGACAACCGGCGCAGCCGGGGCCGCGTCGGCCGGGACACCGCCATCGCCTGCGCGCGCCTGGCGGACGCCGCCGGGGAGAGCGCCGCGCGGGTGCTGACCGTGCGGCACGCCGTCGGATACTCCCCCTACCTCCAGTTCGTCAGCGACCTCGACCGCCCGCTCGGCCGCGAACAGATCGCGGCCAAACTGGACTTCGTCAACCGCGCGGCCCCCGGACTGCTCGACACACCGTCGGGCGAGTTCGTGGTGCAGACGCCCCGCATCCCGGCCGCCGAGCGGTTCTTCGGCGCCGACCCCACCGAACGCGAACGGCTCTTCGCCCTGCTCGCCAGCCTGGGCGACGAGGCCGCCGCGGTCGCCGACCCGTGGGAGTTCGCCACCTCCCCGTACGAGGCCCGGCGCCTGGACGCGACCGCCGCCTGGGTGCGGCGGCACTGCCCGCCCGGCGGGCAACCGCTGGTCGAAGTCGGCGCGTGTGAAGGCGCGTTGACGTCCCGGCTTGCGGCGGACGGTTTCTCCGTGTACGCCACCGAGCCCAACCCGCACTTCCGGGCCCGGCTCGCCACCGCGATCCGGGACACCGACGCCGTACGGGCCGGCGACGAAGACCTCGCCGAACTGGCCAAGGGCGGACCGGAGGGCGCCGCGTACCTGCTGGTCGAGATGCTGTACTACGGCCAGGACCTCGCCCTGCTCGACGACCTGTCCACCGGCCTGCTCTTCCTCGCCCTGGAACCCGAGGCGCTGGAGACGCGGCTGCGGCCGTGGCTCGCCGCGTCCGCGGTGTGGCGGACGGTGGAGGAGACCCGGCTCGTCGCACCCCGGGTGGAGCCGGTCTGCGGCGGCCGCGCGTACCTGAGCAAGCGCGGCAGCGTCGGGCTCGTCCTGCGCCGCACCGACGGCTGACCCGGCAGACCCGACCCGGCACACCCCCGACCCAGCACACCTGACCCGGCACACCTTTCCCGGCGTGCCTTCGCCACCCGCCGTCCCGGTCCCGCCGCGCCGCCACCGGCCGCGGCCCGGCCGTCCGCCGGGCTGCCGCCGCCCCCTCGCCCCGTACCGGAAGGCCCCCATGCGCGCCGACATCTCCCTGGTCAACGCCTGCCTGCTCCCCGCCTACGCGGGCCGCTCGCCCGCCGACTGGATCCTGCGCGCGGCCGACGAGGGCCTGGCGGGCGTCGGCCTGTTCGGGACCAACTTCCCCGCCGGTTCCGGCTCGTTGCGCGAGGAGATCACCGCCCCGCTCCGCGCCGTCCGCCCCGACCTGCTGATCGCCCTGGACGAGGAGGGCGGTGACGTCACCCGGCTCGACTACCGGCGCGGCAGCGTCTACCCGGGCAGCCACGCCCTCGGCGCGGTCGACGACACCGGGCTCACCCGGGAGGTGGGCGCGGCGATCGCCCGCGACCTGCGGGCCGAGGGCGTCAACCTCTGCCTGGCCCCGTGCGCGGACGTCAACTCCCGCCCCGACAACCCCATCATCGGCGTCCGCTCCTTCGGCGACCGCCCGGACCTCGTGGCCCGGCACACCGCGGCGTACGTACGAGGCGTGCAGGAACTCGGCGTCGCCGCCACCGTCAAGCACTTCCCCGGGCACGGTGACACCCGTACCGACTCGCACTCCGAACTGCCGGACATCGACCGTGACGCGGCGTCCCTCGACGCGGTGGACCTGCCGCCGTTCCGCGCCGGGATCGCGGCCGGCGTCAAGGCCGTGATGACCGGTCACATCCGGCTCTCCCGGCTGGACGGGCTGCCCGCGACGCTGAGCCGCCGGATCGTCACCGGCCTGCTGCGCGAACAGCTCGGCCACCGGGGCGTGGTGATGACCGACGCGCTGGAGATGGCACCGGTCGTACGGCGCTGGGGGTACGGCGGTGCGGCGGTCGCCGCGCTGGCCGCCGGCGCGGACCTCGTGGTGCTCGGCGCGACCGACGGCCAGAAGCTGCTGCCCGAGATCCACGACGCCGTGCAGGAGGCGCTGGACCGGGGCACGCTGACCCTCGAACGGGTGGCGGAGGCGGCCTGCCGGGTCGCGTCGCTGCGCGCCTGGGCCGA
This sequence comes from Streptomyces sp. NPDC030165, assembly GCF_055573595.1. Taxonomy (NCBI): domain Bacteria; kingdom Bacillati; phylum Actinomycetota; class Actinomycetes; order Kitasatosporales; family Streptomycetaceae; genus Streptomyces; species Streptomyces sp. NPDC030165. The sequence goes on along the minus strand of NZ_JBVIBD010000003.1, from coordinate 213,730 downwards.
CCCGGCCAGACGCGCCGGCACGCCGGACACCGGCCCGCCCGCGTCCGACCGGCACCGTGCGCCCGTCGGCCTGGCCGCCGCCCGCCGGGCCCTGCTCGCGCACGGCGTGCCCCGGGCCGCCGACGTCCGCGGCGTGCACACCGTACGGCTGGCCACCGCGGGCAACATGGCGGTGGGCGACGCGCCGTGGGGGCTGGCGGCCCCGCTGCGGGACCTCGGGGCCCTGGCCTCCGCCGCCGATGTGACACCGGGCACCGACCCGGCCGCGGTCGTCCCGCCGGCGGCCGACGGCGGCCCGCTCGCGGTCGTCGTACGGGACGCGGAGCGCGACTCCTGGCAGCGCGCGGTCCTCCAGGCGCTGCGGGCCCGGCGCCCGGACCTGATCACCGTGGAGATGGGCCTTGCCCCGGCCCGGCCGCTGCCCGCCGGCGCCCCCGCGACGCTGTTCACCCGCGGCGCCGGGCTGGCCAACGCCACCGCGGCGGCGGAGTACCTGACCGGGCGCGCCTGGCGCGGCCCGCTGCGGCCATGAGCCCCCGCCAGGCGCGCACCCGGGCAGCGGCCCCGCACCGGGCGATGCGCACAGGGGCGGCGGCCCGGTACGGACAAGGAGCGAGCAGCGTGTACGACCACTGCGTGGGCCTCGGGTACCACTGTGAGTCCACGTACCAGATCCGGCGCGTCACCGGCGTCACCCGCGCCCACTTCTTCGACTGGCTGGACCTCGACTTCGAGTCGGTCGTCGAGGCCGTCGCGGAGGACTTCCGCAACGTGCTGCGCCCCGGCCTGGTCGAGCCGTTCGACGAGGGCCGGTGTGCCCTGGACCGCGGCTCAGACATCCGCTTCTACCACGAGTTCCATCCAGCGGCCGGCGCCGGGACACCCCTCACCCAGCAGGACATCGACACGCAACTCCCGCGCGTACGTGCCAAGTTCGCAGCCCTGGCCGGGCGCTGGCGGGCCCTCGCCGGCTCCGCCGAGCGGGTGCTGTACGTGCACCACGACGCCTGGGACGAGCTGACCGCCGCCGACCTGCGCCGGCTGCGCGCGGTGATCGCGGCGCAGCACCCGGGCCACCGCTTCGGCCTGCACTGGCTGCGCCGCACCGCGCCGCCCGACGCCGACGCGCTCGGCCCCGGCATCACCTGGGGCACCGTCGCCGCCGTCCCCGGCCGCTGGGAGGGCGACGACGCCGCCTGGGACGCCGCCCTGATTCCCGTACTCACCCCCTCCCCGGCCCCACCGCACCGCCCCGGCACTAAGGAATCCGCATGACGCCTCCCCCGCCGCGCACCGTCATCCTCTCCCCGCACTTCGACGACGCCGCCCTTTCCCTGGCGGGTCTGATCCCCCGGCTCCCGGCCCCGGTGACCGTGGTGACCGTGTTCGGCGGCGCCCCCGCCGCACACCACGCCGTCTCCTGGTGGGACAGCACCTGCGGCTTCTCCACCGCCACCGAGGCGCACCGCGCCCGGCTCGCCGAGGACGCGCGGGCCGCCGCCCTGCTCGGCGTGGGCCGGACCGTACTGGACCACCCCGACGGCCCGTACGGCGAAGGCGGTGAACTGACGGGCATCGACGCGTACTTGAGCGCCCTGCCAACACCGTTCCCGCTCGTCCTCCTGCCCATCGGCACCAATCAGCCCGACCACGAGCGGGTACGCGACCGCGCCCTGCACGTCCTCGACGGACTGGGCGCGCCGCCGCCTCTCCTGTACGCCGACCTGCCCTACACCGGCCACCTGCCCGAGTGGGGCACCCCGGACACCGACCGCGCCCTCGGCAGCGACCGGACCTTCGGCCTCTCGTATCAGGCCCTGGCGACCCGCTACCGCCTCGACCTCGCGCACGACCTCGTCCTCACCGACGCGCAGTGGGCCCGCAAGCGGGAGGCGGTGCTCTGCTACGGCTCGCAGCTCGCCCCGCTCGCCGCCGACCACGGCAGCCTGCTGGCCCGGGGCGGGCCGCTGCGCGCCGAACGCGTCTGGTCGCCGGTACGCCGCCCGCAGCCGGCCGGGGTGGAGGCATGACCGCGCGCGGCGCCGCGCCGCCGCCTGTCCTGGACGCGCGCGACCTGGTCAAGGAGTACCGCCGCGGCCGGGTCGTGGACGGCGTACGGCTGTCCGTGCGGGAGGGCGAGCGGGTCGGGCTGCTCGGGCCCAACGGCGCGGGCAAGACCACCACCCTGCTGATGTGCCTGGGCGCGGTCGCGCCGGACGCCGGGAGTGTGCACGTCCTCGGCCACCGGCTGCCCGCCGGACGCGCGGCCGCCATGCGCGGCATCGGCTTCGCGGCCGGTTACCTGCCGCTCCCCGACCGGCTGCGGGTGCGCGAGTACCTGCGGCTGTACGCGGATTTGTACGGGCTGCGCGCCCCGCGCGCTGCGGTGGAGGACGCCCTGGAGCACTTCGGCATCGGGCACCTGGCCGCCGCGATCGGCACCGAGCTGTCCAGCGGCCAGCGGACCCTGGTCGGCATCGCCAAGGCGTCCCTGCACACGCCCCGGCTGCTGGTCCTGGACGAGCCCACCGCCGCGCTGGACCCGGACATCGCTCTGCGCGTCCGCACCGGGCTGCTGGACCTGTGCGCCCGGCACGGCACCGCGCTGCTGGTGACCAGCCACGACATGGTCGAGGTGGAGCGGCTGTGCGAGCGGGTGGTCTTCCTGGCGGCCGGGCGGGTGACCGCGGACGGTACGCCGCAGGAAGTGGCGCGGCAGTTCGCGCAGCAGGACCTGGAAGGGGTCTTCCTCCACCTGGCGGAGGAACGGGACCGCGAGCGCGCCGGGCAGGACCGGGAAGGGGCCGGTGCCGTATGAGTGCCACCGAGTCTCCGGAACTGCGCACTCCGGCCGCGGCCAGCGCCCACCGCGTCCGGGCCGTCGCCCGCCGCCACTGGCTGGTGCTGCGCCGCAGCCCGCACCGGATCTTCGACGTGCTGGTCTGGCCGGTCGTCGACACGCTGCTGTACGGCTCGATCGGTCTGTTCGCCGCGAAGGCGGCCGGCGGCGGTACGGAAGCGGGCGGAGGCGCCACGGAGCTGGGAACCGGGCCCGCGCTTGCGGTGTTCCTGCTCAGCGGCACCGTGCTGTGGCACCTGGTCCACCAGACGCAGATCTCGCTGGCCACCGGCTTCCTGGAGGAAACCTGGTCACGCAATGTGATCGGTCTGCTCACCACGCCGCTGCGCGGCTGGGAGTATCTGGCCGGGGTGGGGCTGTTCGCCCTGGTCCGTACGGCGCTGAGCACCTTCGCGGTGGCGTCGCTGGCCTTCGCCGCGTACGCCTTCGACGTGACGACGCTCGGCCTGGGGCTGGTCCCCGTGGCGGCGCTGCTGCTGCTCTGCGGGTGGGCAGTGGCCCTCGCGGTGGTGGGTCTGGTGCTGCGGTACGGCAGCGGCGCCGAGGCGCTGGTCTGGGGCGGACTGTCGGTGGTGATGCCCCTTTCCGGGGTGTTCTACCCGGTCTCGACCCTCCCTGCGCCGCTCCGCCCGGTCGCCGAGGCCCTGCCGACCACCCATGTCTTCGCCGCCGGGCGCGCGCTGGCCGGGGACGGGCCCACGCCGTGGCACGAGCTGGCCGTGGCCACGCTGGGCACCGCCGCGCTGCTGGTCCTGGCCCTGTTCTTCCTGGGCCGGATGCTGGCTTCCTTCCGCCGCCGGGGACTGGTCACCCGGTACTCGTGAACCGGTCAGGACACGGCATCCGCCCGGCCTCAGGCCCGGGCGGACGCCGCGGTCCGGCTCAGCCCTGCTCGGCGTCCTCCAGCCGGAAGCCGACCTTCAGCCCGACCTGGTAGTGCTCGATCGCCCCGTCGACGATGTGCCCACGTACTTCCTTGACCTCGAACCAATCAAGGCCCCGCAACGTCTGGGCCGCCCGCTGGACGGCGTTGCGGATCGCGGCGTCCACGCCCTCCGGGGACGTGCCCACGATCTCCGTCACCCGGTACGTGTGATTCGTCATGACCGCTCCTTCAGCCTGCCGGTGTACGAGCCGACTGTCCGTGCTCACGCCCTGGGTGCCCGGATTTCCCGGTTCCACTCCGCCGCACCTAAGGATCTCCTTCCCCTGCCGCCTCCGAAGGGCCATGATGATCGGCCGTCGGCCGACGACGAGAGGAAGTGGTGCGGTGATGCGCGCGGGGCAGGGAGTATGGCGGCGTAAACCGATCGAACTCATCCGGGAGGCGGAAGGCGGCTCGGGCGAACAGCTCAACCGGGTGCTGGGGCTGTGGCAGCTGACGGCCATCGGCGTCGGCGGCATCATCGGGGCGGGCATCTTCACGCTCGCCGGGACCGTCGCGAACGGCAAGGCGGGACCGGCGGTCCTGTTGTCGTTCCTGGTCGCGGGCGTGGCCAGCGCGGCGGCCGCGTTCTCCTACGCCGAGTTCGCCGGGCTCATCCCGAAGGCGGGCTCGGCGTACACGTACGGCTACGCGGTGCTCGGCGAGCTGGCGGGCTGGTTCATCGGCTGGGACCTGCTGCTGGAGTACACGGCGATCGTGGCGGTCGTCGCGATCGGCATCTCGGGCTACTTCAGCTTCCTGCTCGGCGAGACGGGGGTGGAGCTGCCCGCCTGGATGCTGGGGGCGCCGGGGACCGGCGAGGGGCACCGGGTGGACCTGTTCGCGGCGGCGCTGTGCCTGCTGATCGCGTATCTGCTGACCCTGGGCATCAAGAACGCGGCGCGCTTCGAGACGATCGTGGTGGGCCTGAAGGTCCTGGTCGTGCTGCTGGTCATCGGTGTGGGCTTCTTCCACGTCAGGACCGGCAACTACACGCCGTTCTTCCCGTTCGGCGTCAGCGGCGCCTTCACGGGCGCGGCCACGGTCTTCTTCGCGGTCTTCGGTTACGACGCGATGAGCACCGCGGCGGAGGAGTCCAAGGACGCCCAGCGGCACATGCCGAAGGCGATCCTTTACTCGCTGCTGATCTCGATGGTGCTGTACGTCCTGGCCTGCCTGGTGCTCACCGGCATGCAGAACTACACGGACATCGACCCGGAGAGCGGCTTCTCGACGGCGTTCAAGTCGGTGGGGCTGAGCGGCCTGGCCGATGTGATCGCGGTGGGCGCGATCATCGGCATCCTCACGGTCATGTTCACATTCATGCTGGGCGTGACCCGGGTCTGGTTCAGCATGAGCAGGGACGGACTGCTGCCGAAGTGGTTCGCCAAGACCCATCCGCGGCGGCACGTGCCGACCCGGGTGACCTGGATCGTCGGCGTCGCCTCGGCCGCCGTCGCGGGCTTCCTGCCCATCGGGGAGGCCGCCGAGCTGACCAACATCGGCATCCTGCTGGCGTTCGTGGTGGTGTGCGTCTCGGTGATCGTGCTGCGGTACAAGCGGCCCGACCTGCCGCGCACGTTCCGCACCCCCGGGATGCCGGTGGTGCCCGCGGTCGGGGTGGTCTTCTCGCTCTGGCTGATCACCTTCCTGGAGTGGCAGACCTGGGTGCGCTTCGCGGTGTGGCTCCTGGTCGGCCTGGTCATCTACTTCGCGTACTCCTACCGGCGCTCCGAGCTGGCGAAGGCGGAGCGGGAGATCGAAGAGCCGGAGGACGGCGACGAGCGGCTGTGACCGCGCCCCGGACACGACGGAGCGCCCCGGGACCGTGCTGGTCCTGGGGCGCTCTCGTGTCAGCGTGCGGCGGTGGCCTGCCCGGCCCGGGAGGGTGGTCCCGGGCGGTGCGGTCCGGGTGCCGCGGCTGCCTGCTCACCGGGCTCAGTACGCCGAGTTGACGTTGTCCATGGAGCCGTAGCGATGGGCGGCGTAGTTCGCGGCGGCCGTGATGTTGGCGACCGGGTCCAGCAGGTCGTTGGCCGTGCCCTCGACGTGGTACTGCTCGAACGTCGGCTGGATCACCTGCAGCAGGCCCTTGGACGGGATGCCGTTCTTGGCGTTGATGTCCCAGTCGTTGACGACGTTCGGGTTACCGCTGGACTCCCGCATGATGTTGCGGTGCAGGCCCTCGTAGCTGCCGGGAATGCCCTTCTGCTTCATGATGGCCAGGGATTCCTTGATCCAGCCGTCCAGGTTGTTCGCGTACTTCGGCTTGGGGGCCTCGACCGGCTTGCGGTCGGCGGCACGGCTGGCGGCCTCCTTGGCCGTGTGGCCCTGGGCGGCCACGGCGGTGACCTTCACCGAGTCGGCGAGGGTCTTGGTGTCCGTCGCGTCCTTGGCGTCGGCGACCTCGGTCGCGTCGGCGGCCTTGGTGTTCGCACCCGCGGGCTGGCCGTTCGCGGAGACCGGCTTGACCGCGGCCGGAGCGGCGGAGGCGGCGGCGTGCGCGTCACCGGTCGCGGCGGGGACGGTCAGGGCCGCGGTGGCGCCGGCGGCGGCCAGCACGGCGGCGGAGAGCTTGTGGGTCTTGGTCAGGCGAACGGAGCGGAGCAGGGTGTGAGCGGTCATGCGGGGAAATCCTCTTCCAATCACTGAAATGAGCGGGCGGCAGCCATTGGCGGGAGGTACGAGCAGGAAGCCACTGGCGGCACGAGAACCGGGTTCTTGTCCGCGTCCGCCCCTGGGGCATTTACGCGACGCTTCATCCCGGCGCCTCAGCAATGATTAGCGACGGCGAAATTGGAAAGCAATAGCGGCCGGGAGTGCCTCGGCTACGGCCCTTTTACGTAGCAAGGGCGCGGTGGCGCAGCTCAGTCCAAGAGCGCGGGCCGCTGCCGCACAGTGGTGGTTTACTAAGAAAGGCCGTAAGGGACCGAAGTCCCGTGCTGCGCGTCACGTTCGGGGCCCGGCGGCCCACCCGGCGAAAACCGCTTGAAATGGCCTCGGAACGCGATTGGCAGGCCCCGCACGGAAACCCTTGTGGCCCGCGTCACCATTCACCGGCGCGGCGCGTAAGGAAGTGGCGCCGGTCACCCGGAAAAGGGATTGATCGGGGAAATCTATGAGCGCAATAGGCGCGCGGAAAACAAAAACGCGGCCGGCCGGTCGGCCGGCCGCGTGTGCGGCCCGTGCGGGCGCGGCGCCCTCGGAGGGCCGGGCGCCCGGGGAGCGTCAGCCCTGCAGCGACTTCCAGAACTCCTCGAAGGAGAGCTTGCCGTCCGCGTTCGCGTCCTTGGCGGCGATGACGGCCTCGGCGACCGGCCCGGTGACGTAGGGGTCCCCCATCTCCGCCATCGCCCGCTTGTACTCGTCCGCGGTGATCAGGCCGTCGCCGTCCGCGTCGAACCGGTTGAACGCCGCCTTGGCCGCCTCGATGTCTGCCACGGGAGTGCCCCCTTGAAGTCGCTGTACCACTGAGTTGACCTGGGTACATTAACCGACTGTCACCACACTCCGGACCCCGCCCCGGCCCGCTCTCCCGGCCCCCGCGCCCGGATCGGCCACCGGGCCGGCCCCCGGATCAGCCCCCCGGATCAGCCCCCGGCGCGCCGCGCCAGGTAGGCCGCCGTACGGCTGTCCGGCGAGGCCGCCACCTCGGCCGGGGTGCCGGTGGCCACGATGCGGCCGCCGGCCGCGCCGCCGCCCGGCCCCAGGTCGATGACGTGGTCGGCGCCCGCGACCACACCCATGTCGTGCTCGACGACCACGACGGTGTTGCCCGCGTCCACCAGCCCGTGCAGCTGCCGCAGCAGTACTTCGGTGTCGGCCGGGTGCAGCCCGGTGGTGGGCTCGTCCAGCAGATAGAGGGTGTGGCCGCGGTGGGCGCGCTGGAGTTCCGTGGCCAGTTTGATGCGCTGGGCCTCGCCGCCGGACAGCTCGGTGGCGGGCTGGCCCAGGCGCAGGTAGCCGAGCCCGACCTCCTGGAGGGTGCGCAGGCCGCGGGCGGCGGCCGGTACGTCGGCGAGGAAGTCCGCCGCGGTGTCCACCGTCATGGCGAGCACGTCGGCGACGGTGCGGCCCCGGTGGGTGATCTCCAGGGTCTCGGGGTTGTAGCGGGCGCCGTGACAGGCGGTGCAGGGCGCGTACGTACCGGGCAGGAAGAGCAGCTCGACGGCGACGAAGCCCTCGCCCTGGCAGGTCTCGCAGCGCCCGCTCGCCACGTTGAAGGAGAAGCGGCCCGCCGTGTAGCCGCGGGCGCGGGCCTCGTCGGTGGCGGCGAAGACCTTGCGTACGGCGTCGAAGAGGCCGGTGTAGGTGGCGAGGTTGGAGCGCGGGGTGCGGCCGATGGGCTTCTGGTCGACGCGCACGAGCCGGCCGACCGCCTCCAGGCCCTTGGCGCCGGTGAGCTGTGCCCGGGGGGCGTTCTCCTCGTCCTCCTCGGGGCCCGCGCCGAGGTGGTCGGTGACGGCGTCCGCGAGGACCCGGGTGACCAGCGTGGACTTGCCGGACCCGGACACGCCGGTGACGGCCGTGAAGACGCCGAGCGGGAAGGCGGCGTCCACGCCGCGCAGGTTGTGCAGGGTGACGCCGTGCAGGGAGAGCTGTCCGACGGGCTCGCGGTGCGGGCGCGCGGCGGGCGGTGCGTCGTCGAAGAGGAAGCGCCGGGTGGCGGACTCGGTGACCTGCGCGAGGCCCGCGACCGGCCCGCTGTGCAGGACCCGCCCGCCGTGCTCGCCGGCCTTGGGGCCGACGTCCACGATCCAGTCCGCGTGCCGCACCACGTCCATGTCGTGCTCGACGACGAACAGGGTGTTGCCCGCCTCCTTCAGGCGGCCGAGGACGGTGAGCAGGGCCTCGGTGTCCGCCGGGTGGAGACCTGCCGAGGGCTCGTCCAAGACGTAGACGACGCCGAACAGGCCGGAGCGGAGCTGGGTGGCCAGCCGCAGCCGCTGGAGTTCGCCGGAGGACAGGGTGGGGGCGGCCCGGTCCATGCCGAGGTAGCCCAGCCCCAGCTCGGTGAGGACGTCGATACGGGCGACGAGGTCGCGGGCCAGGGCCGGCGCCACCCCGTCGTCCGTGGCCTCCGCCGTGGGCCGCAGCAGCCGCGCGAGGGCGCTCAGCGGCAGCCCGGACAGCTCCGCGATGTCGTGGCCCGCGAAGGTGACGGCCAGCGCCTCCGGCCGCAGCCGCCGCCCGCCGCAGCCGGGGCAGGGCGCGGAGACCAGGTGGCGCTGGACGCGTCTGCGCAGTGTCTCGCTCTTGGAGTCGGCGAAGGTGTGCAGTACGTAGCGCTTCGCGCTCATGTACCGGCCCTGGTAGGGGCGGTGGATGCGGCCCGCTTCCCGTACGGGGTGCACGGTGACGACGGGCTGCTCATCGGTGAACAGGATCCAGTCCCGGTCGGCGGCGGGCAGGTCGCGCCAGGGCTTGTCGATGTCGTATCCGAGCGCGGCCAGCACGTCCCGCAGGTTCTTGCCCTGCCAGGCGCCGGGCCAGGCGGCGACGGCGCCGTCCCGGATGGACAGCGACGGGTCCGGTACGAGTGACTCCTCGGTGACCCGGTGGACGCGGCCCAGGCCGTGACACTCCGGGCAGGCGCCGGCCGCGGTGTTCGGCGAGAAGGCGTCGGAGTCCAGCCGTTCCGGCGCGTCGTCCGGGTACGTACCGGCGCGCGAGAACAGCATCCGCAGGGTGTTCGAGAGCGTGGTGACGGTGCCGACGGAAGAACGGGACGTGGGGGCCGAGCGCCGCTGCTCCAGGGCGACGGCGGGCGGCAGCCCGGTGATGTCCTCGACCTTCGGGGCGCCCACCTGGTGGATCAGGCGGCGGGCGTAGGGGGCCACCGACTCGAAGTAGCGGCGCTGGGCTTCGGCGTAGACGGTGCCGAAGGCGAGCGAGGACTTGCCGCTGCCGGACACGCCGGTGAACACCGTGACGGTGTCCCTCGGGATGTCCACGTCGACACTGCGGAGGTTGTGCTCACGGGCGCCGCGCACCCGTACGTACGAGTCGGTCATGCCTTCCATGATCGGTCACTCTGGGACACCGGCTCCGAGCGGCGGCGCGCGGGCCCGTCCCCGTGGTCGGGGAGGGACGGGCCCGCGGCAGCCGTCACGCGAGGGCGTTCCGTACGCCCTCGCGGGCCTCGTCCCAGGGAGCGGGCGTCGCGATCAGCGCCCGCAGGCCCCTGACCTGGCGGGGCGGCACACCGATCGCCAGGACGCCGGTGGCCAGGCCGGCGCGCCCGTAAAGGGCCACGGCCTTCCTGGAGTCCGGGTCCAGGACGGTGGCCTCGGACCGGTCGGCGCCGCCGAGCACTCCGTACGCCTGGATCTTCAGGCCGTACTGGTCGGACCAGAAGTACGGCACCGGTGTGAACGGACGGCGCTCCCGCCCGGCGGCGGGGGCCAGTGCCCCGTCCCCGCCGTCCGGCAGCGTCTCCTCCAGCTCGGCGAGGAGGTTGCGGGCGGCGGCCATGCCCTGCTCGGTGGCGTTCATCCGGTGCTCGACACGCAGGTGGCGCCCGTGCACCGGGTGCTGCCAGCGGGCCACGTCACCGGCGGCGTAGACACCGGGCGCGGCCGCGCAGTACGCGTCGCAGCGCAGCCCGTCGGTGGTGTCCAGGCTCTCGTCCGGGCCCTCGCCGCCGCGCAGCCAGCCGACGGCGGGCTCGGAGCCGATGGCGACCAGCACCGTGTCGGCGGGCAGCCGGGTGCCGTCGGCCAGCCGTACGGCGGTCACGCGCCGCGCCGGCCCGTCCCCGTCCGCCTCGAAGCCGTCGACAGCGGCGGTACGCAGCTGTACGCCGCGCTCCTGGTGTTCGGCCGCCAGCAGCTCGCCGATCTGCGGCCCGACCGTACGGGCCATCGGCAGCGCTTCGCGCCCGACGAGCGTGACCTCATGGCCCAGCTCGCGCGCCACGGCCGCGGCCTCGCAGCCCAGGACGCCGTTGCCGACGACCACGAGGCGCCGGCCCGTGCCGGACAGCCGGTCCTTGAGGGCGAGCGCGTCCTCCAGGGTGCGCAGCGTGTGCACACCGTCCAGCCCGGCGGCCGCCGGCAGGGTGCGGGCCGCGACGCCCGTCGCAACGATCACACCGTCGCAGGCCAGCCGCTCGCCGCTGTCCAGGGTCAGGGTGCGGGTCGCGGTGTCCAGGCCGGTCGCCCGGGTGCCCAGGCGCAGGTCGAGGGCGAGGGCGTCGAGCTGTTCGGCGGCGCGCAGGTGCAGCTTGTCGGGCTGCCAGGCGCCCTGGAGGAGCTGCTTGGACAGCGGCGGCCGGTCGTACGGCGGGTGCGGCTCGTCCCCGACGAGGGTCAGGGTGCCGGTCCAGCCGAAGCGGCGCAGGGCCTCGGCGGCGGCGAGGCCCGCCGCCGAGGCGCCCACGACGGCGATGCGGCGGGGGCTCACTCGTGTACCTGGATGACGGCGGCCGGGCAGATGGCGGCGGCCTCGCGGACCATGTCGTGCTGGTCGGCGGGCGGCGCGGCGTCCAGGAGGACGACCACGCCGTCCTCGTCACGCTGGTCGAAGACGTCGGGAGCGATCAGCACGCACTGGCCGGCGGCGCAGCACTTGTCGGCGTCGAGGGTGATGTTCATGGCAGGAGTCTCCTGAGGCAGGCGGGGCGGGGGAAGGGCGTGTCACCAGGTGACGGGCAGGGTGTGGCATCCGTAGATCGCCATGTCGCTGCGGAACGGGATCTCGTCCACGGCGACCGCGGGCCGCATCCCGGGGAAGCGGCGCAGCAGGGTGCCGATGACGACCTGGAGCTCGACCCGGGCCAGGGCCTGGCCGAGGCACTGGTGGATGCCGTAGCCGAAGGCGACGTGGTGCTGGGCGTTGGGGCGGCACACGTCGAGCGCGTCGGGGTCCTCGAAGACCTCGGGGTCGCGGTTGGCGGACGGCACGGCCACCACCACGCCCTCCCCGGCCCGGATCAGCTGCCCGCCGATCTCGATGTCCTCGGTGGCGGCGCGGCGCGGCCCGTTGCGGATGATGCTGTGGAAGCGCAGCAGTTCCTCGACGGCGCCGCGGATCAGGCCCGGCTCGGCCCGCAGGCGGTCGGCGGTCTCCCGGTCGCGCATCAGGGTGAGCGCGCTCAGGCCGATCATGTTGGCGGTGGTCTCGTGGCCCGCGATGAGCAGCAGGGCGGCGAAGGCCACCACGTCGTCGTGGGTGATCTCGCCGGGGACCTGCTGCTCGGTGATCAGGCGGCCGAGGATGTCGTCGCCCGGGGCCGCCTCCTTGGCGCTCACCAGCTGGTGCAGGTAGGTGCGCAGTTCCTCCCGCGCCTTCTCCCGCTCGTCGTCGCCGACCGTACGGGACAGCAGGGTGCCGGTGAGCCGCTGGAACAGCTCGTGGTCGTCGTACGGGACGCCGAGCAGCAGGCTGATGACGAGCGAGGGCACCGGCAGCGCCAGCGCCTCGACGAGGTCCACGTCCTGGCCGGCGCGCTGCTCCATGGCGTCGCACAGCTCGTCGGTCAGGCGCTGGATCTCGGGCCGCATCGCCTCGACGCGCTTGACCATGAACTCCCGGGTGACCATGCGGCGCAGTCGGGTGTGCTCCGGCGGGTCCATGCGGATGAAGCCGCGGTGTTCGGTGGTGGCGCCGCCCGTCATGCCGCTGAGCGGGTAGCCGGGGCGGGTGGTGTCGGAGCTGAAGCGGGTGTCGCCGAGGATGGCGCGGATGTCGGTGTACCGGGTGGCCAGCCAGGCCTCGGTGCCGTCCGGCAGCGAGATCTTCGACAGCGGCGCCTCGGTGCGCAGCCGCGCGAACTCGGCGGGCGGGTCGAACGGGCAGCCCTGCGGCGGCTGCACGGGCAGCGCGGGCGCGGTGGCCGGCGCGGGGGCGGGAGAGGGGGTCATGTCGCTCCTTGGGAGCACGCGGGCAGGGGCGTGCGCCCTGTGTCGGACGTTCACCTAACGCCCGTAAACTTACATGCGTAATGCACGGGTGCGACGGCGGGGGTGGGGTCCCGAGGGAGACGCGGAGCGGCGCGCCGACAGGATGTCGGAAAAAGCGGTGCACTCCCGAAGCGCCCGGATCGGGCGCCATTTGTCCCGTTTGGCCGGGGCATGTGGGGCCGACGAAGCGGGCCGCGGGCCTCACGGCGATCCGCAGGCCATTACAGTGCCGACGAGTGCGGTCCGCAGGTTCCACGAGGCCGTCAACGCGGTCCGCGGGCCTCAAGAGGCCGTCGGCCGCCCCTCCCGCTCCATCAGCAGATGCAGGATCTCGTCCACGTAGCGGTACAGCCGTTCGGCGTCCTTGCGGCTGGGCATGACCTGCCACAGCATGACCCGGCCGTGCACCGCGGCCCACAGCACGTACGGCGCCTCCTCGCGGGTGCCGCGCACCCGCCACCCGGCGGCCTCGCACGCGGTGAGGGCGTCGTGCAGGCCGCGCACCAGGCGCCCTGCCGGGTGCCCGGCCAGCCGCTCCGGTTCGACCGGCGTCTGCCGGGTCTCGTACAGCAGGCGGTACTTGGCGGGGTGGTCGACGGCGTACCGGCAGTACGCACGCAGCTGGGCACGGAGCAGGTCCACCGGGTCGTCGGTTCCCGCCGCTTCCGACGCCTCCGCCATCGCCGCCCTCAGCCGCTCGTAGCTGACCTCCAGCGCGGCCCAGACCAGCTCGGTCTTGTCGGCGAAGTGCCGGTAGATGCTGGGCGCGGCGACGCCCGCCTCGCGGGCCACGGCGCGCAGCGACAGGGCGTCCTCACTGCCGACCTCTTCGAGGAGGCGTTCGGTGGCGCGCAGCAGTTCCTCGCGCAGGCGCTCGCCCTGCCCGCGTGGATTGCGGGACCGTACGGCCGCACTCTCACCCACCGCCGTCACGCCCCTTTCCGCGTCCCGCACCGCTGTCACCGTCCGCCGGTCGGGCAGCCGCCCGGCGAGCCCGTGTCCGTGGTGCTCACGACCGGTCCGGGCCGGTCTTCAGGGTTTCACATCGCGGAACGCTCCCGAACCGGGCCACCGCCGCGCCGCCCCGCACAGTGCGCCCCGTCACCGGTCCGACGCCCTCACCGGTGCGTCCGTCACCGGCCCATCGTGAGCCCGGCCCCCTCCGCTCCCCGGCTGAGGACGGCCTCGCGGATGCCCTCCCGTACGTCGGAACGGTCCCCGGTGGCGGCGAGGTTGACCATGCGCAGCGGGGGCCCGTGGGCGGAGAGCTGGGGGATGTACTCGGCCTTGGTGACCCGCCAGTGCGCCCCCTCCTTCACGGGCGGCTCGAAGCGGAAGCGGGCGATGGTGCCCCAGTTGCCGCGCGGGCTCTCCATGATCCCGGCGATCTGGTCGCCCATGCCGTAGACCACCCAGGTGCCGTTCAGCTTCTCGTACGGCTGCGGGGTGTGTGCATGGGTCCCGATGACGAGGTCGATGTCGGGCCGGCCGCGCGTACGCGCTTCCGTGAGCGCCTTGGCGACCTTGAGCTGCTGCGCGTCCGGTTCGGTCCGGTACTCGGTGCCCCAGTGCGGGCTGACCACGACGACGTCGGCACCGGCCCGGCGGGCGGCCCGCGCGTCCGCGACGATCTTCCCGGCGTCGATGACGCGGACCGTCCACGGCTTGCCCTTCGGCTGCGGGACGCCGTTGGTGCCGTAGGTGTACGAGAGCTGGGCCACGCGTGCCCCGCCGGGCGCCTTCAGCAGCGCGGGCCGGCGGGCCTCGGCGGCGTCCCGGGCCGAGCCGGCGTGCTTGATCCCGGCGCGGTCCAGCGTGTCGAGGGTGCGCCGGACGCCTTCGGCGCCGTCGTCGAGGGTGTGGTTGGAGGCCGTGGAGCAGGCGTCGTAACCGGTGGCCTTGAGCCCGTCGGCCACCTGGGGTGGCGCCTTGAAGACCGGATAGCCGGTGAACGGGCCGCCATCGGGGCCGAAGGGCGTCTCCAGGTGGCAGATCGCCAGGTCGGCCCCTTCGATCACGGGCTTCACCCCGGCGAGGATGGCCCGGTAGTCGTAGCCGTCGCCTCCGGCGTCCTGGCGTGCCGTCTCCAGTACGGACGGGTACGAGGCGATGACGTCCCCGGAGGCGGCGAGGGTGAAGCCCGCGGAGGCCCGGTGGGCGGAGTGCTGCGGCGCGCCGTTCGCGGAGGCGGAAGTGTGACCACCGGAGGCGGGGCGCGGGGGCCGTCCGGCACCCTGCTGGGCCGCGCAGCCCACGGCCAGGGCTGTCAGCAGCAGGGCGGCGCCGTACGGTCGGTACTGGTTCATGCCAGCACGCATAACAGCCCGACTCGTCCTCCCCGGCGGCCCGGACGGTGCCGGACACGGCGACGAGGCAGCCGCGCGGGTGCGATGTGTCGGCCTGCATGCCGATCGGCCCGTGGAGCATGCGGGTGACGGCCTCGCACGGGCTCAGCGACGTGTCGCCGATGGCGCCGGTGGCACGGCCCGGCCCGGCGAGGTAACGCTCCACCGCCCGCTCGAATAGCCCTTGCTCGAGCCGAAAGCGCCGTACAGGCTCGCCGAGGACAGGCCAGTGGCTTCCCGGAGCCGGGCCGGCGAAGTCGCTTCGTAACCCTGCTCCCGGAACAGCCGCATCGCGGCTTCCAGGACCTCGTCCATGCCGAAGGCGCGGGGCCGGCCTGCCGGGGACACGGTGCACCTCCTCCGTAACGGAACGACTGGTCCAGTTCAGTCGGCTGGGACCGGCGGGACTCTCTCACCGGGCCTTGCCCCAGGGGGTGTCCGACGGGACCGGCTGGAACACCCCGTCACCCCGGGCGCGCCGGCGCCCGCCGCTGTCGACGGCGCCCAGCTGCTGGTCGGCGAAGTGGACGCCGAAGTCGTGGACCCCCTCGCGCGCGAGACGGTCCACGCACCCGGTGTGGTCCCCGTGGAAGTGGGTGAAGGCGACCAGGTCCAGCCCGGCCGGGTCCACTCCGAGGGCCCGCAGCGACCCCGGCCGGGTCCCGCACATGGCCGCAGGCTTGCTGGAAGTGCTCTCCGAAATCCCGGCGGCCCACCGCGCGGGCTAAGGTGCCCGAATGGCAAGAGCCCCGCTGAACGACGACCTCTTCCCCGCCGACCTGCCCGTGTACGCCACCGTGGGCCGCACCACGGACGGACGCGCGTGGCTGGACCGGCTGCCCGCCACCGTCCGGGCCGTCCAGGAGCAGTGGGACCTGCGGCTCGGCGCGCCACTGCACGGCGGCAGTTGCTCGTGGGTCGCCCCCGTGGAACTCCCGGACGGCGGCGAGGCGGTGCTCAAGGTGACCTGGCCGCACCGCGAGGCAGCCGGAGAGGCGCCGGCCCTGCGCGCATGGGACGGAAACGGCGCCGTACGGCTGCTGCGTCACGACCGGGAGCGGTACGCGCTGCTGGTCGAACGCTGCACGCCGGGCGGGGAACTGGACGACAGCCCGCTCCCCGCGGCCGAACGGCTGCTGCTGGCCGCCGACGTACTGCGTGACCTGTGGGCCGCGCCCGCACCGCCCGACGGCGAACTGGAGCGGGTCGCCGACGTGTGCGCCGAATGGGCCGGGACGACCGAGGAACGCATGGCCCGGATCCGGCCCGGCTACGACCCCGGCCTCGTCCGGCTCGGCGCCCGGCTGCTGCGCGACCTGCCCGCCACCGCCACCCGCGAGGTCGTGGTGCACGGCGACTTCAACCCCGGCAACGTCCTCTCCGCGCGGCGCCGGCCGTGGCTGGCCATCGACCCCAAGCCCATGGTCGGTGACCCCGGTTACGACCCCTGGCCGCTGCTGGAGCAGATCGACGACCCCTTCGAGTACGACGATCCGCGCCCGGTCCTGCGCGAACGCTTCGCGCTGGTGGCCGACGCCCTCGGCGAGGACCCGGCCCGCCTGCTGGCATGGGCGGCGGCCCGCACCGTGGAGAATGCCTTGTGGTGCGCCGATCACGGCGACATCCAGGACGGGCAAGAGGAGTTGGAGGTGGCGGCGACACTGGCCGCGCTGGCGGGGCTGTGAGGCCCGGTGCACAGCCGAAGCGGCGGAACAGTTCTTCGAGGCAGTCCTCCAGCCTGCTCGCCGGCAGGGCCGGCGTCGGGTCGTCGCGTCCCGGCTCCCGCCACGGCGTTCCGGCCTTCTCGGCGTCGGGGGCGAACCCGAGGGCGTCCAGGACGCGCCAGTACAGGTGATCGGCGGGGTCGTCGCTCAGCGTCCCGCCGGCCGTCAGGTGGGCGTCGGCCAGCCGCATGCCTTCCGGGACGCCGTGCAGGAGTGCCAGCGCCGTCGAGCAGTGCGCCACATCGAGGCCGGCCGGTCCCCAGGACGTCTCCACCCAGTCGACGGCGCCCGTGATCCGCAGGCCGGCGCCCTGCCCGGTGAAGAGCACATTGCCGGGGTGGAAGTCCCGGTGCAGGAAGCACGGCCGGTACGCGGGTGGGTCGCGGCGGATGACGTCCACGGCCCGCCGCCACAGGTCCGGGCGGCCGGTGGCTCCGGGCAGCCGCACCCGGTCCGGCGCGGCCCGTGCCTCGTACACGCGCGGGCGGGCCCCGGCCGGGACGCGTACCTGGTGGATGCCGACGAGCTGGCGCGCCGGCAGCGGCGTGCGCAGGGCCGCCTCCGCCTCGTCCACGCGCCCGCTGCCGGGCAGCAGCGACATCAGCAACGACGGGTGGTCGCAGTGCTCCGCCGTCGCGTCCACCGCGTGGCACGCCGCCGCCGGCACGTCCGTACCGCCGAGCAGACGCAGGATGTCCGCTTCGCGCGTGAGCAGTCCCGCCGCGCTCCGCACGAAGAACGGCCTGACGCAGGACCTGAGCACCAGCCACCGGGGCTCGCCGTCCCCGCCCCCGCCCGCGCCGGTCCGCAGCCGCCGCATCTCCGAGGCCCAGCCACCGCGCAGCCGTCCGGCGGACTCGACGCGGCACCCGCCGCCCACCCGCTTCTCCACCCAGGCACGGGTACCGGCCCGGGGCCGGTCGTCGCAGTCGGCCGCTGAGAGAGACGCGTCCTCATTCGTCACCATGCCCACAATTCAGCGATCACCGCTCGTCGCAGGTCAGGCGACTTCGATCCCGTACTCCTGCACCAGCGCCTCCAGGCCGCCTTCGTAGCCCTTGCCGCCGAGGACGAAGTCCCAGTCGCCGTTGGCGCGGCGGCGGAAGGAGCCGAGGACCAGCGCCGTCTCGCCGCTGCGGCCGTCCGAGACCTCCAGCTGCCCGAGTTCGGCGCCGGACGCGTCGACGAGGCGGATGCCCGCGTCGGTGAAGCCGGACAGGTCCGCGTGCGGGTCGGTCTCCGGGTCGACGGCCGCGACGAGGACGAGCCGGTCCGCGGTGGCGGGCAGCGCGTCGAAGGCCACCTGCACGGCGGCCCGGTCGGGGGCGAAGCCGGACAGCATCCGTACCGTGCCGTCCGGGGTGCGCGGGTTGTTGTAGAAGACGAAGTGGTCGTCGCTCAGTACGCGGTTGCCCTGGCAGACCAGCGCGCAGACGTCGAGGGAGACGCTGCCGGACCAGTTCATGCCGAGGATGCTGCCGGAGTCGGAGTTCTGCGGGGCCGGTTCCGGCTCCGGGGCCGTGTCCAGGGCCTGCCGGGGCCGCTCCGTCCCTTCCTCTTCGGCGGGTGCCTGCCGCTGGTGGGGAACCGGGGTGTCACCGAGGCGGCCGCGCAGGCCGTGGCGGGCCAGCAGGTCGACCAGTTCGGGCCCGCTGACGAGGGTCAGCGGTTTGCCGTTGGCGAAGGCGTGGGCGCCGGGGCCGAAGCGGGACGTGGTCACCAGGACGCCCTTGTTGGCGCCCTCGGACTGGACGGTGCCGAACAGGTCGCGCACGGCGGTCGGCGGCACGGTGTTGCGGTACCGCTTCACCTGCACGATGATCTTGCCGCCACGGATGGGGTCGGAGTCCAGCGCGTCCACGTCCACTCCGCCGTCCCCGGAGCGCTGTGTCGTCACGGCCTGCATCCCCATCGCGCGGAACAGCTCGGCGACCAGGTCCTCGAAGGCGATCGGGTCCATGGTGAACAGGTCCGGCTCCGCCGCGCCGCCGTGCGTCACCACACCGCCGCCGACGTCGCCGGGCTGCCGCACCGGCCGGACCGCGGCCCGCTGGTCGGGGCGCGCCGACAGCTGCCCGCGCAATGCGCCGGTCAGGCAGTCCACGGCGCTGACCTGCGCCAGGTGCAGTGCTTCGACAGCGTCCCTGGGGGCCGCGACGGTGGCCAGGCAGAGCTGCGCGGGGCGCCCGGTGGCCGGGTCCACGTCGTCGACGAAGCCGTTTACCACCACCGAGTCGAGCGTGCGGGCGGGGTCCGCCGCGAACAGGTCGCGCACCACCAGCAGGACGGACTGGGCCAGTACGTCGCGGTAGGCCGCCCGCCGCTGGGTGACGGGCCGGGCGACGTCCTTGTCCTGGTCGGCCGTATACATGTAGCGCACCGACTTGGCCGCGGGCACGATGTCGAAGCCGGGCAGTTCCCAGTCCAGTACGAGCTGGCGGGCCGCCGGGTCGTAGGCGGCGCGGACGCGGCGCGGGAAGCCCTCCGGCCGGCCGGTGACGGCGTACAGCGCGGCGGAGAAGTACTCCACCACCGCGTCGGGGTCGCCGCCGCGCAGCCCCGTCAGCAGTGCCTCGACCGCGGCGTTGTGGCTCCTGATCTCCGCGAGCTGCCCGGCGGCCCACTGGTCGTACTGCCGCCGGTAGTCCTCCAGTTGGCGCAGGCGCTGCGCCTCCGCGGCCTGCGCGGCGTGCCAGTCGTGCTCGTAGCGGGCCCGGGCCTCTTCCTGTGCCTGCGCGCGGCGGGCGCCGCCGAGGCTCCAGCCGGTGACCTGCGGCTGGTAGGCGACCGGGTCGGGCATCGGTACGGGCACGGCGAGCCGGCCGGGCGCGAACGGCTCGACGTACTCGGGACGGCGCAGCGCGTCGGCGGTGAAGGCCGGGGCCCGGCAGCCGCCGGCCAGCAGGCCGGACAACTCGGCCATGCGCGCTTCCAGTTCCCCGGTGCGGCGGCGGGCGTCGGCCTCGCGGTGCTGCCGGTACGCGGCCTGCCGTTCGCGCTGCATACGGGCCATGGCGCGCTCGGTGTCGCGCTGTTGCCGCTCCTGGTCGCGGCGGGCCTGTTCGCCGGCCCGCCGCTGAGCCTCCTGGCGGCGCTGCTGCTGACGCTGCGCCTCGGCCCAGACGGCCACTAATCCGTTGGAGCGGCGACTCATGTGGATCTGGTCCTCCCCTGGGGCAGCCCACCCCGAACGGCCCGCACAGGCCCTTCCACCAGCGGGTATTCATCCGACTTTAGCGGGATCCCGACGGGTCGTCCCCCGCCGGGTCGAGCTGGACCGGGGCGCCGGGCCTCAGCGGCCCAGGAGCGTGCGCAGGCGTTCCAGCAGGGGCAGCAGGGCGGTGCGCTCCTCGGGCGTGAGCGCTTCGAGCGCGTCGCGCACGGCGTGCATGTCGGCGCGCACCCGCAGAGCGAGCGCCCGGCCCTCCTCGGTGGCGGTGACCACCTTGCTCCGGCGGTCCTGGGGTGCGGCCTCCCGCCGTACGAGCCCGCGCTCCTGCATGCGGGCGATGAGCCGGGTCGCGTTCGAGGCGTCACAGACGAGGTGGCCGGCGAGCGCGCTCATCGAGAGCGGTTCCTCCAGGGCGATGAGCGCGCGGGCCTGCGCGGTGCTCAGGCCGTGCCGCAGCGCGGCGGCGGCGAGGTCGTCGTAGTAGCCGCGCACCGTGCCGGCGAACGGCGGGAGGAGGTCGTCGGGGGTGGGCCGGGTGGTGTCGGACACGCGGCCAGGATAACGGGTTACTTGACTTCGGCAATTGTTGGCATTTACATGGACTGGAGTCGGTGCTTGACCTTGTCAAGCGATTGACCCCGGGCGAGGCCCCACACACCCCGCCGCGCCCGGCTCGCTCCACCCCGCACGCATCGGAGACACCATGACCAGCAGCACCCCCGAGCAGCCGGACGCCGTGGTCGCGCGGCTGCGCGCCACCTTCCGCACCGGCCGCACCACTCCCCTGGAGTGGCGCACCGAGCAGCTGCGGCGGCTGCGCGCCCTGCTCACCGAGCACGGCAAAGACCTCGCCGCGGCCCTGCACGAGGACCTGGGCAAGGGTGAGGCCGAGGCGTACCGGACCGAGATCGACTTCACGCTGCGCGAGATCGACCACACCCTCGACCACCTGACGCAGTGGCTGCGGCCCGAGCCCGCGCCGGTGCCGCCCCACCTGAGCGGCGCGGAAGCGTGGACGGTGTACGACCCGCTGGGCGTCGTCCTGGTCATCGCCCCCTGGAACTACCCCCTGCAACTGCTGCTCGCGCCCATGGTCGGCGCCCTGGCGTCCGGCAACTGCGTGGTCGCCAAGCCCAGCGAGATGGCACCCGCCACCTCCGCCGCCGTGGCCCGCCTGCTGCCCCGCTTCCTGGACGCGGACGCGGTCGCGGTGGTCGAGGGCGGTGTGCCGGAGACGACGGCCCTGCTGGAGCAGCGCTTCGACCACATCTTCTACACGGGCAACGGCACCGTCGGCCGCATCGTGATGCGCGCGGCGGCCGAGCACCTGACGCCGGTCACCCTGGAGCTGGGCGGCAAGTCGCCCGCCTTCGTGGACCGCGGTACGGACGCGGACGCGGTCGCCGCGCGACTGGTGGCCGGCAAGTTCCTCAACGCGGGCCAGACCTGTGTGGCGCCGGACTACGTCCTGACCGACCCGGAGACGGCGGCCCGCCTGGAGCCCGCCCTCGCCCGCGCCGTCACCGCCGCGTACGGCGACGACCCGGCCGCCGCGCCGAACTACAGCCGCATCGTCAACGAGCGGCACTTCGACCGGCTGACCGGCCTGCTCGGCTCGGGCCGCACGGTGGTGGGCGGCACGCACGACCGGGACCGGAAGTACATCGCGCCGACCGTGCTCGGCGGCGTGTCGCCCGACGCCCCGGTAATGCGGGAGGAGATCTTCGGGCCGATCCTGCCCATCGTCGAGGTCGAGGATGTGGACGCGGCCATCGGCTTCGTCAACGAGCGCGACAAGCCGCTGGCGCTGTACGCCTTCACGGAGTCCGCGCAGACCCGGCGGCGACTGACCGAGGAGACCTCGTCCGGCGGGCTCGGCTTCGGCCTGCCGGTCGCCCATCTGACCGTGTCGGACCTGCCGTTCGGCGGGGTCGGCGAGAGCGGGATGGGCCGTTACCACGGCCGGTACTCGATCGAGACGTTCAGTCACCGCAAGGCGGTCCTGTCCAAGCCGCTGGCCTGACGGACGTAGCACCACCCGCGGCACCCCTCCCCCACCACACCACACCACAGAAATCGCACGCGACAGGGAAATATAACGAATCACTGAAGCTCTACTTCGGGCTGGCCGCGACCCGGAAGTGGCTCGCGGACGTGGCCGCCCTCCAAAGCGCCCTGGCGGAACTGCCCCGGTCCGTCGACCTGTTCGTCCTGCCGGCCTTCCCCGCCCTGGCCGGTGCCCGGGAGCTGCTGGCCGGTACGGGCATCGCGTACGGCGCCCAGAACGTGCACTGGGCCGGGACCGGCGCGTGGACCGGCGAGGTCTCCGCGGACATGCTCGCCGAGGCGGGCGCCCGGTACGTCGCGGTCGGACACGCGGAGCGGCACCGCCGGACCCGGCACCTTCGGCCGGCTGGCCGGCAGTGTCGACGGCCTGTTCCTGGGCCGGCTCGCCCATGACACCGCCGGCCTGCGCCAGGTCCTCGAAGAAGTCGCCGCGGGCAGCGTGCCCGCCCCGCTTCCCTTTCGCCCCTAGGGAGTTCACCGTGCAGGACACGTACCGCATCGCCCTCGGCGCCGACGACGCCGCGACCGCCATGAAGGACGCGATGGCCGCGTACCTCACCGAACGCGGCCACCGGGTCACCGATCTGAGCGCCGCGGACGGCGAGGACTACCCGGACGTCGCGGAGCGGGTCGCGCGCGGCGTCGCGCGCGGTGAGCACGAACGCGCCGTCCTGGTCTGCGGCACCGGCGTCGGCATGGCCATCGCCGCCGACAAGGTGCCCGGCATCCGGGCCGCCCAGATCCCGGACAGCTACAGCGCCGAGCGCGCCCGCAAGTCCAACGACGCGCAGATCGCCTGCTTCGGCAGCCGCACCATGGGCGTCGAGGCCGCCCTGGTGTGCCTCAGACACTGGCTGGCCTGCGACTTCGCCGGGGGCGGCTCCACACCGAAGGTGGAGAAGATCAAGCAGGTCGAGTCGCGCAACCTGACGTACCCGGGCGTGCCCACGGCCTGAGCCCGGCCGCCCCGTCCCGGGGACGCCCCGCGGCCTGAGCCCGTCCTCCGCCCCTTCCTCCCCCTTCGAAAGGCGGTCACGACCATGCGCGCAGTTGTCATCGAGGAACCGGAGAAGCTGTCCGTCGGCCAGGTCCCCGACCCGGTGCCCGGCCCGGACGACGTGATCGTCGAAGTGGCCGCCTCCGGACTGTGCGGCACCGACGTGCACATGCTGGCGGGCGAGTTCGGGCCGACGCGGTACCCGGTGATCCCCGGGCACGAGTTCTCCGGCGAGCCCGCGGTCTACCTACTGTGGAACATGCCACTTCTGCTCCATCGGCCACGGCAACCTCTGCGCGAAGTGGGGCACCATCGGCATCACGGTGGACGGGGCCGCCGCCGAGTACGTCAAGGTCCCGGCCGGCAACTGCTACCACCTCCCGGAGACCGTCGCGCTCCGCCACGCCCCGCTCATCGAGCCGCTCTCCACCATCCTGCGCGGCTTCGACATCGTCGGCCCCGAACTGGCGACCACTTCCTGATCTACGGCGCGGGCACCATGGGCCTGCTCTGCCTCCAGGTCGCCCAGCGTGCCGGTGCCACCTCGGTCTCGGTGGTCGACATCAACGAGGACCGGCTCGCGGTCGCCCGCCGGCTCGGCGCGGACGCCGTCGCCACCAGCGCCGACGAGCTGACCGCCGGTCATCCGCTCGGCCGGCAGGTGGTCACCGGCTGCACCGGCGACGTACGCGCCATCGAGGACGGCCTGATCCGGCCGATCCGCGGCGGCACGTTCCAGCAGTTCGGCTGCGCACCCGACCAGGAGACGGCGCGGCTCTCGCCGTTCCGGATCTACAACGACGAGATCCGCATCGTGGTGGCGGGCTGTGACGGCGCGTGCCGCCCCGGCCCCCTCCCGGGAGGGGGCCGGGGCCTTCTCAGGAACCCGGAGGCGTCCACCAAGGGCGGGACGTGTCGCGCAGGGTGTTGGTCCCGCAGTGCACCTCGCCGCCGCCGGCGTGGTACGTGTGGAAGTCGTCGATGTAGGAGATCCGCAGCCCGGCCCGCCGGTAGGCGCGCGTCACCGCTTCGGCGAAGACGTCCTTGCCGTCGATGACCGGGCCCCACTGCCGGGGCGCCAGGTAGCGGTCCGGGCCGAGCAGCACGCCGTTGACGGCACCGGGGAAGTACGCGCCGGTCTCCACGGCACTGCGTACCGTGGGCCCAAGGCCCTTCCGCTGCCCGTGTCGCACTGCTGCCGGTGGCGCGTCCGTACCGCCCATCCGCTGCAGCCGCGGCATCCGCACCCCTTCCTGGTCGGTCGCGCTGCCCCGGGTGTACAGGGCCGGGACGCGCACGATCTCCGCGTCGGTCACCCCGGTGGCGCGCTTGAGGACCTCCAGGTCGGCCTTGATGCGCCGGGTCGCCAGCGCGTTGTCGGCACGCAGTGTCGCGGACGCCAGCGCCTGCGTGATCGTCTCCTTCGGTGCGGGCGACTGCGGGGCGTCAGGGGCGGAGAACACCCGCTGCGCGCCGTGACCCGCGGCCTCGGCGGCGCGCAGGATCTTCATCCCCGCCTCGGGGTCGGCGACGCCGATCTTCCAGCCGCGCCCGGTGGTGGCGGGCAGGAACTGCACGAACTCGTCGACGTGGCCCACGGCCAGCCACGACGTGTCGAGCAGCAGCGGACTCTGGGCGCCCTGCGCCTCCAGCAGCTCACGCATCGCCGCCGCCGGCTTGGCCCCGCTGTCCTTGCGCTCGCCCATGATGATGCGCCCGGCGGGGAAGGACCTGCCCTGGTGGGTGTAGGGAGGGATCGTCTCCAGGTTGCCCATGGAGTCCAGTGACGGGTCCTTGGACGGCTCGGCGCCCCACAACTGGACGACGCCGACGCCGGGACCGCGCATCTGCTCGAACAGCTGCCGGCCCGATGTGCGGAGGTCTTGCGCCGAGCGCAGCATGATGCGCAACGACCGCGGCTTCCCGCCGGGGCCCGGCATGCTCGCGTACGCGGGTTCGACGAAGTCCTGGGCCCAGACGTCGGAGTTCTTCGTGAACTTCACCGGCGGCTCGGTGATGCCCGCCCGGCCGGCCTCCGCCTCCAGTTGCCGGACGAACGTGCGCTGCGCGGCCGCGTACGCGCCGGTCCCCGGCAGCTCCGTCACCAGCAGCCGCTGGGTCCGCTGCAAGTGGTGGTGGGTCAGCAGCGGGGCCACACGGAGCACCACCCGGTCGCTGGTGCGGGTGCCGCCGGACGTGAGGGTGAAGTCGAGGTGTGCGGTGCCGTCCCAGCGGGCGCGGTCCCGTACGACGTCCTTGCCCTCCAGGCCCAGTTCGACGCCCTTGCGCAGTTCCGTGGCGGAGAGCCGGGTGGCGGGGCTGACCGGCTCCCAGCCGGCCGGGCGCTTGAGGAACAGACGTACGTGAGGTGCTCCGGAGGCGACGCGGAACGTGCCCGTGGACCCGTCGGCGGCGTTCGGGACGGGGACCGTGCGCAGCCGCGCCAGGTCCTTCTCGTCCTCCTTGCCGTTGACCTCCTCGTCGGAGGCGTCGTTGCAGCGGTCGAGTTCCGCTTCGGGCAGCGGCTTCCCGTCCGGGCCGGTGCTGCGGCACCGCCCGGCGTCGTCGTCGATGTTGGGCAGGAACACCGCTCCGCGGTCCGGTGTCCACCGGTCCTCGCCGGCTTCGTCGGAGGGCCCGGTGACGTCCACCGCGCCGTCGCGGTCGGCATCGGCCCGTAAGTCCGCCTGTACGGGCGGCGGTTGTGCCGCCACGGGCGCCGCGGGGAGGAGCATCGCACCCGTAAGCGCCGTGGCCACGGCCGTGCGTCTCAGTCTCGTACTCACCTTGCGTCCCTTCTCGGTCCGGTCGGTTGCCCGGAAAGAGGGAGCGGGTGATCGGCGGGTTGCCTGGGTTTCGGCGCTCTTTTCGGCCATCGTGGTACGGCGGACGGGCGGCTCAGATCGCGCGGTCGCGCCCGGCCCAGTACGGGTCGCGCAGCCGCCGTTTGAAGAGCTTGCCGGACTCGTCGCGCGGCAGGTGCTCCTCGAAGACCACGGTCCTGGGCACCTTGTACGAGGCGAGCCGGTCGGCGACGTGGGCCCGTATGTCCTCGGCGGTCAGTCCGGTGCCCGGCTCGGGCTCCACGTGCGCGGCGAGCGCTTCGCCGAACTCCTCGTCGGGGATGCCGAACACGGCCGCGTCGCGCAGCCCTTCGAGGTCGAGCAGGCAGCCCTCGATCTCGGCCGGGTAGATGTTGACGCCGCCGGAGATGACCATGTCGTTGCGGCGGTCGCTGAGGTAGAGGTAGCCGTCGGCGTCGAGGTGGCCGATGTCGCCGATCGTGACGTAGCCGGGCATCCGCCCGGCCTCCATTGCCGCGCGCTTGGCGGGGTCACCGAGATAGGTGAACTGCGGCCAGGTGTCGGACGGCTTGATGTAGACCTCACCGGTCCGGCCGGTGGGCAGTTCCGCGCCGTCCGGGCCCAGCACCACCACCGAGCAGGTCCCCTCGGCCCGGCCGACCGTACCGGGATGCGCCAGCCACTCCTGGCTGTCGCACCAGGTCACGGCGCCGGTTTCGCTGCCGCCGTAGTATTCGCGCAGCACCGGGCCCAGCCAGTCGATCATGGCGTACTTGATGTGCGGCGGACAGGGCGCGGCGGCGTGCACCACCGAGGTGAGCGAGGACAGGTCGTACCGTTCGCGGACCTCCTTGGGCAGCCGCAGCAGCCGTACGAACATGGTCGGCACCATCTGCGTCTGCTGGATGCGGTGGCGTTCGACCAGCCGCAGGAACTCCTCGGCGTCGAAGCGCGGCATCAGGGTGATGTCCAGGCCGCCGACGAGGGCGAGGACGGCGTGCTGGCTGGGCGAGGCGTGGTAGAGGGGCGCGGGGATCAGGGTGCGGCCGCCGGGCCGCACGGCGAAGTACTCGAAGAACTTCGTCACCGCTTCGGCGAGTTGCTCCTCGCCGACCGGGTCGCGCAGTACTCCCTTGGGCCGGCCGGTGGTGCCCGAGCTGTAGATGACGGTGGACGGCCGGCGGGCGGCTTCGTCGGCCAGCGGCGGATGGCCGGCGAGCCAGGCGTCCAGGAGGGGGTGGTCGCCGGTCACCGGCGGGGGCGGGAAGCCGCAGGCGGCGGCCGTGCCGTCGGGCACCGGCACCTCGATGAGGCGGGCCCGGTCCGGGAGGGCGGCGGCGACGCCCGGCAGCAGGTCGGTGTGCGCGAAGACGACCTTGCTGTCGCTGTCGCTGAGCACATGCCGCAGCTCGTCGTGCCGGAAGTGCCAGTTGACAGGGACGGCCGAGGCGCCCAGCCGGGCCGCGCCGGCGGCGATCTCCAGGTGCGCGGGCTCGTTGCGCAGCACGATCGCGATCCGCTCCCCGGGTCCGACCCCCAGGGCGCGCAGCCCGGCGGCGATACGGGCGGCCCGTTCGTGGAACGCGGGGTAGGTGCGCTCCACTCCGGCGCAGCGGATGGCGGGGGGCGTGGCGGCGACGTCCATGCAGCCTCCAGACAGTTGCGGCTCGCGCCCATTGAACAGGCGGTTCCGGCAGCCCGCCAGAGTGCTGACAGAGCGTCAGTATGGTTTCGGGACAGTGTGGCGGGGGCGGTTCCGGCGGTGGTACGGAAGGGGCGGCGGTGCGCCCGGGGCGGATCGCCGGACGGCTGACCGTCACGTGAGGTCCGAGGTATGTCTTGCCGGCGGCCACCAACCGTCCGTATTCCGCCAGGCATTCGGGGTTGGTGCTCCGATGTCTGTCCCGCCGGGGGGCTTCCGGCGGGGGCGCCACGGCTGCACCATGCGGGAGGGCACTCCAGACATGGACATGACCGGCTGGAGCGGACGACCGGCCGGCCGGTGACCGACCGGAAAGGAGCATGTGATGCGCAGCCGCACGAGACCGGCCCGGCTCCTCGGCACCCTGGGCACGGCCACGGCCCTGCTCGGCGCCCTGCTGACGGGTGCCGACACCCCAGCCACGGCCCCCACGGCCCCCACGGCCCCCACGGACACGACGGCCGCCGCCCCGGACCGCGTTCCCGGCCAGACTCCCCGGCACCGGACCGCCGGGCCGGGCACCAACCACGCCGTCGACGACCCCTTCGTCTCCGAGCGCACCTCCTGGTGGCGCCAGGACCGCTTCGGCATGTTCATCCATTTCGGCGCGTACACGAACCTGGAGGGCGAGTACACCCGGCCCGACGGCACCGTCTGCCGCAACGCCGAGTGGATCAAGCGGCAGTGCGCCATCCCCACCGCCGCGTACGAGCGGCAGGCCGCCACCTTCGACCCGGCGGCGTTCGACGCGGAAGCGGTGGTCAGGACCGCCAAGGAGGCAGGCCAGCGCTACATCGTCATCACGTCCAAGCACCACGACGGCTACGCGATGTGGCCGACGAAGCAGAACCGGTGGAACCTGCGCGACCACTCCGCCTTCGACCCGCACCGCGACATCCTGGCCGAACTGAAGGAGGCCGCCGACGCGGCAGGCGTCAAACTGGGGTTCTACTACTCGATCTGGGACTGGCACGACCCCGACTTCGCCGCCCCGGCGACCTTCCCGCGCTACAAGAAGCGGATGTACGCGCAGCTCAAGGAGCTGGTGGACGGGTACGACCCGGCGCTGCTGTGGTTCGACGGGGAGTGGGACGCGGACCATCCCGTCAACCGCTGGTCACCGCGGGACGGCGCCGACCTCCAGGCGTATCTGCACAGCCTGGACCCTGATCTGATCGTCAACAACCGGGCGGGCAAGAGGCGCGTCGTGGACGGTGACTACGGCACCCCCGAGCAGGAGATCCCCGCGGAGCCCGTGGCCGGTCAGCTCTGGGAGAGCTGCATGACGCTCAACGACCACTGGGGCTTCGCCCGGTACGACAGCAACTGGAAATCCACCGCCACCGTCGTCCGCAACCTCCTCGCGGTCGCCGGGCGCGGCGGCAACTACCTCCTCAACGTGGGCCCGGACCGGCACGGGCGCATCCCGCAGGCGTCCGTCGACCGGCTCCGCGCCACCGGACGCTGGCTGGCCGCGCACGGTCGGGGCGACGCCGTGTACGGCGCCGGGCACACCGGGCTGGTCGGCGAGCCGTCCTGGGGCACGGTCTCCCGTAAGGGCGACGCCCTGTACGCGTCGGTCACCGCCTGGCCCGCCGCCGGGAGGCCCCTTCACCTCACCGCCAAGGCGCCGCTGCGCGTCACGTCCGCGCGGGTGCTGGGCAGTTCCCGGAAGGTCACCGTCACCCCGGCGGGCGACGGCTTCGACCTCACGCCTGCCGGCCCGCCCACCGGCCCCGAGGCGACCGTCATCCGGCTCACCGTCCGGCCGCCGGCCGCCGCGCCCGCCGGGCACGGCACCGGGCTGACGGCACGGAGCTGGGCGAACGACAGGTTCACCGGCCCGCCCGCGGTGACCACCACCGACCCGGTGATCAACACGTCGTACCGCTTCGACGGCTCCCCCGCCGCGAGCATCCCGGCGGACCACTTCAGCACCCGCTGGAGCGGCACGGTCCGGCCGCTCTTCAGCCAGACGTACACCCTCACCACCGTCTCCGACGACACCATACGGGTGTGGGTGGACGGCCGGCTCGTCATCGACAGCGCCACCCCGCACGAGCCGCGCACCGACCGGGCGGCCGTCGCGCTGACCGCCGGGCACCGGCACACGCTCCGCGTCGAGCACACCGAGCGCACCGGCGAGGCGCACCTGAAGCTGCTGTGGTCCAGTCCTAGCCAGGAGCAGCAGATCGTGCCGCGCGGCGCGCTGTATCCGTCGTGAGCGCGACCGTGCGTCGCGCCGCGGTGACCGCCGTACCCGCTCCTATCCTCGGTGAGCATGAACCAGCACGAGAAGGACAGGAACGGTCCCGGCACGGAAGGGACCGGTGATCACCACGAGATCCTGCGGCGGCACGGCGAGGCCATCGCCCTGTTCGGCAGCCGGGTCCACCGGGTGCGCGACGACCAGTGGGACGACCCGACGCCGTGCGCCGACTGGACGGTACGCGACCTGGTCGGCCACCTGACCGTGGAGCAGCTGTGGGTGCCCCGGCTGGTGCGGGACGGCGCCACGGTCGAGGAGGTCGGGGACGCGTACGACGGTGACCAGCTCGGTGACGACCCGGCCGGGGCGTGGGGCCGGGCGGCGGTGGCCGCGGTGACGGCGTTCTCCGAGCCCGGCGCGCTGGACCGTACGGTCCACCTGTCGTCGGGGGACAGCACGGCCACCGCGTACTGCTCGCAGATGACGATGGACGCGGTGGTCCACTCCTGGGACCTGTCGCGCGCGCTCCGCACCGACGAGCGCCTGCCGCAGGAGCTGGCGGCCGCCGCGCTGCGCGAGGTCGAGCCGTACGCGGACGAACTCGCCGAGACCGAGATGTTCGCCGATCCCGTGCCGCCGCCGCCCGGGGCCGACGACCTCACCCGGCTGCTGTGCCTGCTGGGCCGCCGGCCGTGAAGCCCGCCGGCGCCGGGCGGCCGGAGTCCGCGGGCCGTGCGCGGCCCGCGGGCCGGCCGGCCGGTGCGGCGCGCCCGGTCAGTCGATGCCGCGGAAGATGTGGGTCTCGGTGGGGTCGTCGTCGCAGCCGGCGACTCTGACCGGGACACAGCGGCCCCAGACCTCCAGATTGCGGACTTCCCTGATCCGACCCGGCCGCTCGCCCTGCTTGGGCCGCGGCTGCTTGCGTTGCGCGTTTTCCACTGCCACCACGCACTCCTTCATCAAGGGGACACTTCCGACGCGGTGGCGCCTTCGCACAAACCGGGATGTCAGCCAGGGTTTGTGGCGCTTCCCGCGACGGGCCAAGGGTGTTGGCGTCTCCCAGACAGGTCGTCCGTCGTCCACCAGATTAGCGACCGCGACCGGTGCGCGCTCGACATTTACCGGATATGAAGTCAAGTCGGGGAGAATGCAGCAATTCCGCCTCGGCCCGTCCGCCGGTCACCGCACCGTGCCCGACGGGCCCCGCGGCTCCACCGGTCCGCCGTCCGGTGCCTTCCGGTTGCCGCCCGCCGTTCACCCGGTTGCCGTACACGGCACGGGCCCTATTTCAGGAGCCGGGACATCCGCCGGTCGGCCAGCAGCTTGCCGCCGGTCTGGCACGTGGGGCAGTACTGGAGCGAGGAATCGCTGAAGGAGACCTCGCGGATGGTGTCACCGCAGACCGGACACGGCTCCCCGGTACGGCCGTGCACCCGCAGCCCGCTCTTCTTCTCCTTCTTCAGCTGCCCGGCGGCGACTCCTCTGGACCGTTCCACCGCCTCCATGAGCGTGTCCCGTACGGCGGCGTGGAGGCGGGCCGTGTCCTCGGGGCCCAGGCGGGCGGCGGGCTTGAAGGGGGACATGCGGGCCACGTGCAGGATTTCGTCGGAGTACGCGTTGCCGATACCGGCCAGCACACTCTGATCCCGGAGTACGCCCTTGATCTGCCGCCGCTCCCCCTGGAGCAGGGCGGCCAGGGACTCCTCCGTGAAGTCCGCCGCCAGCGGGTCGGGCCCGAGCCGGGCGACACCGGGGACCTGCGCGGGGTCGGTCACGCAGTAGACGGCCAGCCGCTTCTGCGTACCGGCCTCGGTGAGGTCGAAGCCGGGCTCCGGGCCGGTCCCTTCGGCGCTCAGCCGGACGCGCAGCGCCAGCGGGCCCTTGCCGGGGCGCGGTGGGGCGTCGGGCAGGGCGTCCTGCCAGCGCAGCCAGCCCGCGCGGGCCAGGTGGATCACCAGGTGCAGACCGCCCACGGCGAGGTCCAGGAACTTGCCGTGCCGCGCCACCGCCGTGACCGTGCCGCCTTCGAGGGCGGTCAGCGGCGGGTCGTACGTCTTGAGCACGTTGACGGCGGCCGGCTGGGCGCGGACCAGGACACGGCCGACGGCGTGCCCGTCCAGGAATTCCCGCAGGGCTTCGACTTCCGGCAGTTCGGGCATGACTCCAGCCTGCACGGTGCGGCGGTCCGGTACATCTCGTGCGTGCCGCGTGCCGGACGGGCGACCAGGTGCCCGCGCGGTGCTAGGGATGGTCTCGTGGACTGGTTCACGGAGAGCGACATATGGCTGGGGCGGCTGGTGTTCCAGCGGATGCTGGCCGTGCTGTATCTGGTGGCGTTCGTGGCGGCGGCCCGGCAGTTCCGGGCGCTGATGGGCGAGCGCGGTATGACACCGGTGCCGGACTTCCTGCGCCGGGCGCCGTTCCGCAAGGCGCCCTCGGTCTTCCACTGGCACTACTCGGACCGGTTCTTCGCCCTGTGGTCCCGGGCGGGTGCCCTGCTGGCCGCGGCCGTGGCCGCCGGGGCCGCGGACGCGGTGCCGCTGGGCGTGGCGATGGCGATGTGGGCGGTGCTGTGGGCGATGTACCTCTCGATCGTCAACGTCGGGCAGACGTGGTACAGCTTCGGCTGGGAGTCGCTGCTGCTGGAGACCGGCTTCCTCGCCGTCTTCCTCGGCAACGACGACACGGCGCCGCCGGTGCTCGTGATGTGGCTGCTGCGCTGGCTGCTGTTCCGGGTGGAGTTCGGGGCCGGACTGATCAAGATGCGGGGCGACCGCTGCTGGCGCGATCTGACCTGCCTGTACTACCACCACGAGACGCAGCCGATGCCGGGCCCGCTCAGCTGGTTCTTCCACCGGCTGCCCAAGCCGCTGCACCGGGTCGAGACGGCCGCCAACCACGTCGCGCAACTCGCGCTGCCGGTGCTGCTGTTCACTCCGCAGCCGGTGGCCACCTGGGCGGCTCTGGGCATCGCCGTGACGCAGCTGTGGCTGGTGCTGTCCGGCAACTTCGCCTGGCTGAACTGGCTGACCGTCGCCCTGGCCCTGTCCGCCGTGGACGTCTCCTGGATCGCCGGCGCGCCCGCGTCCGCCTCCGCCGCTCCCCCGGTGTGGTTCGCGGTGCTGACCGTGGCCGTCACCGTCTTCGTCGCGTACCGCAGCTACCGTCCGGTACGCAATCTGCTGTCCCGGCGGCAGCTGATGAACACCTCGTTCGACCCGCTGCACCTGGTCAACTCCTACGGGGCCTTCGGCAGCGTCACCCGCGTCCGCCGGGAGATCGTGATCGAGGGCACGGACTCGGCGGTGGCCTCGCCGGACGCGGTGTGGCGGGAGTACGGGTTCCGGGGCAAGCCGGGCGGCGTACGGCGGCTGCCGCGCCAGTACGCGCCCTACCACCTGCGCCTGGACTGGCTGATGTGGTTCGCGGCGCTCTCCCCCGCCTACGCGCGGAGCTGGTTCGGGCCGTTCGTGGAGCGTCTGCTGGAGAACGACCCCGACACACTGCGGCTGCTGCGCCACAACCCGTTCCCCGACGCGCCGCCCGCGCTGGTGCGGGCCCGGCTGTTCCAGTACCGCTTCACGACGTGGCGGGAACTGCGGGAGACCGGAGCGTGGTGGCACCGTACGGAGCTGCGGGACTTCCTTCCGCCGACGGGAGCAGCTCGGCACGGAAAGCGATGACCATGTCGCGGGCGTGCCGCAGTCCGATCCGGCCGAAGTCGCGCTCCAGTTCGTCGAGTTCGGCGAGCGTCCGGTCCTTCGAGCCGCCCATCCGGGAGCGGGACTTGACCAGTCCGAGGCGGGAGAGGGCGGTGCCGCGCGGCTCGTGCATGTCCTCGAACTCGCGCAGCGCCCCGGCGTAGACCGCGCGGGCCTCGGCGTACCGCCCCGCCCGGAACAGGACGTTGCCGCGCATCTTGTGGTTGTAGGCCAGGGCGCTCGCCAGGTCCATGGTGCGGCAGATCGTCTCGGCCTCGGTGAGCAGGTCGAGGGCGCGTTCCGTCTCGCCCCGTACGGACAGCACGTCGGCCACACCGCGCAGCGACCAGGCGCGGCCCCGTGCGTCGTCGCCGTCGGCGGCGATCCGCGCGGACTCCTCGAACAGCTCCAGCGCCTTCGCGTACCCGCCGGTGTTGCGGTGCATCTGCGCGATGCCGGACATCGCCCACACCATGTGGCGGGTCTCACCGTGCGCCCGTGCCTGTTCGAGCAGCTGCTCGTGCAGGTCGGCGACGGCCTCGTAGTCGCCCTGTATCCGGCCGGTCTCGGCGAGCCCGGCGATGGAGTAGCCGTGCGCCAGCCGGTCGCCGCCCTCGTCGGCGAGGGTGACGGCCCAGGCCAGCAGCCTGCGGGCCAGCGCGAGGCCGCCGCACTGCCGGGCGAGCGTGCCGCCGCTCCACAGGGCCCAGGACATCGCGCCGCGGTCACCGGCGCGGCGTGCGCTGCGGTAGCTCTCGCGCCAGGCCGTGCGTGCCTCGTCCACCCGCCCCAGGCGCCGGTTGGCCTCGGCGACGGCCAGCGAGGCCCGGGCGCGCTCCACGTCCGTGCGGGCGTCGCGCCGCGCGCGGCGGGCCGTGGCGAGCACGTCCTCGTAGGACGAGTTCACGCTCAGGGCGGTGCCCAGCTCGCCTTGGTACTCCGGGGCGAATGCCTTGCCGTACATGAATCCGTGGCCTCCTGGTCGCGCATGTGCTTGATCACGAAGCTACGGAAGGAGGGGGGTGCGGCGAATCCCTCCACGGATTGGTCGTGCCGTATGCCTGCGGTCCTACGCGAGGGGGACCTGGTCATCATCGGGGTGTACGGGACGTCCGGCCTCCGGCCGACCCCGGCGCGCCACGCGAGCCGCGCCGCGCCCCTTGCCGGGGCGCCCGGACCGGGCCACCCTGGCTGCCGACCGCGATCTCCGGAACCCCGAGGTGTGGCATGGACAGCACGGCACGGACCGGGACCGACCGCCGCCGCTTCCTGCGTACGGCCGCGGCGGGCGCCGCGCTGACCGCGGCCGGCGGCAGCCTCGGCGGCGCGGCCGCTCCCGCACGAGCCGAGCCCCGGCCCCGTACGGGACCGCACGCGGTCCGGCCGCTCCTCCTGGGGACATACATGTCGGTGGCGGGCGGCGGCACCGGCGTGGGCCTGGGTACGTATGACACGGCCCGCGGCCGGATCACCGCGGCCGGGGTGATCGGCGGCGTCGGTGATCCCTCCTACCTGGCCCTCTCACCCTGCGGCCGGACCCTGTACGCGGTCAACGAGCAGCGGCAGGGCGCGGTGACCGCCATCGCGCTGCGCGCCGACGGGCGCCACCGGGTCCTCGGCAGCCGCTCCACCGGCGGCGCCGGGCCGTGCCACCTGTCCGTGCACCCCGGCGGACGCTGGCTGCTGAGCGCCAACTACCTCTCCGGCAGCGTCGCCGTCCACCCCGTCGACCCGGCCCGGGGCGGCGCGCTCGGCGAGCGTACGGACCTGGTCGTCCACTCCGCTCCCCCGCCGGGACCGGGGCAGGACGGCCCGCACGCGCACCAGATCGTCACCAGCCCGGACGGCCGCCACGTCCTCGCCGTCGACCTCGGCAACGACACCGTCCACACCTACCGGCTGGACACCACCGCCGGGAAGCTCACCCAGGTCTCGTACGCCACGCTGCGCCCCGGCGCCGGCCCGCGGCACCTGACCTTCCATCCGTCGGGCCGCCACGCCTACCTGGCCGACGAGGTGGACAACACCGCCGTGGTCTGCGCGTACGCCCCGGCCACCGGCACGCTCACGCCGGGCGCGCCGCAGTCCACCGGAACCGGGCCCGGGACCAGCTACCCGGCGCAGTTCCTGGTGACCCGTGACGGCGCCTTCGCCTACCTGGCCAACCGCGGCCACAACAGCCTGACGCGCTACGCGGTCGAGGCGGCGGGCGCCCGGCTGCGGCTGCTGGACACGGTGCCGTCCGGCGGCGACTTCCCCCGGCACATCGCCTTCTCGCCGGACGGGCGGCTGCTCTTCGCGGCGCACCAGAGGTCGGGATCGGTGACGGTGTTCGCGGTGGGCGCCCGGGGTGGGCTGCGGCGGCTGGGCGATCCGTTCCCGGCGCCGGTGCCGGTGTGCGTGCTGCCGCTGTGAGAGCACCGGGGCCCGGCCGCAGGAGCCGTCCCGTGTCTCAGGGCCCGTCCCCTGCCTCTGGGTCCGTCCCC
This sequence comes from Streptomyces sp. NPDC030165, assembly GCF_055573595.1. NCBI lineage: Bacteria > Bacillati > Actinomycetota > Actinomycetes > Kitasatosporales > Streptomycetaceae > Streptomyces > Streptomyces sp. NPDC030165. Next base: position 177,835 of record NZ_JBVIBD010000003.1, on the reverse strand, counting down.
TGTCTCAGGAGCCGCCCCTGTCTCAGGAGCCGTCCGGGTCCTGTCCCGCTCGACCGCCGCCAGGTGGACGGCGAACCGCCGCCGGGCCGGGCCGTCGTACTCGGCCGGCACCGTCGGTGCGAGGTGACTCCCGTCTCCCCCTACGCCGCCCGGAAGCGCCCGGTCCACGCGTGCGCAGGCCGTCCGCGACGCCACGGACGGCCTGCCGGTGCCCACCGCTTCCCGCGGCGGTCCGCCCGCCCCCAGCCGGACCGCCGTTCCAGGGGAATTCGTCACGGAGAATTCCCGGAAGGGTGGGAAGGAAACACGCGCCTCGACCGGTACGGTCAGCGGGTGCCGGAATTACGGACGGCGAGCCGCATTCCCGGGTGGATGAGATGCGGATTCGCGCCGATCACCTGGCGGTTCAGGCGGTAGAACTCCTGCCAGCCCCAGCCGTATGCGTACGCGATTCCGCTCAGCGTCTCCCCGGGATTGACGACATGCCCGCCGGATGTCCGCTGCGGCCGGACGGCGCGCTGCTTGTACGGCTTGCGGTGGCCGTACCGGCTGCCGTACTGCTGCTCACGGTGCCGGGGGCTGCGCAGCCGTTCGCGGTACCGGCCGGAGCCGTTCTTGCGGGCCTGCGCGTCGGCGCGCGGCGCCGGCCGGCGCGCCTCGGAGTGCGGCGCGCTGTGCCGCGCGCCGGACGAGCGCAGGCCCAGCCGGGCCGAGCAGGCCGGCCACGCGCCCCAGCCCTGGCGGGCCAGCACCCGTTCCGCGACCCTGATCTGCTGCGCCCGGGAGGCCCGCGACGCCCTGGAGGCGTACTTGCCGCCTCCGAAGGAACGCCACGTGGAGTGGGCGAACTGCAACCCGCCCGAGAAGCCGTTCCCCGTGTCGGCCCGCCAGTTGCCCCCGCTCTCGCACCCGGCCAGGCGGTCCCACGTGGCACCGCTGCGGGCTTCGGCCGGACCTTCGGCCGCCACGTTCAGCGCGCCGGCCGCCAGCAGGACCGCTGCCGCCGTCGCTCCCCGGGCCCCGCGCCCCCGGACCTCACCGCGTCCGCTCGTTTCCGATCCCTGAGGAAATTCCATCGACCTGTGCTCCCGTCGTTCACCGCGCGGTTTCCCGGCGGCCATGGGGATGCATGACGCCCCGTGAAATACCCGTCCGCGTCCGGCTTTTGCGCAGAGTATGTCCCGCGGTTTCACCGGGTTCCTGCGGTGCGTTTTCCGAGCCGTCATGAATTCGACGAGTACGAGACAACCACGGCCACGGACGGCACCGGGAGAGCGCGCGGTAGCGCCTCGGCGGTACGGCCTGCCTCCGCACCGCCGGAGTGGGGGCCGACGGCTCCGCATGGCGCCCCCCTCTGCCGGGTAGGGGCGCACCTCCGCAGCCGGAGCGCATGGCCTGCCCGGGCGTATCGAGCGCTTGTCCGAGCCGGGGGTGCCGTCGGAGCGCGTTCAGGGGCTCGCGGCACGCGCGGCGGGGGTCCGCACGCACCGCGCACGGACCCCCAAGGGCGGCGCAACGCCGCCATCCCTACGGAGAGTTTGGGTGGGTGCGGCGCGTTCGGACCGGTACGGCCGGGGGGCGGCGGCCGCACCGCCGGGCTCACCCCCGTACGGCCGGCGGCCCTGCCTCCGGGCTCACACCGGTACGAGCGTCACCTCGGTCGCCTTCACGCTCACCCAGACCTCGGTCTCCTCGGCCAGGCCGAGTTCCGCCGCGGCCTGCGGGGTGATCTCGCCGACCAGGTCGGGTACCTCCGGCGACCCGACCAGGACCCGCAGCCGGCTGCCGAGCGCGGTGATCTCCCGTACCCGGCCCGGCCAGACGTTGCGCGGGCTGCCGGACGGGCGGGTCCGGTGCACGGAGACCGCTTCGGGGCCGATGACCGCCAGCGCGCCGGTGCCCTCGGGCAGCGGGTCGGCGGCCACCAGCCGCCCGGCGCCCGCGAGCCGCAGCCCGTCGCCGGTGGCGGTGCCCGGCCACGCGTTGCGGCCGAGCATCCGCGCCACCCACGGCGAGCGCGGATGCCGGGTCACCTCGGCCGGAGCGGCGTCCTGGATCGCGTGCCCGTCCTCCAGGACCAGGACGCGGTCGGCGAGCGAGACCGCTTCGACCGGGTCGTGGGTGACCATCAGGCAGACGCCGCCGAAGCCGGCCAGGTGCCGGCGCAGTGTGTGCCGGACGTGTGCGCGGGTGCTCTGGTCGAGGGCGGCCAGCGGCTCGTCGAGCAGCAGCAGGCGGGGGCGGGCGGCCAGGGCGCGGGCCAGCGCGACCCGTCCGGCCTGGCCGCCGGAGAGCTGGGCGGGGCGGCGGTGCGCGAGGTGTCCGACGCCGAGCCGGTCCAGCCACTGCTGGGCCTCGCGGCGGGCCTCGGCGCGGCCGGTGCCATGGGCGCGCAGCCCGTACGCCGTGTTGCCGAGGGCCGTCAGGTGGGGGAAGAGTGCCCCGTCCTGCGGGACCCAGGCGACGCCGCGGCGGTGCGGCGGCAGGGCCGTGACGTCCCGCGCGCCGAGCGTCAGTACGGCGTGCGCCCGCGGGGTGAGGCCGAGCAGGGCGCGCAACAGCGTGGTCTTGCCCGCGCCGTTGGGGCCCACGACGGCGATGGTGGTGCCCGGGGCGGCGTCGAGGGTGAGCTGGTTGAAGCCGGTGACGTCCGCGTGCAGCGGCCACCGCCCGGTACCCGAGCCGTCGCCGGGGGCGGTGGGGGCGGCGTCGGCGCCGTCGGCGTGCGCGGTGGTGGCGGTGGGCGGGCCCGGGGAGGCGGGCGTGCCGGAGGCGGCGGATGCGCCGGTCATGTGGTCGGGCCACGTGCCGCCGGCATCCGGTGCCCCGTCGCCGTCCGCGTCCGTACGCGTCACCGCGCCGCTCGTGCGCCCCCGGACCGCGCCGCCCCCGCCCGCCCATCTGCCGCGCAGTGCGACCAGGACGGCCATGGCGATGACGAGCAGCAGCAGGGAGACGGAGGTGGCGGCCTCGGGACTGTCCTGGAGGAGCAGGTAGACCTGGAGGGGCAGAGTCTGGGTGACGCCCGGCAGGTTGCCCGCGAAGGTGATCGTCGCGCCGAACTCGCCGAGTGCCCGCGCCCAGGTCAGGGCCGCTCCGGCGGCGAGACCGGGGGCGATCATGGGGAGGGTGACCGTGCGGAAGACGCGCAGCGGCCCGGCGCCGAGCGAGGCCGCCGTCTCCTCGTAGCGCACGTGCAGCCCGGCCAGTGCGCCTTCCAGGCTGATGACGAGGAAGGGCATCGACACAAAGGTCGCGGCGACCACGGCGCCCGCGGTGTGGAACGGCAGTTGTACGCCGAACCAGCTGTCCAGCAGGCCGCCCAGCAGGCCCCGCCGCCCGAAGCCGAGGAGCAGCGCCACACCGCCGACGGTCGGCGGCAGCACCATGGGCAGCAGTACCAGGGAGCGCACCACGGCCTTGCCGGGGAAGTCGACGCGCGACAGCAGCCAGGCGAGCGGCACGCCGAGCAGCAGGGACAGGCCCAGCGACCAGAAGGACACCACCAGGGAGATCCGCAGCGCCTCGGTGACCTCGGCGGAGGTCAGGTGGGTGCCGAGGTCGCTCCAGGACGTACGGGTGAGGATGCCCGCCATGGGCACCAGCAGGAACGCCACCGCCAGGACGGCGGGCAGCGCGAGGGCCAGGGGGGCGCGCAGGCCCGGGGTGGTCTTCCGGCCGTGTCCGGCGGGCCGGTGCCCGGCGGGGCCGCGGTCCCGGTGGTCGTGCTTCATGACGTGACGGCTCGCGGGACGGTCACGGCTTCTGGAAGCCCGCGTCGCGCAGGATCTTCTGCGCCTGTGCGCCGCCGAGCCACTTCACGAACGCGGCGGCCTCCTCGGCGTGCCGGGAAACCTTGAGCGTGGCGGCCGGGTACTCGGCGATCGCGTTCTGCTCGTCCGGCACCTGGACGGCGTCGACCTTGTCGGGCGCGGTCATCGCGTCGGTGGCGTACACGATGCCCGCGTCCGCCTCGCCCAGTTCGACCTTGCTCAGCACGCCGCGCACGTCCTGCTCCTGGGAGACCGGCTGCACCGTGATGCCCTGCCGGTCCAGAACCTTCTTGCTGTAGCGGCCGACGGGGACGGCGGGCGCGGCGAGCACGACCTTGAGCTTGTTGGTGGAGGCCAGGTCCCGCAGGCCCGTGATGTGCTGGGGGTTGCCGTCGGCGGTGGCGATGACCAGGCGGTTCTTCGCGATGGTCTGCGGCTCGCCGGTCTTGCCGTGCAGTCCGTCCATGGTCCGGGTGTCGGCCGTGACCAGGGCGTCGGCCGGGAAGTCCTGGTTGACCTGGGCCGCGAGCTGCTGGGAGCCGGCGAAGGAGAACTTGACCGTGACGTCGGGATGTTCCTTGTGGTATGCGTCGGCGGCCTTGGCGAAGACGTCGGTCAGGGACGCGGCGGCCAGGACCTTGAGCGTGGTCCCGCCTTCCGCGGCGGACGAGTCGTCACCACTGCCGCAGGCGGCGGTGAGCGGGGCGAGGACGGCGACGGTCAGTGCCGCTGCGACGGCGCGGCGACGGGTGACGCCGCAGGTGCGGGACATCGGGATCGGCTCCTTGGGGACGCGAGCGGTACGACGCGCGTCAGGCGCGGTCGACATGGACATTGGTCGACTTCACGCGGGCGGTGGCCCGCACGCCGACCTCCAGTCCGAGTTCCTCCACCGCTTCCCGTGTCAGGAGGGAGACCAGCCGGTGCGGACCGGCCTGGATCTCCACCTGCGCCGCCACGTCGCCCAGCTTGATCGCCGTGACGATTCCGGGGAAGGCGTTGCGGACCGAGGTGTGGGAGGTGTCTTCCTCCGTGGCGCCGTTCTTGGCGAGTTCGGTGGAGAACGCGGCCAGGTCACGGCCGTCGATCAGCCGGCGGCCGGATTCGTCCCGGTGGGTGGGGACCTTGCCGGCGTCGGCCCAGCGGCGGGCCGTGTCGGGGCTGACGCCGAGCAGGCGTGCGGCCTGGCCGATCGTGTAGGACTGCATGTGCGGCACCGTATGGCAAATGCTGTCTCATCTGCAATTACTCCGTGCGAAAGCACCTCGCAGGTGCGAGGGGCGCTGGAGGAAGCGACAAGTGCGGTCGCGGCGCGGGTGACCGGCGCCGCGGCGCGCCGCGCGCGTGGCGCGGGGGCGCAGACCGGACATACCAGGGGGCGGAGCGTCGGCCGGGTGGGGGAAGCCGTACTCTTTTGGAAGGGATTCGGGAGGGTGTGGCGTAACACGGAGGGAGCGCGAACCGATGGGTACTCCTACTTCTTCACGTTCCGCGGTCCGCGGCCGGTCGATCATGCGGAGGCTGCGGCCGGAGGCCGCGCGCGGCGACGTGCCGCCGGCGCACGAGCGCCCCGTCCTGCACACGGTCCCGCACCCCTCCCCGGACCGCCCCCTCCCGCTGCGCCTCGCCGACCTCGCCGTCGCCGCCTGTACGGCGCAGACGGTGCTGGCCCCGAAGCCGGACCCGCTCGCGCTGCACGCCGCCGAGCTGCTGCACGCCCCCTTCGCCTCCATGGCCGAGGCCGCCATGGGCCGGCCGCTGGACCGGCGGCTGCGCGAACAGCTCGGGCGCCTGGGCCGGGCGGGTGAGCAGCGCGCCCTCCAGGCGGGCGCGGGCGCGCCCGGCAAGCGGGGCGCCCTGTGGTCCGTGGGCCTGCTGGTGGCCGGCGCCGCCGCCACGAACTGCCGCTCGGACGTGGAGACCTGCGAGGCGGCGGCCACCCTGGCCCGTCTGCCGGACGGCGGCGCCCCGGCGGCCAGCCGCTCGCCGGGCGGCCGGGCCCGGCAGTACTACGGTGTGCCCGGCGCCGTCGGCCAGGCCCGCTCCGGTTTCCCGAACGTGCTGGGCGTGGCCCTGCCCGCGCTGCGCCAGTCCCGAGCGGTCGGCGCCTCCGAGGTGACGGCCCGTATGGACGCGCTGCTCGCGCTGCTGTCCACGCTCGACGACACGACGCTGCTGCAGCGCGGCGGCTCGCAGGGTCTGCTGTCGGTGCAGATGGACGCGCGCGACGTGTTGTCGTCGGGCGGGTTCGGCACGCCGCGCGGACGCAAGGCGTTCGTCCGGCTGGACGCGCGGATGACCCGTAACGGGCTCACGGCGGGCGGCAGCGCCGCGCTGCTGTCGGCGACCCTCTTCCTGGACTTCCTCTTCGAGGGCCGCTGAAGCACCGGCCGGCGCCGCTTGCTCTCAAGCTCCGCCGGGCGTCACGTACTGCCGCAGCAGCTCGCGCAGCTCGGCCTCGAAGGCGTCGTAGCGGCGGCGCAGTCCGGTGCCCGGCCAGTCGGCGGGCAGCAGGGCGTCCGGCAGCAGCGGGTCCGCGAGGAGGTGCCGCAGTACGGCGGCCGAGACGGTGAAGCGCCCGGCCGGTGACGCGGCGCCGGACAGCGCGGCCAGCAGTGCGCGGGCCCGCGCCGCCCAGCCGTCCAGGTCCCACAGCCCGCGCGCCAGTTCCGCGGGGTCGCCGTCGGGGGTGCCGGTGAGCAGGGTGCACTGCCGGGTGACCACGTCCGGGCGGGCGCGTTCCAGATTGGCGGGGCGCAGCCAGGTGCCTTCGCGGAGTTCGGCGAGGCGCAGTTCCGCCATGGCCTGGCGCAGTGCGGTGCGTTCGGCGGCCGGGCGCGCTTCGGCGGTGACCACGGCGATCTCCCAGCCGCCGTCCCAGTGCCGGGTGCGCGGCGTACGGCTCTCGTCCTGGCGCGCCTGGCGTTCCAGCAGCCGTGTGGTGAGTCCGTACGTGCCGTCGTCCTGCTGGAGCTCGCCGGCGGCGACCATCCGGGACAGTGCGACGCGGACGGTGCCCTCGGCGATGCCGAAGAGTTCGCCGACGCGTACCAGGGCGCGCGCCGGGAGGCGGGGCGGGTGGTGGCCCAGAAGGGTGCTGAGCACGATGGAGCGGGCGGTGAGCGGCCGCAGGCCGAGGTGCCGCGCGTCGTCGCGTACGGATGTGTCGTGGTCCATCGGCCGGAATCCTAGGAGGTGCCCGGCGGGCCGGTGACGGCCGCCTCCTGCCGCGCGGAACGGGCATCCCTCACCGGGACATGCCGTCGTGTGCCGTCCCGTCCCGCTCCGCGGCCGTCGCGACGCTCTCCTCCGCCGCCTTCTCCACCTTGTGCTCGTTGTCCAGTTCCCAGCCGAGGAAGGAGAACAGCACGATCCCGATGCCGCCGCAGACGATCGCGCAGTCGGCGAAGTTCATGACGCTGAAGCCGCGTACGTGGAGGAAGTCGACCACCGCGCCCCGGAGGTCGCCGGGGGTGCGGAAGAGGCGGTCGGTCAGGTTGCCGAGCCCGCCGCCCAGCAGCAGGCCCAGCGCGATCGCCCAGGGGACGCTGTGGAGCCTGCGCGCCAGGCGGAAGATCACCACGGTGACGGCCGCCGCGATGACCGTGAACAGGATGGTCGTCGCCTCGCCGATGCCGAACGCGGCGCCGGAGTTGCGCATCACCCGCAGCTCCAGCCAGTCGCCGAGCACCTTGACGGGGGCACGGTTCTCCAGCTCCGCGACCACGGCCAGCTTGCTGCACAGGTCGAGCAGGTAGGCGGCGCCGGCCACCGCGAGAAGCAGCGGCACCCGCCGTCCGCCCCTGGCCCCCTCCGCACGGTCCGCACCGCTCTCCCCGGTGGTCCGGCCCGGTTTCGTCACGTTCAGTCACCTCGAAGTCCGTCGATCGGACTCCACCTTAAGCGGGCCGGGTGCCGGGGCCGCCCCCGGTGATCACATCCCCTGCCCCGTTACACCCTTCCCACGCCTGTCCGGTATCTGTAACGTCCACGGTATGACCGTCACCCATGAAGTCGTGAATCAGGCGCCGCCACTGACCGGATTCAGTACGGCGGACGATCCGGCCCTGCTGGAGGCGCTGCGCCGCGCGGACGCCGGGTGGGGCGAGCCGGAGGTGCTGGAACTGGGCGCGCTCGCCGGGACGGACGCGGTGCAGGAGCAGTCCCGGACGGCCGAGGAGCAGCCGCCGCGGCTGCGCACCCACGACCGCTTCGGCCACCGCATCGACGAGGTGGAGTTCCACCCCGCCTGGCACCAGCTGATGACCGTCGCGGTGGAACACGGGCTGCACGCCGCGCCGTGGGCCGAGTCCCGGCCCGGCGCCCACCTCGTGCGCGCGGCCAAGTTCTACGTCTGGTCGCAGGCCGAGCCGGGGCACGGCTGCCCCGTCTCCATGACGTACGCCGCCGTGCCCGCCCTGCGCTCGGCGCCGGCGCTGGCGGAGCAGTACGAACCGCTGCTGGCGGCCCGTACGTACGACTACGGGCTGCGGCCCCCGCTGACCAAGGCGGGCCTGATCGCGGGCATGTCGATGACGGAGAAGCAGGGCGGCTCCGACGTCCGGGCCAACACGACCCGGGCGGTGCCGGCGGGCGACGGCACGTACCGCATCACCGGTCACAAGTGGTTCACCTCGGCACCGATGAGCGACGTGTTCCTGACGCTCGCGCAGACGCCCGAGGGGGTGAGCTGCTTCCTGCTGCCGCGCGTGCTGCCCGACGGCACCCGCAACGCGATGCGGCTGATGCGCCTGAAGGACAAGCTGGGCAACCGCTCCAACGCCTCCTCCGAGATCGAGTACGAGGACGCGGTGGCCTGGCCGGTCGGCGAGCCGGGGCGCGGCGTGCGGACCATCGTGGAGATGGTGAACATGACGCGGCTGGACTGCGTGATCGGTACGGCGGCGGGGATGCGCGCCGGGCTGCGGCAGGCCCTGCATCACACCGCGCACCGCCACGCGTTCGGCCGCGCACTGTCCGAACAGCCGCTCATGCGGGCGGTGCTGGCGGACCTGGCGATCGAGTCGGAGGCGGCGACGACGCTGGCGATGCGGCTGGCTACCGCCGTGGACGGGGCCCAGGACGGGGACGCGGGCGAGGCCGCGCTGCGCCGGCTGGGGCTGGCCGTCGGCAAGTACTGGGTGTGCAAGCGGGGCAGCGCGCACGCCGCGGAGGCGCTGGAGTGCCTGGGCGGCAACGGGTACGTCGAGGAGTCCGGAATGCCGCGGCTCTACCGGGAGGCGCCGCTGCTGTCGATCTGGGAGGGTTCCGGCAACGTCGCCGCACTGGACGTGCTGCGCGCCCTGGGCAAGGAACCGGCCGCGCTGGACGCGTACTTCGCCGAGGTGGACGCGGCGGCAGGCGCCGACCGACGGCTCGACGCCGCCGTCGCGGGCATCCGCAAGATGCTCGGCACGCTCGGCGACCCGGACCAGGCGCAGCGCGCCGCACGGTCCCTGGCGGAGCGGATGGCGCTCGCGTTCCAGGGCGCGCTGCTCGTGCGGCACAGCCACCCGGCGGTGGCGGACGCGTTCTGCGCCTCGCGGCTCGACGGGGAGTGGGGGAACGCCTTCGGGACACTGCCCGCCACGGCCGACCTGACGGCGATCCTGGACCGGGCCCGGCCGGCGCTCCCCTCGGAGGCCGCCGGATGACCGGCGGGGGCCGGGACGGCGGACCGGCGCATCCCACGGTGCGCGTCGAGCGGGCCGGCCCGGTGACGACGGTCATCCTCGCCCGGCCCGAGGCGCGCAACGCCGTGGACGGCTCCACGGCACGCCAACTGGCCCACGCCTTCCGCGCCTTCGCGGCCGACGACGCCGCGCACGTCGCGGTCCTGTGGGGCGAGGGCGGCACGTTCTGCGCGGGCGCCGACCTCAAGGCGGTCGGCACCGGGCGCGGCAACCGGGTCGCGGCGGACGGCGACGGGCCGATGGGCCCCACCCGGATGCGGCTGGACAAGCCGGTGATCGCCGCGGTCGGCGGGCACGCGGTGGCGGGCGGTCTGGAGCTGGCCCTCTGGTGCGACCTGCGGATCGCCGAGGAGGACGCGGTCTTCGGGGTGTTCTGCCGCCGCTGGGGTGTACCGCTGATCGACGGCGGTACGGTACGGCTGCCCCGGCTCGTCGGCACCGGCCGGGCCCTGGACATGGTACTGACCGGGCGGCCCGTCGGCGCGGCCGAAGCACTGGGGATGGGGCTGGTCAACCGGGTGGTGCCGACCGGGCGGGCGCGCGCGGAGGCCGAGGAACTGGCCGCCGCCATCGCCCGCTTCCCGCAGGCGTGCCTGCGCAGCGACCGCGCTTCCCTCCTGGCCCAGGAGGGCCTGCCGGAGGAAGCCGCCCTGGCCGCGGAACTCCGCTACGGGCAGGGCGTCCTGGCGGACGCGGTGCAGGGCGCGGCGCGGTTCGCCGCGGGAGCGGGGAGGCACGGGGAGGCGGACACGGCGGAGTGACGGCAGGCGCGCTCACCCGGCGGGCGCCGTCGCCACCGGTGCCGTACGGGGAAACGCCCGGCGGACGGCGACACCCCGACGCGCTTGAGGAAGTGGTGCCGCAGGTTGTTCGCCGTGCCGAGGCCGCTCAGTTCGCCGATCTTCTCGACCGGCAGGTCCGTCGACTCCAGCAGGCTCTGGGCGCACGCCAGCCGCTGGTCGAGGAGCCACTGGAGCGGGGTCGTGCCGGTGGCCGCCTGGAGGCACCGGTAGAAGGGGCGCGGGCTGGGCGCGGCGCGCTCCGCGAGGTCTTCGACCGTCAGCGGCTGGTCGAGGTGGGCGCGCGCCCAGGCCAGGACGGGCGCCAGCCCCTCGTCGTCGGCGGCGGGCACCGACAGGTCGATGAACTGCGCCTGGGCGCCGGACAACGGCCTGTGCGGCGCCGTCCTGTCCCGCCTCTTCCCGGACGCCCCCGCCGCTCCGCCCGGGTACGGGCCGTTCGGCGTCCTGCTCCAGCGCACCGGCCGGGCCGCCCTGACCGGGCTGCCGCGGCGTACGGAGTGGCAGTGGGACGGCTCGGTGCGCTGACCTCCCACCGCCCCCAGGGGGCGCTGTTGAACACGTTCAACCCGTCACGTACTGTTCTGCGTGACGGGTTGAACGCGTTCAAACCGGCTTCGGGCCGGGTCTGGAGGCCTCCTCATGACCACGCTGGTCACTCTCATCGTCATGCTCGGCATGTTCGCCGTGGTGCCGACCGGACTCGCGCTCATCGACGAACCGGGGACACGCTGGATACGGCGCCGCTGGCCCGTGGCGGCCGCGGCGGGCGCGGCCGCCCTGTGGCTGCCGCGCGGAGCCGCCGCCACGGCGCTGGCCGCCGCGTACGCCCTGGCCACCCTCGCCCTCGCGCTCTACGCGCCGCGCCGGCTGGCCCGCACCCGCAGCCTCGTGCCCGGCGAGATCGCGGTGCTGACGGCCCTGGTCACCCCGGCGGTCGCCGGCGTCGCCCTGGTCGCCGAACGCTCGGGCCACCAGCTGTTCGGCTTCGACCTGCAGATCCTGTCGCTGACCGTGCCGCACTTCCACTTCGCCGGGTTCGCCGCCGCCCTGACGGCCGGGCTCGTCTGCCGCGCCGCGCGCCCCGGCCGGGCCGGGCCGCTCGCCGCGCTCAGCGTGCCCGTGGGGACGCTGTTCGTGCTGGCGGGCTACTTCGTCGACGACTGGGCCGAACTGGCCGGCGCGGTGATCCTGACCGGCGGCATGTGGCTGGTCGCCCTGGTCACCTGGCGGGACGTCCGTACCACCACGCCGGACCGGACCACCCGGACGCTGCTCGGCGTCTCGGCCGCCGTCCTCGTCGTGACCATGCTGCTCGCCCTGAGCTGGGCGCTCGGCGAGGCAACCGGCATCCCGCACCCCACACTGGCATGGATGGCGGCCACCCACGGCCTGGGCAACGCACTCGGCTTCGCCCTGTGCGCGCTACTCGCCTGGCGCCGCCTCAGGGGCGTGCCCACCACGCCCCGCCCGGCCGCCCCCGTAACCGCGTGACCGCCCCGAACCCGTACGACCGCCCCGAACCCGCGTGACCGCCCGGCCCCACGCCTCCACCACCGCACCCCACCCGAGGAAGCAGGCACCCCGCATGACAACCGGCAGCACCCCCACCCCCACTCCCACCCCCGTCCCCTCCTCCTTCAACTACCCCGAGAACGGCGCCACCCGCCGCCATCCGCTGCCCGGCGGATACCGTTACCTGCACGAAGCGACCTACCTCGGCCACGGCCGCGCGGTCCTCGAAGCCGCGGGCCACGCGGTCACGTCCTTCCGGATGCACCGCGCGGCAGGCGTACGGGTACGGGCCTCCGCGCCGGAGGCCGCGCCCGGCGTCCGGGTGGAGTGCGCCCTGGGACTCGGCCCCGCACGGCTGTGGGCGCCGTGCCGGGTGGTGTGGAGCGAGTACGAGAGCGAGCGGATCGGCTTCGCGTACGGCACGCTGGCCGGCCACCCGCAGCGCGGCGAGGAGTCGTTCGTGGTCGAGATGCGGGAGGGCGGCGCGGTGTGGTTCACGATGACGGCCTTCAGCGTGCCGGGCCGCTGGTACACCCGGCTGGCGGGACCGGCGGTCCCGGTCTTCCAGCGCCTGTACGCCCGGCACTGCGGCCGGACACTGCGCCGGCTGGCCCGCCAGGGCCGCTGACCGGGACGCCCTCCGGCGGCTCCGCCGGCCCGCCGGATGCCGCGCCACGCCGTACTCCCCATACGTCCACACGGCGTTCATGGCTCCGTCACCAGTTGCCCCGCCGCCCATGAGAGAAACCAGCCATGTGCGACGACGAGCTGATCCCGCCGCGGGCGGACCTGACCGAGGAACAGTGGACGCGAACGGCCGGCCCCGGCCTCGCCGGCACCGCCGTACCGGAAAGCGCACCGAACGGCACACCCGACGCACCGGCCCCGGCGCGCGGTGTGCACCGGCGGACCCTCCTGGGCGGGGCGGTGGCGGGAGCCGCGCTGGCCGCGCTGCCGTTCGGGACGCAGCAGCCCGCGGCCGCCGCGCCGCGCACGGGCGCTCCGGCCCGCTTCCCGCTCCCGTCGGCGCCGAACCCCTCCGGCGAGTACGCCGTCCTGATCACCGGGGACGCCGGTACGGGCAAGGAGGAGCAGTACGCGGTCACGGCGGCGGCCCGGGAGATCTGCCGCGCCGAACACGTCGGGCTGGCGGTCGGCCTCGGCGACAACATCTACGAGAACGGCCCGGAGTCCGACGACGACTCGGAGTTCGCGGAGAAGTTCGAGCGCCCCAACACCGGTATCGACGTGCCGTGGCTGATGGTGCTGGGCAACCACGACTGCTCGGGGCTGATCCCCGGCAGCGGCGGCGACCCGTCGCGCGGTGACCGCGAGGTCGCGTACGCCGCCACGTCCCGCCGCTGGTACATGCCGAGCCGCTACTACAACGTCGCCCTCCCGGCCGGCGGCGCCCAGGGTGAGCCGCTCGTGGAGTTCTTCGCCCTCGACACCAACCCGGTCGCCTCATACGTCGCGCAGACCGACCCGCACTACTACTGGAACGGCCCGTACATGCGCGAGCAGCGCCGCTGGCTGGACGGCGCGCTGTCCGCCTCCCGCGCGCGCTGGAAGGTGGTCCTCGGCCACCACCCGTACCTGAACAACGGCAAGCACGGCAGCGCCGGCGCGTACGACGGCTTCGTGACCGGGAACTACACCAGCGGCATCCACCTCAAGGAACTGTACGAGGAGGTGGTGTGCGGCCGCGCCGACCTGATCATGTCGGGGCACGACCACACCCTCCAGATCCTGGAACCCACCGACCACACACGCGGCACCCGCCAGATCGTCTGCGGCGCCGCCTCCAAGACGGGCGACGGCAAGGCCCACTTCACCCACCCCGCCGCCTGGCAGGACTTCACCCGACACGGGTTCATGCTGCTGAAGGCGTCGGCCGGGACGCTGACGATCGACGCGTACACGGTCGACATCGCGACAAAGAAGGCCCGACTCGCCCACCGGACGCGGAGCACACGTCCGGTGGCGGCGCGGACGGAGGCGGGGGCCGGGGTGCCCGCGGGGGCGAGCTAGGACCACGGCGCGGGGCGGCCGCCCCACCTCACCCCTCCCCACGACATACCCCCCACGCCCCACCCAAAATGCACAATCCCCACCCCCGTCCTAATGTGGGCGCATGGCCGCTTCCCGGTTGCGATGGTCGCCCTTCGGCGGGCCACGCGGGGAAGCGGCGGGCGTGGTGGCCCCGGCGTCGCCGGTCCCGACTGCCTGGCGGGCAGCCGGGGCCGGCGCGCCATCGGCATCCGGCCCCCGCCCCCGGCCGGCCGGCCCGTCCGGCAGCCGTTCGTCCGTCCCGGCCACGGGACTGGAGCGTGGCAGGTCATGACCGGACGGAACACCACTCCGCCCGGCCGCCACGGCCCGCGCCACGGCGTACCGCCCCGAGCCGCCGGCCCTGCCCCCGACGCGGACAGCACACGCCCCGCAGTTCCTCTCGACCCCCTCGACCTGCGCGAACGGCTCGCCCTCAACCGGACGGGCACCTTCGACTGGGATCTGGACCGCGCCGTGCTCGAACTGGACCCGTGTGCGCTGGACGTCTTCGACCTGCGGCCCGACGAGTACGACGGACGGCCCGCGACGCTCGCCGCCCGTGTACCGCCCGAAGAGGGTTACCGGCTGGACGCGGCCGTCTCCCAGGCCGTCCAGGACGGGGCACCCTCGTACGGCGCGTACTTCCGCGTCCACTGCCGCGACGGCACACCCCGATGGACGCACGCCCAGGGCCGCATCCTGCGGGACGCGGACGGCCGCCCGTACCGGATCGCCGGACTCGTCCGGGAAGCCGGTACGGAGATGGCCGACTCCGTGCTGCTGCGGTCCCTCCAGGAGAACCGGCAGCGGCAGACCGCGATGGTGCAGCAGACCACGGCGGCCCTCTCCCGCGCCCTGTCGGTCGCGGACGTCACCCGGGTCCTGACCGGGACCGGCGGCGCCCGGCGCTTCGGCGCCGACGCGCTGATCCTCGGGCTGGTCGACAACGACCGTTTCGAGGTCATCGCCATCACGGGCCTGCCGGGCGCCACACCCGAGGACATGATGGCCTCCCGGCTCGACGACACGCTGCCGCTGTCGGACGCCGCGCTGTCGCGCCGGGCCACGTTCCTGTCCTCACGCGGCGAACTGATGGCCCGCTACCCGCGGCTGCGCCCGTACCTGGACCGGGTGCCCTCGGGCAGCGCCGTCTTCCTGCCGCTGATCGCGCAGGACCGCGTCATCGCGGCGCTGGGCCTGTTCAACGCCGAACCCAAACAGCACTCGGCCGAGGACCGAAACCTCGCCCTGGCGCTGGCCGGCGTCGTGGCCCAGTCCCTCCAGCGGGCCATGCTCTTCGACCAGGAACGCGAGTTCGCGACCGGGTTGCAGGCCACGATGCTGCCGCGCCGGGTCCCCGACATCGTCGGCGGCGAGGTCACCGTCCGCTACCACGCGGCGAGCACCGGGCGGGACATCGGCGGCGACTGGTACGACGTCATCCCGTTGCCCCAGGGGCGGACCGGGCTGGTCGTCGGCGACGTCCAGGGGCACGACACGCACGCCGCGGCGGTCATGGGCCAGCTTCGCATCGCACTGCGCGCCTACGCCGCCGAGGGCCACTCCCCCGAGACGGTGCTCGTACGGGCCTCCCGCTTCCTCGCCGAGCTGGAGACCGAACGGTTCGCGACCTGCACGTACGTCCAGGCAGATCTCGAATCCGGTGCGCTGCACGTGGCACGGGCCGGGCACCTGGGCCCTCTCCTCTGGGACGCGGCCGGACACACGGACTGGCACCCGGTACGCGGCGGACTGCCGCTCGGGCTGGCCACCACGTTCGGCCAGGACCACTTCCCCGAGACCCAGCTCTTCCTGGAGCCCGACTCCACCCTCCTGCTCTGCACCGACGGCCTCGTCGAAAAGCCCGGGCAGGACATCACGTCCGGCATCGACGCACTCGCCGCAGCGGTACGGGACGGCCCCGCCGAACTGGAAGCCCTCGCCGACCAGCTCTCGGACCAGCTGTGGGCCCGGTCCGGATCCGACGACGACATGGCCCTCGTCCTCCTGCACCGCGCCCCGTCCGCCGGAACCACGGCCGTCACCCCGCGCTTCCGCCTCCACGTCCACCAGGCGGACCCGTCCGGCGCCTCGGAGGTGCGGGCGATGCTGCGGCGCACGATGGACCAGTGGCGGGCGGGCTCCATCGCATACGACATCGAAGTGGCCGCAACCGAACTCATCACCAACGCACTCACCCACACGGACAGCGGAGCCCTGGTGACGGTCGAACTCCTGCCGACCGGCCCCCGCATCCGCCGCCGCGTCCGCCTGGAGGTCGAGGACCGCTCCAGCCGCTGGCCCCGCCGCCGCACCCCCGGCGAAACAGCGACCTCCGGCCGCGGCCTCATGCTGGTCGAAGCCCTCTCCGACGCGTGGGGAGCCGAGCCACGAGGCAACGGCAAGGCCCTGTGGTGCGAATTCGCCCTGCCGGGGGAGGAGTGACGACGGGGCTCGGCCCCAAAGCCCCTACCCGTGCCAGACCGTGGTCGCGTTGCAGAATTCGCGGATGCCGTGGCCGGCGAGTTCGCGGCCGTAGCCGGAGCGTTTGGTGCCGCCGAAGGGGAGGGCGGGGTGGGAGGCGGTCATGCCGTTGAAGAAGATGCCGCCGGCTTCGATGTCGCGGACGAGGCGGCGCTGTTCGTCCTCGTCGCGGGTCCAGGCGTTGGAGCTGAGGCCGAACGGGGTGTCGTTGGCGGTGGCGATGGCTTCGTCGAGGTTGTTGACGCGGTAGAGCGTGGCGACCGGGCCGAACGCCTCCTCGTGGTGGATGCGCATCTCGGGGGTGATTCCGGCCAGGACGGTCGGCTCGTAGAACCAGCCGGCCGTGAGCTTTTGCGGGCGCTTGCCGCCGCACAGCGCGGCCGCGCCCCGCCGGACCGCGTCGTCGACGAGTTCTTCCAGGTCGGAGCGGCCCTGTTCGCTGGAGAGCGGGCCGACGTCGGTGGTCTCCTCCATCGGGTCGCCGACGGTCAGGGCGGCCATGCGTTCGGTGAAGCGCACCGCGAACTCGTCGTAGACGTCGGTGTGCACGATGAAGCGCTTGGCGGCGATGCAGGACTGGCCGTTGTTCTGGACGCGGGCGGTGACGGCGGTGCGTACGGCCGCGTCGAGGTCGGCGGACGGCAGCACGATGTAGGGGTCGCTGCCGCCGAGTTCGAGCACCGTCTTCTTGATCTCGTCGGCGGCGATGGAGGCGACCGAGCGTCCGGCCGGTTCGCTGCCGGTGAGGGTGGCGGCCGCGACCCGGCGGTCGCGCAGGATGTTCTCGATCTCGCCGGAGCCGACCAGGAGGGTCTGGAAGCAGCCTTCGGGGAAGCCCGCCCTGCGCAGCAGGTCCTCCACGTACAGCGCGGTCTGCGGCACGTTGGAGGCGTGTTTGAGCAGGCAGGTGTTGCCGGCCATCAGTGCGGGCGCGGCGAAGCGGATCACCTGCCAGAGGGGGAAGTTCCACGGCATGACGGCGAGGACGGTGCCCAGGGGGCGGTAGCGGACGTAGGCGTGGCGCGCGCCCGCGTCCTTGACGTCGCCGGGGTCCGGTTCCTCGTCGGCGAGGAGTTCCTCGGCGTGGTCGGCGTACCAGCGCATCGTCTTCGCGCATTTGGCGGCTTCCGCGCGGGCCGCCGCCAGTGGCTTGCCCATCTCGGTGGTCATGGTGCGGGCGATGCCGTCCTGGCCCGCCTCCAGCAGGCCGGCGGCATTGCGCAGCAGTTCGCCGCGTTCGGCGAAGGTGGTCGTGCGGTGGCTGCGGAACGCCTGCTCGGCCCGGACGAGCCGGTCCTCGATGCCGCTCGCGTCGAGCGCGTCGAAGGTCTTGAGCGTCTCGCCGGTGGCCGGGTTGACCGTGGCGATGGCCATGGGGGCGCACCTCCCGTGGGGTGGGTTGGGTGGGGGCGGGGAGGGCCGTCGGGCCCGTGGCGAATCCTGGTCGTCCGGGGCCCGGCGGTCGCTACCGGACCCGGGCTACGTGAGCGGTCCGGGGGCCGGTGACGGATCCGGTACGGGGTCGGGGCCCGGCGGGCGCGGCACCGGGTCGGGGGACGGGGTCGGGGGCTGCGGTGCGGGCGGCGGCGGTGTGGGGTCGGGCGGTCCGGGCACCGGCGGTCCTGGTGTCGGTCCCGGCGCGGGGCCGGGTCCCGGTTCGGGTCCGCCGGGTCCCGGGGACGGCGTGGGTGTCGGCGGCACGGGCTCGCTCTCCTGCCCGGGCGCGCGCGTACGGTGCGGTATCGGTTGCCGCTCCACAGCAGACCTCCTGGGTCGGACGGCACGTGGTTCTTCGGCCCCGGTACCCGGGTTTCGCCGGTCTATCGCCCCGACGCACGGTGGATTGCGTCCGGGTAGGTGGAGGGGCCGCCCCTGGTCGCCCGAGCCGTACCCGGTGAGGTGGGCGCCCCCGTCCACGTCCGGGCGCCCCTTCGGGTGGCCTGTCCGGTTTGTGGCGCGTCGCACCGCTTCACGCGCCCTACATTGCGGTCATGACCTCCGCGAGGACCCTGACGACCGTGGCCTGTGCGGCCGCGCTCGCTCTGACCGTGCCCGCCTCCGCACCGGCCGTGCCCCGCTCCCCCGCCGCCCCGGCGGCGGGGCGGCCCCTGCCCACCCGTATGGCCGACACCGGCGGCGGCAGTCAGCTCATCACGGCCCGCGCCCCGGACCCGCGTTCCACGACCGGCGCGGTCAGCTGGTGGCAGCGGTACGGCAAGCGCTGGCACCGGGTCGGTACGACGCCCGCGCGGTTCGGGGCGAACGGGCTGGTGGAGGGCGGTTCCCGCGAACAGGGGACGTCGACGACGCCCACGGGGCTGTATGACCTGCCGTTCGCCTTCGGCCTCGACGAAGCACCGGCCGGTACGGAGGTTCCGTACCGGCCGGTGCGGGGCTCCTCCTGGTGGTGCCAGGACAACGCCTCGTCCTCGTACAACCGCTGGGTGGATCCGCGTCCGCGCGACTGCGCGGCGAAGGAGGCCGAGCGGCTGGCGGACCATCCGGTGCAGTACAGCCGGGCTCTGGTCATCGGCTTCAATTACCACCGTCCGGTGCGCGGCCGTGGCGCGGGCATCTTCCTGCACGTCAACGGCCGTGGGGCGACGGCGGGCTGTGTGTCCGTACCGGCCCGTGCGATGGCCCGCATCGTGTCGTGGGTGAAGCCGGCCGCCCGTCCGCACATCGCGATCGGTACGGATTCCGGCCGTACGGCGGTCACCCGCTACTGACCGGGCCCGGGGGCCGCCACGAGGGGGAAGTGGCAGGCCACCCGGTGTCCGGGGCCGGCGGGTTCGGTGGGTTGGGGTTCGCTCTCCGCGCAGCGTGCGCGGGCTGCCGGGCAGCGGGTGCGGAAGCGGCAGCCGGAGGGCGGTGCGGCGGCCGAGGGTGTTTCGCCGGTGAGCGGGGCGCCGGCGGCGGGGGCCGCCGGGTCGGGCGCGTTGACGGTGGCGAGGAGGCCGCGGGTGTACGGGTGCAGGGGCCGGGCGAAGACGTCCCGGGCGGGGCCGGTCTCCACGAGTTTGCCCAGGTACATGACGCCGACGCTGTCCGCGAGGTGCCGTACCACCGCCAGGTCGTGGGAGATGAAGAGGTACGTCAGGCCCTTGTCGCGTTGCAGGTCGCGGAGGAGGTTGAGGATCTGGGCCTGGACGGAGACGTCGAGCGCGGAGACGGGTTCGTCGGCGACGACCAGGGACGGCGAGAGGGCGAGTGCGCGGGCCAGTCCGAGGCGCTGGCGCTGGCCGCCGGAGAACTCGTGCGGGTAGCGGTCCACGGCGCCGCGCGGCAGTCCCACGTCGTCGAGCAGGGCGGCGACCCGCCGCTGCTGCGCGGCACGGTCGCCGATGCCCTGGATGACCAGCGGCTCCCGCAGAATCGTGCCGACGCGCATCCGGGGGTCCATGGAGGCGTAGGAGTCCTGGAACATCAGCTGGACGTCGCGGCGGTGGGCGCGCAGTTCGCGGCGGGTCAGGGCGCCGATGTCGCGGCCCGCGAAGCGGATCGTGCCGCCGGTCGGCGGTTCCAGGCCGACGACCATCCGTCCGAGCGTGGACTTGCCGCAGCCGGACTCGCCGACGATGCCGAAGGTCTCGCCGCGGGCGACGGTGAGGCTGACACCGGCGACGGCGCCGACTTCCCCGGCTCCTCTGCGCCGGGCGAAGGGGCTGGCGTGCAGGGCGTAGCGCTTGGTGACGTCGGTGAGGTGCAGGAGGGGGAGTTGGTTCGGGAGGGTTTTCCGGGGCGCGGGTACGGAGGTGGGGGAGGCGGGCATGGGTGGGCGTGAGGGGGTGGTCGTACCAGGCGCGCTGTCGGTCGTCCGCTCCCCCGCTTCGCTGCCCACCGGGTGGAAGCACGCGTACCCGTGCGCCGCGTCCCCCTCCAGGGCCGGTTCCTCCGTACGGCACCGGGCGGTCGCGAAGGCGCAGCGCGGTGCGAAGCGGCAGCCGGCGGGGCGGGTGACGAGGGCGGGCGGCAGGCCGGGGATGGTGGCGAGGGTGGTCCGTTCGCCTTCGGCGCGTTCGGGGAGGGCGGCCAGGAGGGCCTGGGTGTAGCGGTGCCGCGGGGCGGCGAAGAGGCGGTGTACGCCGGCACGTTCGGCGATCTTGCCGCCGTACATCACCGCGACCCGGTCCACGCGCTTGGCGATGACACCGAGGTCGTGGGTGACCAGGATCATGGCCATGCCGAGGCGGGCGCGCAGGTCGTCGATGAGTTCGAGGATCTGGTGCTGGGTGGTGACGTCGAGGGCGGTGGTCGGTTCGTCGGCGATCAGCAGTCTGGGTTCGCACACCAGGGCCATGGCGATGGCGACGCGCTGCCGCATGCCGCCGCTGAGCTGGTGCGGGTAGTTCTTCATCCGCTCGGCGGGCTGCGGCATGCCGACCAGCCGCAGGGTCTCCTCGGCCTTCTCCCGGGCCTGCCGCCGCGTGATCTCCTGGTGGAGCAGCAGGGGTTCGGCGACCTGGGCGCCGATGGTCATGGTCGGGTTGAGAGAGGTCAGCGGGTCCTGGAAGACGATGCCGATGGTGTTGCCGCGGACGTCCCGCAGGACGGGTTCGGGCGCGGCGGCCAGGTCGGTCGTACCGGTCCCGCTCGTACCGGTCCCGCCCGGCCCGTTTCCGCTCGCACCGCCCCCGCCGGCCCCGCTCCCGTCGCCGCAGGTGCCGCCGTCCCGGAAGAGGATGCGTCCCCCGGTGACGCGGCCGCCCTTCGGCAGCAGCCCGAGGACGGACAGCGCCGTCATGGTCTTGCCACAGCCGGATTCGCCCACGATGCCGAGGGCTTCGCCGGGGGCCAGATCGAGGTGTACGCCGTCCAGGGCGTGTACGGTGCGGCCGCGGCCGGCGATCTCGACGTGCAGGTCCTCGACGCTGAGCAGCGGCGCGGTGGTCCCGGACGGCGGGCGGGCGGTCGCGGACAGGGGGTCGGCGGTCATGGGCCCTTCCTCAGCTCTTTCGGAGACGCACGTCGAAGGCGTCCCGCAGGCCGTCCCCGACGAAGTTGAACGCGGCGACGACGAGGACGATCGCGAGGCCGGGCGGGAAGATCAGCCACCAGTGGCCGACCTGGGTGTAGGTGATGCCGGCGGAGAGCATGGAGCCCCAGTCGGCGGCCGGCGGCGGAATGGACAGTCCCAGGAAGGAGAGGTAGGCGACGTAGAGGATGGCGTCGGCGATCTGGAAGGTGGCGTTGACGATGACGGTGCCGGCGGCGCCGGGCAGGATGTGCCGGAAGACGGCCCGGCCTCCGCCGCCGCCCATCAGCCGCATGGCGTGGACGTAGTCGCGGCTGCGCAGGGCGAGTGCCTCGCCGCGGATGAGGCGGGCCGGGGACAGCCAGGCGACCGAGGCGATGATGAGAATGAGGACGGGTTTGCTGGGGGTGACGATGGCGGCGACCACGACCAGCAGGAACAGTGCGGGGATGGCGAGCGCCGCGTCGGTGACGCGCATCATGGCGGCGTCCGCCCAGCCGCCGAAGTAGCCCGCGACCGCGCCGTACACCGTGCCGAAGAGGGTGGCCAGGAGGCCGGCGGCGAGGCCGACTTCGAGGGAGGTCTGTCCGCCGTACATCAGCCTGCCGAGCATGTCGTAGCCGAGGTCGGTGGTGCCGAGGAGGTGGCCGGGGCTGCCGGGCGGCAGGCTCGCCCGGGACAGGTCGGTGTGGGTCTGGTCGGTGGGGTGCAGCAGCGGGCCGAGGTAGCAGAGCGCCAGCAGGCCGAGGAGGACGGCGGCGCCGGTGAGGGCGAGTTTGCTGCGGGCGAAGACGGCGAGGGCGCGGCGCAGGGGCCCGGGGGCGGCGGGTGCCGTCGCGGCCAGGCCGCCGTCCCCGGCCCGGGCGGTCCCGGCGCTGCCCGGCGCGTCCATGGAGGGTGCGGTCACGGGACGCTCCTGATCCGGGGGTCGAGTACGGCGTAGGCGATGTCGGTGATCAGCGAGCCGAGCACGGTGGCCACGCCGACGATCAGGGTGACGCCGAGCAGTACGGGGAAGTCCGAGCCCTGGGCGGCGTTCCAGAACAGCAGGCCCATGCCGGGGTAGTTGAACATCGACTCGACGACGAGGGTGCCGCTGAAGAGGGTGGGGAGGTAGAGCCCGAGGAGGGTGGCGAGCGGGATCAGCGCGTTGCGCAGCACGTGCCGGGCCAGGATGCGGGTGCCCGGCTGCCCTTTGGCGCGTGCGGTGCGTACGTAGTCCTCTTCGAGGTTGTCCAGTACGGCCGAGCGCATGTAGCGGCTGAACGCGGCGATGATGCCGAGCGCGGTGGTCACCACGGGCAGCACGAGGGCGGGGGCGTCGGCGAGCAGGCCGCCGACCGTGCCGGCCTGCGGCGCCTCGGCGGGGAAGATCTGGAGCTGCTGGCTGAAGACGAGGACGAGGACCAGGCCGAGGAAGAAGACGGGGGTGGCGTAGGCGAGGAAGGCGGCGCCGGTGAGCAGGTGGTCCGCGGCCCTGCCGCGGCGTACGGCCTGGAGGATGCCGAGCGGTACGGCCAGTACGGCGGCGAGCGCGACCGACAGGCCCGCCAGCAGCGCGGTCTTCGGGAGGCGTTCGCCGAGCAGGGAGGCGACGGTCTGGTTGAGCTTGTAGGACTCGCCGAGGTCGCCGGTGAGCAGCCGCCCGAGGTACATCACGTACTGGTGCGGCAGCGAACGGTCGTACCCCTGTCGGTGGTCGAAGTGCGCGATGGCCTCCGGGGTGGCCTTGACGCCGAGGATGGCGCGGGCCGGTCCGCCGGGCAGCAGGTGCAGCAGGACGAAGACGAAGACGATGACGGAGACCAGCAGCAGGACGACGACGGCCTGTGCGACGCGTTTGACCAGGAAGCGGATCACCGGCCGGCCCCGCCGTTCTTGACGAAGTACCAGTCCTGGGGCGCGAGGCTGAGGGTGGGGTTCTGGTCGATGCCGCGCAGGTCGTTGCGGATGACGGAGACCTGGTAGGCCGGGTTGGGCGTCCACAGGACGGGCACCTGGTCCGCCGTGTAGCGGGCGTAGTCGCGCAGGGCGGTCGGGTCGTCGGAGTACTCGGTCTTCTTGATGAGCTGGTCGGCCTTCGGGTCGGACCAGTTGCCCATGTTGGACGGCGCGCCGGTGGCGAAGATCGATTCGCCGCTGGCCACGGTCGGGAAGTACCAGCTGCCCTGGGTCCCGAAGAAGCCCAGCTGCCAGGCGGAGCACACCGGTTCGGTCCGCTTGCAGGGGACGGTGGTGCCGAGGACGGTGTTCAGCGGCTGCTGCCGGATGTCCAGGGTGATGCCGGCTTTGTCCAGGGAGGACTTGATCTCCTGCATGGTGTTGGAGGTCTCGGTGGAGCCGGACTGGGAGAGGAGTTCCAGGCGCAGGGGCTGTCCTGCGGGGATGTCCTTGCCGCACTGTCCCGGGCCGGTGCCGGGGCGTGCGCAGCGCAGCCTGCCGTCGGTGCGCTGCCAGCCGTGCGCGGTGAGCAGGGCTTCGGCCTTCTTCGGGTCGTACGGGAACGGGTCGCGGTCCAGCTGTGCGGCGGGCACCGGGCCGCGGGTGGGCGCCGCGCTGCCGTGCCAGACGACGTCGGAGATCGTCTTCTGGTCGATGAGGTGCTGGAGGGCGCGGCGCAGATAGGTCTGGCGGAGCAGCGGGCCGGCGGTGGGGTGGTTGAGGTTCAGGACGATGTAGGTGATCGCCCAGCCTTCCCACGGGTCAATGCGGTAGCCCAGCTTCTTGAAACGCGCCGACTGTTCCATGACCGACGGCGGGATGTAGCCGTAGTCCACGCCGCCTGCTCGCAGCACGTTGAATTCGGAGTCGGCGGTGGTGAAGGGCTTGAGGACGACGCGGTCGAGGTGGGGCCTGTCGGGGCCGCCGTAGTGCTGGTTGGGGACGAGGGAGACCTGTCCCGAGGTGGTCCACTTCTCGATGTGCCAGGGGCCGCTGACGGTTTTCCAGAGCGGGTCGGTGGCGAACTCCGAGAGTTGCCCGGCGTGCCGGAGCAGCCGTGCGAAGACCTTTTTCGGGTCCTCGTCGTGCGGGTCCCAGGCATGTTTGGGCAGCGGGGTGAAGTCGGCGAGCTGGTTGCCGGTGAACCAGGCGGGGTTGTACGCGCGGTCCAGGCGCAGCCGGAAGGTGCGGTCGTCCAGCGTCTCGAACTTCTCGACGTTGTCCGGCAGCAGACCCGGCGAGTAACCCGCCCACTCCTCCTTGTCGTGCTTGATCAGGTCGTACCAGAACTCCACGTCGCGGCTGGTGACGGGCGTGCCGTCGGACCAGCGGTAGCCCTTCTTGAGCGTGACGGTGACGGTGGTGTTGCCGTCGCTGTAGCGGGGCTGTTCAGCGAGGTTGCGCGGGCTGTCCATGGTCAGGCCCGCGCCCTTCTTCCCGGTCGTGTAGAGCGGCGGGTAGAGCAGGTCCTGTACGGCGTTGTTGTACGTGGCCAGGTAGCCGGCCGTGCCGATCGGGAAGATCCAGTTGGGGGTGGCGGCGGGCGGCAGCGCCATGGTGGCCGTACCGCCTTCGACCCGGGTGCCGCCGGTGGCGCCGACATCGGTGACGGCGCCGTCCGCCGGGCCGCATCCGGTGAGTGCGACCGCGCCGATCAGCAGCGCGGTCACCGCGCGGAGCAGGGCGTGGACGGGCCCGCGTCGGCGGGTACTGCGCGGGCCCATGCTGCCTCCGGGAGTCTGCCGGTCGAAGAGTGCGAGAAAAGTACGGACGGCCGCGAAAAGAAGTCAAGGGTCTGGCGGGACATCGGCAACTGGGGTGTACTGAGGGCCACTTGATTCTTTCTCTTTCTTCGACAGCCGAAGAAAGAAGGGAAAGCGCCCGCAGCATTCCGCACGCCCGAAAGGCACCGCCATGACCGCCGCGGAGGAACAGCCCGGCTCCGCCGCGCACGTCCTCGAACTCGTCGCGACCGGCACCGCCCGCTCCCGCGCCGACCTCGTACGGGAGCTGGGGCTCGCCGCCTCCACCGTCTCCGCACGCGTCCAGGAACTGGTCGACGCCGGACTGCTCACCGAGTCCGGCGAGGGCGCCTCGCGCGGCGGCCGCCGTCCGCGGCTGCTGCGCGTCCCGGACGGCGGCACCGTCGCGCTCGCCGCCGACCTGGGCAGCCACCACATCCGTACCGGCGCGGTCGGCCTGACCGGCACCGGCTTCGACATCGACGAATGCGCCCTCGACCTGACCACCGGCCCCGAACCGGCCGTCGGCCTGCTCGCCGGACGGCTGACCGCGCTGGCCGACCGCCAGCGCGCGGCCGGACGCACCGTGTGCGGCGCGGGCATCGGCTTCCCCGGGCCCGTCGATCCCGCATCGGGCCGCGTCATCGCGCCGTCCCGGATGCCCGGCTGGCATCTGTACGAGCTGCGCGACCGGCTCGCCGGACTCCTCGGCCTGCCGGTCGTGGTCGACAACGACGCCAACGTGCTGGCTCTGGGCGAGCACCGCGCCGCCCACCCGTCGCTGCGGCACCTGGTGGTGGTCAAGGCGGGCCGCGGCATCGGCTCGGGCGTGATCAGCCACGGCCGGCTCTACCGGGGCGCCCGCGGCTGCGCCGGGGACATCAGCCACGTACGGGTGGACGCCGCCGCCGAACGCCCCTGCTCCTGCGGGAACATCGGCTGCCTGGAGTCCGTGGCCAGCGGCGCCGCGATCGCCGCCGCGCTGCGTGCCCGGGGCATCGAGGCGGACTCCACCACCGACATCCTGCGGCTCGTCGAGGACGGCGAACCGCACGCGACGACCCTGGTGCGGCAGGCCGGGCGGCACATCGGCGCGGTGCTGGGCGTCGTGGTGAACTTCTTCAACCCGGAGGCCGTGGTGCTGGGCGGGGCCCTCGCCGCGGCGGAACCGCTGGTCGCGGCGGTCCGCGGGGTGCTGTACGAGCGCTGCCTACCGATGGCGACCAGCGAGCTGTCCATCGTCGCCGCGAGCTGCGGCCCCGACGCGGGGCTGCTCGGCGCCGGCCACGCCGCGCTGCGCGAACTGGCCGCCGACGGCGGGCTGCCGGCCCTGCCCGTCGTCCGTACGTGACCACCCCCCGACGGATCCGACGAAAGGTGCACCCCGCATGCGTATCGCGATCGGCGGCATGGCCATCGAGTCCAGCCAGTTCTGCCCGCACCGTTCGACCTACGACGACTTCCGCATCACCCGGGGCGCCGGGCTGCTGGCCCGCTACACCTGGACGCGGCCGGACAGCGACCTCGCGGACCAGGTCGAGTGGGTGCCGCTGGTGCACGCAGTGGCGTTGCCGGGCGGGCCCGTCGAGCGGGAGACGTACGCCCGGATCAAGTCCGAACTCCTCACGCGGATACGGGAGGCCGGGCCGCTGGACGGCCTGGTGTACGACATCCACGGCGCCATGAGCGTCGTCGGCCTGGACGACGCCGAGGCGGACCTCACCGACGCCGTACGGGACGCGCTCGGCCCCGACGTCCTGATCTCCGCCGCCATGGACCTGCACGGCAATGTCTCGCGCCGCTTCGCCGAACCCCTCGACCTGCTCACCGCGCACCGGCTGGCCCCGCACGAGGACGCCTGGGAGACGCGCGAGCGGGCCGCCCGCAAGCTGGTCGAGCGGCTGGCGTCCGGCAAGGGCCGTCCGTACCGCGCCTGGGTGCAGGTCCCGGTCCTGCTACCCGGCGAGAAGACCAGCACCCGCCTGGAACCGGCCAAGTCCCTCTACGGCAGGCTCGCCGCGGTCGAGGCGCTGGACGGCATCGTGGACGCGGCGGTCTGGGTGGGCTACGCCTGGGCCGACGAGGAGCGCTGCCGGGCCGCGGTGGTGGTGACCGGCGACGACCCGGACCTGGCGCTCGCACAGGCCCGAAGCCTCGCCCAGGAGTACTGGGACGCGCGCCGCGACTTCGTCTTCGCCGGCCCGACCGGCGACGCGGACACCTGCGTAGCGCGCGCCGTGGCGTCCCCCGCGCGCCCGTTCCTGATCAGCGACTCCGGCGACAACCCGACCGCGGGCGGCGCGGGCGACCTCGCGTACATGCTGGGCCGGCTGCTGGCGAACGAGGACCTGGCGAGCGGGCGGGTCACGGCGCTGCACCCGGGCATCACCGATCCGGCAGCGGTGGCCGCCTGCTTCGACGCCGGGGTGGGCGCGCGCGTGACCCTGAAGGCCGGCGGCCACGTCAGCGCCGGTACCGGCCCGCACGCCGAGCCGTACGAGCTGACCGGCACGGTGACCGCCCTCGAAGACCCGCCGGCGCCCGCCGCCGGAGCCCCGCGCGGCAACCCGGCGCACGACGGAGGCGGCCGCACCGCCGCCGTCACCCGGGGCGGTGTGACGGCCGTCCTCACCGAGCGCCGCAAGCCCTTCCACACCCGCGCCGACTTCGGCACGCTCGATCCGGCCGCGTACGACATCGTCGTCGTGAAGATCGGCTACCTGGAGCCCGAGCTGTACGAGATGGCCGCCGGCTGGCTGCTCGCCCTCACCCCCGGCGGCGTCGACCAGGACCTGCCGCGCCTGGGCCACCACCGGATCGCCCGCCCGCTCTACCCGTTCGACGACGCGGGCTTCGAGGACCCGGACCTGACGCCGGTGCTGCTCCGAGCGGGCCGGTGTGCGGACACGGGCCCGGCCGGTACGGCCGATATGCGCGGCGCCGGTGCATGACGGCCCGTACGGTGGAGAGGCGCTCCCTGATCACCTTTCCCCCGACGGAGGGCCCCGATGGAGTCGCCGACCCCGCTCACCGAGAGCGACCTGCTCGATCTCGACGCCCATTGGCGGGCGCTGAACTATCTCGCAGCCGGCCAGATCTACCTGACCGGCAACCCGCTGCTCACCGAGGAACTGCGCCCCGAGCACATCAAACCGCGGCTGCTCGGCCACTGGGGCACCTGCCCCGGCCTGAATCTCGTCTATACCCACGTCAACCGGGTCATCAGCACCCACGGTCAGGAAGCGGTGTGCGTGTGGGGCCCGGGGCACGGCGGGCCCGCGGTGTTCGCCGGGGCCTGGCTGGAGGGGACGTACGGGGAGCTGTACCCGGACGTCGGGCGGGACGCGGCCGGGATGGCCCGGCTGTTCAAGCAGTTCTCGTTCCCCGGCGGGGTGCCCAGCCACGCGGCACCGAACGTGCCGGGCTCCTTCCACGAGGGCGGTGAGCTGGGCTACTCCCTCGCGCACGCGTACGGCGCCGCGCTGGACAACCCGGATCTGCTGGTGGCCTGCGTCATCGGCGACGGCGAGGCGGAGACCGGGCCGCTGGCCGCCTCCTGGCACGCGAACAAGTTCCTGGACCCGGCGCACGACGGCGCGGTCCTGCCGATCCTGCACCTGAACGGCTACAAGATCGCCAACCCGGCGGTCCTGGCCCGGCTGGACGAGGACGAGCTGGACGCGCTGCTGCGCGGTTACGGCCACGAGCCGCTGTACGTCACCGGCTCCGACCCCGCCCAGGTGCACCGGGCCATGGCCGCCGCCATGGACACCGCGCTGGAGCGCATCCACACGGCCCAGCGCACCGCCCGCGGCGACGGTTCGCGGTCCCGGCCCCGCTGGCCGGTGATCGTGCTGCGCACCCCCAAGGGCTGGACCGGCCCCGACGAGGTGGACGGCTCCCCCGTCGAGGGCACCTGGCGCGCCCACCAGGTCCCGCTCTCCGGCGTCCGGGACAATCCGGACCATCTGCGGCAGTTGGAGAGCTGGTTGCGGTCGTACGCGCCGGGCGAGCTGTTCGACGGCCAGGGGCGGCCGGTGGACCGGGTGCTGGCCTGTGTGCCGCACGGCGACCGGCGGCTCGGCTCCTCCCCGCACGCCAACGGCGGCCGCCTCGTGCGGACGCTGCCGCTGCCCGATCCCGAGAAGTACGCCGTCCCCGTCGACAAGCCCGGCACCCGGATGCACGAACCGACCCGCGTCCTCGGCGGCCTGCTGCGCGACCTGATGGAGCGGACCGCCGAGAGCCGCGACTTCCGGCTGTTCGGCCCGGACGAGACGGCGTCCAACCGTCTCCAGGACGTGTACGACGCCACCGACAAGGCGTGGCAGGCCAGGACCGAGCCCACCGACGAGCACCTGGGGCGGCACGGGCGCGTGATGGAGGTGCTCTCGGAACATCTGTGCCAGGGGTGGCTGGAGGGGTACGTGCTCTCCGGCCGGCACGGCCTGTTCTCCTCGTACGAGGCGTTCGCGCACATCGTCTCCAGCATGGCCTCGCAGCACGTCAAATGGCTCCAGTCGGCTCGCGACATCCCCTGGCGGGCGCCCGTGGCGGGCCTGAACTACCTGCTGACCTCGCACGTCTGGCGCCAGGACCACAACGGCTTCTCGCACCAGGACCCCGGCTTCGTCGACCACATCCTCAACAAGGATCCGCACACCGTACGGGTCTACCTCCCGCCGGACACCAACAGCCTGCTGTGCGTGGCCGACCACGTGCTGCGCACCCGCAACGTGGTCAACGTGGTGGTCGCGGGCAAACAGCCGTGCTTCGACTGGCTGGACATCGAGCAGGCCCGGTCGCACTGCGCGCGCGGCGCCGGCATCTGGGAGTGGGCGGGCACCGAAGCGCCCGGCACCCGCCCCGAGGTGGTGCTCGCCTGCGCCGGTGACGTACCGACGCAGGAGACGCTGGCCGCCGCCTCCCTGCTGCGCACCCACCTGCCGGAGCTGTCCGTACGGGTCGTCAACGTCGTCGACATGACCCGGCTGCAGCCCCACGAGGAGCATCCGCACGGCATGACGGACCGGGAGTTCGAGGCACTGCTGCCGCACGACGTGCCGGTGGTCTTCGCGTACCACGGTTACCCGTGGCTGGTGCACCGGCTCACCTACCGCCGGGCCGTCCACCCCAACCTGCACGTGCGCGGCTACAAGGAGATGGGCACCACCACCACGCCGTTCGACATGGTGGTCACCAACGACCTGGACCGCTACCGGCTGGTGATGGACGTCATCGACCGGGTGCCGGGGCTGGCCGTACGGGCCGCCGGGGTGCGGCAGGCGATGGCGGACGTACGGCAGCGCCACCACGCCTGGACCCGCGAGCACGGCACGGACCTGCCGGAGGTCGAGGAGTGGAGCTGGCCGGGCGGCGGGCGTTGACGGGACCGGTGTACGGCTGAGGGGCCGGTCCCCTCGGCCCCCGTCAGGCCTGTGGACCGCGAAGCCGTCAGGGCTGCGGGTCCCGGGCGTCGTAGCGGGCGAAGCCGCGCCGCCACAGGGCCAGGAGCAGCACCGTCACCACGCAGGCGAGCCCCCCGCCGACGACCGCCACGGCCGGTGAGGCCAGGTCGGCCGCCGAGCCGGCCAGGAAGTCGCCGAGCCGGGGGCCGCCCGCCACCACGACGATGAACACGCCCTGGAGGCGGCCGCGCATCCGGTCCGGCGCGGCGGCCTGCAGCATGGTGCCGCGGAAGACCATCGAGACGGTGTCGGCGCAGCCGGCGACGGCGAGGAAGAACAGGCCGAGCCACAGGTGGCGGGTCAGACCGAAGCAGGCGACGGCCGCGCCCCAGGCGGCGACCGAGACGAGGATCGCCAGGCCGTGCCGGCGGACCGCGCCGAGCCATCCGGAGAACAGCGCGCCGAGTACCGCGCCGACCGCGGGCGCGGCGACGAGGAGCCCCACCGTCTTCGCGTCGCCGCCGAACCAGAGCACGGCGACGGCGGGGAACAGCGCGCGGGGCTGGGCCAGCACCATGGCCGCCAGGTCGGCGAAGAAGGTCATGCGCAGGTTGGGCCGGGTGGCCAGGAAGCGCAGCCCCTCCAGGACGGAGGGCCGGCGCGGCGCCTCGTCGTCGCCGTGGTCGGGGCGCATGGCGGGCAGCCGCCACATGGCGTACAGCGCGGCCGTGAAGCAGCCGACATCGATCAGGTACGCGGCCTGGTAGCCCCACAGGCCGACGAAGACGCCGCCGAGCATCGGGCCGCCCATCATGCCGAGGTTGGAGGTCAGCGAGCTGAGGGCGTTGGCGGCGGGCAGCTGCTCGGGCGGCAGCAGGCGCGGGATCATCGACGAGCGGGCCGGCGCGTTCATCGCGAAGCAGACCGCCTGGAGGGCGACGACCGTGTAGAGCACCCACACCTGCCGTACGCCCGCGAGCGCGGCGGCGGCCAGCGCGACGGAGAGCACGGTGGCGCCCACCGCGCTGAACAGGCCGAGTTTACGGCGGTCCACGGTGTCGGCGATGACGCCGCCGTACAGCCCGAAGACGACCAGCGGGACCAGGGAGCACAGGCCGACCGCGCCGACGGCGAAGGTGGAGCCGGTCAGGGCGTACACCTGGAGGGAGACCGCGAGGGCGGTCATCTGCTGGCCGACCCAGGAGACGGTGTTGCCGAACCACAGGCGCCGGTAGTGCGCCGAGGTGCGCAGCGGGGTGATGTCGGCGAAGACGCGGGTGTGCAGCGGCGGACGGGGCTTGGGGTCGGATATGGCAGGAGGCACGGGGCAGTAAAGCACGATCGGTGGGGATGCCACTTACCTGGGTGGCCTGATCAGGACGCCGTCCTGCGGGGCTGCCGGCCTCCCGAAGGCCCCGTGCGCCGGCGGGCGTTGCCGGCTTCCGGAAAGGCCGTGCTCCGGCAGGCGTTACCGGCTTCCGGAAAGGCCGTACACCCGCCGGGCGTTACCCGCGGCGACCAGCGCCGCGACCCGGCCGGCGTCCGCCGCCGACCAGGCGCCCGTACGCACCCAGCCGGCCAGCACCTCCGCCAGCGCCGTACGGAAAGCGGCGCTGCCGACGGTGTACAGCTCCGGCAGGCCGTACGCGTCGGTGGAGAAGAGGAGTTTGCCGAAGGGGGCCAGTTCCAGGAATCCGGCCAGTACGGCCGCCGCGCGCGGCCCGGTGTGCCCGAGGGCCAGGCCGACGTCGGCGTAGACGTGCGGGAAGGCGTGCGCCAGATAGGCGGCCTGACGGTGGTACGGGTAGCAGTGCAGCAGGATCAGGTCGGTGCCGGTGCCCGCGGTGGCGTGGGCGAAGTCGGTGAGCAGCGCCGGGTCCGCGTGGTGCAGGCGCAGGTCGGGGTCGCCGAAGCCGGTGTGCAGTTGCAGGGGGCGGCCGGTTCCGGCGGCGAGCCACAGCAGGTGGCGCAGCAGGACCGGGTCGGTGAGGCGGTGGGCGCCGGTGGCGAGCCAGTCACGTGCGGCGGTCAGGACGTCGGCGGGGGCGGGCGGCTCGGGAGCGAGGGCCAGTCCGTGGCGGTAGGCCGCGACGGACTTGAAGCCCACGGCCGTGCGGGCCGCGTCCCGTACGGCGTCGGCGAGCCCGGCCGTGAACACCTCGACGGCCGCCCCGGCTCCCGCGCCCGCGGCCCCCTCCCCTGCCGCCCGCACGCCTGCCGCGACCCGTTCCGCCAATGTCTCCAGCCGGACGATCTCATGCCCGGTGCCGCCGCCCGCCTCGGCCGTCTCGTGCGCCCCGGTGAGATCGCCGGGCAGCCCGGTGTCCACCAGGTACGTACCGATACCGGTACCGCCCAGCAGCAGGCGCCGGGTCTCGGCCGCGCCCAGTTCGCGCCGCCGGGCGAGGTATTCGACGGGCGGGCAGTGCGCCGCGAGGCCGAGCAGCGGCGGACACCAGCGGCGGACGGCGAAGCCCGTCTGGGTGTCGAAGAAGGTGGTGCCCGCGGCGGCGGGCCGGTCCGACTCGGTCAGGTACGACTCGAACTCGGCGGCCGACAGATCGCCGCGCAGCACGCCGTGGCAGTGCTGGTCGATCAGCGGCGGCAGGTCCAGGTCCAGAACCGGGTCCGGGTCGCCGCTGACGGGCCGCGTGGTCATCAGTACCTCCAACGGGTCGCCGCGGCGATCTCGTCGGGCTCGCTGTCGGCGAAGTGCGCCGCCTCGGCGCGGCGTACGGCGATCACGGCGCCGTGCAGCACCTCGCCCATCGCCTCGCGCAGCACCGTCGACTCCGCCAGCCGGTCGGTGGACTCGGTCAGCGAGGAGGGCAGGCGGACGATGCCGCGCCGGGCGCGCTCGCGGACGCCCAGGACGCCCGGGTCGCCGCTGACCGGCGGGGGCAGCGCTGCGCCCGTGGACAGACCGTGCAGCCCGGCGGCGATCACCGCGCCGACCGCCAGGTACGGGTTGGCGGCGGCGTCGAACGGCTTGATCTCGGCGTGCCCGCCGTCCGGGTCGCCGGGATCGCCGGTGACCAGGCGCAGCGCGGCCTCCCGGTTCTCCACGCCCCAGCACTGGTAGGCCCCGGCCCACACGGACGGGCCCAGCCGCAGGTAACTCGCGGGCGACGGGCAGCCGACGGCGAGCAGGGCGGGCATCGCCTCCAGGACGCCGCCGAGGAACCGTACGGCGTCGGGGTCCAGGCCCCAGTCGGCGTCCGGGACCCGGTGCAGGCTGCGTTCGCCGCGGTGCAGGCTGAGGTGGAGATGGCAGCCGTTGCCGACCTGCCCCGCCACGACCGAGGGCGCGAAGCTGGCCCGCAGGCCGTGCCGCAGCGAGACGGCCCGTACGGTCTCCCGGACCAGGACCAGGTCGTCGGCGGCGCGCAGCGGATCGGCCGACGCGGTGGACACCTCGAACTGGCCCGGCGCGTACTCGGGGTGGAGCTGGAGGACATCGATGCCCTGGAGGGCCAGCGCCTCGGCCACGTCGCGGAGGTAGTCGGAGAGTTCGACCACCCTGGTCATGCTGTAGGCGGGACCCGCGCAGGGGTACTCCAAGGCCTCGCCGGTGCCCGTGGAGCCGTCGGCGCGCCCGCCGCTGCCGGCCTCCGGCGCGCGGGTGACGACCCACTCCGTCTCGAAGCCCATCTGGAGGACCAGCCCCGCGTCGGCGGCGCGGTCCACCATGCGGCGGGCGAACTGCCGCTGGCAGGCGGGGTGCGGCGCGCCGAGCTGGTCGTAGCGGTCGACCGGTGCCCAGGCCCAGCCGGGCTGCGCGGCGAGCACCGTGACCCGGTCCAGGTCGGGGAAGAGCCGCAGGTCGCCGTCGGGCCCGCCGAGGTGCGCGGACGCGGTGATCGCGTCGTCGGAGGTGAAGACGTCGAAGACCGGTGACATGCCGACGCCGCGCTGCACGGCGGGCGCCAGCCGGGCCGTCGGCACGGTCTTGGTACGGGCGATGCCCGCGTTGTCGACCCAGGTCAGGGCGATGGCGCGGACGTGCTCCGCGTCCAGTCGTGCCGCCGTCCGGCGGGCGTCGCCCCACTGCTGCGCAGGCCCCGGTTCCATAGCGCGTGTCCCCATTCCGCCATGCCGCTCATCCGGCGGCCGATCGAACTGTGCCCCTGCCCGCTGTCCGCGCCACGCCGCCCCGGTTCAGGGGCGGTTGCGCCGCATGCCCCGCCGGGCGGCAGAGCACGGCCGCTCCGCCCTTGGGGCCGGACCGGCCGTCACGGACAGTCGAACTCGCACCATACGCACTTTCCGTTGCCGCGCGGCTCCACACCCCAGACATCCGACAGCCGGTCCACCAGCAGCAGTCCGCGGCCCGACATCTCGGACTCGCCCGGATCGCGGCGGCGCGGCAGCGCGCTGGAGCGGTCGGCCACCTCCAGCCGCAGCCGCCGGTCGCTGCCGTGCGGCATCCGTACGGTCACCACCGCCGCGCCTTCGGTGTGCAGCAGCGCGTTGGTGATCAGCTCGTCGGCGGCCAGTTCGACCTCCTCGGCGCGCTCCCGGGCACCCCAGGCCCGTACCGCGGCGCGGATCATGTGGCGGGCGGCCGACAGCCCCTGCGCGTCGTCGGGCGCGACGTGCTGCTGGAGCCGTCCGGCGGCCGGCGGGGCGGGCTCGCCGCCACGGCGCAGGATCAGCATCGCCATGTCGTCCTCGCCCGTCTGCTCGGCCGCCAGGTCGCAGAGCCGGTCGGCCAGTTGCTGGACGTCCTGCGGGCCGTCGCGCACCACCCTGGCCAGGTGCCGTACGCCGTCCTCGATGTCGATGCCCGGCTGTTCCACCAGCCCGTCGGTGTACAGCACCAGCGTCTCCCCGGTGCCCAGGTGGACGGTGGTGACGGGATAGTCCAGGTCGCGGAAGCCGGTCGCTATGCCCAGCGGGAGGCCGCCGGCCACCTCCAGCCGGCGGCACAGGCCCTCGGCGTGCCGCAGCAGCGGATCGACGTGCCCCGCGCGCACCAGCCGCACCGTCCCGGTGGTCAGGTCGGCCTCGGCGTACGTGCAGGTGGCGAACCGGTCGGTGTCGAGTTCGCCCAGGAAGGCGGAGGCGCGGGTCATGACGGTGGCGGGCGGGTGGCCCTCGGTGGCGTAGGCGCGCAGCACGATCCGCAGCTGGCCCATGACGGTCGCGGCGTGGGTGTCGTGCCCCTGGACGTCGCCGATGACCGCGGCGACCCGCCCCTCGGGCAGCGGGATCACGTCGTACCAGTCGCCGCCGATGTCCCGGCCCATCCGGGCGGCGCGGTAGCGGACGGCGATCTGGGCGCCGGGGATGCCGGGGATGCGGCGCGGCAGCATGGCCTGCTGGAGTCCCTCGGCGAGGTCGTGCTCCTGGTCGTAGAGCATGGCGCGGGCCAGGCTCTGCGCGACGCTGGAGCCGAGCGCCAGCAGCAGGTTGCGCTCCTGTACGCCGAACGGGTTCTCCGAGCGGTAGAACAGGCCCACCACGCCGATCGGCCGGGCCTGCGCGATGAGCGGCAGGTACGCGGCGGAGCCGAAGTCCATCCGTTCGAGGTGCGGCCAGAGTGCCGGGTAGCGCTCGGCGAACTCGGCGCGGGAGCGGATGAAGCACGGCTGGAGGGTGCGCACCGCCTCGCTCATCGGGAACTCCTCCTCGACCCGCAGGACCTCATGCTGCGGTACGAAGCTGCCCTTCTGCCCCTCGTGGATCACCCGGATGCGGCCCGCCTCGACCAGGCCGACGATGACGTTCTGCGCGCCCAGCCGGGTCAGGGCCTGGTCGTCGCCGAGTACGCCGATGACGTCGTGGACGGTCCTGGCGTGCGCCAGCGCCGCCGTGGTCCGCTCGACGAGGCCGGTGTTGCGCAGCTTGCGCGCGTGCGCCTGCGCCCGCTCAGCCGCCTGTGCGTACTCCTGGCCGGCGTCCCGGACGACGCCGATGATGCGGTGCGGTGTGCCGGCCGCGTCGCGGCGGATGCTGGCCTGGGTGTGGGTCCAGCGCACCGTGCCGTCGCGCAGCCGGACGCGGAAGTAGGCACCGTAGGAGTCGCTGCCGTCCTTCAGCGCCTGGGAGACGACGGCGTCCAGGCGGGCCGCCTCGTCCGGCGGCAGACGGCAGCCCAGGGTGGCCGGATCGGAGTCGTACTCCTCCGGCGGCAGGTCGAAGACCTCCAGAGCGGAACCGTCCATGTGCATACGGCCGCTGTCGAGGTCCCAGTCGAAGCCGCCCATGCCGTTGAGGGCCAGCGTCAGGTCCGGATGAGCGGGCCAGTCGTCCGGCACCGACACGGTCGGCCGCTTCGCGCCCCGGTCAGCCATGCTCGCAACTTTGCCACATTTGTCCGGTACGTGGCCGGTCCACGAGGCCGGGACCGGCGGCGCGAGCACACCTGACTTACGCATCAGCCAGTACGCAACATGCGGGGATACCCCGAGCCCCTCCCGCCCTATTCCGCCCCATTCCACCCTGACAGCAGCTAGCACACCCTCACCCACCCTGATGAGGTCGTTGCGGTGACCTCAACACGCTGTTACGACCCTGGGCCGGACCGTGACCACATCAGTCACCGCAAGATCATTCCACCCTCGACAGGGGGCTTCCGGAGGCGGCTGCCCGTCCGAGGCAGTCAGCTCTCCAGCCGAGTGACAACCCCGCGCAGGGCGGGGACCTTGGCGACGCGGACAGGCGTGCGGACCAGTGTCCGCATACAGCGGCCAGCACGTACCCGTCGGTGTTCCGCTGGGCCGGATTGGCAATTCCCAGAGTGCCTCCGGCCGCCCAGTAGAGCCAGACCAGTCCGACTACGGCACCGACGGCAGCCGCCCACGGCGGGACCGTACGCGACCCGCCACCGACGCGTCCGGCCAGCGGCATCGCAGAGACGCCGAGGCGGCGAGAGCCGGCCCCAGCCCCATCCCCACGAAGCCGAACTCGACCAGTACGCCCTCCCGGACCGGCATGGGCGGGTCACCGCCGCCCTACGAGTCACCGCCCACATTCAGGAGCGCACCGAACAGACCGAAAGGCAGCACCGAGACGAGGAACCCCGACCCCACCCAGGAACAGAAGGCGACCAGCGCCCCGGGTATCCGTAATCCCACCCGGGGGAGGCGGCGAGCGGCGGCTGCGCACCGAAAGGCCACCACGACGAGTCCTCCCGCACTCAGCCACTGCGCCCTGACCGGCCATCAGTTACGGGACATCTCTTAGTACTCCAGTGCGACTTTGTGATTTGCCGTCACGTTGGGTTGGCGTAGTGGCTAGCTGGCAGTGCCATGACCGATCGCCCGGATGACGTCGGCAAGCCAGCCCAGGTAGTGGCCCACCGCCCGGTCCTCGTCGGCGAGCAGGCCCTCAAGGTGCTGCCATGACTCCGAGAGCTGCCCGATCGTGATCGTTCTCGGCTCGTTGGGGACGTCGTACAGTTCACCACCCGGAACAGACCAGAAGTAGTCGTGTTCGAGTGTCACCGTGCTGCCGGCTGAAGCTTCAACGTGCCGCAGCGCCAGCTCGAAGGCATGCCGGAGCTGATCGAGCGGGATCTGCAGGGATTCGCTGGCCATGTGCTCATCTTTGCAGGTCAGAGGCCGTACTGGGTCCACCCAGCTTGGCGTCGGCGGGGCAGCGGGCCGGCGAGCGAAGCGAGGAGGCCGACACCGCGGCCGACCCGGCCGGGAACGGAAGCGGCCACCGCGTGATCATCAGAGGTTGTGTGGACTCCTGAAGATGATGCGATGGCCGCGGGCCATAGCGTAGGCCCTACCCGGTGGCGGCGTGCCCGCCGCTCCGGCGGCTGCCGCTCCGGCGGACGGTCCAGGACGACTGGATCGATGACGACGGCCGCCTCTGCGAGGCGTACTACGTCCCGGTCTTCGGCTTCGCCACGGACGCCCTCATGGACGCGACCGGCCTCGGCGCGGCCTACCGTAGCCGCACCGGCCACTCGCTCCGCACGGTCGAGGCGCATGCGCGCTGTCTCGCGGAGGTGCCGCGGGGCGCCGAACTGCTCGTACGGACGACGGTCCTGGGCGTGAGTGCGAAGAAGGCGCGGTTCGTGCACGAGATGTTCGTGGGGACGCGTCCGGCGGCCCGGTGGCGACCGAGGAGATCTTCGCCCCGCACGTCCACCAGGGCGAGGGGCGCGCGGCGCCGCTGCCCGGGGAGGCGTACGAGCGGCTGGCGGGGCCGGCGCCGGAGTGGGCGGGGCGGGGAATCCGGGAGGTGTAGGGCGGCGTTGCACGGCGTGTCCCCGGCCCGTCGGGGGCGCGCCGCCTTCGGTTCGGCCGTCCGCCCGCCGCGCGGTGCGACTCTAGGGGTGCCGTATCCCGTCCGGAGAGGAACCGTCATGCCGTCCGTACCAGGCCACCGCATCACCGTCGAGCAGGGCACCGAGCACGTCCGGGTCGTCCATGACGGTCAGGTCGTCGCCGACAGCCGCCGCCCGCTGCTGCTGCACGAGACCGGTTATCCGGTGCGCTACTACCTGCCGCCAGAGGACGTGCGGACGGATCTGCTGGTCCCGTCGGGGACCCGTACACACTGCCCGTTCAAAGGGGACGCCTCCTACTGGTCACTTTCCGGTGGTCCGGAGGACATCGCGTGGGCCTACCCTGCGCCGAAGTCGACGGTCGCGCAGATCAAGGACCATCTGTGCTTCTCCGAGGTGGAGTTGGTGTGAACGGCACCGCACAGCGGTGAGTAGGAAAGTTTCCTAACTATTCTCCGTCCCACTCATTGACGCGTACATGCACCGTCGTCAAGATTCCTCCGAACGGCACCCCCGCCGACCGAGGAGACGGACATGAGGCCCACCCCCCGCACCGCGAAGTCCCGCACCACCCGCCGCGCCAAGCCCTTCCTCACCAACCCCCGCACCGGCATACCCACCGCCGCGGGCGCGGTCCTCGCGCTCACCGGCGGTGCGCTGCTGTGGTCGCCGGCCGGGCAGGCGGACGCCGCGCCGGAGCGGAGCGCGGCGCGGGCCGCCGGCGGGTTCACCGCGGTCGCCGCCGGTGACATCGCCGAGCGGTGCACCGCGAGCAGCAGCAGCTGCGCGCACCCGAAGACCGCGGCCCAGGTCAAGAAGATAGACCCGGCCTTCGTGCTCACCATGGGCGACAACCAGTACGACGACGCCCGCCTGAAGGACTTCCAGAAGTACTACGACACCTCCTGGGGCGCGTTCAAGGCGAAGACGCACCCGGTGGCCGGCAACCACGAGACGTACGACCCGGCCGGCAAGCTCGCCGGCTACAAGTCCTACTTCGGCTCCGTCGCCTACCCGCAGGGCAAGAGCTACTACAGCTTCGACCAGGGCAACTGGCACTTCATCGCACTGGACTCCAACAGCCTGGACTCCGCGCAGACCAAGTGGCTCAAGAACGACCTCGCCGCCAACTCCAAGAAGTGCGTGGCCGCTTACTGGCACCACCCGCTGTTCTCCTCCGGCGAGCACGGCAACGACCCGGTCAGCAGGCCGGTGTGGAAGCTGCTGTACGACGCCGGGGCCGAGCTGGTGCTCAACGGGCACGACCACCACTACGAGCGCTTCGCGCCGCAGGACCCGGACGGCAAGGCCGACCCGAAGGGCCTGGTCGAACTCCTCGCCGGGATGGGCGGCGCCAGCCCGTACAAGATCGAGGAGGTCCAGCGGAACAGCGAGAAGCGGCTGACCAAGACCTTCGGCGTGGTCAAGCTGAACTTCACCGACGACGGGTTCTCCTGGGACCTGGTCGGCACGGACGGGAAGACGAAGGACAGCAGCCCGTCCTACCGGTGCCACTGACCGGACCAGGGCCACCCGTCATGTATCTCGCCACCACCGGCGCGGCCGCCGCCACCACCCGGCTGACGCGCGGCCGCGTCGCCGGACCGGTCCTCGCGCTCGGCACGGTCAGCCTGGTCACCGACATCTCCTCGGAGATGGTCACCGCGGTGCTGCCGCTCTACTTCGTCCTCCAACTAGGCCTGTCGCCACTCCAGTTCGGGTTCCTGGACGGGCTCTACAACGGCGTCACCGCGCTCGTACGGCTGGTGGGCGGGCACGCCGCCGACCGCGGCGGGCGGCACAAGCTGGTGGCCGGCACCGGCTACGCGCTGTCCGCGCTGTCCCGGCTGGGCCTGCTGCTCGCGGGCGGCGGCACGGCCGGGATCAGCGCGGCCATCGCCGCCGACCGCGTCGGCAAGGGCGTACGGACCGCCCCGCGCGACGCGCTGATCTCGCTCAGCAGTCCGCCCGACGCACTGGGCCGGGCGTTCGGCGTGCACCGCGCGATGGACACCACGGGCGCGCTGCTCGGGCCACTGGCGGCGTTCGCCCTGCTGTGGGCGACCGCGGACGCTTACGACGCGGTGTTCGTGGTCAGTTTCTGCGTCGGGCTGCTGGGCGTGCTGCTGCTGGTCGCGTTCGTCCCCGGGCGAGCCGCCCTGGGCCCGGTGGATGCCGCACCGGCCGGGCCGCGGGTCCCGCTGCGCCACAGGATCACCGAGCCGCTGCGCGACGCCGCGTTCCGGCGCATCATGCTGGCCGCCGCCCTGCTGGGCGCGGCCACCATCGGCGACTCGTTCGTCTACCTGCTGCTCCAGCGGCAACTGGACTTCGCGGTGCGCTGGTTCCCGCTGCTGCCGCTCGGCACCGCCGCGGTCTACCTGCTGCTCGCGGTGCCCGCCGGGCGGCTCGGCGACCGCATCGGGCGCCGGGTGCCCTTCCTCCTCGGCCACGCGGCGCTCCTCGCCTCCTATCTGCTGCTGCTCACCATCAGTGATGGCACCGTGCTGCTGGCCGGTGTGCTGGTGCTGGTCGGTGTGTTCTACGCGGCAACCGACGGCGTGCTCATGGCCCTGGCAGGCCCGGCCCTCCCGGCGGCGCGGCAGGCGAGCGGCATGGCCCTGCTGCAAACGGGCCAGGCACTGTGCCGACTGCTCGCCGCCGCCGGTTTCGGCGCCGCCTGGACGCTGTGGGGCAGCCGGGCAGCGCTGGTCGGCGCCGTCGTCGTCCTCGCGGCCGCCCTCGCGGGCGCCGTCGCACTGCTCCCCCGTACGGAAAGGCGGTCCTCATGGTCGTGACGGAAACGGCAGGTCCACCGGAGGCGGAGGACGTGGCGGGCGGAGCAGGAGCCCGTAAGAGCACGGCCGGGTTCTCGATGCGCGCTCGCATCCTCGCGATCGCGGTCGCCACGGCCGTCCTCACCACGGTCGCCGTGGTCTACACGGTGTCGGCGGCCCGACGCGTCGATTCCGCCGACACGCCCTCGGCGTTCGGCCTGGACCGCGGGCAGTTGTACTTCCGCAGTACGCGGGACGGGGACGGGGCGGGACGG
Source organism: Streptomyces sp. NPDC030165 (assembly GCF_055573595.1). NCBI lineage: Bacteria > Bacillati > Actinomycetota > Actinomycetes > Kitasatosporales > Streptomycetaceae > Streptomyces > Streptomyces sp. NPDC030165. The sequence continues at coordinate 136,155 of NZ_JBVIBD010000003.1, read as the reverse complement.
GTCGCGCGCCTGGCCGCCGCCCCTTCCGCTCCCGACGCCACCGCGATGAGCTCGCAGGCGTCCCCGGCCCCGGACCACCGCACCACCGGCGGCCCCGCCTGCGAACGCTTCCACGCGGCCGGCGGCACCGCCCTGTGCCTCCAGCGCCGCCCCGGCATCCCCCCGGCCGCGTACGCCGTCGTACTGGACGGGCGGCTGCGCGAGAAGCGCCGGATCGCCCTGACCGGCATCCCCAACCGGGCGCGGGTCTCCGCCTCGGGCCGGATGCTGTCCTGGACTATGTTCGCCACCGGCGACTCCTACGCCACCACGTCCTTCTCCACCCGTACGTCGATCCTCGACACCCGCACCGGCTACCTGATCAAGAACATGGAGGAGATCCCGCTCACCCTCGACGGCCGCCGCTACCACTCCCCCGACGTCAACTACTGGGGCGTCACCTTCGCCCGCGACGACAACCGCTTCTACGCCACGGTCGCCACGAAGGGCCGGACCTACCTCGTCGAGGGCGACCTGCGCCGCTGGACGGCCCGCACCCTGCGCGAGAACGTGGAGTGCCCGTCCCTCTCGCCCGACAACACCCGCCTCGCCTTCAAGAAGCGGGTACGGGAAGGGGCCCGCGACCCCTGGCGGCTGTACGTGCTCGACCTGCGCACCCTGCGCGAACACCCGCTCGCGGAGCAGCGCAGCGTGGACGACCAGGCGGCCTGGCTGGACGACCGCACGCTCGGCTACGCGCTGCCGGGCAGCGGCGGCAAGGGCAGCGACATCTGGACCGTCCCGGCGAACGGCACGGGCACCCCGGCACTGCGGGTGGCGGGGGCCTCGTCACCGGCGCTGGTGCGCTGACCGGGGCCGGTCAGCGCCGGTCCGCTACTCCGCCGCCCGGGGGCCCTCGGCGGTGCACAGCCGCGGTGCGTTCCCGGCCGCCGCCACCGGCCCGTCCAGCCGGTCCGCCAGGTCCTGCGCCCAGGCGGTCAGCCCGTCGACGTCGATGTCGTACGGGACGGTGTCCGCGTACGGGCCGATGGCACCGGCGCCCCGGAGCAGCAGCGCCGCGCCGCCCTTGGCGTTGCCCCGCGCGGCGTGCGTCAGCCCGACGGCGAGCTGCGCCAGGCCGCGCCACAGCTGCCGCTCCGGCTCGGGCGACATCTTCCAGGCGTCCTCCAGCACCTCGTGCGCGTGAAAGGGCAGGCCGCGGTCCAGGAGATCCTGGGCCTCGGCGAGAGCTTCGCGGGGGCTGCGTTCGACGCCTTCGGGCTGGCGGTCCACACCCGGCGCGCCGTACGGCAGCGGGCGCCCGAGGCCGTCCCGCGGGCGGGCGTTGCGGGCGCGGCCTTCGGGGTCACGGTCGCGGGAGGGGGATGAGGCGCCTTCGATCGGGGCTTCGTCCGGGCGTTCGTCCGGGCCTCCGCCCAGGCCTCCGTCCGGGTCTTTGCCCGGGCCTTGGCCCAAGCCCTCATCCGCGTCGCGGGCAGCCATGGTCCGTCCTTCCGGTTCCGGCGGGGCCGCCGCGGAAGCGGCCCCGGCACCGGTTTCGTTCCCGGCTCCGGTCCCGGACCCCGCTCCCTCCCTGGTCCCCGCACCGCAGTGTTCGCAGCCTGGCTCGGCCGGGCGGTCCGTGATCCGGCCGCACTCCTGGCACACCTGGTCCAGCCAGCAGGCCGGGTCGCCGCCCTCGTCGCGTCGTGTCACGTTCACGGTTCGATTGTGCAGCGCGCGACGTCACGGTGTACGGCCGGGGCGGCAGCACCGGTACGGGGTGCGGGCCCGGCCGCGTCATGGGCCGGATCGCGACGGCACCGTACGCCCGCACGCGATCGGGAACGGCCCACCGGTCAGGCGTCGCCTCCGGGCGTGCGCCGTCCGCGTACGTACATCCGCCAGCCGAAGACCGCCCCCACCGCGAGGGCCACGGCGAAGCCTCCGGCGACCGCCCACCCCGTGGTCTGCGACCACCGTCCGGGCTCCCGGGAGACCTGCGCGGCGACCGGCCGCACGGAGGCGGAGCGGCGCTCGGCGTCGCTCCGCGCTCCGTCGGCCGAGGAGGCGGCTCCGGCGGCCTGCAGGGAGCCCACCGGGCGGGCCTTGCCCGCGGCGCGGAAGCCCCAGTCCAGCAGCGAACCCGCCTCGTGGTACACGGCGTTGGACGCGCCGGACCGCGGGTTCATGACGGTCACCAGCAGCGTCCGGCCGCCCCGTTCGGCCGCGGCTATCAGGGTGTTGCCCGCGTTGCTGGTGTAGCCGTTCTTGATCCCGACGATGCCGGGGTAGCGCGGCATCCCGTTGGCGCCGGACAGCATCCGGTTGGTGTTCTGGATCTCGAAGGAGGGGCCGCCCTTGCTGGGGAACCGGGCCGTCGTCGTGGCGCAGTACCGGGCGAAGTCGGCGTTGGCGAGCCCCGCGCGGCCGAAGACGCTCAGGTCGTACGCCGAGGAGACCTGCCCCGGGCTGTCGTATCCGTCCGGGGACTTCACCGCGGTGTCCTTGGCGCCCAGCTGCCGCGCCCTGGCCTGCATCTCCCGGGCCGTGGCCGACCAGCCGCCGTTCATCGAGGCGAGTACCCGCACGGCGTCGTTGCCGGAGCGCAGGAAGACACCGCGCCACAGGTCGGCGACCTGGTAGCTGCGGCCCTCCTTGATGCCGACGAGGCTGCTGCCCGGGCCGATGCCCGCCAGCTCCTCCGGGGTGACCTTGTGCACGGCCCCCGCGCGGAATTTCGGGAGGACGGTGACCGCGAACAGGGTCTTGAGGGTGCTGGCCGGCGCGAGCCGCTGGTGCGCGTTCCTGGCCGCCAGCACGTCGCCTGTACGGACGTCCGTCACCGTCCAGGCGCGGGCCGACACGCCGTCCGGCAGCGCGGGCGCCCCGGCCCCCACCACCGCGAGCCCCGTACGGTCCCCCAGCTGATCCGCCCGCTGCCCCTCGGCCGCCCCCGCTCCCGGTTCCACGGCCGGCCGGCCCACGGCCACCTCCTCGGTGTGGGCGGCCGCCGGTATGGAGGTGAGCGTCAGCCCGGTGGCGGCGATGACGGCCAGCACACCGGCTTTCCGGGACAAAAGCGTCTCAAGTGCCATGTCTTCACGCTAGGAAGCACGCACTTCACCCGCAGAGGGACCTACGCCAGACGGCCGAAGCGCCGGAACACGTACGGGACGGGTACGGGGCGCGCACGGGACCGGCTCGGAACGCGAGGTCAGCGGGCACATCGGAGGCCAAAGGCTCACGGACGGCCACAGCGCGGGGAGCGGCCCGGCCGGGGCCCGCGGCACGGCGCTCCGGGCACATCCGCCCCGTACGCACGAGGACCCGCCCGGTGCGACGGGGGATGCACACCGGGCGGGCCTCACGACCTTTCTACCGCATGAAGGAACGGTTATGCCTCAAAAACTTGTTCGTCCCGCGATTACCAGGCGACGGGGAGCGAGATCAAGCCACGTGCGCGCAGCGTCCTGCGGTGGCGCAGCGCGGCCCGCGGAACGTCCAGCCGCACCCCGGGAAAACGGCTGATGAGAGCGGCCAGCGCGGTCTCCGTCTCCATCCGGCCCAGGGCCGCGCCGAGACAGTGGTGGATGCCGTGCCCGAACATGAGGTGCCCCCTTGCGTCCCGGCCCGGATCCAGTACGTCGGCACCGGGGAAGCGGTGCGGGTCGCGGTTGGCGGAGGCAAGGCAGAGCAGCACGGTCTCGCCCGCCGGCACCCGTACGCCACCGATTTCCACGTCCTCGACGGGGAACCGGCGGATGGCCAGCGCGACCGGTCCGTCATAGCGCGCGAACTCCTCCACGGCCGTCGCCAGTTCGGCTGGATCCGCACGCAACGCCGTGAGGCGTTCGGGGTGGTCCAGCAGGGCGAGTACGGAATTGCCGATGAGGTGGACGGTGTTCTCGTAACCGGCGAAGAGCAGGAGGAAGGCCAGCGAGGTCAGCTCGTCCTCGGTGAGCCGGTCCCCGTCGGCGTCCGGGCCCGCGCCGCCGTCCGTACCGCCGTCCCTGGCCATGATCAGGTCGGACAGCAGGTCGTCCCCGGGCGCGGTCCGCTTGGCCGCGATCAGGCCCGTGTAATAGCGCATCATCGCCCCGACGGCCTCCTTCGCCTGCTCCGGCCGGGCCGGGTCGGGTGTCATCAGCGCGTCCGTCCAGCTCCGGAAGTCCGGGCGGTCCCGCTCCGGTACGCCCAGCAGATCGCAGATGACGACGATGGGCAGCGGACCGGCGTAACTCGCCATCAGATCGGCCCGGCCCGCGTCCTCCACCGCGTCCAGCAAGCTGTCCGCCAGCCGCCGTACGGGCTCCCGCAGCTTCTCGACCCGGCCGGGCGTGAACGCCTTGGCCACCAGCCGGCGCACCCGCGTGTGGTCCGGCGGGTCCATGTTGAGCAGATTGGCGTCCAGCGCGGGCGGCAGCGAGAAGCCGCGGTAACCGTTTCGCGCATGGCGTCTGTCGAGCGAGAGCCGTGGATCGGACAGGCCGCGGCGCACGTCCTCGTACCGTGTCACCAGCCACGCGGGCTGTCCGTCGGGGCCGGCGACGCGGTGTACGGGCCCGGCGTCCCGCAGCGCGGCGTAACCGGCGTACGGGTCGTCCAGGAGGTGCGTCACGTCGATGAGGTCGTCGGGGCCGGTCTCGGCGGTGTTCTGCATGGTGCACGACTCTAGGTGTGTTGTCCCGGGACGTTGGTGACAGGCGACGCGGGCGGTGGCTGCCGGACGGCGGGGCGGGCGGCGGCCGTTGTGCCGTTCCGCTCAGTGCCGCTGCGCGGCGCTGCGCTGCCGCAGTTCGGTGAGCACCGTGTCGGTCAGCGGCGAGTGGTAGACGTCCGCGACCCGCGCCAAGTGCTCGAACTCCGCCGTCAGTTCGGCGACACGGCTGGGGCGGGAGCCGCAGGCCCGGCCGTCCGGCACGTACTCACGGCCGCCCTCCGCCCACCGTGGCGCACGCTCTGCCGGCCGCTCATCGGCCATCACCACCACACTGTCGGCACCGAGGACGGGTACGAGCCCGATGGCCCGGTTCTCCAGCCCGCGGCGCAGCGCGGCGGCCTCCGCGACGGCCGCCAGCTGCCGTTCGTCCGCCACGACCGCGCGCCCGCGCTCCCGCGCGATGTCGATGGTGTCCGACTCCACGTACCGCCGGATGCCGCGCTGCACGTCCCGGATCTCCGCCATCTGCCGGTCGGCGCGCCACTGGAGGCCGGTGAGCTGCCACCGGCCGGCCCGGGCCGGCCGCCGCTCGGCCACCTCGGGGGCCAGCGCCGCGACGTCCTTCCACAGCGGGTGCAGGCGGCGCAGGCGGCGCCAGGCGCACGCCCGGGTGCCCGCGGCCGGCAGCGTGAGCCCGGCCAGCACCAGGACCGCGGCGACCGACGCGCTCAGCGGCGCCACCCCGTTGGAGAGCCACGGCGCCTCACGCCCGGCCCAGGACAGCACGAAGCCGGCCAGCTTGCAGGCGCAGTACACCAGGCCGAGCCAGCAGCCCGCGGCGAGCACCCGCAGACCGCGGGCGAGCCAGGACGGACCGACCTGGTGGGCGTAGCGCGGGCAGAGGGTGCCCAGGCCCGCGAGGCTCGTGCCGAAAATGGCCAGATACAGCACCAGGAACGTCATCACTCCCGGTGAGCCGGCGTACGCCGTACTGAAGTCGCGCGGGTGCTCCACACCGTCCGGCCGCCCGACGACGAAGCAGGTGACCGCGACCGCCCAGGCGACGGCCACGGCGGCCACGGCCGTACGGGACCGCGACCGGGCCCGCGCCCGGCCTTCGGCTCCCGTACCGCTGTTCCAGCGCAGCAGCAGGACGAACGCGCCGGCCGCGAAGACCACGACCGAGGAGTACAGGAAGACCATCGACAGGTTCGGCACGCCGGTCAGCCGGTCGAACGACACATAGACGCTGGGGGCGGAGAAGACGAACACCGTCGCCACACCCGCGCTCATCACACACGTCAGCCCCAGATCCGTGTTGCCGCGGTCGCGGAGCCAGGCCCGCGTCTTGAAGGCGACGACGGCCCACGCCACCCCGCCGAAACACAGGTACAGCACGTCAAACACCCGATCCCCCGTCCGTGTCAGCTGTGCCGGCGCCGCGCACGGCGCCGTCCTTCCTGCCGGCGTCCTGCGCGCGGCCCGTGCCGCCCCGTTCGGCACGCCGGTGCCGCAGTGCGGGCGCCAGGGCGGCTGCGAGATCAGCGGCCCGTCCTGTCAGCTCCGGTCCGCTGTCGACCGCCGACGGCACCACCCGCTCCATGAGCAGCGCGCCCAGCACCTCCGCCTCCCGCGAGGCGGCCCCGTACCGCCCAGGCGTGTCGCTCCCGGGCGCACCGGCCGTCCCGTGGTCCAGCAGCAGACGGCCGAGTTCGTGCAGCACGATGTGGGTCTGGTGCCAGGGAGTGGTGCGGAGTTCGCAGAAGATCCAGTACCCGTCGGCGGTACCGGCCGTCAGGCCGGAGGCCGTACCGCCCAGCGGCATCGGCACGACCCGTACGGGACACCCCAGGCGCGCCGCGACGGCGCGGCACACGTCCGCCAGGTCCGCCGGGACGGGCAGGTCCAGTTCCCTGACCAGCCGCTCACACCGATATCGTGCGCGCCGGGCCCGCGCGCCCGCGCGCAACCGCCCCCACCGCCTCACGCGCACGCTCCGCGCCCCGTTCCCGGTCCGCGCGCCCCCCATCAGCATCCGCCCCCCGAGCTCCCCCGGATCCCGGCCGCCCGCGCCCCGCACGCAGTTGTCACCGCCGAAACCGCAGCCCGCATCCTGTCACGCGGGCGATATCGCGCACCAGTGCACTTACGGACAGTGAAAAACGGGGAAACCGCGGCCCACCACTGAGGATTCCCGCCATCCCAGCCGAGGAACCGCCGCCGGACGTCGGCCGGTTGGGCTTGTGCCCGCGGCCGGCCGGTGGCGGGCCGCGGCCGGGTGTCGGCAGCCGTCAGTCGGCGCCGCGCCGAAACGCCGCGAAGGCCGCCCCGCATCCCTGCGAGAACGGCCTACGACCTGCGAAAACGCTGGTCGGGACGACAGGATTTGAACCTGCGACCCCTTGACCCCCAGTCAAGTGCGCTACCAAGCTGCGCCACGTCCCGATGCCCGTCCGGTCCGGGTTTTTCCCCGGCTGGCCGCGCAGGAAGAACAATACCGCATGTCAGGGGGTGTCCACCGCCAGGTTTCGGTGACGGGTACCGGCCGGCCGCCGCGGTCCGGCCCGCGCCGGCGCGCGCGGTGGATGAGTACGCGTACTCATGCGCCTCCAGGCGGAGGGGCAGGACCCTACGCGCATGACCACTCCATCGATACAGCGGCCGACGACCACCGCCTTCTTCGTGCAGTCCGCAATCTCGTTCGGGCTCTCCCTGGTCGCCCTGATGGTCGGGATCCTCAAGCTGCCCGTGGGCGCCTGGGAGCGCGGCTTCCTCGGGCTCGGTCTGGTCTTCGTGGTCTCGTCGGCGTTCACGCTGGCCAAGTGTGTACGGGACCGGCAGGAGGTCGAGGAGGTCACCAACCGGGTGGACAAGGCCAGGATCGACAAGCTCCTGATCGAGCAGGACGTCTTCAAGCCCGGTCAGGTCTGACGGCCGGCGTCGGGCGTCCGGACGCCGACCGTTTCGGGGCGGTCGCCCAGCAGGTACCGGGCGCCCGCCCCGCGCGCCGCCGCGGCGTCGTCCGGGTTGTAGAGGCCGCACTTGCGCAGGCTCAGGCATCCGCAGCCGATGCAGCTGGACAACTGGCCGCGCAGTTTCCGGAGTTCGGCGATCTGCTGGTCGATGCGGCGGGTCCAGGTGCGGGCGACCTTGTTCCACTGGGCGGCGTTGGGCGCGCGGTCGCGTGGCAGCTCGGCCAGGGCCGCGCCGGTCTCCTCCAGGGAGAGGCCGACCGCCTGGGCCGCCCTGATGAAGGCGATGCGGCGCAGGGTGGCGCGGGGGAAGCGGCGCTGTCCGCCGCCGGTGCGTTCGGAGTGGATCAGGCCCAGTTCCTCGTAGTAGCGCAGTGCGGAGGCGGCCAGTCCGCTGCGCCCGGCGAGCTCGCCGATCGGAAGCCGGTCATGGGGTGAGGTCATGCCCGTCAGACTAGCGCTTGACTTCAAGTGAGCTTGAAGTTGCACGCTCTCTTCCATGACGAACACGACCACGAACGACCCCACTGTCCGCGACGCGGACTTCGCCGAACTCCCGCGCCTGATGAGCCTGATGACCGGCGACGAGAAGCACGGCCCGGCCGCCACCTCCACCCTCGACGCCCTGTGGGTGCTCTACGACCGGGTACTGCGGGTCTCCCCCGCCACCGCCCAGGACCCGGTCAGGGACCGGTTCCTGCTGTCCAAGGGCCACGGCCCGATGGCCTACTACGCGGTGCTCGCCGCCAAGGGCTTCTTCCCCACCGCGTGGCTGCCGGGCTTCGGCTCGTACGACTCGCCGCTCGGCCACCACCCGGACCGGGTGCTGGTGCCGGGCGCCGAGATCGGCAGCGGTTCGCTGGGGCACGGACTGCCACTGGCCGTGGGCACGGCGCTGGGACTGCGGGCCCAGGACCGTACCGACCCGGCGGTGTGGGTCCTGATCGGCGACGCCGAGCTGGACGAGGGCAGCAACCACGAGGCCATCGCGTACGCGGGCGCCGCGGGCCTGTCCCGGCTGCACACGCTGGTCGTCGACAACTCCTCGTCGAGCCACGGCTGGCGCGGCGGGATCGCCTCCCGGTTCGAGGCCGCCGGCTGGTCCGCGGTGACCGTGGACGGGCGCGACCACGAGGCGCTGTACGCGGCGTTCACCGCACCCCATCCGGACCGGCCGCACGTGGTCGTCGCCCGGGTCGAGCCCAAGGAGTACTCGGGCGAGCCGAAGCCTGAGGCGGAGACAGAGACCGAGACCAAGGGCGAAGCCGAGGCGGCCTGAGGCGCGCCGTCCGGCCTCGTATCCATACCCGTACCCGTATCTGCACCCGCACCGACTTCCCTAAGGATCTCTCTGATGGACACCATGCGCGAACGTTTCGCCTCCGTCACCACCCAGCTGCTCGACGAGGACCCGCGGCTGGCGGTCGTCCTCGCCGACATCGGCCTGGACGGCTTCCGGTCCGCCCAGGAACGCCACCCCCGGAGGGTGGTGAACGTCGGGATCAGAGAGCAGCTGCTGGTCGGGGTGGGCGGCGGCCTCGCCCTGGCCGGGATGCGGCCCGTCGTGCACACCTTCGCCAGCTTCCTGGTGGAGCGCCCCTTCGAGCAGGTGAAGCTGGACTTCGGGCACCAGGACGTGGGCGGGGTGCTGGTGAGCGCGGCGGGCTCGTACGACTGGCCGGCCGGCGGCTTCACCCACATGGCGCCGGGCGACATCGCCCTGCTCGACAGCCTGGACGGCTGGACCATGCACGTCCCCGGCCACCCGGACGAGGCCGAGGCGCTGCTGCGGCACGCCGCAGCAGCCGGTGACGACAAGGTGTACGTACGGCTGTCCGTGCAGAGCAACGCGGCGCCGCGGCCGGTCGACGGGGCCCGTTTCCTGACGGTGCGCGAGGGGCGCGGGGGTGTCGTGCTGGCGGTCGGGCCGATGCTGGACAACGTCCTGGCGGCGACCGAGGGCCTGGACGTGACCGTGCTGTACGCGACGACCGTCCGGCCCTTCGACGCCGCGGCGCTGCGTACCGCGGTGGCCGGGTCGACGGCGGCGGACGTGGTGATCGTCGAGCCGTACCACGAGGGCACTTCGACCCGGCACGCGAACGACGCGCTGGCGCACGTGCCGCACCGCGTGCTCGGCCTCGGCGTCGGGCGCCGGGAACTGCGCCGCTACGGGCAGCTCGACGAGCACCTGGCGGGTCAGGGCCTGGACGTGCGGTCGCTGCGCGAGCGGATCACCGGATTCCTGGCCCGGTGACGCCGGGCCTTCCGTCGCCCGGGGACCGCACGCGCGCGTCCAGCGACGCGGCCAGGTCGCGCAGGCCCAGGTGGCGGACGTCCTCCAGGAGTTCGGTGGCCTGCGACCGGCCCGGCGCCGAGGACGCTCACCTGCTGCCTGCTGTCACAACGGCCCGCCGTCGGCACACCTCCGCCGACGGCGGGCCGTACCCGTGCAGGGATTCCCACCAGGGCACGGCTTCGCGCCTCTGGCCTTGCCGCTCCCCGGCCGCAGGCCGCAGCACGCGGCCCTGCCGACCGGCTCCCAACCAGCTTGTGTGTACCGTCTGTTGAGTTATAGGGGACGTGAACTCCGGGCCAGGCAGGGCGAGGTAATAATTTATCGCGAAACATCCTCTTTGGTCTGGGCCAATCGTTCAACATCGGTACGGTTCCCCCGGATGCGGCGGCCATGGCATGATCACGCAGATCCGTTCCGCGAGACATCGCAACCGTCCTGTTGTCGTGAGGCGCTGCCCACGGAGCCGACTCCGTCGTGGCGCACCCCACCCCACGTCCCCTAGGGCCCACTTTGCGCAAGATCACCAAGCAGGCGCTCATACCTGCTTTGACCACCATCTCTTTGCTGGCCGCGGGCTGTTCGACGGCCGGCGCCAGCCGTACCGGCGGTACCTCCGAGGCCGCCGGTACCGGTGGCGGAGGCGGGGAAGCCACCGCCCCGGCTGCCGAGCCGGCCGCCGCCGCCGACAACGCTGACGGCAGCACCACCGGCTACGGGCAGCGGCTGCCGGTCGCCGCAGCCCCGGCGCCGTCCGCTCCTGCCGGTGCCACCGCCGTGGCGCGCCCGTCCCGCGACGGGCACACGACGCACAAGTCCTCGCTACGGATCGCCTCGTACGACCGGCAGAGCGGGCGCGCGGTCATCGCCGGCCCGGCGAACTCGCCGAAGAAGCCCCCGGCCACCCCGGCACCCTCCAGCCCCACACCCTCCGCCCCCGCGCCTTCCTCCCCCACGCCTTCCTCCTCCGCACCCTCCTCCGGTTCCGCGAGGCCCGGGAAGACCGCCGGGCCCGCCGCTCCCGGGAAGAATGCGGCCGTGTCCGTCGGTGACGTCATCGCGAGCGCGCCCGCCCCTGGCGCCCCCAGCGGCGTACTGGCCAAGGTCACCAAGGTGCTGGGCACGACGCGCCGAGGCACGGAGGTCAACACCGCCCCGGCCACGCTCGACGCGCTGCTGGGCAAGGACGAGGCAGCCGGGAAGGTGCCCGTCGATCCAGCAGGCATCTCGGTCGAGCCGCTGGTCAAGGGCGTGAAGGTGTCCTGGGCGAAGAACGGCGAGCGCCGGTTCGGCCCCCATGGCGCCACGCTGCCTCTGGGCAGTCTGCGCCTCGACGTCGGCGCGTCGGTCGCCACCGCCGAGGACGCCCCGGCCAGTGCCGCCGCCTCGGTCTCCGGCTTCGTCCAGCTCTCCCCGAAGGTGGAGTTCGGCTACCACGGCAACCGTACGCACGCGGGCTCCGCCACTGCCGGCACCGGCACGGCTCCCGGCGGTGCGTTCATCGGACTGTCCGGTGACTGGTCCTCCCAGTGGCAGTTCAAGGGCCAGGCCGCCGCGTCGACCGGGAAGGACAAGCCGCTGCGGATGCCGTTCGCCACGCTGCACGCGGACCCGGTCATCCAGGTCGGCCCGGTACCCGTCGTCGTCAACCTCGACCTCACCTGCTACCTCTCGGTGGAGGCCGACGGCAGGATCGGTGTCGACGTCAAGCAGGACCTCAAGGGCGGTTTCCGTGTCGGCGGCAGCTACACCTGGGCCAAGGGCTGGAAGCCGGTCAGCGAATCCGGCCTGACCTCCACCCCGGTACAGGCCGGTGTGACGGCAGCGGGCCGGGCCAAGGCCGCACTCGGCGCCGAGGCGAGCGTCGGCCTGTACGGCATGGCCGGTGTGAGCGCCGACATCGCTCCGTACCTGCGCGGCGAAGGCAGTGCCGCGGTCACCGGCTCCTCCGACGGAAAGGGCTCCGCCACGGCCGACTGGAAGGTCTTCGGAGGGCTGGACCTGTCGGGCTCGCTCCAGACCCAGCTGACGGTCTTCGGCACCCCGCTCTTCCAGAAGCGCATTCCCCTGGGCACCCTGCACCGGGAGTGGAAGCTCGCCGCCGGCCGCCTCTCGTCCGCCGCCCGGCAGCCGCACGCCGGCTGACACGCGGCTCGGCACACTGCCGCCGTACCGCCTTGCCGTGCCACCCCGGCGGTACGGCAAGGCGCGCGGCCCCCTCGACGATGGCGCGCCACCCGTCGTCGCCGACGGCATCCGGGCCCAGGCGTCACCTTCGCGTCGTTCGCCCGGAGGGCGGGGCGGGGCGCCCGCCGCGGAACTGCGGCCCCACTCCCTCCCCGGAACCCGCGGGATGCCAAGAGACTCGCCTCGCGGGGTGTTGACCTCGGGCCATCGGTGCGTGACACGATCAGTCGGCTCGCCGCAGGCACCGACCACGCAACCTTCCATGGCTGGAGGACCGTTGGACACCACGGACAGATCTGAGGACGCTTCCCGGACCGCGCGCCTTCCGCGGCCCTTCTCCCGGCGCACGTTCCTGCAGGGCACGGCCTCCGCCGCGGCCGTCACCGGACTGGCCGGGCTGCCGGGCCCGCTCGCCGCCACCGCCCGCGCCGCCGAAGCCGCCCGTCTGCCGGCCCTTTCGTTCACCGCCGCCACGAACGGCGCCGCCACCCTCTCCCCCGCCGGCGACCGGCTGGTCGCCGAGATCCAGAACGTCCTGTGGTCCGTGCCGCGCGGGGGCGGGGCGGCGCACGCGCTCACCCCGCCGGACCTGGAACCCACCCGGCCCGTCTTCTCCCCCGACGGCAGCCGCCTCGCCGTCTGCGCCTACCGCGGCGGCGGCTTCCACCTGTGGACGCTGCGCCCCGACGGCTCGGAACTGCGGCAGCTGACCGACGGGCCGTGGGACGACCGCGGCCCGGCCTGGTCGCCGGACGGCACCCGGATCGCCTTCGCGTCCGAGCGGGGCGGTGATCCGGTGGCGGGCAGCCCGTACCGGATCTGGGTGCTGGACGTACGGACGCGGAAGCTGACCCGCGTCACCGGGCGCCCCGGGCAGGTGGGCCCCCACCAGGACGGCGCGTGGGAGGATTTCGACCCCGCCTGGTCGCCGGACGGCGAACGGCTGTGGTTCGTGCGCGGCTCGGTGTCCGGCACCGCCCTGGACAGCCGCACCGTCGCGTCCGTACGGGCCGACGGCGGCGGCGAGGTCGTCACCGAGCACACGGCCGCCGCCGGCACCCAGGTCATGGTCCCGGCCCTGGCACCCGCCGCGAAGGACGGCGCCCCCCGGCTCGCCTATCTGCGCACCACCGAGCGCCCCGGCGCCACCTGCGCCCTCGTCGTGGACGGCGCGGAGGTCCCGGTGGACGGTGACGTGGAGCCCGTACCGCCGCGCTGGATCTCGCGCGAGGAGCTGCTGCTGACCGTCGGCGGACAGTTCACGGTGCTGCGGCCCGCAGCGCCGGACACCGCGGAAACCATTCCCTTCACCGCCGGCCTGCCGCTCCGCCGGCCGCGCTACCAGGTCAAGGACTACGGTTTCGAGCGCACGGGCGTCCGGCCGGTACGCGGCGTGCACCTGCCCGCGCTCTCCCCCGACGGGCGCCACGTCGCCTTCGCCGCCCTCGACTCGCTGTGGCTGGTGTCCGCTTCGGGCGGCCGTCCGCGGCGGCTCGTCCGGGCGGGCGCCACCCGGTACGTCCTCGGGCCGAGCTGGGCCCGCGACGGCCGCTCCCTGGTGTACGCCGACGACCGGGACGGGCTGTTCGCGGTCCGCCGGCACGACCTGGCGACCGGTGAGGAGACGGTGCTGGCGAGCGGGGGCCGGGTACAGCCCGCGCTGTCGCCGGACGGCAGGCGGCTCGCCGCGATCGACATGTCCGGAAATCTCATCGTACGGAATCTGGCCGACGGCGAGGAGACGGTGACCGCCCCGCTCGGCGGCGGCGGGGTACCGGGCCGCCCCAGCTGGTCCCCGGACGGCCGCTACGTGGCCTTCTGCGACCGCAACCGCCTCAACCGCCGCTTCCGCGAGGGCTACAACCTCATCCGGGTCCTCGACACCCGCACCGGCAAGGACCGGCTGCACGCCCCGGACCCCGGACACACCCTGCGCTCGATCGCCGACCGCTACGACTCCGGGCCCGTCTGGTCACCGGACGGCCGGTGGATGGCGCTGATCGCCGAATCCGCGCTGTGGGTGGTGCCCGTACGCCCGGACGGCAGCCCCGACGGCGCCCCGCGCCGGCTGACCGACGAGAGCGCCGACCACCCGTCCTGGTCCGGCGACTCCCGCACCCTGCTGTACCTGTCCGCCGGCCGGCTGCGGCTGACCGGCGTGGACGGCGGCCCCGCCCGTACGGTCAAGGTGTCCCTGGACCACCGCGGTTCGCGCGCCCGGGACACGGTCGTGCACGCGGGCCGGTTCTGGGACGGCACCGGCGAGGAGGTGCGCGAGGACGTCGACGTGGTGGTGCGCAACGGCCGGATCACCGGCATCGAGCCGCACGGCCGGGCCGCCGGCCGCCGCGCCGCCCGCCGCGTCGACGCCTCCGCGCGCACCGTGATCCCCGGCCTGTGGGACTCGCACACCCACCCCTGGCAGACGACGTACGGCGGCCGGCAGACCGCGCTCCAGCTCGCCTACGGCATCACCACCGCCGTCTCCTTCGGCGGCTTCTCCTACGAACAGGCCCGCATCCGGGAGTCCGTCGCCGCCGGCACGCTCGCCGGACCCCGGCTGCTCGCCTGCGGCGAACTGCTGGACGGCAGCCGTGTCGCGTACAGCATGGGCCGCGCCCATGCCACGCGGGAGGGCCTGCGGCGGTCGCTGGAGCGGGGCGCCGCGCTCGACTGGGACTTCGTCAAGACGTACGTACGGGCCCCCGGCTGGATCATGGAGGAGGCCGCGCGCTTCGCGCACCAGCGGCTGGGAGTGCGGTCCGGAAGCCACCTGCTGTCCCCCGGCGTGCAGCTCGGCCAGGACCTGACGACCCACCTACAGGCCACGCAGCGTCTGGAGTTCGGGCACGCCGTCACCGCCACCGGCCATGCCTACCAGGACGTGGAGGAGATCTACACCGGCACGGACTTCCACCTCATCGCCACCCCCTTCACCGCCTCCGTGCTGCTCGGGGAGGACCCCGGCCTCGCCGACGACGAACGGGTCACGACCCTCATGCCGCCCTGGGACGCCGCACTGGCACGGGAGAACGCGGGCCACCGCCCCACCCCGGAGCAGCTGGGCGACATCGAGACCGAGGTGGGCGTCTACCGGCGGGTGCTGCGCGGCGGCGGCCTGGTCGCCCTGGGCACGGACCAGCCGCTGACGCCGGTCGGCCTGCACCTGCACCTGGCGCTGCGCGCCCTGCACCGCTACGGGCTCACCGCGGCGCAGGCGCTGCGTACCGCCACCGCCCTGCCCGCCCGCGTCTTCGGCGCGGACCGGGACCTCGGCACGCTGGAGGAGGACAAGCTGGCCGACCTGGTGATCGTGGACGGCGACCCGTTCACCGACTTCGACTCGCTGGTCCGCACGGCGGCGGTGCTGCGGGGCGGGCGGCTGTACGAGCAGGAGGACCTGGTGGCGTCCTTCCCCGCGCCGGACGGCAGCGCGGTCCGGGCCGGGGCGGGCGCGGTGAACTGGCTGGAGGTGGGACGGCAGCACCGGCGCGACTCCTGCTGCGGGACGGCCGGCTGAGGGCCTGGGGCGCACGCGAAAGGGCGCGCAGAGGGGCGCGCGGGGCGGGGCGGCGGCACGGGGCGTACGCCCGCCGCCCTCCCGCGCCTCCTCACCCCTCCCCTCCTCCCCCCTCCTTGGGCTGGCCGCGCTCGAAGTAGTCCACCAGCTCCGGGTCCAGCGGCGGTACCTCGCGCGGGGTGCCGCCGTCCCGGAGGGAGGCGGTGGCCCGGTCGCCCGCCGCCACCGCCATCCGGGCGGCGACCGGTGAGGTGTCGGTCGGCCCGCCGTGGCGGACGAACCGCAGGAACTCGTCCACCAGCAGCGGATCGGCACCGCCGTGCCCGGCTTCGTCGTCCGCCTCACTGGACGGCAGGTCGTACACGGCGTCGGCGTCCGCGCGGTACCCGGACTGGCGGGAGTTCCACACCCGTACCGAACCGCCCGGCCCGTCACCGAAGTTCTCCAGGCGTCCCGCGTCGCCGATGACGGTGTAGTTCCGCCAGTAGTCAGGCGCGAAGTGACACTGCTGGTAGGCGGCCAGCACCCCGTTGTCCAGGCGCATGTTGACCAGGGAGACGTCCTCGACGTCGATGCGCGGGTTCAGGCCGCGCTGGCTGCCGGGGGGCCAGTGCGCGTCGTGCGCCAGCCAGTCGTCCGGCCGGGGCTCGCCCGGCGCCCGCCGCATGCCGGGATCGCCGTACACCGTCAGGTCGCCCAGCGCCTGCACCTGGCGCGCGTAGCCGTTCGCGAGCCAGTGCAGCGCGTCCAGGTCATGGGCGCCCTTCTGGAGCAGCAGCCCGTTGGTGTGCCGCCGCTCGGCGTGCCAGTCCTTGAAGTAGTAGTCGCCGCCGTGCCCGACGAAGTGCCGTACCCAGACGGTCCTGACCCGGCCGATGTCGCCGCGGGTGATCAGTTCGCGCATCAGGCGGATGACGGGCATGTGGCGCATGTTGTGGCCGACGTACAGGCGCGTACCGGTCTCGTGGGCGGTGCGCAGGATCGTGTCGCAGTCCTCTATGGAGATGGCGAGAGGCTTCTCCACGAAGACGGGCCGGCCCGCGCGCAGCGCCTGGCACGCCAGGTCCGCGTGGGTGTGGTCGGGCGTGAGGAGGAGGAGCGCGTCGAGACCGGGGTGGTGCAGCAGGGCGCGGTGGTCGGTGAACGTCTCGGCGCCGGGGAGGCGTCGGGTGGCGTACGCCAACGCGTCCGGGTCGGTGTCGGCCACCGCGGCCACCCGGGCGCCGTACCCCGGCCGGTGGGCGGTCAGCGCGAGATCGCCGCGCAGCCCGAAGCCGATGACGCCCAGGCGCAGATCGTCGGTCATGAGGGGCCTCCAGAGGCTGACGGACTCCATGGTCGGCGGGGTGCGGGACCAAGGAACGACGGGGCGGCGGGGGCAGTGGGCCGCCGGTGTCGCGCCTCCCTCCGCCACCCCACGCGGACACCGCCGGACATGCTGCACGCACCGTAAACCACAGGGGTGGTGAAGGTGTTCTACGCGCTCCCATTGGTCGCATAAATGCACGGTGTTGATGTTTTATGCGCCGTGCAGCAGGTATGCCAACGGGTATTGCACGAGGTAAGCACCCCATGACGGTCCGGAACGGCGGGGTGGGGACCAGGACGACCGGCGGCGCACACGCGAAGTGCGCCGCCCGCAGGCAAGCAGCACAGCGCGGGGAGTTCAGCGGAGGAGGCTCGTCTTGCATCGCTACTTCACCGACCAGCGGCACGAAGCGCTCCGGCGCCGGGTGCGGGAATTCGCCGAGGGCGAGGTCCGGCCCCGGATAGCCGAGATGGAGGCGGCCCGAACCGTCTGCCATGACCTGTCGCGCCGGATCGCCCGCCAGGGGTGGATCGGCGCGACCGTGCACCGCGCCTACGGCGGGATGGGCGCCGGGCATCTGGCCAAGACCCTCATCATCGAGGAGCTGTCCCGGGTGAGCGGCGCCATGGGCGCCATGGTGCAGGCGTCCCAGCTCGGCGCCGCGAAGATCATCCACTTCGGCAGCGAGGAGCAGAAGAAGACCTGGCTGCCGGCCATCGCCGCCGGCGAGTGCCTGCCCACCATCGCCGTCACCGAGCCGCAGTCGGGCGGCCATGTGCTCGGCATGACGAGCCGGGCGGTCCGCGACGGGGACGACTACATCCTCGACGGCCGCAAGATCTACGTGGGCAACAGCCACGTCGGCGACCTGCACGGCGTCGTCGTCCGCACGGGCGAGGGGTCCGAGGGCCTGTCGGCGTTCCTGGTGGAGGCGGACCGGCCGGGCGTACGGGTCGGCCCTCAGCAGCAGGCCATGGGCCTGCACGGCTTCAGTTTCGGCGAGCTGTTCCTCGACAACTGCCGGGTCCCGGCGGCGAACCTGCTCGGCCAGGAGGGCGACGGGCTGGCCGTCGCGTACTCCTCCAGCGTGCTGTACGGACGGCCGAACCTGACCGCGGTGTCCCTCGGCATCCACCAGGCCGTACTGGACGAGACCGCCCGCTTCTGCGCGGAGCGGGAACGCTACGGCAAGCCGCTGGCGAACCTCGGCAACATCAAGATCAAACTCGGCCGCATCCAGTCCCGGCTGCTCGTCGCCCGGCTGGCCGCGTACCACGCCGTCCACCTGCTCGACCAGGGCCTGCCCTGCGACGCGGAGCTGATGAACGCCAAGCTGGTCAACGTCGAGACCGCGCTGGAGTCGGCGCGCGACGCGATGGACATCCACGCCGCCTGCGGGCTGTTCACGGACCGCCCGGTGGAACGCTACCTCCGGGACGCCCACCACATCTTCGCCCCGGCCGGCACCTCCGACATCCAGCTGCTGCGCCTGGGCGAACTCGCCCTCGGCACGGCCAAGGGCGAGTGGTCCAGCCGGCTGGCGAAGCTGGTCCGCCGGGAAGCGTCGGACCCGGCGGAGGACGACCGGACCGCCGAGCCCGCGGTCACCGGACGCCGCGCCTCTCTCGTGCACGAGCGGACGGTATTGCAGCCGACCGGCTAGGGCGGGCCGGAAGGATGGGTGGCGCGGGCCTTCTTCCCGGGGACCGCGCCACCCGCCCCGAGGGCCGCGCCACCCGATCCGGCCTCCGCGCCGTCGGCCCGGAAGCCGGGCCACCCGCCGAGGCAGCCGTACCGCCGTCAGCTCTCCTCGGTGCGCTGCCGCTCCATCCGGTGGATCTGCTCGACCAGTTCAGCCGCCATCGACTTGATGGTCTCCAGACCCTCGCGCCCCCACGGACGGCGTTCGAGGTCCACCACGCAGACCGTGCCGAGCGCCATCCCCGTACGGTCGATGAGCGGTGCGCCCAGGTACGAGCGGATGCCGATCTCGTCCACGACCGGATTGCCCGCGAAGCGCGGGTAGTCGCACACGTCCTCCAGGACGAGCGCCTTGCGGCGGACGATGACGTGCGGGCAGTAGCCGTGGTCGCGGGCCATCACCCGGCCGGGCTGGGCACTCGGCGGCGCGGGCCCCAGTTCGACGGGCGCCTGCCCGCCACCGGACGTGTAGAGACCGGCGAAGTACTGCCGGTGCTCGTCGATGAAGTTGACCATGGCGAACGGCGCCCGGGTCGTCCGGGCCAGCTTGCGCGCGAACTCGTCGAAGGCGGCCAGCGGCGCGTCGCCGATGCCCAGCTCGCGCAGCCGGGCGACGCGGGCCGGCGCCTCGTGGTCCTCCGGGGTGAGCAGCAGATGGCGCGTGGGGTCGTAGGAGGCGTACGACACGCGCGGGACGGGACGGGTCACGGGAGCTCCCGGGTGGCGGCGAGGGCGGAGGTCAGCAGGTGCTGGACGAGCGAGACCAGGACCTGGGTGGAAGAGCTGAACTGGCGGGCGTCGCAGAGCACGACCGGGGTGCCGGGGGCGAGGTCCATGGCGGTACGCACCTCGTCCGGGCCGTAGTGGTACGAGCCGTCGAACTCGTTGACCGCGACGACGAACGCGATGCCGCGCCGCTCGAAGAAGTCGACGGCGGCGAAGCACTGGTCCAGGCGGCGGGTGTCGGCGAGGATGACGGCACCGAGCGCCCCGTTGGACAGCTCGTCCCACATGAACCAGAAGCGTTCCTGTCCCGGTGTGCCGAAGAGGTAGAGGACGTGCTCGCGGCTGAGGGTGATCCGGCCGAAGTCCATGGCGACGGTCGTGGTGTTCTTGTCCTCGACCCCGGCCAGGTCGTCGGTGCCCACGCTGACCTGGGTGAGCAGTTCCTCCGTACTGAGCGGATCGATCTCACTGACCGCGCCGACGAAGGTCGTCTTGCCGACGCCGAAGCCGCCGGCCACCAGGATCTTCAGTGCCAGGGGGAACGGGTCGGCGGCGCGGCCCGCGGCGGGCCGCGCGGGGGACGAGTCCGCCGCGGCCGGGAGCCGGGCATCGGCGGACAAGGCGTCAGAGCCGTTTGCGAAGTCCACGCAGCACCGCCTCCAGCAGGGCTCGGTCGGTACGGTTCGGAGGGCCTGCCCCGCAGGCGGACACCGGCACCGGCGCGCGGGCGGCGAGCGCCCCGCAGTCCACCAGGTCGGCCAGCAGGACCTTGGTGACCACGGCGGGCAGACGTATGTGCGCGGCGATCTCGGCGACCGACACCGGCCCGCCGCACAGCCCCAGCACCTGCGCGTAGTCGGGGCCCTGGCAGGTGACGGGCCGCTTCCCGGTGGCCATCACCATCGTCAGCAGGTCGAAGTGGGCGGTCGGCCGGGTACGGCCGTTGCTGACCGTGTACGGGCGGACCAGGCGGCCGGCTTCGTCGTCCAGCCACGGGATCTCCCGGCCCGGTCTGCGGCGGCGCCGTACGCCCATGGTCAGCGACCACCGGCCGGGGCCTGCTGTCGCACCGGCGTCGCCAGGTAGGGCCGTACGCTTTTGACCAGCATCCCCATCTCGTAGCCGAGGACCGCGACATCGGCCTCCCGGCCGGCCAGCACGGCGAGGCAGGCGCCCGAGCCGGCCGTGGAGACGAACAGGAACGTGGTCTCCAGCTCGACCACGACCTGGAGCACGTCGTCGCCGTTGCCGAAGCGCACCCCGGCGCTGCGGGCCAGTGAGTACAGGCCGGAGGAGA
Source organism: Streptomyces sp. NPDC030165 (assembly GCF_055573595.1). Lineage (NCBI taxonomy): Bacteria > Bacillati > Actinomycetota > Actinomycetes > Kitasatosporales > Streptomycetaceae > Streptomyces > Streptomyces sp. NPDC030165. The sequence continues at coordinate 115,505 of NZ_JBVIBD010000003.1, read as the reverse complement.
GGGCGGCCAGGTGGTCGGCGCTGTCCGGGTCGAACCCGTGGGCCGCCTTCACCAGGCCGTCGGAGGACAGCAGAAGCGCGCTGGTCGCGTGCGGTACGCGGTTCACGAGTCCGGTCAGCAGCCAGGAGAGGTCGGTCTGCCGGCCTCCCTGCAGGTGCGCATGTGCCTGCGCGTGCACGTCACTCACCATGGTCGCGGTCGTCTCCTCGGCGGGGGTCGGGCCTGTCGTGGCCGGCGTCGGCGCCGGCCCGGTAACTGTCGTAACCGTCGTGGTCGGCGGGGCTGCCGTAGCTGTCGTCGGCGAGGCTGACACCGCGCCGGAACGCGGCCATCAGGCCGGGGTCGTGATCGAGTTCGGGCCCGCCGTCGCGGCGCCCGGCGTTCGGCAGGATCGGCTCGCCGCGCAGCTGCGGCACCAGGTGCTCCTGCTTGCGGCGGCGCGGCAGGCTCGGCCGGGCGCCGTCGTCCGCCGCGGTGGGCGGGGCGGGCGGCAGGCGGACCGGGCCCGGGCCGGCGGCGCCGGGCGTGCCGGCGTGCGGTGTCTCGGCCGCGCTCGGCCACACTCCGTCGCCGTACGCGACGTCCGGGTACACCCCGGTGGCGGTTCCGGCGACCGGCGCTCCGTGCGCTGCGTGTACGAGCCTGCGGCGCGGGCCGCGGGGCGGGGCGGGCTCCCCGGGGGCGGTGGCGTCGTCGTCGTACGCGTTCCGGTAGTGGGAGACGGCCTCGGCGCCGGTGAGGGGGCGCGGCTCGGACACCGTCAGGGTGATCTCTGCGGAGTCCACGTACTGCCCGCCCTCCTGCGGCTGCTCGGACTCCGGCCCCAGCAGGCCCTTCGGTACGACGAGGACGGCCTGTACACCGCCGTAGATGTTGCCCTGGAGGCGGACCACGATGCCGTGCCGCCGGGCGAGCGAGGAGACCACGAAGAGCCCGATGCGCCCGTCGCTCAGCAGCTCGGCCACGTCGACATGGTCGGGGTCGGCGAGCAGCCCGTTCATCCGGGTCTGCTCGTCCAGGGACATGCCCAGGCCCCGGTCCTCGACCTCTACGGCGAGGCCGGCCGTGACGAGCTGCGCGCGCAGCAGGACGTGGGTGTGGGGGGCGGAGTAGACGGAGGCGTTCTCGACGAGTTCGGCGAGCAGGTGGATGACGTCGGCGACGGCGTGGCCGCGCAGCGTGCCCTCGATGGGCGGCACCAGCTTGATCCGCGGGTACTGCTCGACCTCGGCGATCGAGGAGCGCAGCACTTCGGTCATGGTGACCGGGCGGCTCCACTGGCGGCGGGAGATGGCCCCGCCGAGGACGGCGAGGTTCTCGGCGTGCCGGCGGATGCGGGTGGCGAGGTGGTCGACGTGGAAGAGGCCCTTGAGCAGGTCCGGGTCCTCGACCTGGTTCTCCAGCTCGTCCAGCAGCTCGATCTCGCGGTGCACCAGGGACTGCAGGCGCCGGGCGAGGTTCACGAACACCTCGACCTTCTGTTCGTTGCCGCTGGCGTTGCCCCGGGCGACGGCCACCGCGTCCACGACGGCCGCCTCGGCCGCCCGGCCCACCGCGGCCACCTCGTGGGCGAGCAGGTCGAGGGTGTCGCCGGTGGGCGGCGCGGCCGGTTCGCTCTCCCGCGGCTGGAGCCATTCGCCCTGGCGGACCCGGTCCAGCAGGTCGTCGAGGTCGTGCCGGCTGCGGGCGCAGACCTCGCGCAGCCGGGCGCAGCGGGCCACGGCGGCGCGCGCCTCGCTGTTGGCCGCCGCGCCGGCGGCCGTCACGATGGCGCAGACCAGGACGCAGGCGCCGAGCAGTACGGCCCATTCGCGGCCGGTCGGCCCGGTGCCGCCGGCCCGTACGACGAAGGCGGTGGCGGCCGAGCAGGTGGCGGCGACGAGGAGGCAGGGCACGGCGGCGAGGCGTACCAGGCGGGTCCGTATGGCCGAATCGGCGGCCGTCTCCGGGAACGCGGCCCGGCCGTGCCGCCCGCCCTCCCGCTCCCGGCGCCGGGCGGCCGCCGGCGCGGGGTCCGTCCCCTGGGGACCACGGGGGCCCAGGGGACCCTGTGTCTCCTGGGTGACAGGGGTCCCCTGCGGGAATGCAGCAGGCATCGGCGCCCTCCGGATCGGCCGTCGGCGGTTCGCGGAGCACGCACGCTAGTTGTTGCGGGGGTGGGGTACGGAGGCATTTCGGCGTTTCGCTACCCCGCGCCACCTCCCCCCGAGGGGGGCAGTCGTACGCGAGTGCGCTTCTTTCCGAACTTCCGTTCAGGTGTGCACAGTTGAGAGCCGTGACCGACGACCGGACGGACGGGGGACCCGGCCACCGGAGCCGGCCGGTCGTGTCGCTTCCGCGGAGAGGCTGCCCACCTTCGTGGGCGTGAATGCGGTTCGGACCGACAACCACACCACCGGGAAACGGAAGATCCTGCTCCACCACCGCGCGGCGCCGCGGTCTCCCCAGCACGGCTCGACTTGACCTTCACGCCGACGTCAAGGTCGAAGGTGGCCCCATGCAGACCTCGGACACCACCGTCGGCCGTCCCCCGTGGGCATCGGCCGTAATGCCCTTGTGCGCGTTCACCTTCGGCACCGGCGGGATGACGACCGCCGGGCCGCTCCCTGACATCACCGCGGACGCCGGCGCGCCACTGCCCGCCGCCGGCTTCCCTGCCCCACCCGCGCGACCCCAGAGTCGCGAACTCCTGGGACGCACTCAAGAAGGTAGGGCCGTATGAACGCCTTCAACCAGCGCGTCATCGAGGAGTTCCGCGCCAATCAGGGCCGCGTGGGCGGCATGTTCGAAGGGCAGCCGCTGCTCCTGCTGACCACCACCGGGGCGAAGACCGGCCTGCCGCGTACCAACCCGGCCGTCTACCTGCCGGACGGCGAGAACCGGCTTGCCGTCTTCGCCTCCAACGGAGGCGCGCCCACCGCGCCGGCCTGGTACTACAACCTGGCCGCCCACCCCGTGGCGACGGTCGAGGTCGGCACCCGCACCTACCGGGCCCGCGCCGCCGAAGCCGTGGGCGCGGACCGGGACCGGCTGTGGGCGCGGCAAGTGGCGGCCGACCCGCAGTTCGCGGACTTCCAGGAGCGGGCCGGGCGGCGCATTCCGGTGCTGGTGCTCACCCGGTGGGACGCCCGCTCGTGACCGCCCCGCCCACGGCAAGGTCTACGCTCCTCCCGGAACCACGAAACCACCTGTCAGGAGGAGCCCCATCGTGCGCATCGGGGAGCTGGCCCGGGCCACCGGCACGACGACCCGCGCCCTGCGCTACTACGAGGAGCAGGGTCTGCTGCGCCCCGACCGGTCCGCGAACGGCTACCGCACCTACGGGGACGAAGCCGTGCGCGCCGTGGGGAACATCCGGCTGCTCCTGGCCTCCGGCCTCACCACCGACGACTTGCGTCTGATCGACGGCTGCCTGCGGGACGAGCTGACCGGCGCGCACGCCTGCGCCGACCCCGCGCCCAAGGCCGCGCTGTTCGAACAGCGCCTCGCGCTGCTCCAGGGGCGCATCGACGACCTCGTCGCCGTACGCGACCAGCTCCTCGACCGGCTCTCCGAGCTCCGCCGGCCGCCCGGCCCGGCCGACACCGCCGGCCGGGCGGGCTGCCCGGGGCGCTCGGAAGTGGCACAGACGGCAGCGCGTTGAGACAGGGGCGCGCGTACGGCGACCGTCCTTACGCGCCGGACCGCCGGTGCCGCTCGGCGGCCATCTCGCGCAGACGCCGCTTGTCCGGCTTGGCGGCCGCGGTCAGCGGCAGTTCGTCCAGGAAGGCGACGCTGACCGGCTCGTAGACCGGGCCCCACGTGTCGCGGACCAGCTTCCGCAGGTCGTCGGCGTCGGCTCCGCCGTGCGGCACCGGTACGACGGCGGCGTGCACCCGCTCCACGTTGTCGGCGTCGTGGACCCCGAAGACGGCGCTCTGCCGTACTCCGGGGTGGGAGTCGAGCAGCTCTTCGAGGTCTCCGGGGCAGATGTGCTCGGTGACGACCTTGATCATGTCCTTCAGCCGGTCGACGACCGTGAGGTACCCCTCGTCGTCGAGGAAACCGATGTCGCCGGTGTGCAGCCAGCCGTCCCGCAGGACGTCGGCGGTCGCCTCGGGGTGCTTGACGTACTCCCGCATGACGGTCTTGGAGCGTACGCAGATCTCCCCGCGCTCACCGGCCGGCAGGTCCCGGCCGTTCTCGTCGCGGATCGCCACCTCCACCCACGGCAGGACCCGGCCCGCGGAGGCCAGCCGGTCCGGGCGGTCCGGGTCGTGGTCCTCGGGCGCCAGCACGCTGATGCCGCCCGCCTCGCTCAGGCCGTACGACTGGGCGAGGATCGGGCCGAAGCGGCGTACGGCGTCGGCCAGCCGGGACGCGGAGGAACGGCAGCAGCCGTAGACGATGCCGCGCAGGCTGGAGGTGTCGGTGTGCGCGGAGTCGGGGTGGTCCACCAACTGGTAGAGCAGGGGCGGCAGGAGGAAGAGGTACTCCACGCGTTCCCGTTCGACGGTGGCCAGGACGGACCCGGCGTCGAACGTGTCGTGCAGCACCACGAGGCCGGCCGAGCGCAGCACGCTGTCGGCCAGCATCCCTCCCGAGTAGGCCAGCGAGGTGCAGATCAGGGCACGGGGCCGCACGTCGGTGCCGCGTGGCGGGTCCGTGAAGAGGTCGCCGACCTGTTCGTACGTGGCCGCGACGGCCCGGGGGCGCCCGGTGGTGCCCCCGGTGTAGGTGAAGGCGCAGACGTCCTGCGGCCGGGCCCGGCCGGTGAAGGGCTGCGCCGTCTGATCGGCGGCGAGCACCAGCAGGTCGGCCGCGGCCGGCAGGTCGGCGGGGCCGAGCGAGAGCACCCTGTGCACCGGTTGCAGCGCCACCAGCCGGGCCGCCTGGTCCGCGCACCGGGGGTCGACGAGCAGGGTGTGGGTCTCCACGTCGCGCAGCATGGCGGCCTGGACCTCGGCCGGCAGACCGCCGTTGACGTGGTTGACCTGGCAGCCGACCAGGTGGGCCGCGTAGCGGGCGGCCATCACCTCCGGGAGGTTCCCGCCGAGCACGGTCAGTGTCAGGCCGCGGCCCAGGCCCTGGGCGGCCAGTGCGTGTGCCATGCGGTGGACCAGGTCGCGCAGTTCCGCTGCCGTGATGCGCCGTTGGCCGTGGACGAGGACCTCGCGGTCCGGTGCCCTGTGCAGGGCGTCGACGATGTGCTCCACGTAGGCCCGGAAGCCCGCCGCGGCGGGCAGGTCGTCCGCGGCGGCCGGGGCGTTGTCCAGGTGAGCGTCCAGCAGCCGTTCCGTCGCCGAGCGCAGGGTACGGCGGCGGTCCGGGTCCAGGACGTGCTCGTGCGGGGTGGCGGGGGCCGCGCCGTCGTAGTAGCCGCCGGTTTCCCTCGTGCGGGTCAGTGCGAGGACCGCCTCGCCGCCCTGTTCGAGTGTGGACTCCGGGTCGGTGCCCAGTTCGCGCACCATGGCTGTCGGCATGAAGTTCGCCGGGTGGAGGCAGTTGACCGGGATGCCGTCAGCGGCGAGTTCCTCCGCGAGGTCCTTGCTGAAGGACGCGAGGGCGAGCTTGGACCGGCCGTACGCCACCCAGCCGTGGTAGAAGCGCTCCATGGCCAGGTCGTCGAAGTCGATGTCGAGCTGGGCCGCCGAGCCGACGTTGACCACCCGGCCCGCGGGCGACCGGCGCAGCGCCGGGAGCAGGGCGCGGGTCAGCAGTACGGGTGCCAGGTAGTTGACGGCGAAGCGCAGCTCGTGGCCGTCGTGGCTCAGTTCCCGGGTGGCGCCTTCGGGGCCCGGGCCGGCGCCCGCGTTGTTGATCAGGACGTCGATCCGCGGTTCCGCGGCCAGCAGCCGGTCCGCGAGCTGCCGGGCCTCGTGGAGGCGGGCGAGGTCCGCCACGTACGGGCGGGCCGTGGCGCCGTCCGCGCGCAGCCGGTCGACGAGCGCGGCGACCCGCTGCGGGTCGCGTCCGTGCACCAGGACGGTGTCGCCGTCGGCGGCCACCCGCTCGGCGAGGTACCGGCCGAGGCCGGAGGTCGCGCCGGTGATCAGTACGGTCCGCCGGCCGGCCGTCGCGGGCGTCCCGGTTTCCGTGTGCGTGGACATGGGTCACTCCTGTGAAGGGTTCGGGTGCGGCGTGCGGCCGGCGTTCTGCCAGGGCGCGTCCGGGCGCGCGTTGGCGGCCGTCAGTGCGCGGCACACGGCCGCTTCGGATGTCCCGGCGGCGGGGTCCTCGGCGTGGTCGACGAGGCCGTCGGCCACGGCCCGGGCGCGGTGCTGGCCGAAGCTCATGCGGGTCATGCCCGGGCGGGGGTCCGACGGTTCCTCGGCGGTGGCCACGCCGGGGGCCAGCTCCCCGGCGAAGACCGAGGTGCTGTCCCCGAGGCCGGGGACCCGGGCGGCGAAGGCGGGTACGTCGACGCCGGGTGTGTCCCGTGCGTCGAGGTAGACGACGAGGGCGTCCCGGCGTGGGTAGAACAGGCGTGACGAGCTGATCTTCGCCCGGTAGCGGGCGGTGCTCGCTTCGAGCGCCTTCAGCACCTCTGCCCAGGCCGAGGGGGCCGACGCCGCCTGCGCGACGTGGAAGTAATAGCGGACGAGGTGGTCGCCGTCCGGGCGCCCCGCGGAGCCGTCCACCAGGAAGAAGCCGGGGGACAGCGCGGGCCGGCCGGCCGGGAGGCGCAGCAGGGCGCGGCCCTGCGACTCGGTCACGGCGTCCGCCGGGACCAGGACGCGCACCCCGTCGAGGGTGACGGTGCGCTCGCCGCCGGCCGTGCGCCCGCCGAGCCGGTCCGCGGGCAGTTCCAGCAGGGTGTCGCGGTGCGGTACGGCTTCGGCGAGCAGGCGCTCGAACGGTGGGTCGCTCAGGGTGCGGGGGCGGAGGGTGTCCCCCAGGTCCAGGCCCGCGTGCAGCACTTCGTACAGCTTGTCGGCCAGTGCCTGGCGGAGCCCCCGCGGCGGGTCGGCGGTGACGAGGGTGCCGTGGACGCGGGCGGTGCCCTTCTCCGGGTCCACCTCGATGGCGTCGAGGGCGGCGCGTACCCGCGGGTGCAGTGTCGTTCCGGACGCCACGTCAGTCCTCCAGTCCGAGGGTCGTGGTGACCGCTCCGGGGGTGATCAGCACCGTTCTGGCGATGCCCAGTGCCGCGCGTTCCACGGGCGTCAGGCTGGGGCGCTGGGCGGCGCCGGCCATCACGCGGTCGATCAGGTGCCAGCCCGCGAAGCCGGCGCTGCGCAGCAGGAGGTCCCTGTCGAGGGTGCGGCCGACGGACCGGTAGCCACTGCGGAACCGTTCGATCAGGGGGCGCAGCCGGGCCAGTTCGCGTGCTCCGCGCGCGGGGACGTCCTCCTCGGTGCCGCCCGGCAGTTTGCGGACCGCGCGGTGCAGCCACTCCCCGGTGTAGGCGCCGATGTCCCGGGCCGGGTCGCCGCGCCGCAGCTCCTCCCAGTCCATCAGGTGGAGCGCCTGCTGGTGGAGGAGCAGCTGGTCGAGCCGGAAGTCGCCGTGCACGGGCCGGGCGGGGGCCCGGCTCTCGTCGGCGCGCAGCCGCCGTACTGCTCGGGTCAGCTCCTCGTCCTGCTGGAGCAGCCGCCACAGCTCCAGCTCGGCGAAGCTCGCGGTCCGGTGCCGTTCCAGGGGCAGCGCGGTGAAGTGGGCGAGCGGCGGGAGCGGGGGCGGTGCGGTGTCCAGGGGAACCGCGCCGGACGGGTCCAGGGCGTGCAGTACGCCCAGGATCTCGCCGGTCCGGTGGGCGTGGCCGGGCTCGAAGGCATCGTCGTCCGCGAGTTCCGCGCCGGTCCGCGAGTCCGGCAGCAGTTCGAAGACGACGAGGTGGTCCTCCTCGCTCCATCCCAGGCAGCGCGGGCCGGTCAGCGCCGTCCCGGCCGCCTGTGCGCGCAGTTCCTCATGGGCGAGGACGGCTGCCAGTCGCCGCCGTACGTCTTCCGGGGGCCCGCCGAGCCGTTTGACGAAGACGGCGGCGCCGGTGCTCGTGGTGCCGGCCCAGTTGTCGTTGCGGCCGATGTGCGACACGACGCCGGCGTGGTCGAGGGTGCCGAGACCGAGCCGGCGCAGGAGACGTGCGACGGCCGGCACGGTGCGCAGGTCCGTGGGGAGGGCCTGGTAGCGGTTGGCGGCGCTCATCGTCCGGCCTCCTGGGTGGTGCGGGCGGTTCGGGTCGGGCGGGGGTCCGTCGCCGCGGTCACCTCGTGGAGTCCCGCGTGGCGCCGTACCCGTACGCCGGGGACGTCCGCCAGCGGCCGGGCGAGCGCCCCGGCGTCGCCGACCACGGCGGTGTCGAAGGCGTCGGGGGTGAAGTACGCGGCGGCGGCAGCGGTCACGTCGGCGGTGCTGACGGCGTCGAGACGGGCGGGGTAGTCGTCCGCCCAGGAGGGGTCGGTGTTCTCGGCGACCAGGTTCGCGAGGAGGGTCGCGCGTGCGGACGGCGAGACGAGCGAGGTGCGCAGCTGGCCGGTGAGGAACTGCCGGGCGGTGGCGATCTCGTCCGGGCCGGGTGGGCTGGTGGTCATCGCGGCCAGTTCCGCGCGCGTCGCGGCGAGCGCGGCGGCGGTGGACGACTCGCCTGCCGCGAGGCGGACCACGGTCGCCGGGGTGCCGCCCAGGGGTTCCACGGCCGACCCGGCGAGGTAGGCGTAGCCCTTGTCCTCCCGTACGTTCATGCCGAGTCGCGAGGTGACGCCGCCGCCGAAGACGGCGTTGGCGATGTCCAGTGCCGGGCGCCGCGGGTCCGTACGCTCCAGGGCGGGTCCGGCCAGCACGATTTCGGCCTGTGCGGAGCGGGGCCGGTCGACGAGCGCCACCTCACCGGCCGGTACGGGTAGTACGGGCGGCGTGTACGGCGGGTGTTCGTCGCCTCGCCAGGCGGCGAACACGCGCGCGGCCAGCGCGCTGATCCGGCCGGGGTGGAAGTCCCCCACGAGGACGAGTACGGCGCCGTGCGGGGTGAGCCGGGCGCGGTGCAGTGCGCGCACCTCGTCGGGCTCGACGCGCGCCAGCGACTGCGGGGAGGGTATGTCGTAGGGCACGGCGCGTGCCGGGTGGCGGCGGCGCAGCAGGGCCGTCATCGCGGTCCAGCGGGCCTCGCCGCGCCGGATGCCGACCTGGGCGGCCAGGCGTGTGCGTGCCTCGGTGATGCCGGGGTCCGTGAAGTGAGGTTCGGCGAGGCATGCGGCGAGGCCGTGCAGCACCGGCTCCAGCGCGTCGGCGGGCGTGTAGCCGAAGACGCCCACCCACTCGGCGTCCCGCGCGCAGAGGAGGTCGGCGACCGCCCAGTGGGTGGCATCCGCGTCCGCGCGCGCCGGTGCGGTGGCCGGCAGGAGGACGTCGCTGAGCACCTGTGCGGCTGCCGCGTGCGCCTCGCCCGCGTCGGCGCAGCGGATGCGCAGCCGGATCTCGGCCAAGGGGGCGGTCGTGTCGGGTACGGCCACCAGGCGCAGTCCTCCGGGGAGGACGGTGTCCAGCACGGGCGGGGTGTGGTCGGTGCCGGTCATCCGGTGAGCGCCGTTTCGTTTTCGGGTGTCGTCGTACGGGTGTTCACGGGCGCGCTGCCGGGTTGCAGCCGCAGCACGGCGCGGGGGCCGCCGAGCAGGTTCCGGGCCGCCGCGGCGACCGCGGACGGTGTCACCGTGCCGAGGAGGGCGGGCAGTTCGTCCACGAGGCCGTGCCGGCCGTGCAGGAGTTCGTACGCGCCGAGGGAGCGGGTGCGTGCGAGGAGGTCGGCGTTACGGCGGTGGGTGCGGGCGGCGAGCCGGCGGCGGGCGAGGGACGTGTGCCGGTCCGCCGCGCCGGTGCCGGTGTCGCCGAGCCGTCGCAGCACGTCGTCGATTTCGGCGAGCACGGCTTCCGGTGTGGCGTGCGTGTGGTGGGTGACGACGATCGCCAGGGTGTCGGGGGCCCGTGCGTCCAGGGCGTTGAACAGCCCGCAGCCCGCCCCCACGTGCACGGCGAGCGCCATGTCCCGTACCAGCCGGGAGTGCAGCCCGGAGGCGGGGCCGCCGGCGAGGACCTCGCAGAGCACCATGTGCGCCGCGTACGCGTCCAGGGCGGTCGCCGGGTCCGGGAGCCGGTGGCCGACCGCCACGGCGGGCAGCGGCGCGTGCGCGTCCGCGTGCCGCCCGTGCGGCGTTCCCGCGGGTGCGGGCTCGTCGAGCGGTACGGGGGCGGGCGCCGGCCGGTGCGGCAGGGCGCCGAAGTGCCGTTCGACGAGCGTGGCCGTGCGGTCCGGGTCGAAGGCGCCGGCCACGGTCAGCACGGCGTTGGCGGGGACGTAGTGGGTCCCGTAGAAGTCGGTGGCGTCGGCCACGGTCACGGAGTCGAGGTCGGCGAAGTCCCCGTAACCGTTGTGGCTGTTGGGGAAGGTGCGGTAGAGCAGCGCGGGCAGCGGGATCCAGGGGAAGCCGCCGTAGGCGCGGTTGAGGATGTTCAGCCGGATCTCTTCCTTGACGACCGCGCACTGGTTGCGCAGGTTCTCCTCGGTGACGAGCAGGGAGACCATCCGGTCGGCCTCCATGGCGAGCACCGGCTCCAGGCCGTGCGGCGGGATCAGCTGGTAGTAGTCGGTGTAGTCCTGGTGGGTCGAGCCGTTGACGATGCCGCCGAGCCCTTGGACGTACTGCCAGTGCGCCATCTTGGCGTGCTGCGCGCTGCCCTGGAACATCAGGTGCTCGAAGAGGTGGGCGAACCCGCTGCGGCCCTGCGGTTCGGACCGGAAGCCCACGTCGTAGTGGACGCTGACCGCCACGGCGGGCGCGGTGGGCCGGCGGTCCAGCAGCACCCTCAGCCCATTGCCGAGGACGAGGCGTTGCGGAACGGACATCGGTGTTCTTCCCCGTAACGAGCCGGGGCCGCGGCACATGGCCGCGGCCCCGCTCTATCCTTGGAGCTGAGGTGCTGGCGTCGACTCGATACTTGACGGGATCAGTTGACGCCGGCGCCTCAGCTTCTTCGCGGTGCTACTGCGCCGGCCGGTTCAGCAGCCCTCGGCCTTGGTGGCCAGGCTGACCGTGACGGTGAAGACGACCGGCGAGGTGGCGGGCGCGTCACCCTCGGGGGCGGCGGCCAGCTCCTCGGCGTCGGTGTGGACGGTGTAACCCTCGAAAAGCTTCTCGGCGTCCATGGGACACCCCTTTCTTCGTCAGGAAATGTAAAGCGGACCGCGGAATCAGCCCCGAAGCCCGCTGCACAAATTTCTATCACCGGAAGACCGCTCGCCGGAAGCCTTTTTCGTGGCCATCGGGAGAAACGTTTTCCGCCGTGAATCCGGGCATGCCGAAGAGCCGAGCGGGGTGCCCGCCCGGCGAATCTCCGGCGTATTGAGGAATCCGCGCTCCGGCGGATTTCAGCGGCCCGGCATCACGGCCCACCACCCCATACGAGGATGCTTTCCGCCGCGCCGTCGACCTCCTCACGGACGAGCGCGAGCGCGACGGACGCCCACCACGCGTCCCAGCCCACGAAGGCGCAGTAGTCCCTGACGTGGGCGAGCACTCCGAGAACGGCGGCCTGCCCGGCCGCGGCGGGAAGTGCGTCGCCGTACCCGTCGAGGAAGGCCCGGCCCAGTGTCGACCAGGCCTCTGCCGCCTGGATTCCGCCCTTGGAACGGATGACTGCCCGCAGCTCGGCCAGCTCGCCCAGCACCCATCCCGTGTCGAGGGACGCCGGCCCGACGGTCACGTCCTCACCGACAAGCAGGTCGCCGCCGGGCCCGCGCTCCGCGGGAACGATCAGTCCGCTGCCCGGATTTCCGTGGAGCAGAACACGTTCCCCGTCCTCCGCCAAGGCCGCGGCGCACCATTCTTCGAGCGTTTTCCACCGCACGTCACCCAGCTGCTCCCTGGCCATTTCGAAAAAGTGTTGTGCGGTGGCTTCTTCGACATGAGGGGATGGCGCACCGGCGAGCCATCGCGCGAGCCGGTGAATTCCCGTGTGCGGTGGTGTACGGATTCCTCCCGCCGGCAGGCGATGGAGTTGCCGGAGTGCCGTGCCCAGCTCTTTCAGCTGGGCACGGGCCAGTGGGTACGCCTCCTTCGGGTGCCGGTTCATCAGCAGCTTCGCCAGGACCGTGGCCCCCTCGGCCCGGTGGACGAGCGTGTCGGCGTCCTGCCGGGGCAGGGAGAGACGGAGTGCTCCCGTCCGCAGTCCGGCGAGGGCGTCGACGGCCTCCGGTGGCGGCGTCCGCATGGGGGCCGCGCGGGACGGCCCGCCCGATCTGACCCACCGGTGGCCCGGCTCCTCCGCAGGACGGAAGACGGAGGTTCTGGTGAAGCGGGTCCCGTAGGCGGCTACGAGCCGCCCGTGCTCGGGGTGTTCCTCGTGGTCGGGCTGCCCCTCTTGGCCAGTGTGCGCGCGCTGCTCCCGCGTGGTCATCGGTCCGCCACCCCGTCCGGCGGGCCGGGCTTCCGCTCCATCAGGGTCAGCAGCCCCGGCAGCTCCGGAGGGACGTACGCGTCGTCGCGGCCGGTGGTGGAGCTGCGTCCGCGCTCCGGCGGGAGCACGCTGACGTTCGGCCGCTCCTCCAGCTCCTTCAGGTGCCGGCGCAGCACGGGATTGTGGATCGCGCCGGGCGGCAGCGAAGGCGCGATGCCGATCGGCACCTGGGTGCTCTGCATCGCGAGCAGCGCCGGGCTGTCACCCCGGCCCGTGGCGAAGCGGCTGATGAAGTCCACCGTCGCCGGATACACCGCGACGGCCTCGGCCCACTGCGCCCATTCGACGTGCAGGGCCTTGGTACGCGGCTCGTCGGGCCACACGTCGAGCGCCGCCACCGTCGAGTTGAGCGCCGACAGCGCCTCGCGGGTCACGAAGCGCTCCGCGCTCCGGGTGACCACGACCCGGCATTCGACCTGAGGGAGCGCGAGCCGCAGCCACTTGATCCAGTACGGCAGGAAGGCCACGCCGATGGCCCCGGTACCCACCAGCAGCAGCCGGCGCGGCGTGAACGCGAGGACCGGCTGGTGCCCGTGGTCCTCCTGGGACGCCGGGGGCACCGGACCGGTCCCGCCGGGAGGCGCCGGGTCAGTCATCGCCGCGCTCCAGCTCGGCGACCACCAGGCGCAGATCGTCCAGGGCCGCGTCCAGCCCGTACCGCAGCAGTACGCCGGACGGGGCGAGCACCACCTCGTCCACCCCCGAGGCCTGGTACTCCCTGACCCGCGCCGCGATCTCGCGGGCGGAGCCGGTGACGAAGACGCCGGCGTCGACGAGCGCGGCGGCCCCCGCGGCCGGGTCCGAGGGGTCGGCCGGCACGCCCGCGCCGCGCAGCATCGCCGTGTAGTGCTCCGAGCCGAGGTGCATCCCGTTGGCGGCCAGTACCAGAGCCCGCGGGTCGCGTCCCGGGCGGTCCACGGCGAAGTGCACCAGCGAGACCAGGCGCGGCGCGGGCCGGTCCTGGCCGCGGGCGCCTTCGCGCACGGCCGGGAGGATGGTGTCCCGGAGGTAGGGCAGCGGGGTCAGCCAGGTGATGGCGGCGTCGGCCGTCTCCCCCGCGACCCGGGCCATGCCCGGCCGGAGGACGCCCACACCGACGCCGACGGGCGGCTGCCGGTCGGGGAACGGCGGCAGGCTGCTGTGCAGTACGTGGTAGTCGCCGTCGCGGCGGACGGTCTCGCCGTCCAGCAGGGCGCGCACCATGGACAGGTACTCCCGGCTCGCGGCGAGCGGACTCCGGTACGCCGAGCCCCGCAGCGAGGCGACGAAGTCGACACCGCCGGGGCCGAACCCCGCGAGCACCGGCCGGCCCGACATCGCGGCCACCGAACGTGCCTGCACGGCGGCCTCGTACGGGTGGCGCAGCGGCATGACGGTCACCGCGGTGCCCACCGGGACGCTGATGCCCCGGCCGGCGAGGTAACAGAACAGGTGGTAGGTGTCCAGCGTCAGGCTCTCCCCCAGCCACAGGCGCGTCAGGGAGGTGTCCCGCACGAGTTCGGCGAACCCGACCAGGTACTCCGGCCGCCCCGGCATGATCGGAAAGTAGACCGACACGTGTCCGGCGCGCCCGTTCGGCCACAGTTCCGGCGCAGCGGGCCCGCCGGCGCCCGCCTCGGTCGCCTCTGTCGCCTCGGTCGCCTCAGTCATCGGCCGCTCTCTGTCCGAGGAACTGCACCTGGTCGATCAGCCCGTCCCGCACGCGGTAGAGGGCGAGCACGGCCGTGGACGGCACCCCGTCCCCGGCGACCCGCTCGTTGTCGACCACCCAGGCGCCCAGGTGGAGGCGGTCGACGACCGTCGCCCGGACCTGCGCCCCGGCGAACTGCTGCGCGTACACGGCGCGCAGCGCTTCCTTGCCTGAGGCGGCGACCACTCCGTCCACGAGCAGTTCGGCCGTCTCGGCATAACAGGACAGAAATGCTTCCAGGTCGCGCCGGTTGTAGGCGTCGAGCTGGCGGTCCACGGCCTGGACTTCCGCCGTGGTGGTTTCCTGGATCACGTTCTCTCTTCCCCTATCGGGACGCTTCTCCGGACGCTTCTTTCACAGCACGTACAAAATCGCCGGTGGCGTCCACGGACACGTACACCGCGGTCGCTCGCACCACACCGGATGTACCGAGGTCGACGGCGACCGGCGGATCGAGGTGAATGCGTACATTGACCGCGCTGCCGACCGAACAGGCCACGCCACCGGTTTCTCCGGGTACGGGGCGCAGCCCCCGCCCCTGGATCGTCCGCATCCCGTAGGACGCCGACCGGACCGCCTCATGAGGCAGGTCCAGGTCGCCCAGGAACCCGGTACGCAGGGCGAGTCGGGCCCGGGACACCTCGTGCGGATGCCGCGCCAGCGCGGCCACCACCCCGAATCCGGCCGCGACCAGCAGTACTTCGAACACTGCGTGGTAAACGCGGAACGCGGGCGGAATCATCGTGGACACGAAGAAGGCGACGAAAACCTCCATGACCGCCAGGACGACGATCGTCTGACGCGTCGCCGCGGAATGTGCGAACAGCCGCGCACCGTCTTCGGATTTCCGGACCGGACGACGCGTCACCCACTGGAAGAGGGACACGGTGAAAACCCGGACGACCGCCGCCCCGGAGGGACGCCGCTCATACGCCTCAACCGGTTCCGACACGGCACAGCCCTTTCGCCGTCGCGCATGAACCGAGATCACCACGAGACCGTGACCGCGGCACCGTGCCGCCGACCCATTCCATTCAGACAGCTCCTGTCCCTTGCGAGTGATGCGTTGCCCGCCGCTTTCGCCGCATCCGGAGTTCCGCTGGGTCCACACCGGATGCCGGAGTCACCGGCCGGTTCCTGCGGCACGTGCACCGGTCCACGGACGGCCGCACGTTCCCGGCAGACCGCCGCACGTCAGGTGCAGGCCGGCGGCCTGGTGGTGATTCAGGTGAAGGTCGTGGCGGGGGACGGCCGGACGGTGGACGGCCGGGGAGCCACCGCAGCAGCGGGCTCCGGGCCGTCCGGCAGTGCGTCATCGACGCGCGGACGTACGAAAGCCCGTCCCCGAGGCCCCTCCCGGACAGGTGACATCGAGGGAAGCGAGCACCCTCGCACCGCCCTTGCCCAGTACCGCGGGCGGCCGTCCTTCCCGGCGAAGCCGGTCAGCGGCCGCTTGCCGGGCCCGCCGTCATCCGCACCGTCACAGCGCGCGGTCCCGGGTTACGAACCCCAGGCCTCAGTACGCCGCAGTATCCCGTGCCCGCGTCGGGGTTTCCCCGTCTGGCCCATCTGATTACCCCCTGCTCACATGGCCGAGCCGGCCGCGTCGGACCGCGGTCCGGCTGCCGCCGCCACGGAGTCCGCCGAGCAGACCCGGAAGCGAACGGCCATGCGAATGTACGAAGTGATCGATCACCAGCGATAGGAGGTTTCACGCCATTGATCGTCTGAATGGGTCGGCCAGAACCTGGCCTTGAGCTGCCCCTTCATCCACCGCGACAGATGCGGCACGTGTCTGGTTCTCGCCCTTGACCGGATGGTCGCCATCGGACGCGGGAAGGTGGTAGTGACCGGAACGACGCGCGATGAGCAAGCCGGCGCCGGCGGCGGAGCGGGGATACGACGCTGCCCCTCCCGGGAGAGCCCGGGAGGGGCACCGTACGCGCGTCGGGCTGGTCTGCCGGGCCCGGCAGAACCCCCCCACGAGCATTGGGCCACGAAAGAGGGCCAGGGACTCATCTCTGGAAGTTTTCTTAGATCCTCTGTGTGTTCCCTCGCTCT
>NZ_JBVIBD010000003.1:26029-99315 GCF_055573595.1 Streptomyces sp. NPDC030165 | reverse complement strand
GGGGGGGGGGGGGGGGATGGCTCTTCCCCCCCGGGAAGGGCCGGGGGGGGGAACTGGACGTGCGTGGGGTTTTTCGACGGGCCCCGAAAAACAACCCCCGAGACCGTGGGTCAGCGGACGAGGCCGAGGACCTCGTCGCGCAGGGTCGTCATGGACTCGGTGGTCGGTCCTTCGACGTTGAGGCGGAGCAGCGGTTCGGTGTTGGACGGGCGGAGGTTGAACCAGCGGCCGTCGGTGAAGGTGACGGTGAGACCGTCGAGGCGGTCGGCGGTGGTGTCGCCGAGGGCACGGTAGGTGGCCTCGACCTTGTCGAGGGTGCCGGGGATGTCGCTGACCTCGGAGTTGATCTCACCGGAGGCGGCGTAGCGGGAGTAGTCGGCGACCAGTTCGGACAGCGGGCGGTCCTGTTCACCGAGGGCCGCCAGGACGTGCAGGGCGGTGAGCATGCCGGTGTCCGCCCGCCAGAAGTCGCGGAAGTAGTAGTGCCCGGAGTGTTCGCCGCCGAACACCGCGTCGTGCTCGGCCATGAGCGCCTTCATGAACGAGTGGCCGACGCGGGAGCGGACGGGAGTGCCACCGTGCTCCCGGATGATCTCGACGGCGGCCGCGGAGGTGATGACGTTGTGGATGACGGCCGACCCGGGGGCCTTGGCCAGTTCGCGGGCCGCGACCAGGCCGACGATCGCCGAGGGCGGAACGGCCTGTCCGGTCTCGTCGATGAAGAAGCACCGGTCGGCGTCCCCGTCGAAGGCCAGGCCGATGTCCGCCCCGGTCTTCTCGACCATGGCCTGGAGATCGCGGAGGTTCGCGGGCTCCAGGGGGTTGGCCTCGTGGTTCGGGAAGGTGCCGTCCAGTTCGAAGTACATCGGCACCAGGTCGAGCGGCAGGCCGTCGAACACGGCGGGGACGGTGTGTCCGGCCATGCCGTTGCCCGCGTCGACGGCGACCTTCAGGCGGCGGATGCCGCTGACGTCGACGAGGGAGTTCAGGTGGGCCGCGTACTCGGCGAGCAGGTCGCGGCGGGTGGTGGTCCCCGGGGTCGCCACCGGCTCGGGGATGTCGTCGGTCTCCAGCCAGGTGCGGATGCGGGCCAGACCGGTGTCCTCGCCGATCGGCGCGGCACCGGCCCGGCAGAGCTTGATGCCGTTGTCCTGCGCCGGGTTGTGGCTGGCGGTGATCATCACGCCGGGCAGGTCCAGGCTGCCCGAGCAGTAGTACAGGTAGTCGGTGGAGCCGAGACCCGCGTCGATGACGTCCGCACCGGCCTGGTTGGCGCCGGCCGCGAAGGCCTGCGCCAGCGCCGGGGAGGTGGAGCGCATGTCCTGGGCGATGACGATCCGGTCCGCTCCGGTGAGGCGGATGAACAGCGCGCCGGCCTTGGCGGCGATGCCGGCGTTCAGCTGCGCGGGGACCTCGCCGCGGATGTCGTACGCCTTCACGAGGCGCGAGTAGTCGGGCATGACCTGTCTCTCGGGATGTTCGATGGGAGCGGGGCGTTCATGGCGGCCGTACCGGTACGGCCGCCATGAACGCCCCGTGAAGTGGTGGAAGGCCTCAGGGCCGCGGCGCGTCCGCGGCGTTCCGGTCGAGCGCCTCGGCGGGGCTCGCGCAGCGTCGCAGCACCGCGCGTTTGACGGCCTCGTCCACCAGGACGGGCAGCCCGGCGACGACGATCAGCCACACCGCCGCGTACAGCCGTTCCGACTGGAAGTAGACGGGGTGGGCGACGACCGTGGCGATGCCGGTGAGGCCGAGACCGGTGACGATCAGGGTCAGCGGTGCCGAGCGGCGCCACAGTCCCCACAGGGCCAGTCCGAGCGGGAGGACGAGCATCGGCGCGAGGGCCTGGTGCTGCGCCCACTGCCACCAGAAGTGGCGGTTGAGCTCGAACAGGTCCTGCCAGGGAGTGACCGCTTCGGGTTTGGTCCAGTGCTTGCTGAACGTGTCCTGCAGGGTCGCCGTGGTGCCGGGCAGCTGCCACACCTTGCTGATCAGCGTGATGACGGCTGCCGTGCCGGCCGAGAGACCGAGCAGCCACCAGGTGCCGCGGTGCCGGGTACGGCGCACGAAGACGAGCATGGCGACGGCCGCGCATGCCATGAGGGCGGCCGCCATCTGGGCGCTGGAGTACTTCACGCCGGCCGACACCGCCAGCGCGGCCGCGTACACCGCCGCCCCGGTACGGATCCGCCCCTGGATCAGGGAGACGGCGCCGAACAGCATCGCCCCCAGCATGCCCAGCAGCGGGCCTTCCGCCAGTGGCAGCGTGCCCCAGGTGGCGATGGGTGTCGCGTAGAAGAGAAGCTGGCCGAGTACGGCGAGCTTGGGTCCGAGACCGATGCGGCGCAGTGCGGCCAGCGTGAAGAAGCCGCCGGCGGTGGTGAAGATGAGAGACACCGCGCTCAGCCCCGACTTGGCGCCCATGAGCCCCACGAAGGGGGCCGCGAGCAGCGGGTAGAGGGGGCGGGTCTCGAATATCTCCTCGTAGCGCGGGTCGTTGGGCTTGAGGCCCGTCGCCGCGCTGCCCTTCATGCACCGCGTGTAGGCCTTCGGGTCGCGCGGCTCCTTGAACTTCATCTCGTCCAGGAGCTGACCGCGGTACTTGCGGTTGGCCTCGTCCTTGCAGTACGCCACCAGCGCCTTGTGCTGCGCTTCCGGGCGCGTGTCACCGAGGTACTCGTACGCCTGGCGGGCGTAGCGGTAGGAGTCGTTGGAGAAGAGGGAGGCCGGAAAGGCGAAGACGTGCAGGACGACGAAGACCACGGCCACCAGGCAGGGCAGTGTGAGGCCCGCCACCCTGCGGTCGACGCGGCGGCGCGAGGGCCGCCGCGGGGCCGCGGACGGCGGAGCGGTCGTCGTCGGCGGGAAGGGGGTCCGGCCGGGAGCCATGCCTGCGGCCTGGTGCCCGGACTGCTCGGTACCGATGCTCATCGCTGAGCTCCGCGTCCGGGCGTGCGCACCCCGGCGAGCCGGATCCGCCACGGCATGATGGCGGACTCGACCTGCACGGCGGCCGTCATCTTGGAGGCGCCGATGCGGCGCTCCTCGAAGTGGATGGGTATCTCCAGGGCGGTGAACCCGGCGTTGACGGCCTGGTACTTCAGTTCGACCTGGAAGCTGTAGCCGCCGGAACGGACCTGGTCCAGGCGGGCGGCGCGGACCGTGTCAGCGCGCCACAGGACGAACCCGGCGGTGGCGTCCCGCAGCCCGGTGCGCAGCACCGCGCTGACGTAACGGTTCGCCCAGCGGGAGAGCAGCCGCCGGTGCAGGCCCCACTCCGAGGCGAGCCGGCCTCCGCACACGTACCGGCTGCCGACGACCAGCCCGGAGCCGGTCGACAGCGCGCTGCCCAGCATCTGCGGCACGTATTCGACGGGGTGGCTGCCGTCGGCGTCCATCTGGAGGACGTAGTCGGCGCCGTCCTCGACGGCGCGGGTCATGCCCGCCGCGTACGCCCGGCCCAGGCCTTCCTTGGCGGTCCGGTGCAGTACGTCGATACGGCCCGGGTACTTCCCGGCGAGCTGCTCGGCGACCTTCCCGGTGCCGTCGGGGCTGTTGTCGTCGACGACCAGCAGGCGCAGGCCCTCGAGCCCGAGTCCCATCAGCGCCTCGGCCATGCCGGGCAGGTTCTCCGCCTCGTTGTAGGTCGGCATGACGATGGTCAGGGCGGTACGGGCCCAGGCGTCGGGCAGTGCGGCGGGGAGCCGCGCGGGGTTCGGTACGGCCTCCGGTGCGGAGGCAGGGGTGGCCGAGGCGGGTACGGATGGTGCAGACACGTGATCGGTTGCTTTCGTCGTTCCGTGAAAGGGGGCTGCGGAGCGGGCGGTGGCCGGGCTCAGCAATCTGCGGAGAAGCGCACGGAGGCGTCGGGCAGGCGTGTGTCGCACCACACCCGGACTCCGTTGCGCAGTTCGTTGTCGGCGCCCACCACGGCGCCGTCGCCGACCACCGCGCCGTCCAGGACGGTGCGCGCGCCGACCCGGGCGCCCGCGCCGATGAGGCTGTGGCCGACCCGCGCGCCGGCCTCGACCCGCGCGCCGTCGAGCAGAATCGATCCTTCGACCACGGCGTCAGCGGCCACCACGGCACCCGCGCCGACGACGGTGCCGCCGCCGAGCTTGGCGCCGTCGGCGACCTCGGCCCCCGGCAGCACCAGGGCCTCGCCGGGCGGTCCCGGCACGGCGGGGGAGGTGACCACACCGCGTACGAGGTCGGCGGACGCCTGCACGAAGGAGTCGGGCCGGCCCAGGTCCAGCCAGTACGTGCGGTCGACGACACCCAGCAGGTGCGCCCCGTCGGCCAGCAGTCCGGGGAAGGTCTCCCGCTCCACCGAGACCGGGCGGTCGGCGGGGATCGCGTCGATGACGTCGCGCCGGAAGACGTAGCAGCCGGCGTTGATCTGGTCGGTGACGATCTCTTCCGGGGTGGTGGGCTTCTCCGTGAAGGCGAGCACCCGGCCGGACTCGTCGGTGGGTACGAGCCCGAAGGCACGCGGGTCCTCGACCCGGGTCAGGTGCAGGGTGACGGCCGCCCCCGCCGCTTCGTGCCGGCGGACCAGGTCCGCCGTGTCGAGTCCGGTGAGGATGTCGCCGTTGAGGACGAGCACCGGCTCCGCGGGGCCCGACGTCAGAGCCGTGGCGGCGGACCGGATGGCGCCGCCCGTGCCGAGCGGCTCCCGCTCGGTGACGTAGGTCAGCCGCAGGCCGAGCGCCGCGCCGTCACCGAAGTACGGCTCGAACACCTCGGCCAGGTAGGAGGTCGCGAGCACCACGTGCTCCACCCCCGCGGCCTTCAGCCGTGCGAGCTGATGAGCCAGGAACGGCACCCCGGCCGCCGGAACCATCGGCTTGGGTGTGTTCACCGTCAGCGGCCGCAGGCGTGTACCCCGACCGCCCACCAGCAGCACTGCTTCCGTCACGCGCTGCTCCCCCTCATGAGTAGGTTAACATTACATCTGTTTTGGAAATCTTTACACTATGGACTCCAAAACCGGCAAACCGCTGTCTAACACCAAGTAAGGCCTTATGAGTACTACCGGCTCTGCGCACGACCGCACCCGCGGGCGCCTGCACCGCCTGATCGGCGAGCTCGCGAAGTTCGGCACCGTGGGCGGGCTGGGCGTCCTGGTGAACCTGGGCGCCTTCAATATCTGCCGCGCGGTGACCGGTCTGGCGGTCGTCCGTTGCAGCGTCATCGCCACGGTCGTCGCCATCGCGTTCAACTACGTGGGGCTGCGGTACTTCACCTACCGGGACCGCGAAAGGGGAAGCCGCACAAGGGAGTTGCTGCTGTTCGCGGTCTTCAGCGCGGTCGGCCTGGTCATCGAGAACGGCGTACTTTACGTGGCCACTTACGCCTTTGACTTGAATGGTCCGATTCAGAACAACTTCTGGAAGTTCCTGGGCATCGGAACCGCCACGCTGTTCCGCTTCTGGACGTACCGCAGCGTGGTCTTCAAGCTCCCCTCACCTGCGGAAACGCCCGTGATCCCCGTGCAGCGCACCGCGGCCCCGGCCCCGCGGAAGGAACAGGCGGAACAGGTTCGATGACACCGCCGAGGCGTCGGCGGGTCGCCTCTCGCCACCTGCGAAGGCGTTGACGGAGGGGGAATCGGCGCGGCAAGGCCGTTCCTGCCCGCCTGTTCGGCGGCAGGGCGATGCGGCCGCCCATCGGTACGTCGCAGGTGTTTTCCGGCGGCGGGCCCTTACTCATCGCAATGCGGCGATGTTCCGGGGCGTCTCACCGACCTGGGCACGTCGTACCGTTCTCGCCGCATGATTCCGCGGAGTCCGAGACGGCCCGACCCTGTGATGCTTCGGAGCCCGAAAGGGTTTCATCCCCGGCGCCGATGTGACTTTCCCCATCGGGCAGCTGAAGAACGCGTCACGAAATGACGCGCGACATTCCCGCGACGCGGCGTGGGTGGCACCGTAACCATGAGGGCGGGGGCACAACGCCCCCGCCCTCATTCTCTCCGGCGGCTCCCTCGGTCACCGGAAATCCGCCTTGCCTTTTCCCTTTACTGCGCCACCTCGACAGCATCAGCCGACGCCGCCCCCGCACCCCACGCGGGCCACCCGTGGGCCGGCGGCAGTGCCACCCCTCGCCACCACGGGTCCACGACCTGTTCGTCGGCCGGTTCGAAGGGCTTGCCGGGGAGGGGGGCCGCCACCTTCGCGTGGGTGGCGCGGGCGGCGGCCACCGTGCGTTCCACCGGTTCGGACCATGGGTGCGGGGCCAGGTTGAACGTTCCCCAGTGGATGGGGAGCAGGGTGCCGGACGGGGTGCCCCGGGAGAGGTCGGTGTGGGCGCGCAGGCCCTCCTCCGGTGTCATGTGGATGTCCGGCCAGAATTCGCTGTACGCGCCTATCTGGATCATCGTCGCGTCGAACGGGCCGTGCTCGGCGCCGATGGCGGCGAAGCCGGGGAAGTAGCCGGTGTCGCCGCTGTGGAAGACGCGGTTCGCGGGGCCGGCCACCACCCAGGACGCCCACAGGGTGTGCTGGGGGCCGCGCAGTCCGCGTCCGCAGAAGTGCTGGGCGGGGGTCGCGGTGAGGGTCAGGTCCCCGACGGTCGCCGACTCGTTCCAGTCCAGTTCGGTGATGCGTTCCTCGGGCACGCCCCACAGTTCGAGGTCGGCGCCGATGCCGAGGGGGACGACGAAGCGGGTGCCCGTACGGATCAGGGCCTTGACCGTCGGCATGTCCAGGTGGTCGTAGTGGTCGTGCGAAATGACCACGGCGTCGACGGGGCCCAGGTCCCGGAGGGGGAGCGGTACGGGGTGCAGGCGCCGGGGGCCCGCCCAGGTGAACGGTGAGCAGCGCTCGCCCCAGACCGGATCGAACAGCACGCGGTGGCCGTCGATCTCGGCGAGCACTGTCGAATGTCCCATCCACGTCAGCCGCAGCCCGGAGGCGGGCGGCTCGCCCCAGTCCGCCGCCGTCGGGCGGTGTACGGGGACGCGGCCGACCGGCGCCCGGCGCAGCCGGCTCTCGCGGTCGAGTTGGCTGCGGGCCATGGACAGCGCGCCGCCCCGCACCATCTGCCGCGTCGGTACGGGGTTGCGGAACTGGCCGTCGACGAACTGCGGGGACCTCTGTATGCGCGCCAGCCGCTTCCCCGTGGGCCATGCGCCGAAGGCGGCGGGGCGGCGCAGCGCCAACCGCTCGGCGGAACGCGGGGCGGACGAGGACTCACTGCGGGGTCGAGAGCCGGGCACGGCACCTCCATGGATCGGGGCGGTAGCGCTGTCAACGAGTCGCCGTGCAGTGAACGGACCGCCACGGTGGCGGGTTCCGGCACGCCGGCGTCCGGGCCGGTGGTGCCCGCCGCGGACACCGCGGGGCCCGGACACGACACATGTTCCCTGCACGTACCGAACCACTCGGCCCGTCCGGGCATTCCGTCACGGGCCGTACGGCCCTACCGTCGTGGCATGAGCCAGACGCTGCCGCCCGGGCAGCCACCGGAACGTGAGGACGCCCCGGGAGGTGGGCCTTCCGGCGCGCCTCCCGAAGGACTGTCCGGCGGGCCTTGCGGAGGGTCCCCTGGAGATGGCGGACTGTCGCTACCACCGCAGGGGGCCGCCAAGCCCCTGGATGCCGCGGAAACTCCCGTCATGGAAGGGGGCGTTCCGCCCGGCCTGCCACCGGCCGACCTGCCACCGGTCGACCTGCCCCCGCCCACAGTCCCTGCCGCGGCCGATCTGCCCCCGCCCGTGGCCCGGGCCGCCCCGCACATCGCCCGGCCGGGGGTGCGCCTGGTGGCCGTTCCCCTGGCGGTCACGCTCGGCCTGCTGGCCGTCGCCGCGCTCGGTACCGGCTTCATCGGGCGGTTCCGTGCCGCCGAGTCGCCGGAGGCACGCGCCTTCACCTCGCTGCTGGAGTTCGACCTGTGGAGCGCCCTGGTCGGTGCCTCGATCGCGCTGTACGCGGCGGTGGCGTACGCGATGTCGTACGCGGTGCACCGGCGCTGGCGGCAGCCGATCGACCGGCCCGCGCCCCGGGCCGCGGCGGTGCTGGTGGCGGGGGCCGTCGTGCTGATGGGCGCCGTCTTCGGCGTGCTGCACTTCTTCACGCCGCCCGGTTACGTGTCGGTGCCGCTCGACGGGCTGGGGTGGCGCATTCCGCTGCTGCTCGTCCTGGGGATGCTGGCGGCGTCGCCGGGGGCGGTGGGCCTGTGGGACGTACAGGTACGGCTGTTGCGGCTGAGCCGCCGGCTGCCCACCGAGCCGGACGTGCTCGCGCCGGTGGGGGCATTGCGAGAGCTGTACCGGGGGTGGCGGGACGCGGTGCGCTTCCTGACCGGCGGCAGCCTGATCATCTCCACCGCGGTCGTCGACGCGGGGGCGCTGCGCAACGCCCTGCTGGCGTACGGCGTGCCCGAGAAGACCTTTCCGGCGTCGTCCGTACTGCTCTACGGGGCGTTCTTCAGCGTGATGTTCGCGCTGGTCTTCCTGCCGGTCGTGGTGTTGTGGCGGTCGGTCGCCGGCCGGCTGGTCGAGGTGACCGTCCGTATACCGGAGGCCGACGAGCTGACCGAGGACTGGATCGAGCGCCGGGCCCGGCTGGTGGCCTTCCTGCGCCTGGACGTCTCGCTGCCGAAGGTGCTGGCCCCGGCGTTCGGCATCCTGGCGCCGCTGGCCACGGGTGCGGTCAGCCTGTTTCTTCCCGGGGGGCGGTGACGGGGCATCAGGCCGCTCGGCGCGCCGGTTCGACGTACGCCGGCGGCGCCGCGGGGCCGGGCCGGAGCGGCAGCAGGAGGACGCGCAGGGCAAGCCGCGGGGACATCAGGCGGGACGGGGGCGCGGTGAGGCAGAAGACGTCGCGGAAGGCGGCTCCGACGACGGGGTCGCCGGCGACCCGGGCGATGAGCCGTTGCAGGTACCAGGTGGTCAGCCGTTCGCGCAGGCCGGCCCGTGCCTCGGGTCCGCTCGCGTAGGGGCGGTCGGCGCCGACCGCGGCGATCCAGGCGGCGTCGGAGGCGCGGGACACCGCGCGCTGTGCCTCGCCCGCGAACCCCGGCCGCAGGCCGCGGGCCTCCAGGGTCCGGCGCAGCGCCCGGGCGCCGAGCGCGGCCACCGACATGCCCTGCCCGTAGATGGGGTTGAAAGTGCAGTTGGCGTCGCCCAGGACGACGAAGCCTTCGGGCACGGCGCCGGGCCGTTCGTAGTGGCGGCGGCGGTTGGAGGTGTCCCGGAAGCCGTGCACGGGCGAGACCGGTTCGAGGTACGGGAGCAGGCCGTGGATGTACGGGTCGCCGACGGTGGCGGTGAAGTCGGCGAACCCCTGGTCGTCGGTGGGCGGGTGGTGGCCGCGGATGCCGGCGGCGGTCAGCAGCCACTTGCCGTCCTCGACCGGTACGTACACGGCACCGCGCGGACTGCCCGGCCAGCCGGGGATGTTGACGCCGATGTCCGGCGCGCCGGCGGGGTCGGTGGGCCGGAAGATGCGGGTGGCGTAGGCGATGCCCGCGTCCACGGTCTCCTCCCGCGGGGCGGGGCGCCCCAGGTCGGCGTACCACTGCGGCGTCCTGGAGCTACGTCCGGAGGCGTCGACGACGAGGGCGGCGGGGATGATCCGGTCGGCCGTGTCCGCGGCGGTCCCGTCGGCCGGCCGCCCGCCGCTTCCCTCACCCCGGCCGCCGCGCGTCCGTACCCGTACGCCCGTGACCCGGCCCGCGTCGCCGGTCAGACCGACCGCCTCGGTCGCCTCCAGCACCTCCAAGCGGGTCTTCGACCCGGCGGCCGCCTGGCGGGCACGGTCCCGGACGACGCCGTCGATCACCGGGCGGGTGACGGACACGCAGGTGTGGCGCCGCTCGTCGAAACGGCGCTGCCAGCCCGCGACCGTGCGTGTGATCAGGTCGCGCGGCAGATGCAGGGTGCGCGCCCCGGCGTCGGTGAGGGCCTGCACCGTGCCGGGCAGCAGCTCTTCCAGGGCGCGTTGGCCACCGGTGACGAAGACATGCAGATGCCGAGCCTGCGGCACCCCCTTACGAAAGGCGTGCCCCGCCGGATAGCGGTCGCGTTCCACGACGGTGACCGCGTCCACGTGCCCGAGCAGGGCGGTGACCGCGAGCATCCCCGCGAGTCCGCCGCCGATGACGACCGCGTGCCGCTCCCCCGCCGTTCCGGCTGTCTCCCCCGTCGCTTCGGCAGTTGCTCCCACCGTTGCCCCCGTCCCGCCCGTCGGGCCGCCCGTCCCGTACGGTGGCGGCCGTCGCAGCCACCGGTTCCTCACGGGTCTCACCCTCAGCCCGCCGGGCGGCGCTGTCAACCACCGCACCGTTCCGCGCACTTGGACGTGACGTACGCACCGCGCCGGTGCTGACCGCTACGGCTTGCGGCCCACTCCCCCGTAGAAAATGATGTTGTTCAGCTCCGCCGGGCCCGGGGGCGGCCCGTCCGGACGCCACAGCGGTACCCGTACCACGCCCGGCTCCAGCAGCTCGAACGGCCCGAAGAGCGGCTCGATCCGGCTCTTGGTGCGCAGGTTCAGGGTGGCCGTCGCGTTCTTGTAGACGTCCAGCACGCCGTCCCGGGCCCGTTCGTCCGTGCGGCCCTGTTCGTACGCCTCGTACGGCTCGCCCGTGGCGTGGGACAGCACGAGCACGCTGCCGGCGGGCAGGGCGCGCGCCAGGGTGGCGACGATGCCCGCCGGGTCCTCGTCGTCGCGGACGAAGTGCAGGACGGCCACCAGCAGCAGTGCCACCGGCTGGTCGAAGTCGATCAGCTCGCGCACGGTCGGGTGGTCGAGGATCGCCTGCGGGTCACGCACGTCGGCCAGGACGAACCCGGTGTCCTCGGTGGTGGTCAGCCGCGCGCCCGCGTGCGTGGCGACGATGGGGTCGTTGTCCACGTAGACGACCCGTACGCCGGGTGCCGTCTCCCGGGCCACCTCGTGGGTGTTGGGCGAGGTGGGGATGCCCGTGCCGATGTCGATGAGCTGCCGGATGCCGCCGGCGACCACCTCGCGGACCGCGCGGTGCAGGAACGCCCGGTTGGCGCGGGCGCTCAGCCGCACCTGTGGGTGCGCCTCGATGACGCGCCGCGCGGCTTCCCGGTCGACCTCGTAATTGTCCCGGCCGTCCAGGTAGTAGTCGTACATCCGGGCGGGGTGCGGCTTGCTGGTGTCGATCTCGTCGGCCTTGAAGGCGGCCGCGTCCTGGAGCCCCCGCGAGCCGTCCTCGTCCCAGGAGCCGATCACGGCCCGGGAGAACTCCGTTTCCTTCACGCCGTCCTCCGGTCGGTTCCGCAGCCGCAGCCGCACGGTGCGGCGGTGAGCAGGAAGTCGGCCTCGCCGGCCTTGGCGCCCTCGATGAAGCTCTTGATCTCGCGGTGGGTGTAGATCAGGGCCGGGCCGCCCGGGTCGGTGGACTGGCGCAACGCGACCCGTCCGTCCCCCAGCCGCAGCGCCTCGACGCACTCGCCGCCGTTGCCGCCGCTCCACGGCTTGTGCCAGCCGTCGCTGCCCAGCTCCGTGGCGGGCATGCCGTTGTAAATGCGTATGCGATCCATGGTTCAGATCTCCTTGCGAAAGCCGCCCAGAAGGGCCTCGGTGGTCTGTGCCGGCGCGGCTTGCGCGCACATCCGGTCCAGTGCCTCCAGGAACTGCGAGACGTCGTCGCGCTGGTCGAAATACACCGCGCCCACCAGGTTCTCCGCGTACGCGATGTCGGGCAGTTCCGGGATCGGGAAGCGGAAGATGTGGAACGGACCGTACATCGAGGGGTGCGGTCCGGCGGCGAACGGGATGATCTGCAGCCGGACGTTGGGCAGGGTGGTGGCCTCGGCCAGGCGCGCGATCTGTTCGCGCATCACCCGCGGTCCGCCGATCGGCCGCCGGAAGACCGTCTCGTCCATGACCACCCAGAGCATGGGCGCGTCGGGGCGGGTGAGCAGCGACTGCCGCTCCATGCGCAGCGCCACCGCGCGGTCGATCTCCTCCCGCGCCGCGTGCGGCATACCGGCACGCAGGACGGCGTGGGCGTACTCCTCGGTCTGCAGCAGTCCCGGGACGTAGTGCGGCTGGTAACCCCGGATGAGGTTGGCCTCGCTCTCCAGGCTCACGTAGGCGCTGAACCACTCGGGCAGCACGTCGCGGTAGTTGTGCCACCAGCCGGGCCGGTTGGCCTCGCGGGCCAGTTTGAGGAAGCCGTCGATCTCTTCCCTGTCGGTGACGCCGTAGGTCGCCAGCAGCTTCTCCACGTACGGGATCTTGAGGCCGACCTCGGCCTTCTCCATGCGCCGTACGGTGGCGTGCGTGACATCGAGGGCGGCGGCCGCCTGCTCGTAGGACAGCCCCGCCTTCTCGCGCAGGTCCTGCAGCCTCTTGCCGAGCACCACCCGCAGGACGGTCGGAGCGCCACCCGACCGTGCTTCCGCCACTTCTGCTCCCCTCCCACCACGGACATGAGTGATCAGCAGTGTGTCATGCCGTCAGCAGACCGAACAGACTGCGCTTGCGATTCTGCAAATTACACATTGATCCTTGCCATCGGTGACCAACATCGCACATAGTTGCGGAGTGGCTTCCTCCAACAACGCTCCTTCGTTAGGGCGCTGTGGCGGCTTCGTCGCCGAGCGTCTCCGGGACGCGTTCCACTTGCCGGCCCGCCGCACCTCCGTACCGGAGGCGCGCAGACGCGTGATCGCCGTGCTGCACGAGTGGGGCGCGGCAGAACAGGTCTGTGACGACGCCGAGTTGGTGGTCTCGGAGCTGTTCACCAACGCCGTACGGCACACCGACAGCGAGAAGGTCGACTGCGAACTGGCGGTCGTCGGCGCCTTCCTGCGCCTGGAGATCACCGATCAGGGCCGGGGCGACTCGGCGCCGCACGTCCAGCCCGGCAGCGTGGACAAGGAGTGCGGCCGGGGCCTGTTCCTCGTGGGCGCCCTCTCCGAGAGCTGGGGCGTGCGTCCCGGCCCCACCGGACGCGGCCGCACCGTCTGGGCCGACCTCCCCTACGGGCCCCCCGCCCCCCGCTGAAACCGCCGCCCGCGTCTCGACGACGGGCGGCGGTGTGGCATCGCCGCTGCTACAGCGGCAGCAGATCCGGCCGCTTCGGCTCCACATGGTCACCCGAGGACTCGCCGCGCAGCCGGCGGCCGATCCACGGCACCAGGTGTTCCCGCGCCCAGTGGATGTTGTCCCGGCGCGCCTCGGCCGCGGTGCGCTCCGCCTCCGGCGGCCAGGCCTGGTCCGGGTCGGCCGGCACGTCGAGGCCCAGCACCTGCGCGGCGCGCAGCGCCACCCGCGTGTGCCCGTCGGCCGACAGGTGCAGCCGGTCGTCGCTCCAGGCCCGCCGGTCCTGCACGGACTTCAGCGACCACAGGTCCAGGACCGGGCAGCCGTGCCGGTCGGCGATCGCCCGTACGTGGGCGGTGTACGTCGCGATCTTGCCGCGCAGATGCCGCAGCACCGGCATGCCACGGGTGTCGAACCCCGTGCACAGCAGTACGGTGCCGACCTTCTCCCGCAGGTCGGCGACGGCCGCCTCGTACCGCTCGGCCACCGCGTCCGGATCCGAGCCCGGCCGCAGGATGTCGTTGCCGCCGGCACAGAACGTCACCAGGTCGGGGGCCAGCTCCTTGGCCCGCGGCACCTGCTCCTCCACGATCTGGTCCAGCAGGCGCCCGCGGACCGCGAGGTTGGCGTAGCGGAACTCGCCTTCCGCGCGCCGGTCCGACAGCAGGACCGCCAGCCGGTCCGCCCAGCCGATGTACGCCCCGTCACGGCCGGGATCCCCGACTCCCTCGGTGAAGCTGTCCCCGACGGCTGCGTACGACCCGATGGCGCCATATGCGCCACTGCTCATCTTCTTCGAATCGTCTGCCACGTCAGGACATACTTCACCCCGCGAAGTGACTTACGCCACCGTAACCAGGGGTTGACGTGGGGTGATTAATGCCACCCGGTCAAATTCTGATCAAGTCGGAATAAGAAACGGCGGCGATAAACGGCTCTTTTCAGCCGTTTGACCGGGTGTGGGAGTGGCCGGGCGCCGGGGGCAGGAAAGCGAGGGCCGCCCACCCTGTACGCCCCTGACCGCACCGCCCCGGCGCCCCCGCGAATCCCGCCTCACCGGCCTGATTGCGGAGTGCACCCATGTCGTATCGTCGGAGTGGCCCGCCTCGTCGACGAGCAGCGTCGGCGACCGATCCCGAGGAGCGCCCGTGACGCAGCAGACCCCGGAGGTCCCGTCGACCGACTCCGAGCTCGCGGAGGTGCGCAACTTCCGTGACGTGGGCGGGCTGCCGACCGTGGACGGGCGCCGGGTGCGCGCGGGGCGGCTGTTCCGCAGCGGTCACCTGGCGGCGGCGACCGAGGCGGACGCCGCCTTCCTCGCCGGCCTCGGGCTGCACACGATCTTCGACTTCCGCAACGCCGCGGACATCAGGCTGGAGGGCCCCGACGTCACGCTGCCCGGCGTACGGAACGTGAACATCCCCCTGACCGACCCGGCCGACGGCGCCGAGTTCTGGGCGATGGTGCGCGACGGCGAGCTGGGCCACCTGCGTGCGGCGCTGGGCGACGGCCAGGCGGCGGGCCGGATGGCGCAGACGTACCGCCACATCATCACCACCCGCACCGCCGATCACAGCCGTGTCCTGCACGCGCTCGCCGAGGACAGCGTCCCCGCGCTCATGCACTGCGCGGCCGGCAAGGACCGGGCGGGCCTGTCCGTCGCCGTCACGCTGCTCGCGGTCGGCGTCGAGCCGGAGGCCATCGAGGCCGACTACCTGGAGTCCAACGCCGCGCACCGCCGGTACAAGGTGCGCCGCTCCGACAAGTCGGCGGCCGGCATGTCCCCCGAGGTCATGGAGCTGCTCGCGCCGCTCTTCGACGCGCGCGCCGAGTACCTGTCCGCGGCCTTCGACGCCGTCGAGGCGACCTGGGGCTCGACGGAGACGTACCTCAGCGACGGCCTGAAGCTGTCGTCCGAGACCCGCGAGCGGCTGCGCTTCCAGCTCCTGGAGGGTTGAACCGCCGCCCGCACGGCCGGGGCCGGGGCCCGCCGGCCGTGCGCGCCCGCCGCCGGGGAAAATGGCCGCGTGATCGACCACACGACTCCCTGCCTGCCGTTCCTCCAGCCCGGCGAAGTCCTGCTGCACAGCGAGCAGTACGAGGTGTACCCGTCTCTGCCGCTCGTCCCCGCCCACCTACGGATGCCGCGCAAGCAGTCGCTCCTGGAGAAGCGGATCCGGGGTGCGCTGGGCAGCGTCCTTGACAAGGCATCGCGGCCGCTCGGCATCGCCACGGACAACCGCTTCGCCAACCACCGGCTGACCCGCGCCGCGGGCACCGTCGCCGACGGGCTGAGCGAGGCGCAGGACAACTTCGAGGACGCCGTCGACCGGGCCGCCGAGCACATGATGTACGGCAAGCCCATGGAGGGCGGCTGGACCAGTATGGCCGGGCGCTTCCACGTCCGGGTCACCAACGCCGGCGGCTCCCCCGTGCACCAGGCGGTCACCGACCGCCGCCTGTTCGTGGTCACCGACCATGCCACCGGCTGGCGGGCCCGCGAACCCGAGCTGGAACTCGCCGTGGAAGTCCCCCGCGCCGACATCGCCGAGCTGCGCCCCAGGCCGCGTACGACGTTCCCCCGCGGCCGTTTCGACCTGGTCTTCGTCGACGGGTCGTGGATCGCGCTCAGCTGCTCGTTCCGCAAGAGCATGGAGGCGCTGGTGAACGCCTTCCACGGGCGGTGCTGACGCCGCGTCACTCGCTGCCGTGCGCCGTCACTTGCCCAGTTTCGCCGCCAGTTCGGCACGCCGGGCGAACTTCTCCTCCTTGGACTCCGCCATCTCACGGAGCGCCGTCCTGCGCTCCCGGTGGGCGAGCCGGTCCAGGTAGAGGTGGCCGCGGAGGTGGTCCGTCTCGTGTTGCAGGCAGCGGGCGAAGTAGCCCCTGCCCTCGATCACCAGGGGTTTGCCGTCCTTGTCCACGCCCCGCACGACGGCGCGGTCGAGGCGGGGCACGACGCGGTAGGGGCCCGGGACGGACAGACACCCCTCGGACTCCTCGACCAGCCTGCGCTGCTCGGCCGGCACCTCGTCCAGCACCGGGTTGACGATGTGCCCGACATGCCGCACGCCCCAGTCGTCCGTCATGTCCCACACGAACACCCGCAGGTCCACGTCCACCTGGTTGGCGGCGAGCCCCGCGCCCTCCGCCACGTGGTTGGTGGCGAACATGTCGTCGATCAGCCGCGCGAGTTCCGGCGTGCCGAACCGGGTGACCTCCCGGCACGGGCGGTGCAGCACCTCCTCCCCGACCACGGTGATACGGCGTACCGCCCCCCGGTCGACCTCCGGCAGGAGCCGCGGACAGGAGTCCACCGGCTCGCCCTGCACGCGTACGCGGCGGTCCTCCCGGGAGGTGTCACCGAACCGAACAGCCATGAGTCCCCACACTTCTTTCCGCGCATGCCTGCCGTCGGCCGGGGCGGATCCCCGGCCGGCGGCAGGCCGGCTTGACCGAATGCTTTGCAAAGTAGCACCCTTTGCAAAGTGAGCGAGGAAAACCGTCGAACAGCCGCCACCGGACCACCGCCGCCCCGCGCCCGGCAGCCGCTCCCTGACCATCCCGTACGCATCGCCCTGCTGGACCTGCTCGCCGAGGCCGGCACCGTCACGTCCACGCAGGCCGCCGCCCGTCTCGGCCACAGCTCCGGCCTCTGCTCCTTCCACCTGCGCCAGCTCGCCCGGCACGGCCTCGTCGAAGAGGTGCCGCACACCGGCGGGCGGGCGCGGCCGTGGCGGCTCCGCTGGGAGTCCGCGTCCTCCCCCGCTCCCACGCACGGGCCCGAAGCGCCGGAGCGTTCCGACGTGCTCGCGCGCGGCCTGGAGGACGAGAGTCACCAGCGCCGGCTGTCCCATCGGGACCGGGCGCCGGGCGAGTGGCGGCGCGACGAGTCGTGCAGCGCCGTGGTGCACCTGACGCCGGCCGAGCTGACCGGACTCGCCGCCGCCTTCCGCGCCCTGCTGGCCCCCTACCTCGAACGTGACCAGCAGCCCGCCGCCCGCCCGGCGGGCACGGTTCCGGTGGCCGCGGTCACCGCGCTGTTCCCCTTGCCGACCGAGGAAACCGGGTGACACCACGGCGTCGGCCGGCCTCGCGACGGCGGGGGCGGGGGCGGGCCACACCGGACACGGGCCCGGTGTGTCAGTCGTCGATCGCCTGGTAGACCGTGGTCCAGAAGTCGTGGATGAGCCGCGCCGAATCCGCCGTGCTCATCCCGACCTGGGTGAGCAGGATTCCGGTGAGCTGCTCGGCCGGGTCGGCGTACGTGGAGGTGCCGGTGCCGCCGTCCCAGCCGAACTGCCCCACGGACGCGTAGTCACCGCGATAGGTGCGCACCGCCATTCCGAAACCCCAGCCGCCGTGCCGCCCGAGCCCGTTCGACACCTGGCTGTTGTTGGCCAGGGCTTCCCGGACGGCCTGCTGTTCGGGGGTGAGGTGGTTGGTGGTCATGAGCTGTACGGCGGGCCGCGAGAGTATCCGTTCGGTCCCGTGCGTCCCGTGATGCAGCAGCATCCGGAAGTACGCGTGGAAATCGTCGACGGTCGAGACCAGCCCACCGCCGCCTGCCTGGAACGCGGGGGGCTTGCTGTACTGTCCGTCGGCCGCCTCGTCCCACACGATGAACTCGCCGGTCTGCGGGTCGGGGGCGTAGCTGGGCGGCAGCCGGTCGAGCTGGTCGCCGGGCACGTGGAAACCGGTGTCCTTCATCCCCAGCGGTTCGAGGACCCGTTCGCGCAGGAACGTCTCGAACGGGCGGCCCGTGACCCTGGCGACCAGTACGCCGAGCACATCGTGGCTGATGTGGTACTGCCACCGCTCGCCGGGCTGGTACATCAGCGGGAGCGTGCCGAGGCGGCGCATCCACTCGTCCGGCTCGGGCGCCGGCGCCGCTCCCTGGGTGAAGATCGCCTGTTCCCGGAGCGCGGTCTGGATCGGCGAACCCGCCATCGTCAGGTCCATGCCGATCCCGAACGTGGAGGTCAGCAGGTCCCGTACGGTGATCGGCCGCCGCGCCGGGACGGTGTCGTCCAGCGGGCCGTCGGCCCGTTGGAGCACCCGGCGGTCGGCGAGTTCGGGCAGCCACGGCTCCACCGGCTCGTCCAGCCGCAGCCTGCACTCGTCGAGCAGGATCATCACCGGCGCCATCGCGACCGGTTTGGTCGTCGACGCCATCCGGAAGATCGTGTCCCGGCGCATCGGCGCGCCACCGTCATGGCGCATCGTGCCGAGCGCTTCGACGTGGGTCCGACCGCCCCGGTCGACCAGGGCGACGAGCCCGGGAATCTTTCCGGACTCGACATGCCGTGCCAGCACGTCGTGCAGTCTGCGCAGCCCTCTTCCCGAGAAGCCGCTGTTGCCGTTCCCCATGATGTATCTCCTTGTGCAAGTGTTCGGCCTGTGCAGCCTGTCCGGCATGAACCCCATGGCCTCGGCGAGTGGGGCCGGCCCGCGGTCACACGTCCCAGGTGACAGGGAGGCTCTTCACCCCGGAGATGTCCGCGGTCTCCGGGCGCAGGGCGACCTCTTCGGCCGGTACGGCCAGGCGCAGCGTGGGGAAGCGGTCGAACAGCGCGGCGAACGCGACGCCCATCTCGGTGCGGGCCAGCTGCTGGCCCAGGCACTGGTGGATGCCGTGCCCGAAAGCCAGGTGTCCGCCTTCCTTCCGCCGGAGGTCGAGCACGTGGGGGTCGGCGAAGCGCTCGGGGTCGCGGTTGGCGGTGTTGTACGACAGGACCACCGTCGTACCGGCCTTGATGAGCTGACCGCCCAGTTCGACGTCCTCCAGCGCCGTCCGCCAGAACTGCTTGGCGACGCTCAGATAGCGCAGCAGCTCCTCGACGGCCGGGCCGACGAGCGCGGGATCGCCGCGCAGCGCGGCCAGTTGAGCCGGGTTCCGCAGCAGCGCGAAGGTGCCCAGTGCCAGCATGTTCGCGGTGGTGTCGAGCCCGGCCGCCAGCAGGATCAGGCTGACTCCCGTCAGCTCCTCGTCGGTCAGGTCGCCGCCGGTGAGTTCGCTGAGCACGTCGTCGGTGGGGTGCGCGCGCTTGGCGGCCACCAGCTGCGCGAGGTACTCCTGGGTCGCGGTGTAGGCCGCTGTCAGGTCCTCGTCGCTCGTCTCCCCGTTCATGAACGACTCGACCTGCTTCTGGAAGAGGCCCCGCTCCTCGTACGGCACTCCCAGCAGCTCACAGATGACGATGGCGGGGATGGGCTTGGCGAACGCGGTCACCAGGTCCGTCGGCGGTCCGGTCTTCTCCATGGCGTCCAGGCAGTCGGCGGTGATCTGCTCGATGCGCTCGGTGAGCATGCGCATCCGCCGTACGGTGAACCTGCCCATCAGCGGCTTGCGGTAGCGCCGGTGCCGGGGGTCGTCCATGAGGAGGAATTCGCCGGGCGGCGCCGGGGGCAGCTCGTAGTCGATCACGTTCATCAGCTCCTTGCGCGAGCTGAACCGCGGGTCGGCCAGGACCGACCTGACCAGGTCGTATCCGGTGATCAGCCAGCCGGGTTTCCCGCCGGGGTGGGTGTAGCGGCTGATGGGGCCGTGCCGGCGGGCGTCGAGCAGCTCAGCCGGCGGGGCGAACGGGCAGCCGGGCCGACGTGACGCCGGCAGTGCCGTGACGGTGTGCAGGGATTCCCCCATGACCCTTCCTCATCTCGCGATAGTGCGCGTTCGGAACACGCTGAAAGCTACGTTGCATTCAGGGCCGGGTCAATCGCCAAAAAGCTATATGCACACGTAGTTGCAGGAATTTTGATGCAATGACGCTGCGCTCAAATGCAATGCTGCGTTGCAATGAATGACGGCGAAAGCAATACTGACGTCCATGCCAGGAGGACGACTGACCCAGCAGGACCGCCAGCGCGTCGCGGCCGGACTCGCCGACGGGCTCTCCTACGCCGAGATCGCCCGGCGGCTCGACCGGCCGACCTCGACGATCAGCCGGGAGATCGCGCGCAACGGGGGCCCCAGCGGCTACCGGCCGCAGCAGGCACACCAGGCGACGGCCCAGCGGGCGCGGCGCGGCACACCCGCGCCCCCACGTGGCGACAGCGCACCGGAGAACCCGGCGGAAGAGAAGGTCATCGAACTGGCGGTCCGGGCGGGGCTGCCGAGGACGACGGCGCGCGTCCACATCGACCTGCTGCTGTCCGAGGAGGGCAGGCGTACCGCGGCCGAGCTGACCCGCCGGCTCGGCGTCAGCCCGGCCTCCGTGTCCGTGGCCGTGAACTACCTGGTCCAGCACGGCTATGTCCGGCGGGAGCGCGATCCGCAGCGGCGTCGCGACATCTACGTGGTCGACGACCACGCCTGGTACCACTCGATCGTGATCAGCACGCGGCAGACACTGGAGTCGGCACAGGCCGCGAGAGCGGCCGGGGAGACGCTGGGACTCGACAACCCCGTGGGGCAACGGCTGGCCAGGGGCGGAACATTCCTGGAGCGCGTCATCCAGGACATGCTGGAGTCAGCCGAACGCTGGCGCGATCTCCTGGAGTGACATGCCTCAGCGTGTGGGGACTTCAGCACGTGAGAGGCCCCCACACACGTGCGGGGATGTCGGCGGTCAGGACCCGCGACGGCCGGATGACCCCGAAGCCGTAGTGCGGGTCGGGAAGCGGGAGACACTGCCTGCCGGGTGCCATGCCCACGCTCTTCACCAGGCGGTTCCCGGCCTGACCGGCGCTCAGCCCGGGAAGGTGGCACGCGGGAACGCGGCGGCGCCGGAGACGTGGGCGGTGGGGCTCCCGCACCTCTCCGTCCTGCCCGACGGCCCCGTGCTGCCCACCGCGCGGAGAGTACGCGCCCCTGTCACCCCGTGACGCCCAGGCGTTCACCCTGCGGGGCCCGGGACACGGACGCGCACGAGATGACGGGGCCGAGGTGTTCAGCCGGTCGGCTGTGTCGGCTCGGCCGCCTCGTCAGCCGGTCCGGCCTGCCCGCCGCCGAAGACCTCCGCGACGAGTCTGTCCTGCGCCTTCTGGAACGCCCCGGCCAGGGACAGTGCGGCGTCGTCCACATAATTCAGCGCGGCGGTCAGGGTCTTGCTGCCGTCGGGCGTGCTGTACATCAGCGCCGCGTGGCCGCCGGCGCCGCCGTTGTGGAAGAGGACGGTGCCGCCGTCGGGGCCCGTCTCCTGGACGCGCAGCCCCAGGCCGAAGCCGCTCTTGGGGTGCGGCGTGCGCATCTCGGCCAGCAGCGGGGCCGGCAGGAGCTCGCCGCCCGCCAGCGCGGAGATGAACGTGTGCAGGTCCTGGGTGGTGGAGATCATGTCACCGCCGGCGGAGACCCAGGAGGGGTTGTGGCGGGTGACGTCGACCGTCTTCTGCCGGCCGGCGTCCTCGTAGCGGTAGTACGCGCGGGCGTGCGGCGCGGGGATCTCCGGCGAGGTGCCCGGCACGACGGTGCCCGTCAGGCCGAGCGGCCGCACGATCCGCTCCTGTGTCACCTCGGCGCACGAGCGGCCGGTGACCTTCTCGATCAGCAGCCTGGCCAGCACGTAGTTGGTGTTGGAGTAGCTCCAGCCCGTCCCCGGCTCGAAGCGGGCCGGCTTGGACAGCGCCAGCCGTACCAGCTCCTCGGGCCGGTAGGTCCTGAACCGGTTGTCCACCCACTCCTTGCCCGCGATCGTGGAGGGGATCCCCGGCACCACCGTCCCGTCCTCGAAGTACTCGCCGGTGAAGTTGAACACCCCGCTGGTGTGCTGCAACAGCATCCGCACGGTGATGCGCTCGTCCAGCCCGAACCCGGGCAGGTAGCCGGCCGCCGGGGTGTCCAGTGCGACCTTGCCCTCGGCCACCAGTTGCAGCACCAGGGTCGCGGTGAAGGTCTTGGTGTTGCTGCCGATCCGGACGTGTCCGTCGACCGGCGGCTCGGCGGTCCCGCCCAGCTCGGCCACCCCGGCGCCGCCGACCCACTCGCCCCGCTCATCGTGCACGCGCAGCGACACCCCGGTGACACCGGAATCGACGATCTCCCCGATGGCCTTCCGCAGCTCCGGGCGGTCCGGCCCGACAGCGGGGTTCTTTGTGGTGTGGAGGGACGCGTTCATGGTCATTCCTTCTCTCGCGATCAGCGGGTGTGCCGTACAGCTCGGAAGCGCGACGGTGGCTCTGGAGCCACCGGCCCCTTCGAGGCGGCGATGTGATGAGCGTTCACCCTGACCCGAGGTCAAGGTCAACCCTGTCGCGGCCAGGCGCTTCCGGCCTCGGCGAAAAGGGTGCTGAGCGGGAACAGATGCGCGCTACCCTCACCCCTGTGATCACCCGCAACCCGGCGAACGGGCTCACGATCGGCCAGGCGGCGGCGTTCGTCGGCGTCACGGTCAAGACGGTGCGGCACTACCACCGGCTCGGCCTGGTCGCCGAGCCGGACCGGGACGGTTCCGGCTACCGGCGTTACCGGTCGGCCGACCTGCACCGGCTGGTCCAGGTCCGCACTCTGGCCGGGGCCGGCGTGCCGCTGGCCGAGATCGGTGAGCTGCTGGACGCCGGTCCCGAGCGGTTCGCCGCCGCCCTGGACGACGTCCATCGCCGGCTCACCGAACAGATCGAGGAACTGACAGCGCGCCGCGACACAGTGCACCGGCTCACCCACGGCGACCGGGCCCTGCTGCCCGACCGGGCCTGCGCGGTCCTGGACCGGCTCGCCGGTGCCGGTTTCGGTCCCGACTACCTGGCCGCTCAACGGGAGGCCCTGGTGCTGGCCCGGGCGCTGGTTCCGGAGATCCTCGACAGCTTCCTGACCCGGCTCGAACGTCTCCTGGACGATCCCGAGCACGTCGAGCTGACCCAGCGCGGCTGGGACGCGAGATCCTGGGACCCGGACGACCCGCGGATCGAGGAGCTGGCGGCCGCGCTGGCCGGCAAGGTGCTGGCCGACCGCGCGCTGCTGGCGATGCCGGCCGGGTTCCGGAAGCGGTCCGACGCCGCCTCCCGGTACGCAGTGGTCAATCACCACCGGGAGGACGAGGCACCGTCCCTCGCCCGGTTGAACGCGCTGGTCGAGGCGCACCTGCGCGCGGCCGGCATCGACGTCCCGCGCCAGTGACGACCGCCCGGCGGACCGGTGCCGCGCCACGCACCGCACCGGCCCGTGCCCGAAGCCCCCGGACGGCCGCTAACGTGTTTGCAGGGCCTGCTTCATCAGGGTCCGGCCGAAGTCCCACATCAGACCGCCGCCCTGGTGCGCGTCGTCCATCACCTCCGTGAACGCCGTCACGAACCGTTCCACCTCCGGCTCCCCGATCGTCAGGGGCGGGATCAGTTTGATGACCTCCAGGTGGTCGCCGGAGACCTGGGTGAGGATGCGGTGGCGCTGGAGGAGGGGGACCACGACCATCTGGGCGAACAGGCCCTTGCGGGCCGCCTGGAGCATGGTCCAGTGGCCGCGCAGTTTCAGGGAGCGGGGGCGGCCGAACTCGATGCCGATCATCAGGCCGCGGCCGCGGACGTCGTGCAGCAGCTCGTACCGGTCGGTGAGGGCGGCGAGTCTGGTGCGGAGCAGATCGCCGGTGTGGCGGGCGTTGGCGACGATCTGCTCGTCCTCCATGACCGAGAGGACCGCCAGGCCGGCGGCCATCGCCTGGGCGTTGGCGCCGAAGCTGGCGGAGTGCACGAGGACCCGGTCCATGGACGAGTAGACCTTCTTGAAGATCCAGTCCTTGCCGAGTGTCGCGCCGACCGGGACGTAGCCGCCGGAGAGGGCCTTGGCCACGCACACCAGGTCCGGTTCCACACCGTCCTCGTGCTGGTAGGCGAAGAAGTCTCCGGTACGGCCCAGACCGGTCTGCACCTCGTCGGCGATCAGCAGCGCCTTGTGCCGGTGCAGCAACTCCTGCGCGGCGCGCAGGTATCCGGGCGGCGTGGGGTGCACGCCCTTGCCCTGGATCGGCTCGACGATCAGGGCCGCCACATCGCCGCGCCGCAGCTCCCGCTCCAGCGCGTCCAGGTCGCCCATCTCGATGCCGGTGTCCGGCAGCAGCGGCGCGAAGCCGTTACGGAAGCCGTCCTCGCCGTTGACCGACAGGGAGCCGGTGGTCAGGCCGTGGAAGGCGTGGGTGCAGTACAGGACGCGGGGTTTCCCGGTGGCGTAGCGGGCGAACTTCAGGGCCGTCTCGACGGCTTCCGTACCGCTGTTGCCGAAGAAGACGCGGTCCAGGTGGGGCGTGTGGGACACCAGCTTCTCGGCCAGCAGTCCGGGCAGCGGCTGGCAGTCGAAGCGGGTGAGGTCGGCGAGCTGGGCGTCGAGGACGTCGTGCAGGGCCTGCCGCACGACCGGGTGGTGCCGGCCGAGGCCCATCACACCGAACCCGGCCAGCATGTCGAGGTAGTCCTGGCCGTCGGCGTCCCAGAAGTAGGCGCCCTCGGCCCGCTCGTAGACCTTGTCGAAGCCGATGGTGTGCAGCATCCGCGGCAGCTGGTGGTTGACGTACCTGGCGTGCAGGTCGTAGCGCTCGGCGCCGCGTTCGGCGAGCAGCTTGGTCAGGTCGAATCCGGTCACGAGCCGTTCTCCGTCACGAGTCGTTCTCCTTACGGGCCAGGGAGGCGCTGATGCGGCCGGCGATCTCGGCCGGGGTGAGCCCGATGTCGGCGAGCACCTCGCCGCGCTTGGCGTGCGCCAGGAACTGTTCGGGGATGCCGAAGGTCCGCAGCGGTACGTCCACGTCCGCGTCGCGCAGCGCCTGGCCGACCGCCGCCCCCACTCCCCCGTTGCGGCTGTTGTCCTCCACGACGGCCACGCGGGTGTGCCGCGCGGCGAGCGTGACGAGCGCGGGGGCGACGGGCTTGACCCACCGCGGATCGACGACGGTGACGCCGATGCCGCGCTCCGCGAGCAGGTCCGCCGCCTCCAGGCAGACCGGGGCCATCACACCCACCGAGACCAGCAGCACGTCCTCCCGCTCGCCGCGGCCAAGTACGTCCACGCCGCCGATCCGCTCCAGCGCCGGTACGGGCTCGCCCACCGACTCCTTCGGGAAGCGCAGCACGGTCGGCGCGTCGTCCACGTCGACGGCCTCGCGCAGTTCGGCGCGCAGCTGGTCGGCGTCGCGCGGCGCGGCGATCCGCAGGCCCGGGACGACGCCGAGGATCGACATGTCCCACATGCCGTTGTGGCTGGGCCCGTCGGTGCCGGTCACCCCGGCCCGGTCGAGGACGAAGGTGACGCCGCACTTGTGCAGTGCGACATCCATCAGGACCTGGTCGAAGGCACGGTTGAGGAAGGTGGCGTACACCGCGAAGACCGGGTGCAGGCCGCCGGTGGCCAGACCGGCCGCCGAGACCGCCGCGTGCTGCTCGGCGATGCCCACGTCCCACGTACGGTCGGGGAAGGCGGCCGCGAACGTGCCGAGGCCGACGGGCTGGAGCATCGCCGCGGTGATCGCGACGACGTCCGGGCGCTCCTCGCCGATCTTGACCATCTCGTCGCCGAAGACCGAGGTCCACGACGGCGGGCCGGGCGGCGCGACGGGCGCGCAGGTCAGCGGGTCCATGGCGCCGACGGTGTGGAACCGGTCCGCCTCGTCCTCCAGCGCGGGCCGGTAGCCGCGGCCCTTCTCCGTACGGCAGTGCACCAGGACGGGCCCGTGGAAGCGAGCGGCGCGGCGCAGCGCGGACTCGACGGCGGCGATGTCGTGGCCGTCGATCGGGCCGACGTACTTCAGGCCCAGGTCCTCGAACATGCCCTGCGGCGCGAAGGCGTCCTTGAAGCCCTTCTTGGCGCCGTGCAGCGACTCGTACAGCGGGCGGCCGACCACGGGGGCGCGCTGCACGATGTCTTTGCCCCAGGCGAGGAAACGCTCGTAGCCGTCGGTGGTGCGCAGGGTGGCGAGGTGGTCGGCGAGGCCGCCGATGGTGGGCGCGTAGGAGCGCTCGTTGTCGTTGACGACGATGATGAGGGGGCGGTCCTTGGCGGCGGCGATGTTGTTGAGCGCCTCCCACGCCATGCCGCCGGTCAGCGCGCCGTCCCCGATGACCGCCACGACATGATCGTTTTTGCGCAGCACCTCGTTGGCCTTGGCCAGGCCGTCGGCCCAGCCCAGGACGGTGGAGGCGTGGGAGTTCTCGATGACGTCGTGCTGGGATTCCTCCCGGGACGGGTAGCCGGACAGTCCGCCCTTGCCGCGCAGCTTGGAGAAGTC
This sequence comes from Streptomyces sp. NPDC030165, assembly GCF_055573595.1. Classification (NCBI taxonomy): domain Bacteria; kingdom Bacillati; phylum Actinomycetota; class Actinomycetes; order Kitasatosporales; family Streptomycetaceae; genus Streptomyces; species Streptomyces sp. NPDC030165. Next base: position 73,142 of record NZ_JBVIBD010000003.1, on the reverse strand, counting down.
CTGGCGCCCGGTCAGGAGTTTGTGCACGTACGACTGGTGGCCGGTGTCCCAGAGGATGCGGTCGGAGGGTGAGTCGAAGACCCGGTGCAGGGCGATGGTCAGCTCGACGACGCCCAGGTTGGGCCCGAGGTGGCCGCCGGTCCGCGCCACCGCGTGCACGAGGAACTGCCTGATCTCCTCGGCGAGTGCGCCGAGGGCTTCGCCGGGAATCTCCTTGAGGTCGCGCGGTTCGCGGATCTGTTCCAGCATCGACATGCTCGGTCCCCCTCCATGGGTACAGCTGTGACACGTTCAGCCGACGGTGACGTCGGGGGCGCCGGGCACCACTCCCTCGGCCTCCATACCCGCCGCGATCTTCATGGCCTCTTCGATGAGCGTCTCGACGATCTTCGACTCGGGCACCGTCTTGATGACCTCGCCCTTGACGAAGATCTGGCCCTTGCCGTTGCCGGAGGCCACGCCCAGGTCCGCCTCGCGAGCCTCTCCGGGACCGTTGACGACGCAGCCCATGACGGCGACGCGCAGCGGCACCTCCATGCCCTCCAGGCCCGCGGTGACCTCGTCGGCGAGCTTGTAGACGTCCACCTGGGCACGGCCGCAGGACGGGCACGAGACGATCTCCAGACGCCGCGGACGCAGGTTCAGCGACTCCAGGATCTGCAGACCGACCTTGACCTCCTCGGCCGGCGGCGCCGACAGGGAGACGCGGATGGTGTCGCCGATGCCCTCGGAGAGCAGCGCGCCGAAGGCGACGGCGGACTTGATCGTGCCCTGGAAGGCCGGACCGGCCTCGGTCACACCGAGGTGCAGCGGGTAGTCGCACCGCGCCGCCAGCTGCCGGTACGCGTTGACCATCACGACCGGGTCGTTGTGCTTGACCGAGATCTTGATGTCCCGGAAACCGTGCTCCTCGAACAGCGAGCACTCCCACAGCGCCGACTCCACCAGCGCCTCGGGCGTGGCCTTGCCGTACTTCTCCAGCAGCCGCTTGTCCAGCGACCCGGCGTTGACCCCGATACGGATCGGCACCCCGGCGTCGGACGCCGCCTTGGCGATCTCCTTCACCCGGTTGTCGAACTGCTTGATGTTGCCCGGGTTGACGCGGACCGCCGCGCAGCCCGCGTCGATCGCGGCGAACACGTACTTCGGCTGGAAGTGGATGTCGGCGATGACCGGGATCTGCGACTTCTTCGCGATGACCGGCAGCGCGTCCGCGTCGTCCTGGGTCGGACAGGCGACCCGGACGATCTGGCAGCCGGAGGCGGTCAGCTCGGCGATCTGCTGGAGCGTCGCCCCGATGTCGGCCGTGTTCGTCGTGGTCATCGACTGCACCGACACGGGGGCGCCGCCGCCCACCGGCACCGGCCCGACCTGGATACGGCGCGAGGCGCGCCGCTGTGCGAGCGGCCGGGCCGGTACCCCGGGCAGGCCCAGTGCGACGGTGGTCCCGGAGGCGCCGCCTCCGGGAGGCTCTCCCGTACCCATCACGTCACCCGCGGTTTCCTGCGACGGTCTCACGGGCGGCGCGCAGGGACTCCTTGAGGGAGCCCATGGTCGCGAGGACGGCGGTGGGCTCGTAGCCGCAGTGCGCCATGCAGTTGGCGCAGCGCGGGTCCTTGCCGCGGCCGTACTTGTCCCAGTCGGTCTCCTCGATCAGCTGCCGGTACGTGGGAACGTAGCCGTCGCTCATCAGGTAGCAGGGGCGCTGCCAGCCGAACAGCGAGTAGTTGGGGATCGCCCAGGCCGTGCAGGGGAAGTCCGCCTTGCCCTCCAGGAAGTCCAGGAACAGCGGGCTGTGGTTGAGCCGCCAGCGGCGCCGGTTGCCGCCCGCGAAGGCCTTCTTGAACAGTTCCCTGGTCTGCTCGACGCCGAGGAAGTGCTCCTGGTCGGGGGCCTTCTCGTAGGCGTAGGCGGGCGAGAGCATCATCTCGTCGACCTGGAGGTCGTCGTTGAGGAAGTTGAGCACCTCGATGATGGTCTGCGGGGTGTCGGTGTTGAAGAAGGTGGAGTTGGTGGTGACCCGGAAGCCGCGCCGCTTGGCCTCCTTGATGGCCTCCACCGCCTCGTCGAAGACGCCCTCCTTGGCCACGGACTCGTCGTGCCGCTCACGCATCCCGTCGATGTGCACCGCGAAGGCGAAGTACCGCGAGGGGGTGAACTTGTCCATCTTCTTGCGCAGCAGCATGGCGTTGGTGCACAGGAAGACGTACTTGCGCCTGGCCACCAACTGCCGCACGATCTCGTCGATCTGCGGGTGCATCAGGGGCTCGCCGCCCGCGATGGAGACCATCGGCGCGCCGGACTCCAGTACGGCGCCGACGGCCTGCGCGACCGGCATCCGCTGTTTGAGCACACCGGCCGGGTGCTGGATCTTTCCGCAGCCCTCGCACTTGAGGTTGCACGCGAAGAGGGGTTCCAGCTCCACGATGAGCGGGAATTTCTCCCGCTTGCGCACTTTCTGTTCAAAGAGATACGTACCGACCCTGATGGACTGACGGAGCGGCATGGCCATCTGGCTCACCTCCTGGGGAGCAGCAAAGAACGGTGCCATTCGAAAAAGACAGGAAGGATGGAGCGCAGCACACGAAAGGCTGACATTCCACCGCGCAAAGTGCTGATTCGGACAAGTTCATGTTCTGGAGCGTCCACGATCACCCGGACGGCCGCAACCGGACGCACGCCGTCCCGCGTCGCGGCCGCCAGCGTCGCGGCGGACTCCATGTCCACCGCGACGGCGCCCGCGGCCCGCAGCCCGGCCCGCTCCGCGCCGCGTACGACGTGGTCGGAGCCGCGCAGCAGGCCGGTGTGCACCGTCACGCCGCGCTCCTTCAGGGCCCGCAGCAGCGGACCGTTGTCGGAGCAGACCACGTCCGGCGCACCGGGCAGGTGCCCCCGGGCCGCCTCGGCGACCACCACGTCCCCCGGACGCATCCCGGGGACCAGACCGGCGCAGAAGCCGGTGGCGACGACCGGCGCCCGCGCGGTGACCGAGCCGTCGCGCAGCGCGTGCGTGACGGCGTCCGACGCCGCCCGCGGGCCCATGCCCGTACGGAGCGTGACCACGGGCGCGCCCGCGCCGCTGCGGTCGCCGCCGCGCAGCGCGAACCGCTCGATGCCGAGCGCACAGGCGAGCAGCAGTGGCGGCGGTCCCGGCGGCCGGTCCGGCCGGCCGTCCCGGGCGGCGGCCGCGCTGCGCGACGTGGGCATCAGGCCCCCTGGGACGCGCCGGCCGGTCCGCCGTTGACGTAACGGCCGAGGGCCGTCAGCGGGAAGACCTGCCGGTACAGGTGGTAATTGATCGAGAAGTCCCAGGGAAAGCCCGTACCGGTGAAGTACGGCTCGTCCCAGGACCCGTCGGCGCGCTGCGTCTTTGCGAGCCAGCGCACCCCCCGCTCGACCGCCGCGCTCTCCCGCTCGCCCGCCGCGAGCAGCGCCATCAGCGCCCACGCGGTCTGCGAGGCGGTCGACTCACCGCGGCCGGCCCACGCCTTGTCCTGGTACGAACGCTGGTCCTCGCCCCAGCCCCCGCCCTCGTTCTGGACGCGCTCCAGCCAGCGCACGGCACGGCGGACCGCGGGGTGTGAGGCGGGGATGCCGGCGGCGGCCAGCGCCGGGAGCACCGAGCCGGTTCCGTAGATGTAGTTGGTGCCCCAGCGCCCGAACCACGAGCCGTCCGGCTCCTGTTCGGCCAGCAGCCAGCGGATGCCGCGCCGTACCCGAGCGTCGTGCGTCATGCCGAGATCGGCGGCCATCTCCACGACGTGCGCGGTGACGTCGGACGACGGCGGGTCGATGACCTCGCCGAAGTCGCAGAACGGCAGCCGGTTGGGGAACGGGCTGGTGTTGTCGGCGTCGAAGGCGCCCCAGGCCCCGTTCCTGGACTGCATGCCCAGGTTCCAGCGCACCGCACGCCGGACGGCGGCGTCGGCCCGCTCCGGGTCCGGGTACTGGATACGGCGCAGCGCGAGGACGACCTCGGCGGTGTCGTCGATGTCCGGGTAATTGTCGTTCTCGAACTCGAACGCCCAGCCCCCGGAGGGGAGTTGCGGCCTGCGGACGCTCCAGTCGCCCGGCCGGCGGATCTGTTCGGCGAGCATCCACTCGGCCGCCTTGACCAGCTGCGGATGGTCGGCGGGCAGCCCGGCGTCGGCGAGCGCGATGGCGGCGAGGCAGGTGTCCCAGACCGGGGACTGGCACGCCTCGATCATGCGGACGGGCGCGCCGTCCGCATCCTCGCGCCACACGGCGAAACGGTCCAGCGACTTCAGGCCCTCGCGCAGCACGGGGTGCTTCAGGTCGTACCCGAGCAGGTGCAGCGCGATGATCGAGTAGACGGCCGGCGGCTGGATGCCGCCCCAGCAGCCGTCGTTCTCCTGGCGCTCGACGATCCAGCTCGCCGCGGCCTTCATGGCCGAGCGGCGGAGTCCGCGGACGGCCACCTTGCGGTAGCCGTGCAGGCCCTTGTCCAGCCGCTGGAAGATGCCGTCCCAGGTGGTGACGGGGGCGAGCGGGCGCGGCGGGTTCGGGCGAGCCGGATCGGCGTGCAGTTCGTCCAGGGCGAACGGCGCGGGCCGTACCGGACGTACGGCCGAGACGATCGTCAGTGCCACGATCGTCTGCCGCGCCCAGCACGCGAAGTCGTAGATGTTGAGCGGGAACCACTTCGGGAAGTAGATCAGCTCGGGCGGCAGTTCCGGCAGGTCCTCCCACTTCCACCAGCCGAACAGCGCCAGCCAGATGCGGGTGAAGACGCGGGAGGCGGCGACGCCGCCGTGCTCGCGGATCCAGGCGGCGGCCCGGGCCATGTGGGCGGCGTCCGGCTCGTCGCCGGCCAGCCGCAGGGCGACGTACGCCTCGATGGTGGTGGACAGCTCGCCCGGCCCTCCGTGGAAGGTGGCCCAGGTGCCGTCGGCGCGCTGCTCGCCACGGATGTGCCGGGCGGCGGCCTCGGTGGTGCTCCGGTCGCCGATCCCCAGGAACTGCCGCAGCAGCAGGTCCTCGGCGTCCATGGTGACGTTGGTCTCCAGGTCGCCCTTCCACCAGCCCGCGTCGTCCTGCACGGACAGCAGGTAGTCGGTGGCGCGGGCCGCGGCGCGGCGGGCGGCGGCGGCCGTGCTCGTGGGGGCGGCCGGGTCGTTCTCGGTGCTCTCGGCGGTGGCGTCGCCGGCCGAGGGGGCACGGGACGGCAGCGCCCCGGTGCTTCCGTCGGTCGTCGCTGTCATGGCTTCCCCTTCTGCAGTGAACTCTGTGAAGCGTGCTCAGGGATTCCGTCGGCCGGCGCCCGGCCCCCACCGGAGAGTGGGGAAGGCACCGGCCGGCGACTGCGAACTAGATCGGTTCGATAGTGATCATCTCTCTCGTACGACGACGAAGTCCGCGAGCGCGACGAACTGCGCGCGGACCTCTTCGGGCATGTCCACCTCGTCCAGTGCGGCGATGGCGGTGGTGTGCTGGCGGCGGGCCTCCTGGGAGGTCCACTCGCGGCCGCCGGCCTCCTCGATGAGGGCCGCGCGCGAGGCGAACTCCTCCTCGGTGAAGTCGGCGATCTCGTCCTCGCTCTTCTTCGCGTCCGCCGCGAGGATGCGGGCGAGCCGCTCGGCGGCGGGGTTGTCGGCCGCCAGGGCGGCGACGACCGGCAGCGACTTCTTGCGCTGCCGCAGGTCGCTCCAGGTCTGCTTGCCGGTGGCCTCCGGGTCGCCCCAGATGCCGAGCAGGTCGTCGACGGCCTGGAAGGCGAGGCCGAGGTGGTAGCCGTAGCGCTCCAGGATGTCGGCGGTACGGTCGTCGGCGCCGCCGAGGACGGCGCCGATGGAGACGGCGCAGGCGAGCAGCGCGCCCGTCTTGTTGCCTTCCATCTCCAGGCACTCCGCGACGGTGACCCGCTCGCGGTGCTCGTAGGAGATGTCCTGGGCCTGGCCGTCGATGAGCTTGCGGGTGGCCACGGTCAGGCGGCGGGTGGCCCGGCCGGCCTCGACGGTGCCCAGCTCCAGCAGTATTTCGTTGGCGAGGGCGAACAGCGCGTCGCCGACCAGGATGGCCTGGGCGGGGCCGTGCACCTTCCACACCGTGTCGCGGTGGCGGCGCTGCTCGTCGCCGTCCATCAGGTCGTCGTGCAGCAGCGAGAAGTTGTGGACCAGCTCCACGGCGACGGCGCCCGGCACGCCGACCTCCGGGGACTGCCCGGCGGCCTGCGCCGACAGCAGTGCGAGCGCGGGGCGTACGGCCTTGCCGCCGTCCCCGGACGCGGGCCGTCCCGCGGCGTCGATCCAGCCGAAGTGGTACGCGGCGACGGTGTCCATGGGAGGGGCGAGCCGGTCCACGGCGGCACGCAGCACGGGAGTGGCGAGCTGCCGCCCGCGCTCCAGCAGCGCGGTGACGCTCTCGGTGTCGATAGCTGGGGAAGCCGGATTCACGGTTTCTCCTCTGTTTCCGGTGCTCGTGCTCGTGCGAGCGCTCGTACTCGTGGTCATGCCACCTCCTGGGGCAACTGGCCCGCAGGGAAGCCGAGTTCGGTGAGTGCCTCGCGAACGGCGCCGAGGCCGCTGCGAACAGCGCTTTCCATGGTCGCGGGCCACCCGGTGGCGGTCCACGCACCGGCCAGGTACAGGCCGGGGGTCTTGGTGCGGGCGCCGGGCCGCAGCCGGCCGACGCCCGGGGTGGGGGCGAACGTCGCGGTGCGTTCGCGGGTGACGAAGAAGTCCCGCACGCCGGCGCCGCGCGCGGCGGGCAACAGCCGCTCCAGCTCCGGCAGGTACCGCTCGCGCAGCTCGGCCACCGGCCGGTCGATCTCGTCCTGCGCGGCGGACTGCGACACGGCCAGGTACTGGCTGCGGGCGCCGCCGGGCAGCGCGGCGAGGCCGGAGGCCTCCGTACGGTCGAAGACCCACTGGACGGGCGAGCCGAGCGCCGCGAAGAACGGCTGTCTGAGCACGGGGCGGTCGTACACGACGTGCAGGTTCAGGATCGGAGCCGTGCCGATGTCCAGCAGCCGGTCCTGGCCGTCGAGACTGCCCTCGGGCAGCAGGCCGTGCGTCTCGCGCTGCGGCAGGGCCGGCACGACCGTTCCGGCGGTCAGCTGCTCGCGGCCGTGCGGCCCGTTCTCCACCGTGACCTGCCAGGTGCCGTCCTCGGCGCGGGCCAGGGCGCTCGCGCGGGTGCGCAGCAGGACGCGGACACCCGCCTTCTCCAGTGCCTCGCGGGCGAGCGTGTCGTGCACCTCGCCGAGCGGCACCCGGGACCAGCCGATGTCGGCAGCGCCGTTGTCGGAGAGCAGGCCGGTCCTGAAGACCTTGGCGGCCAGGCCCAGCGACGCGTCACCGGCCCGCGCGTTGAGCGTCGCGACGCCGACCAGGTCCCACAGCGCCTCGACGGCGCGCGGCGACTGGCCGTGCCGGGCCAGCCACGAGGCGAAGTCGACACCGTCCAGCGCGGGGTCCTCGGGGTCGAGCTTCTGCAGGGCCAGCGCCGCGCGGCCGACGTTCGCCCGCTCGGCGAGCGACAGGTGCGGGTACATGGCCAGGCTCTTCGCCAGGTGCAGGGGTACGGGCAGGGCGGTACGCCGCAGCCGCCCCAGCCGCAGTCCGTCGGCGTCCAGTACGGGGACGTCCATCCGGTCCTGGAGAGGCACCAGGTCTCGGGCCCCCACCCGGCCGAGGAACCAGTCGTACGCGGTGCAGCAGCGCAGGTGGACATGCTGTCCGTTGTCGACGGTCAGCTCCCCCGCCGCGGACTCGCGGCGGAAGGAGAAGACCAGGCCGCCCAGCCTGGGCCGGCCCTCGACGAGGGTGACGCGCAGTCCCGCGTCGGCCAGCGCCAGAGCTGCCGTGATGCCGGCGAGACCGCCCCCAATGACCACCGCAGCCGCCCCATCGGGACGGCCTGCCTCATGTGCATCGTGCCGGTCGGGCCCCATCGGTTCCGATGTCATTCGCCCTCCCTGATTACTGTCGTCAGGGACGCAGGGGTCCGGCGGAGGGTTGCCCGCCGCTCGGACCGTCGCCGTGGCCCTGAGCAGGGCTCGTCGGCCTCGCGCGTGCCCTGGCCCGTCATCCGCGCCTCCTCGCGGGCGGCCGGCCCGCCGCCCGGGCCGCCTGCCGGCGGCCGATCGCCCGCGCGTCGAAACCCGACAGGCCGCGCACCGCCACGAACGCCTTCTCCCGCCCGGGCAGCGAGACCCGGCCCCGCAGTACGGCCTCCGGGTCCGCCGCGATCCGTGCGAGGAGGCGGTGGTAGATGCCGGCCATGGCGGCGACGCAGGCCCCGCTGCGCCGGTCGAGCATCGGCAGCAGACGGAAACCCTCGTCGAACAGGGCGCGGGCCCGCCTGACTTCGAAGTGGATGAGTCCGGTGAAGTCCGCGCCGGGCGGCGGGACCGGACTGTGGAAGCCCACCGAGCAGCCGAACTTGGCGAGGTCGTCGGAAGGGAGATACGTACGGCCGTTTCCCGCGTCCTCGCGAACGTCTCTCAGGATATTGGTCAGTTGCAGGGCCAGCCCGAGCGTATCGGCGTACTCGGCGGCGCGCGGGGCGTCCGGCGCGCCGGGTACTGTGCCGAACACGCCCAGTGAGAGCCGTCCGATCGCCCCCGCGACACAGCGGCAGTAGACCTTCAGGTCGTCCCAGGTCTCGTACGTCTCGCCGCGCACGTCCATCAGGACGCCGTCGATCAGCTCGTCGAGTCCGCCGAGCGGGATCGGGAAGCGCCGGGCGGCGTCGGCCAGCGCGACCGCCACCGGGTCGGTGTCGTCCTCGTCGACCGCGCCGTCCTTGATGCGGCCGAGCAGGGCCCGGGTCTCCTCCAGCCGCTGCTGCTTGGCGTCGTCGCCCAGCGAGCCGTCGCCGATGTCGTCGACCCGGCGCGAGAAGGCGTAGAGCGCCGACATGGCCTGCCGCTTGTCGGCCGGCAACAGCCGGATGCCGTAGGCGAAGTTACGTGCCTGCTGCCCGGTCACGGCCTCGCAGTAGCGGTATGCAGCGAGCACCGGCGCGGACGCGTGTGCGATGTCCTCCACGGTCCGACTCACCCCTCTCTTCGCAATGTCGCCCCCACCTCGCGCAGCAGGCTGAGCTTGGTCGGCTTGGGCGGTCCAGGGAGTACGTCGTGGTCGGCGGCCGCGACCGCCTGGAGTGCGGCGCGTCCGCCGCCGACGAAGCCGGCGAGCAGCAGCTTGAGCCTGCCGTGGACGCTACCCACCAGCGGGGTGCCTTCATTCAGCAGTTCGCGGGCGCGTTCCGCCTCGTACTCGATCAGTGCGCGCACCGGCGTGCCCCCGGTCGGCGCGGCGAGGTCCGCCTCGGTGACACCAAACCGTGCCATGTCCTCGCCGGGGAGGTAGACGCGGTCCCGGCCCAGGTCCTCGGCGACGTCCTGGAGGTGCTCGACGATCTGCAGCGCGGTGCAGACCGCGTCCGAGCGCCGGACGCGCTCCGGGCTGGCGGTGCCGGTGATGCCCAGGACGAGCCGGCCGACGGGGTTGGCGGACAGCTCGCAGTAGGCGAGCAGGTCCCCGTACGCCGGATAGCGGGCGACCCGCTGGTCCTGCCGGTTGGCCTCGATCAGGCCGAGGAAGGGTTCGGGGGTCAGACCGCAGCGGCGCACGGTGGGGCCGAGACGGCGCATCAGGGGGTGCAGCGGCCCGGGGGCCCGGTCGCTGAAGACGCGGTACAGATCCGCCTCCAGCGCGTCGAGCAGGGCGAGGGGGTCGTCCGGATCCTGCCCGGGGTCCAGCCCGAGCCGGGCGGCGTCGCCCCCGCCGGGCGCCAGATCGCCGTCGCCGATGTCGTCCACGAGACGGGCGAAGCCGTAGACCGCCATCAGGTCCCGGCGCCAGGCGCGGGGCAGGAAGAACGGCGCCACCGGAAAGTTCTCGTGCGCGGCCTGGTCCAGGACGGTGCGCGACTGCGCGTCGTCCCGGCCGCCGCCCGGCGTCCGGGGCCGGGCCAGGACGTCGCGTGCCCGTGCCATCCCTCGGCTCACCGGAGGCTGCCCGGCGCGTTTCGGAGCCGGAGAGTTCCAGTAGCCATTGCCGTCACGCCTCCCGTTCTACACCGCCAAGCCAAAACATCCCATTTCGGACACGCCGCATGACGCGACCCGCCCGATCGGACTCCCGGTCGCCAGGACGGGTACGCACTGCCCGACTTGTGCCACTTGTGCTGTTCAGTACCCGTACAGCTTACGCCGTACATCTCTCCTGCGTCCGAGGGGGTACCGAACCTCGAAGCAACGATCCGGTCAACATCCATTCGCCGTGAACTGTTCCCGCATCCGGCCGAGTTGACCATCTGTTAACGATCCGCAGACCGGCGCACAACCTTCCGCGGCCGGTCCGCGACGATCAACGGCCCCCGCGAGCCGGACTCGCGGGGGCCGTACGGCGCGCTGCGGGCTACTTGCCCGTCTCCTTCTCGTACGCCTTGATCACCTCGTCGGTCGGGCCGTCCATCAGCAGCTCGCCCTTCTCCAGCCACAGCACCCGGTCGCAGGTGTCCCTGATCGACTTGTTGTTGTGGCTGACCAGGAAGACCGTACCGGCTTCCTTGCGCAGCTCGCGGATGCGGGCCTCGGAGCGCTTCTGGAACGCCCGGTCACCCGTCGCCAGCGCCTCGTCGATCATCAGGACGTCGTGGTCCTTGGCCGCCGCGATGGAAAAGCGCAGGCGCGCCCCCATGCCGGAGGAGTACGTACGCATCGGCAGCGAGATGAAGTCGCCCTTCTCGTTGATGCCGGAGAAGTCGACGATGCTCTGGTAGCGCTCGTGCACCTGCTCGCGGGACATACCCATCGCCAGACCACCGAGGATGACGTTCTTCTCGCCGGTCAGGTCGTTCATCAGGGCCGCGTTCACGCCCAGCAGCGACGGCTGGCCGTGCGAGTAGACCTTGCCGCGCTCCGCGGGCAGCAGCCCGGCGACGGCCTTGAGCAGCGTCGACTTGCCCGAGCCGTTCGAGCCGATCAGCCCGATCGACTCGCCGCGGTACGCGGTGAAGCTGACGCCCTTGACCGCGTGCACCTCGCGCACCCCGCTGGAGGGCTTGCGGCGGATGATGCGGTTCAGGGCCGCGGTGGCGCTGCCCTTGCCCGCCCCGGTGCCGTAGACCCGGTACACGATGTGCAGGTCGTCCGCGATCACCGTGGGGACGCGGTTCCCGTCCGCCGTCTGCACGGCGTCCTCTTGCTCAGCCACGGCCGTACCGCTCCTCAGCCTTCCAGAAGTACACGAAGCCGACGACGCCCATCACCAGCGCCCAGCCGACGGCCAGCGGCCACACGTGCGGGGGCAGCTTGTCCGAGGTGAAGCTGTCGATCAGCGCGAAACGCATCAGGTCGATGTAGACCACGGCCGGGTTGCAGTCCAGCAGGACGTGCACGAAGGCGGGGACCGCCTTCTCCTTGAGGATCACGTCGATGCTGAACATCACGCCGGACGCGTACATCCACGTCCGCATGATGAACGGCATCAGCTGCGCCAGGTCGGGGGTCTTGCTGCCCAGGCGGGCCATGACCATCGCCAGCCCGGTGTTGAAGACGAACTGCAGCACCAGGGCCGGGATCGCCAGCAGCCAGGACCAGGTGGGCACCTGCCCGTAGCCCAGCAGGATGAGGACCAGCACGCCCATCGAGAACAGCAGCTGCTGGAGCTGCATCAGGCAGAACGAGATGGGCAGGCAGGCGCGCGGGAAGTGCAGGGCGCGCACCAGGCCCAGGTTGCCGGAGATCGCACGGGTGCCGGCCATCACCGAGCTCTGCGTGAAGGTGAAGATGAAGACGCCGGTGACCAGGAAGGGCACGTAGTCCGCCACACCGCGGCTGGTGCCGATCAGCAGGCCGAAGATGAGGTAGTAGACGAGCGCGTTCAGCAGGGGCGTCACCACCTGCCACACCTGGCCCAGCTTCGCCTGGCTGTACTGAGCGGTCAGCTTCGCGCTGGAGAAGGCGGAAATGAAGTGCCGCCGGTCCCACAGCTGCCGCACGTACTCCGGCAGGCTGGGCCGGGCCCCGCTCTGCGTCAGCCCGTACTTGCGGGCCAGCTCGGCACGGGACAACCCGTTGTCGGATGATGGCGGGGCACTCATGGCGACCGCACTGTCGTGCGTAGTCTCGCTCACTGTTGACACTTTCGTCCTCAAGGTGCGCTGCCGGGGCCGTGCCCCGGGCTCGCGCCTGATGCTCTCAGATACGAGCTTGTCAGATGACGGGTGGGCGGCCCAGCCGGGTCAGGCGCCACACGGTACGCCACTTCATGGGGCGCCGGGGACCACAGGACGTGGCCCAGCCCTCCTTGAAGCCGCCCAGCCAGGCACGCAGCGCGGGCCGCGAGGGCCGCCGGGCCAGGGTGAGCAGGAACCAGACACCGAGATAGACCGGAACCAGCGGGGCCGGAAGGTTACGGCGGGCCAGCCAGACGCGGTTGCGGGCCACCATGCGGTGGTAGACCGCGTGGCGGCTGGGGGCGTGCGTGGGGTGCAGCAGCACCATGTCCGACCGGTAGTCGATCAGCCAGCCCGCGTCCAGGGCCCGCCAGGCCAGGTCGGTCTCCTCGTGGGCGTAGAAGAAGTCGCCGGGCAGCCCGCCGACCTCCTCGAAGACCTTGGTACGGACCGCGTTCGCGCCACCGAGGAAGGTGGTGACGCGGGAGGACCGCATCGGGTCGGAGGCGCGCAGCCGCGGCACGTGCCGGCGCTGGGTCTCGCCGGTGTCCGGGTCCGCGATGCGGAAGCTGATGATGCCCAGCTTCTCGTCGCGGGCGAACGCCTCGCGGCACAGCTCGGCCGTGTCCGCCCGGTCCAGCAGCCCGTCGTCGTCCAGGAACAGCAGCACGTCCACCTCGCTGCCGCCCGGTCCGAACGCCTCGATGCCGACGTTGCGCCCGGCGGGGATGCCGACGTTCTCCGGCAGCTCCACGGTCCGTACGCCCTCGGGCAGCGGCGGCAGCGGCGAGCCGTTGCCGACGACCACCACCTCGACGGGGTCGCCGTGCTGCTTGGCGACCGAGTCGAGCAGCGCGCGCAGCTCCTCGGGGCGGTTGCCCATGGTCAGGACGACGGCGCCGACCTTCATTTCTCGCGCCCCCGTCACTTGAGCCTGCTGGAGGCGAGGATGGACACCAGGTGGAGCACGGTCTGCAGGAGCGCGATGCCGGCCATCACCGCGACGCCGAGCCGCGAGAAGAACAGGTCGCCCCGGACCGCGTCCACGACCGCCAGGAGCAGGATCACCAGCGACGCCTCGATGCCGAGGATCAGCCGGTGGAACTTGAGCGCCGCGGCGGCCTTGCGGGCCAGCGCCATGCCGGACGAGCGCGGCTCGGACGCCGCCTCCTTGACCGGCGGCAGCCCGCCCTGGTGGCGGGCGACACCGACCAGGTCGGTCTCGGCCTTGATCAGGATCGCGCCGAGGGCGGCGAGGGTACCCAGGAAGGCCCACAGCCAGTCGATCCGCCCGGAGCCCCACAGGTCGGCGGCGCGCAGGCCGAAGCCGACCAGTACGGCGGCGTCGGTGAGGTAGGCGCCGACCCGGTCCAGGTACACCCCGCCGAGCGAGAACTGCTTCTTCCAGCGGGCCACCTCGCCGTCGACGCAGTCGAGCAGCAGGTAGAGCTGGACCATCAGCACCCCGAGCACGGCCCCCCAGACGCCCGGCACCAGCAGGGCCGGTGCCGCGAGGACACCGAAGAGGGTCATCACATAGGTCAGCTGGTTGGGCGTGATCCTGGTGTTCACCAGGTACCGGTCGCAGCGCAGCGAGATTTCCCGCATGTACAGGCGACCGGCCCAGTGCTCACCGCTGCGCCGGTCCTTGACACCCTCGGGGTGCACGACCGGGCGGAGTTCAGCTACGGACGGCTTGTGCATAGTCGGCGTATGCGTCCCTGATCTGGTCGGTGGACAGGTCGAGGTGTTCGAGGATCGTGTAGCGGCCGGGGCGGGTCTGCGGCGCGTAGGCGACGGCCTCGACGAACTCCTCGTCGCTGAAGCCGATCTCGCCGGGCGTCACCGGCAGGCCGTGCCGCCGCAGCACCTCGATCATCAGCCTGCAGGTCTCCTTGTCCCCGCGCAGGTGCGTGGCGAAGGCGGCGCCGAGGCCGCACTGCTCGCCGTGGCTCGCCGCCCGCTTGGGGTACAGGAGGTCGAAGGCGTGGTTGATCTCGTGGCAGGCGCCGGAGGCCGGGCGGCTGTCGCCGGCCACGGACATCGAGATGCCGGTGAGGACCAGGCCCTCGGCCAGCACCTGGAGGAAGCCGTCGTCGCCGACGCCGCCGGGGTGGCGCAGCACGGCCTCGCCGGCCTGGCGCGCCATGGCGGCGGCCAGCCCGTCGATGTCCTCGCCGGTCTCGCGGTGCGACAGCTCCCAGTCCGCGACGGCGGAGATGTTGGAGATGGCGTCGCCGATCCCGGACCGTACGAAGCGGACCGGGGCCTCGCGGATGACGTCCAGGTCGATCACCACGGCGATCGGGTTGGGCACACCGTAGGAGCCGCGGCCCGCGTCGTTGTCGAGGGTCGCCACCGGCGAGCACAGGCCGTCGTGCGACAGGTTCGTCGCGACGGCGACCAGCGGCAGGCCGATCCGGGCCGCCGCGTACTTCGCACAGTCGATGATCTTGCCGCCGCCCAGGCCCACGACCGCGTCGTAGCGGCCCTTCTTCATGGCGTCGCCGAGCTTGATCGCGTCGTCCAGCGTGCCGCCGCCGACCTCGTACCAGTCGGCGCCGGGCAGCGCGGGAGCCAGCCGCTCCCGCAGCCGGGCGCCGGAGCCGCCGCTGATGGCGACGGCCAGCTTCCCGGACGCGGAGATGCGCTGATCGGCCAGCAGGCCCGCCAGGTCGTCCAGTGCGCCGGCGCTGATGTCGACGACGACCGGGGACGGAATCAGGCGGGTCAGTACCGGCATGCGATCTCACGGCCCTTCGCGAGGTCGTCGTGGTTGTCGATCTCGACCCACGCGACCTCGCCGATCGGCGCCACGTCCACCTTGAAGCCGCGGTTGACCAGCTCCTGGTAGCCGTCCTCGTAGTACAGGTCGGGGTCGCGCTCGAAGGTGGTCTTCAGCGCGTCCGCCAGCTCCTCGGCGGCCGAGCCCTCGATGAGGGTGACGCCGATGTACTCGCCGGTGGCCTCGGCGGGGTCCATCAGCTTCGTGATCTTCTGGACGCCCTTGTCGGGGTCGACGACGACCTTCATCTCCTCGTCGGCGAGCTGCTTGACCGTGTCCAGCGCCAGGATGATCTTCTTGCCGTCGCCGCGCGCGGCGAGCAGGGTCCGCTCGACGGAGACCGGGTGCACGGTGTCACCGTTGGCGAGGATCACGTCGTGCTTGATCGCGTCCCGGCCGCACCACAGGGAGTAGGCGTTGTTCCACTCCTCGGCCTTGTCGTTGTCGATGAGGGTGAGCTTGAGCCCGTACTTGGCCTCCAGCTCCGCCTTGCGCTCGTACACGGCCTCCTTGCGGTAGCCGACGATGATCGCGACCTCGGTCAGGCCGATCTCGGCGAAGTTGCCGAGGGTGAGGTCCAGGATGGTCGTGGACCCTTCTCCCGCGGGGTCCACCGGCACCAGGGCCTTGGGCAGGGTGTCGGTGTAGGGACGCAGACGCCGTCCGGCGCCGGCGGCCAGCACGAGGCCGATCATGCGGGTTCTCCTTCATCGTGTACGGCGGGTGCTTGGGAGGACACCCAGAAGCGGATGCTCTCCACGAGCACCAGCAGCGCCAGGACCAGTGCCAGGACCGTCAGCGCGATTGTGAAACCTGAGCCGTGCAGCAGGGCCGCGAGCAGGACGACGAGCAGCGTGCGCCCCTCGTGCCCGCCGGCCGCCCGCACCAGCCATCGCGGCGGGGCCCCCGTGCCGACGCGGATGCGGTAGACGGTGTCGTAGTGATGGTAGGCGACCGCCGCGACCAGCCCGAACGCCGCGGGCAGCGCCTGGTCGGCGTCCGAGCGGGCCGCCACCACCAGGATGGCGACGTATTCGCCCACGCGGAACAGCGGCGGCACCAGCCAGTCGAGCGGGCCCTTGAGCGGGCGGGCGACGGCGGCGCCGGCGAACGCCGCGTACACGGCCGCGCCCACCACCGGCCACCAGCTGCCGGCGTCGCTCCACGTCAGCTGCGCCATGAGGAACGCCACGCCCGCGAAGGCCATGACGGGCGCGGTGACCGGACCGCCGGCGGCCGGCCCCTTGGACAGCAGCGCGAGCGGGCCGGAATCGGCCAGGTCGGCGAGCGCGGCCGCGGCGCGGTCGGTGCGGCGGGCGCGCCGGGTAAGCGAACGCAGCACCCGGCCCGCCGTGGTGTAGCAGGCGGCCAGGGCGCAGCCGACGAGCAGCGCGTAGAAGACGATGCGCGGGGTGGTGCAGGCGGTCAGTACGGCGATCATGGCCCAGCGCTCGCCGATGGGCAGCACGATCATCCGGCGTACCCAGACCGTCCAGCCGACGCTGTCGAGCCGGTCGGACAGGGCCGCGGTGGGACTCGTGTTGCCCGTGGCGTCGTGGTTCGCCTCGTTGAAGGAGAAGTCGACGACATGCCGGCAGGTCTGGAGCACCATGGCCCCCAGGGCCAGCGCCCACACGTCGTCACCGCCGCGCGCCGCGCCGAGCGCGAGGCCCGCGTAATACGCGTACTCCTTCGCGCGGTCGAAGGTCGCGTCGAGCCAGGCGCCCATCGTCGAGTACTGCAGCGAGTAGCGGGCGAGCTGCCCGTCGGTGCAGTCCAGGACGAAGGAGAAGATCAGCAGCAGGCCGGCGGCGATGAAGCCGCCGCGGCTGCCGGTGGCCGCGCAGCCCGCCGCGATCACCGCGGTGAGCAGCGACGCCGTGGTGACCTGGTTCGGGGTCAGGCCGCGGCGCGCGCACCAGCGGGCGAGGTAGCGGGAGTACGGGCTGATGCAGAAGGTGGTGAAGAAGCCGTCGCGGGCCTTCACGGCGGTACGCAGCCGTACGGCCTCGTCATCGACGGCGGCGACGGCCTCCTCGGCCGTGGCGCGCTCGGCGGGCGTCAGCGGCACGGTCGCGACCAGGCTGCCCAGCTCGACGCGCTGCGGCGCGGCGTCCTCCGCCTCCATCGTCTCGGCGAGCGCGTCCGGGAGAACGTCCACGCGGTAGCGGGTGCCGGGCCCGGCGGGGACCGCGGTGGCGGCGCGCTGGAGCGCGGCACGCGCCTCGGGCTGCGCGGTGACGGCGCCCGGTACGGCGGCGGCCGGGAAGCGCGGGTCGGTCAGCGCCAGCCGGAGGCTGTGCAGGTGACCCACGAAACGGGGGTCGACGACGGCAACGCGTTCATCGGCCGGGACCGTGGCGAGCGCGTCGGCCACGGCCGCGGCCCCGTCCGCCGTACGGACGTCGAAACCCAGCGAGCGCAGGGCGGCTTCGAGCGGCGACCCGGCGACCGGCGGACCGGTGAGGATGGCGGTCGACAGACGAACTCACTCCTTGGAAACTGGCGAGGCCGCGCCGGTCGGTCCGCATTCGATACGGGCTACCCGGGCAGCGGGCGTGGCACACCGGCGCCCCCGAGAGGGTGGGTGGGCACGTCGGCAGAGGCTATCGGATCGCCGGATGCGGCCGTTCACCGCGCATTCACCGCACGATCGAGTGACCGCGGGCTGCGCCTGCCGCGATCATCATGGTCGATCAACGCACCCGGGAACAACTGACGCCCGGACACCGTGCCGGTTATGGGCCGGCTGGTCACGTGTGGGCGGATTGCCGCATGGCTGGCTGGCGGGCTGGCGTGGGTGGGGCCACGGTGGTCGACTCCGGGGGGCGGGGGCGCTCGCGTCCCTGGCAGCTCTTCGGATTCCTGGCGGCCCGCAGCGCCCCTACAGGTCAAATCGAACGCCACATTCCCCCACCGGGGGTCTACCCAAGCGGAGCGGGCGGGAAGCGCAAGGCAGTGGTCGGCAGGCAGGCAGGGAGGCGCACTGCGGGTGAAGAGTCGCGCCGCGGACAGGGAGGCGTACTGCCGACGGGGAACGTCGGCAGGCGGGGCGAACGGACGCCGACAGGCGAAGCAGACAGGAGACGGACGGCGGGCGAGCGGGGGGGACGGCCGGCGGACGGGGGGACGAACGGCAGGCGCGAGGGGTGGCGGACCGCCGGCAGGCGCGAGACCGGACGGTCACCACGCCGGGCGGTCGGCGACAGGCGGGGCAGTCACCGACAAACCAGCGCTCCGCATTGCCGCAGGTCAGCGACATGACAACGGTGTTCAGCCCCGCGTTGCCACATACCCCCCACCCGTAGTTCACTGCAAGGGTCGGCGGCATCGGCCGGACGGCGCGGGCGTGGTGTCTCGGACGGGAGGCGTACGGCATGGGCGCAGGACACGACCACGGAACCGGCGGGCCGGCGGGTGGTGCGGGGACCGGTACGGCAGCCGCGGCGTACCGCGGGCGGCTGCGGGGAGCGCTGGCGCTGACGTCGGCCGTGATGGTCGCCGAGATCATCGGCAGTGCCGTCACCGGCTCACTGGCCCTGCTCGCCGACGCGGGGCACATGGCCACCGACGTGGTGGGGCTGACGATGGCGCTGGTCGCGATCCGCTTCGCGAACCGGCCGCCGTCGCCGCAGCGCACGTTCGGGCTCGCCCGTGCCGAGATCCTCGCGGCGGTGGCCAATGCCTTGCTGCTGTTCGGCGTCGGCGGATACGTGCTGGTCACGGCGGTGCCGCGGTTCTTCGAGCCGGTCGGGATCGAGGGCGGTACGACCATGGCCTTCGGCGCCGTCGGTCTGGTGGCGAACCTGGTGTCGCTGTTTCTGCTGATGCGCGGGCAGCGCGACAGCCTCAACGTGCGGGGCGCGTTCCTGGAGGTGATGGCGGACGCGCTGGGGTCGGTGGCGGTCGTCGTGGCGGCGCTGCTGGTCACCCTCACGGGGTGGTCGGCGGCCGACCCGATCGCGTCCATCGTGATCGGGCTGATGATCGTGCCGCGTACCTGGAAGCTGTTCCGCGAGTCCCTGGACGTGCTGCTGGAGGCCGCCCCCAAGGGAGTGGACATGACAGAGGTGCGGGCGCACCTGCTGGCGCTTCCGGGCGTCGAGGACGTCCACGACCTGCACGCCTGGACGATCACGTCCGGAATGCCGGTGCTCTCGGCCCATGTGGTCGTCGCACCGGACGTACTGGACGCGGTGGGGCACGAGAAGCTGCTGCACACCCTGCGCGGCTGCCTGGCCGGGCACTTCGACGTCGGACACTGCACCTTCCAGCTCGAACCGGGCGGCCACGCGGCGCACGAGGCGCAGCTGTGCCCATGATGCGGGCGCGGCTAGGGCAGACTTGAGCGGCGAGGAGACCGACGACAAGGATGGGCATGCCGATCACACCTGCCAATGGACAGACCGCCGGAACCACGGCGGTGAACCCACCGGGCGGCACCGCCGAACCGATCTTGCTGGAGCTTGTCGACGAGAACGGCACGACGATCGGCACCGAGGAGAAGCTCGCCGCCCACCAGCCGCCCGGTCTGCTGCACCGGGCGTTCTCGGTCTTCCTCTTCGACGACAGAGGGCGGCTGCTGCTCCAGCGGCGGGCGCTGGGCAAGTACCACTCCCCCGGTGTCTGGTCCAACACCTGCTGCGGCCATCCGTACCCGGGTGAGACGCCGTTCGCCGCGGCGGCGCGGCGCACCGCCGAGGAGCTGGGCGTCGCCCCGGCGCTGCTCGGCGAGGCCGGTACGGTCCGCTACAACCACCCGGACCCGGAGTCGGGGCTGGTCGAGCAGGAGTACAACCACCTGTTCGTGGGGCTCGTGCAGGCCGCGCCGGAGCCGGACCCCGAGGAGGTCGGCGAGATCGCGTTCGTGACGCCTCAGGAGCTGGCCGAGCGGCATGAGCAGGCGCCGTTCTCGGCGTGGTTCATGACCGTGCTGGACGCGGCCAGGCCCGCGGTGCGGGAGCTCACCGGGCCCGCGGCGGGCTGGTAGGTCCGCTCGCCGGCGGGGCGAGCGGCAGTTCGGCCCAGACCGCCTTACCGCCGCTCGCCGTGTGCTCGACGTCGCACTTGCCGCCTGCCTCGGCCGTGAGCATCTTGACCAGCCACAGGCCGCGCCCGCCGATGTCGCCCTCGCCCGCCTCGACGGCCTTGGGGCGGTACGGGTGGTCGTCCTCCACGGCGACCCGGACCCAGTCGGCGCCGACCGTGATCTCGACGGTGATCTCGGGGGAGAGCAGTGCGGCGTGCTGCACGGCGTTGGTGACCAGTTCGGAGACGATCAGCATCAGGGCGTCCAGGATCTCGGCGGCCGCGGGTACGTGCTGCCGTGCGAGCAGGTCCCGGACCGCGTGGCGTGCCTGGGGCACCGACGACTCCAGTGCCGGTGCGGTGAAGCGCCAGACACCTTCGTACGCGCGCGCGGCAGTCAGCTCCTCGGGGGGGTCGGCCGGGGGGCCGGAAGGCGTCCTCACCCTCCGAGTGTTGGTTGTGAGCTGGTCAGGACCGACCCGCTGAACACAAGTCAGCTTCTATCGACGCCTTCTGACCGATTCCGCAATCGGCCATCAGACCTTCGACTGATCCTGGCTTTTTTGTTTCGTGTTCAAGGATTGCCGGACGAGGCCGGTGGGCGCCCGGTGGCGTCCGGTGCGCCCGTCCGCGGACCCTGCCCGCCCGTCACCATACCGACGATCCGCCGGCCTCCGACGCCCATCGCGATCAGCCCGAGCCCGTCGAAGAGCAGCGCCAGGGAGAAGAAACAGCCGATCACGTACCGGCTGCTGTGCGGCCAGTCGCCGAGCACCAGCACCCCCAGCAGGATGCCGAAGGCTCCCTGCACCAGCGTCCAGCCGAACTGCGGCCCCCGTACGACCACGCCGCCGACCAGCCGGAACACACCGCCGGTGAGGAACAGCAGCGCCGCGAACATCGTCAGCCCCGCCGCGGCCACCTCCGGCTGGCGGACGACGACCACCCCCGCGGCGATGTTCAGCGCCGCCACGATCACCGCGAGCCAGAAGAAACTGGATCCGCGCGACTGGATCGCGTGCAGCAGCCCGACCACGCCGCCGATCAGCAGCAGCCATCCGAAGAGCAGCATCGAGGTGAGCGTCGCGAAACCGACGTACACGAGGCCCACCAGACCGGAGATCACCAGGATCGCCCCGAGCACGGCCAGCAGGCCGAAGCTGCGTCTCAGCTCACCCGCCGCCTGCGTCCCCGGCGGCGTCGTACCCGCCGAAGGCTTCGAGGATCTGCTTCTGCCGAGCATCACGGCCCTCCTCACGGACGCCTTTGTCCCGGTATACCTCTTTCGGGACCGGACGGCAGCGCGCGCACGACAGCAGGCCCGGTGCTCACGAAGAGCGCCGGGCCTGCTGCGGAAGTAGCGGGGACAGGATTTGAACCTGCGACCTCTGGGTTATGAGCCCAGCGAGCTACCGAGCTGCTCCACCCCGCGTCGGTTTTCACCACCTTACGGGGCACCGGGGCCGTACGCCAAATCGCGGGGCCGGGCGGGAGCTGCGGGCCGCGCCGGGCGCCTGAGACAGCGGCCCAGTGGCACGGCCCCGCCGCCGGGGCGCGCTGCCACCGCCTGCCGTCAGGCGCGTCCGTCCCGGGCGGCCGAGCCCGCCCCCGTACGCGTCGGGCAGAGCCCTCAGAGAACGCGCTCCGCGATCCGCCCCTCCTCGACCTCGATGCGCCGGTCGGTGTGCACCGCCTCCAGCATCCGCCGGTCGTGCGTCACCAGGAGCAGCGTGCCCTGGTAGGACGCGAGGGCGGATTCCAGTTGTTCGATCGCCGGCAGGTCGAGGTGGTTGGTCGGCTCGTCCAGGACCAGGAGGTTGACGCCGCGGCCCTGGAGGAGGGCGAGGGCGGCGCGGGTGCGCTCGCCCGGGGAGAGGGTCGAGGCGGGCCGCAGCACGTGGGCCGCCTTGAGGCCGAACTTGGCGAGGAGGGTCCGTACGTCGGCCGGGGTCAGATCCGGTACGGCCGTACGGAAGGCGTCCGCCAGCGGCTCGTCGCCGAGGAAGGCGCCGCGGGCCTGGTCGACCTCGCCGACGACGACGCCGGGCCCCAGGGAGGCGTGTCCGGCGTCCAGCGGCAGCCGGCCCAGCAGGGCGGCGAGCAGGGTGGACTTGCCGGAGCCGTTGGGGCCGGTGACGGCGACCCGGTCCGCCCAGTCGATCTGGAGGTCCACCGGGCCGAAGCGGAAGCCGCCGCGCCGTACCTCGGCGCCGCGCAGGGTGGCCACGACCGCGCCGGCACGGGGCGCGGCGGCGATCTCCATGCGCAGTTCCCACTCCTTGCGCGGTTCCTCGACGGCGCCGGCGTCCAGGCGCTCGATCATGCGCTGGGTCTGCTTGGCCTTGGCCGCCTGCTTCTCGGTGGACTCCGTGCGGAACTTGCGGCCGATCTTGTCGTTGTCGGTGGCCTTGCGCCGGGCGTTCTTGACGCCCTTCTCCATCCAGTTGCGCTGGGTGCGGGCGCGCGTTTCGAGGGCCGCCCTGGTGTCCGCGTACTCCTCGTACTCCTCGCGGGCGTGGCGCCGGGCCCGCTCGCGCTCCTCCAGATACGCGGTGTAGCCGCCGCCGAAGGTGTTGACCTGCTGCTGGGCGAGGTCCAGTTCGACGACGCGGCTGACCGTGCGGGTCAGGAACTCGCGGTCGTGGCTGACCAGGACCGTGCCGGCGCGCAGGCCGGTGACGAACTCCTCCAGCCGGGCCAGGCCGTCCAGGTCGAGGTCGTTGGTGGGCTCGTCCAGCAGGAAGACGTCGTAACGGGAGAGCAGCAGCGAGGCGAGGGAGGCGCGGGCGGCCTGGCCGCCGGACAGGGAGGTCATCGGCTGGTCGAGGCCGATCGCGAGGCCGAGCTGGCCGGCCGTCTCCTCGGCGCGTTCGTCGAGGTCGGCGGCGCCGAGGGAGAGCCAGCGCTCCAGGGCGGTGGCGTACGCGTCGTCGGCGCCGGGCCGTTCCTCGACCAGGGCCTCGGTGGCGGCGTCCAGGGCGGCCTGGGCGGCGGTGACGCCGGTGCGGCGGGCCAGGAAGGCGCGTACCGACTCTCCGGGGCGGCGGTCGGGCTCCTGCGGGAGGTGGCCGACGGTGGCGGTGGGCGGGCTGAGGGCCAGCCGGCCCTCCTCCGGGGTGTCCAGCCCGGCCAGCAGGCGCAGCAGCGTGGACTTGCCGGCGCCGTTGGCACCGACCAGGCCGACGACGTCCCCTGGCGCGACCACGAGGTCGAGGCCGGAGAACAGGACGCGCTCGCCGTGGCCGGCGGCGAGGGACTTGACTACGAGGGTGGCGGCGGAGGAAGACATCAGGCCGCCGATCGTAGCCGGACCGCCGTGGAGCGGTCTTCCCGATATCGGCCGCCCGGCGGTCCGGACGCCGGCCGTCCTACCATCCGGGGCATGGAACCGGGCATCGTCACGCACGTCAGCGGCAGCACAGCGACCGTCACCCTCAGCCACCCCGCCAAGCGCAACGCCATGACGACGGGGATGTGGGGGCAACTGCCGCCGCTGCTGGAACGGCTGGCGGCGGACCGTGCCGTACGGGTGCTGGTGCTGACCGGGGCGGGCGACACCTTCTGCGCCGGTGCGGACATCGGGTCACTGCGCGGGTCGGCGGGGGCGGAGAAGGGGCTGGCGACGGCTGCCGAGGAGGCGCTCGCGGCGTTCCCGAAGCCGACGCTCGCGGCGGTACGCGGGTACTGCGTGGGCGGCGGCTGCCAGCTGGCGGCGGCGTGCGACCTGCGGTTCGCGGAGGAGGGCGCCCTGTTCGGGGTGACGCCCGCGAAGCTGGGGATCGTCTACCCGGCCTCCGCCACCCGGCGGCTGGTGCGCCTGGTGGGCCCCTCGGCCGCCAAGTACCTGCTGTTCTCGGGCGAGTTGATCGACTGTGCGCGGGCGCTGCGGACCGGACTGCTGGACGAGGTGCTGCCCGAGGGCGAGCTGGACAAGCGGGTGGCGGCCTTCACGGCCGTACTGGCGAGCCGGTCGCAGCTGACGCAGGCCGCGGCGAAGGAGTTCGCGGACGGTCCCGCCGACGCGGAGCGGGTGGCCCACTGGGAGGCGCAGGCGGGAGAGAGCGGCGACACCGCGGAGGGTGTCGCCGCTTTCCTCGAACGCCGGACGCCGCGTTTCACCTGGACGGCCCGGTGATACGGGCCACGGGCAGACGGGTCGTCCCACCCCGCCTTCAGCGTCGGACGCACGTTCGTGCCGACCGTGCCGTTGTCGGTGGCGCAGGCGGTGCAGTCGCCCGCGCCGGGCCGGCCGGCCCAGGTGTCGCGCAGTTCCGCGCCGTACGCGGTGGCCAGGCCGGGCGAGCCGGTGCCCGGTACGGTCGCGTCCTGGTACTGGAGCTTGAACTTGGCACCTTGGCCGGTGGCCTTGCCGTCCGCCCGCACCGTGTGCTGGGCGGACTGCTGCACGCAGCGCCGGCCTCCGGGTGCAGCGTGCCGCAGTGGAACTGCGCGGCCGCGGCCCCTGCGCACACGGTGCCCACGGCGGTGGTGATCCTGCGGTTCATCCGTTCTGCCCCCCTTGAGTCGCCGGATGGACCGACACCGGAAAGCTACGGGCGGCCGCCGCCCGGAAAGCAGACCGGCGGGTGTCCGTTTCCCGTCCGATGCGGGTCCGTTCCGGCCGCCTCGGCGACATACTTGACGGGTGACCGACCGGTTGGGCGACCGGCTCGCGACGGCGCGCGAAGAGGACTTCGTCGGCCGCCGCGGTGAGGCGGCCGTCTTCCGCGAGCTGCTGGCCGCCGGCCGCGGCGCGGTGGTGTACGTGCACGGTCCCGGCGGCATCGGGAAGACCACCCTGCTGCACCACTTCGCGCAGCTCGCCGGGCGCGCCGGGCGGCCCGCCGTACGGCTGGAGGCGTCCGGAGTGCGCTCCTGCGAGGAGGAGCTGGCGGAGCGCATCCCGGACCGGCCGGACCTGGTGCTGCTCATCGACGGCCTGGACGACGCGCGGGCGGCGGGCGAGGCCGTGCACCGCGAGCTGCTGCCCCGGCTGCCCGCCGACGCGGTGGTCGCGCTGGCCTGCCGTACGGCGCCGCCGCTGTCCTGGCGCCTGGATCCGGCCTGGCAGGGGCTGCTGCGCCTGCTGCCGCTCGGCCCGCTGGACGAGGCGGACAGCCGGGAGCTGCTCACCCGGCGCGGCGTGCCGCCCGCCGTGCAGGAGCAGGGACTGGCCTTCACCCGCGGGTATCCGCTGGCGCTCGCGCTGGTGGCGGACGTCGCCGCGCTCGGCGGGGAGGCGGCCGGGCCCGAGCCGTCGCCGCAGGTCGTACGGGGTTTGCTGGCCAGCCTGCTGGAAGCGGTGCCCACGCCGCTGCACCGGACCGCGCTGGAGGCGTCCTCGCAGGTGCTCTCGACGACGGAGCCGCTGCTGGCCGCGCTGCTGGACGTGGCCGACGCCGGGCCGTACTTCGACTGGCTGTGCGGGCTGTCCGCCATGGAGAGCGGGGCCCGCGGGGTGTGCCCGCACGACCTGGTGCGGGACGCGCTGGACGCGGAGCTG
The DNA here is from genome assembly GCF_055573595.1 of Streptomyces sp. NPDC030165. Classification (NCBI taxonomy): domain Bacteria; kingdom Bacillati; phylum Actinomycetota; class Actinomycetes; order Kitasatosporales; family Streptomycetaceae; genus Streptomyces; species Streptomyces sp. NPDC030165. The sequence goes on along the minus strand of NZ_JBVIBD010000003.1, from coordinate 47,676 downwards.
CGCCGGCGCGACCCGGAGCGCAGGGTGGCACTGCACCGCCGGGCGAGCGCGTACTACCAGCGGCTGTTCACCCAGGAGGACGACCGGGGGCGGCAGCGGGCGGTGCTCGCGGACTTCGCGTACCTGCACCGGGACAGTCCGGTGGTCGGGCCGCTGCTGGAGCCGGTGGCGCGCGGTGCGGCGGGCGCGGCCCGGCTGGACCGGCTGACCGTCTCGCCGGGGCCGGTGACCGGCGGCGAGCTGGTGGAAGCGTGCACGGTCGCCGCGATCCACGAGGGGATCGAGGCGGCGCGGCTGGTGCACGACTGGTCGCGGTGCCCGGAGGCGGCGACGTACACCGTGCGCGGACCGGACGGGGTGACGGCCGGCTTCTACACACTGATCGAGCTGGGCGGCGCTCCCCCGCCGGGCGCGCCGGACGATCCGGCGGTACGGGCGGCCTGCCGCTGGCTGGACGCGCACGGTGAACTGCGGGGCGGGGAGACGGCGTTGCTGGTCCGGTTCTGGATGAGCCGCGACGAGTACCAGACCGTCTCCCCCGTGCAGAGGCTGATCACACTGCGTCTGACGCACCACTGCCTCACCGGTCACCGGCCCGCCGTGACGCTGCTGCCGTTCGCCGACCCGGAGTTCTGGGAGCCGTGCTGCGCGTACGTGGACTTCGCCCGGCTGCCCGCGGCGGACTTCACCTCCGGCGGGCGCCGGTTCGGGATGTTCGTGCACGACTGGCGGCGGGTGCCGGGGCTGGCGTGGCTGGCAATGCTGACCGAGCGGGAACGGGCCGAGGACCCGTTCACCGTGGGCCCGCCCGTCATGTCGGTCCCCTTGCGAGTGCTGGACCGGGAGGCCTTCGCGGCGGCCGTGCGGGACGCGCTGCGGCAGCTCGTACGGCCGGACGGGCTGCGGGACTCACCGCTGCTGGAGACGCGTCTGGTGGCCGGGCGGTGCGCGGCGGACCCGGCGGGCGGGACGGCTCCGAAGGAGCGGGTGGCGGCGCTGCGGGAAGCGGTCCGCGCGGCCGCGGCGGCACTGGAGGCGTCACCGCAGGACCGCTGGGCCTTCCGGGTGCTGCACCACACGTATCTGCGCCCGGCCGGCACCCAGGCGCGCGCCGCGGAGCTGCTGCGCCTGCCGATGACGACGTACCGGCGTCATCTGGCCGCCGGGGTCGCCCGGTTGACGGAGCTGCTGTGGCAGGAGGAGCTGGAGGGCGGCGGGCCGGAGCCGACGTAGCGGCTGTACGGCTCGGTCGCCGCCAGGTATCACCCCTCCAGGACGAACCGGCTCCGGGCCCGCATCGCCGCCGTGATCCCGGCCGGGGCCTTCTCCGGCGATCCCGCGTCGTACGGCGGCTGCGGGTCGTACTCGATGCCGAGCTGGATGGTCTGCGCTCGGATGTCGCCGGCGATCCGGCCCGCCAGCGCGAGACCCATGTCGATGCCGGAGGACACACCGGCGGCGGTCACGTACTTGCCGTCGAAGACGACGCGCTCGCCGGTCGGTTCGGCGCCGTGGGACGGGAGCTGTTCCAGGGCGAGCCAGTGCGAGGTGGCGCGGCGGCCCTTGAGGAGCCCGGCGGCGGCGAGGATCAGCGAGCCGGTGCAGACGGAGGTCGTCCAGATGGTGCGGGTGTCCACGGCGCGGATCCAGTCGTGCAGCGGGCCGTCGTCCATCAGCGCGGCCTGGCCGGGGCCGCCGGGTACGACGAGCACGTCCGGGGCGGTGACCTCGGACAGGACGGCGTCGGCGGTCAGGGCGAGGGTGCCGTTGTCGTTGCGGTGTTCTCCGGTGCGCCCGGCGACGAAGACGGTCTCGGCGCCCGGGAGGCGGCTGAGGGTGTCGTACGGGCCGACGGCGTCCAGGGCGGTGAAGCGGTCGTAAAGGAGGATGGCGATCTGCATGGTGTGCCTTTCGGTGGTGCGGCGCGGTGACGGGCAGGGTGGGCGGCCGGTCAGGAGAACGGCGGCGGGGAGGCGGGCCGGAAGCGGCGGCGGTATTCGGCGGGGGCGGCGCCCAGCGTGCGGGTGAAGGCGCGGCGCATCGCTTCCGGGGTGCCGTAGCCGCAGCGGCGGGAGATGCCCTCGATGCCGTCGGTGGTGTCCTCCAGGAGGCGGCGGGCGGCCTCCAGCCGGATCCGGTCGACGTAGCGGCCGGGCGTCATGCCGACCTCGGCGCGGAACGCGCGGGCGAAGTGCCGGGGTGACAGGCCCGCGCGGTCGGCGAGCGTCTCGACGGACAGGTCGGCCGCCGGGTTCTCGGTGATCCACTGCTGGACGTCGCGCAGCGGGCGCCGGTCCGCCGTCTGGGCGGCGAGCTGGGCGCTGAACTGCGTCTGGTTACCGGGCCTGCGCAGGAAGACGACCAGGTGGCGGGCGATGTCCAGCGCGAGGTCGCGGCCGAGGTCCTCCTCCACCAGTGCCAGCGCGAGGTCGATGCCCGCCGTGACGCCCGCCGAGGTCGCCACGTCGCCGTCCCGTACGTAGATCGGCTCCGGGTCGACCCGTACGGCGGGGAACGCCGCGGCGAGCGCGTCGCAGCGGGTCCAGTGGGTGGTCGCCCGGCGCCCGTCGAGCAGCCCGGCGGCGGCGAGCAGGAACGCCCCGGTGCAGACCGCGACCTTGCGCCGGGCCCGCGGCGCGTTCGCGCGCAGCCAGTCGACGAGGCGCGGGTCGGGTGTCCGGGTGCCCCGTCCGCCGGGCACGAGGATGGTGTGCGGCGGCCCGGCGTCGGCCAGCCGGAGGTCGGGGGTGACGGTCAGCCCGCTGGACGTACGGACCGGGGCGCCGTCGAGCGAGGCGGTACGGACCGGGTACGCGCCGGGGGCACGCAGGGCGGCTCCCGTGAAAACCTCCAGGGGGCCGGTGACATCGAGGCTCTGCACGCCCTCGAAGAGGACGACCAGCACGTCGCGCTGTTCCATGGCGACCATCCTGGGCGGGCGCGCCCGATGGCGGCAATGACGAATAACCCACCTTTACGGCCATCGGCGGGCGACGGACACGGTCATCGGCGGGGCGCCGGGCACGCCCCGACCGTCGCCGCATACGGCCGGGGACCGGCTCGCCGCGGGCCTGCCCTCCCCTCCATACCAACGGGTCGGTAACCTGCGGGCATGACCTCCACGACCTCGCTCCCGGAGCGCGCCGGCCGACGTTGTCACCACGTCGTCAACCCGCTGCACTCGACCGTCTACTTCTCCCCGGACCTCCCGGCCGAACTCGCCGCACTCGGCGTCGAGGACCGCAGCGCCGCCTACTTCGCCGGCCGCGCCGCGGCCATGGGCGCGGTGGGCCCCGGCACCGTCACCGCGGCCTTCTACAACTTCAAGTACGACCTGGTCGCCCGGCACATACCGCAGGTCTGGTCCGTCGTCTCGCCCGAGGACGTGCTGGCCGCGCGGCTGCGGGCGGTCGACAGCACCCTGCGGCGGCTGCTCGGCGACGCCGCGGTGGAGTCGCCGGAGATGGCCGAGGCGGCCCGGCTGGCGCTGCGCGCCACCGAGGGCTGCACCCGGCACGCCCGGCCGCTGTACGCCTCGCACGCCGACCTGCCGGTCCCCGAGGCCCCGCACCTGGCCTACTGGCACGCGGCGACGCTGCTGCGCGAGCACCGCGGCGACGGCCACCTGGTGGCGCTGCTGGACGCCGGGCTGAACGGCCTGGAGGCGCTGGTCACCCACACCGCCACCGACCGCGGCGCGGACCGCTCGTGGATCCTGGCGACCCGCGGCTGGTCCCTGGAGGAGTGGGAGGCCGCCGAGGAGGGGCTGCGCGAACGCGGCATCCTGGACGCGGCGGGCGCCCTGACCGAGGCGGGCACCAAGCTGCGCGCGGACGTGGAGGACACCACGGACCGGCTGGACCTGGCGCCGTACGAGCACCTGGGCGCGGCGGACGTGGCCCGGCTCACCGAACTGGCCACCGGCTTCACGCAGGCCGCGGTGGCGGCGGGCGCGTTCCCCAAGGAGCTGCTCGGCAAGCGCTGAGCCGTCGGGCGCGCGCCGATCCGTTCGGCCCGGCCCGCAGGACCGGCACGGGAGGCCCGGACTCGCGGGAACGGCGCGGCAGTTGACCCGCCCCGCCGTACGCCCGTGCGGCCTCCCGCGTACGGAGAAATGCAGGTGCGCGGGACGGGCCGCCGCTGCCAGGCTGCGCCGATGGACCGTCGACGGATCTCCCGGATCGCCCACACCGGCCACCCGATCGCGGCGCCGCTCGACGACGGCTCGGTGCGGCGGCTCCTGGAACACGCCCTGCCGTGCGGCGACGAGCGCGTGCTCGACCTCGGCTGCGGGGGCGGGGAATGGCTGCTGCGCGCGCTGGCCCGGTGTCCGGGGGTGCGGGCCGAAGGTGTGGACGTCTGCGCGGAGTCCCTGGCGCGCGCCCGTACGGCCGCCGCCGGGCAGGGTGTCGCGGACCGTCTCGTCCTGCACCGGGAGGACGTCACGGACTTCCGTTCCCCGCACCCGTTCGGGCTGGTGCTCAGCGTCGGGGCCGCGCACGCCTTCGGCGGCCTGCTGCCCACGCTGGCCGCGGCGCGCGGGCACCTGTCCCCCGGCGGACGGGTCCTGGTCGGCGACGGGTTCTGGGAGCGCACGCCGTCCGGGGAAGCCGTCGGGATGCTCGGGGACTTCGCCGACCTGCCGACCACCCTGGAACGCGTCGCCGCCGACGGGTGGACCCCCGTCCACGGGCATATCAGCACCCGCCGCGAACTGGACGACTACGAGTGGTCCTGGACGGGATCGCTGGCCTCGTGGGCCCTGGACCAGCCCGACGGACCCGACCGTACCGAAGCGCTCGCGGCGGCCGACACCCACCGTACGGAGTGGCTGCGCGACTACCGGGACAGCTGGGGATTCGTCAGTCTGGTACTGCGCCGTACCGACGGCTGAGGGCCGGAGCGGACCGGAGCGGGCCCGCTGACACGCCCGGCCGCCGACCCCTTCCGGGCGGCCCACCGCCCCCGGCGCCCGGCACCTCCCACCCCGCCCGCCCCACGCGCCCGCACCTGCCCCGTACGGAACGCTCCCTCGCGCGTGCGGCTTCTCACACCTGGCCGCAGCCGCCCGGGTCGCGCGACAGTGCGGCCCGCCAACCTGCACAATGCAGGCTCAAGCAAACGCTGGAAGGCGGGGCAGGAAACAACGTGACGGCATCCACCGAGGCCAACGGGGCGTCCGGGACCATCGGATCCATCGAAGCGAGGATCGCCGACGAGCTCGGCGTCAAGGAGCGGCAGGTGAAGGCCGCGGTCGAACTGCTCGACGGCGGCTCGACCGTGCCCTTCATCGCCCGGTACCGCAAGGAAGCGACCGAGATGCTCGACGACGCGCAGTTGCGCGCGTTGGAGGAGCGGCTGCGCTACCTGCGGGAGCTGGAGGAGCGGCGTACCGCGATCCTGGAATCCGTCCGGTCGCAGGGCAAGCTGGACGCCGCGCTGGAGGCGCAGATCCGCGGCGCGGAGTCCAAGGCCCGCTTGGAGGACATCTACCTGCCGTACAAGCCCAAGCGGCGTACCAAGGCGCAGATCGCGCGCGAGGCGGGCCTGGAACCGCTGGCGGACGGGCTGCTGAGCGACCCGTCGGTGGAGCCCGCGGCGGCCGCGGCGGCGTTCGTGGACGCGGACAAGGGCATCGCCGATCCGGCCGCCGCCCTGGAGGGCGCGCGGGCCATCCTGACCGAGCGGTTCAGCGAGGACGCCGACCTGATCGGCGAGTTGCGCGAGCGCATGTGGTCGCGGGGCCGGGTGGCCGCGAAGGTCCGCGCGGGCAAGGAGGAGGCGGGCGCGAAGTTCGCCGACTACTTCGACTTCGCGGAGCCGTTCACCGCGCTGCCGTCGCACCGGATCCTGGCGATGCTGCGCGGCGAGAAGGAGGAGATCCTCGACCTCGCGCTGGAGCCGGAGACCGAGCCGGTCGAGGGCACCACGTCGTACGAGCAGTCCATCGCCGCGAAGTTCGGGATCGCCGACCGCGGCCGGCCGGCCGACAAGTGGCTCAAGGACACCGTCCGCTGGGCCTGGCGCACCCGCGTCCTGGTCCACCTCGGCATCGACCTGCGGCTGCGGCTGCGGCAGTCCGCCGAGGACGAGGCGGTACGGGTCTTCGCGTCCAACCTGCGCGATCTGCTGCTGGCGGCGCCGGCCGGCACCCGCGCGACGATGGGCCTGGACCCCGGCTTCCGTACGGGCGTGAAGGTCGCCGTCGTGGACGCGACCGGCAAGGTGGCCGCCACGGAGACGATCTACCCGCACGTGCCGCAGCAGAAGTGGGACCAGTCGCTGGCCACGCTGGCGCGGCTGGCCAAGGAGCACGGCGTCGAGCTGATCGCCATCGGCAACGGCACCGCGTCCCGCGAGACGGACAAGCTGGCCGCCGACCTGATCGCGGCGCAGCCCGAGCTGAAGCTGACCAAGGTGATGGTCTCCGAGGCGGGCGCGTCGGTGTACTCCGCCTCCGCCTTCGCCTCGCAGGAGCTGCCGGAGCTGGACGTGTCGCTGCGCGGGGCCGTCTCGATCGCACGCCGCCTCCAGGACCCACTGGCCGAACTGGTCAAGATCGATCCGAAGTCGATCGGGGTCGGCCAGTACCAGCACGACCTGTCCGAGGTGAAGCTGTCGCGTTCGCTGGACGCAGTGGTCGAGGACTGCGTCAACGGCGTCGGCGTGGACGTCAACACCGCGTCCGCACCACTGCTGTCACGGGTGTCCGGCATCAGCTCCGGGCTGGCCGAGAACATCGTCGCGCACCGCGACGCCAACGGCCCCTTCCGCGCCCGCAAGGCCCTCAAGGACGTGGCACGCCTCGGCCCGAAGGCGTACGAGCAGTGCGCGGGCTTCCTGCGCATCCGCGACGGCGAGGACCCGCTGGACGCCTCCAGCGTGCACCCGGAGGCGTACCCGGTGGTGCGCCGGATGGTGAAGACGGCGGGCGGCGAGGTGTCGTCGCTGATCGGCAACACGGTGGTGCTGCGCTCCCTGAAGCCGGCCGACTTCGTCGACGACTCCTTCGGCCTGCCGACCGTCACCGACATCCTCCAGGAACTGGAGAAGCCGGGCCGCGACCCGCGTCCGGTCTTCAGGACGGCCACCTTCAAGGAGGGCGTGGAGAAGATCGGCGACCTGCAGGCCGGGATGCTCCTGGAGGGCGTGGTCACCAACGTCGCCGCCTTCGGGGCATTCGTCGACATCGGTGTCCACCAGGACGGCCTGGTGCACGTCTCCGCCATGTCCAAGACCTTCGTCAAGGACCCGCGCGACGTCGTCAAGCCGGGCGACATCGTGCGCGTGAAGGTGCTGGACGTCGACATCCCGCGCAAGCGGATCTCGCTGACGCTGCGCCTGGACGACGAGCCCGGCAAGGGCGGCGGCCCGGCCGACGGCGGACAGCGCGCGAGCGGGCCGCGCGAGGGCCGGCGCGGCGACCGGGACGGCCGCGGTGACCAGCGGCGCGGCGGCACCCCGAGGCAGCGCCAGGGCGGTGACCGCCGTGGCGGCTCCCGCGACGCTGCCCCGGCGAACGGCGCCATGGCCGACGCGCTGCGCCGCGCGGGCCTGCTGGGCAAGGAGAGCGGCGGGCGCTGACCCGAAGGCGGCCGGGGCCGGCTCAGGCCGGCCCCGGTCCCACGGGTGCCCAGGTCACTCGGGCGCGTCCTCGCGCGGTACCGGGCCCGGGCCCTTGCGGCGCTTTCCGGTCCCCGGGCTGCTGCGGTCGGCACCTCGTCCTACATGGCTGACCCAGCGGCCGTCTTCCTGCGATACGTAACTCTCCCCGACGCCGGCGGCCTCCCCGGCACTGCGGTCCGGGGCGGCGGGGGCACTCTCCCGCGCCGCGCGCTGCGCCCTGCGTTCCCGTTCGGGGCGGTTCTCGGACATGTCACCCATGCTGGCTCCCGGCTCACGCTGGAATCGGTCGTTCGGTGGCGCCGTGGCGGTGCCGCCCGGCTCCTCCAGTACCGCACCGGCCCGGCGCCGTCGTCCTGCCCGGTGTGCCAAGCGGGTGGCGGCCGGCGGCGGCCGCACCGGCGGGTGTGTGCTCAGGCTCCGCCTACCCGCCGCGGGCCGGGTCAGGCCGCGCCCGCGAAGCCGCGCATCCGTTCCAGCTCGGCGGCCACGTCCGTGAGCGTCGCGCAGCCCGGTACGGGCGGGATCTGCGCCGCGAGCGCGGGCGGCCCCGGCCGGCCCGGGTCCTCCAGTGCGTCCGCCATCGCGGTGAGCGCCTCGGACAGCCGGCGCGCCTCCTGCGGGGTGGGGCGGCGGGCGCCGTGGTCGAGCCGTACGGCACAGGCCGTCGCCGCGTCGACGATGCGTTCGGCGGTGGTGACGACCGTGAGCCAGTCGGGGTTGCGGCCGCGCGCCGCGACGAGTTCGGCGGCCGCGGTCTCGGCCGCCGCGCGGGCCTCGCCCAGCGCCCGGTAGGCCTCTCGGCGCAGCACCAGCCGCTCGCCCCGGTCGTGCCCCGGCTCGGTCCTGAGCACCTCGGCCAGGTATGCGCCGGTGGCGCGCAGCGCGGCGGTGACCCGGTGGCCGACACGGCGGCGCGGGTCGGCCAGCCGCGGCAGGTGGCCGACGACGAGCACGATGCCGCAGGCGGCCGAGGTGTCCACGATCCGCTCCAGCGCGGCCTGCGGATCACCGCTGACGTGCACGAACGACAGCACCATCAGGGTGATCGCGACGGTTTGCAACGCGAAGTGGCGGGTGGCGAACGGCAGCAGCGCGCCGCCCGCGCCGGCGATGAGCGCGGGCCACCACCAGCCGTGCAGCAGCGCGCCCGCCGCCGCGAAGACCAGGACGCCCGCGACGGTGCCGGCGAAACGGTTCACCGTACGGGAGAAGAGCGGACCCAGGTCGGGCTTGACGAGGAAGGTGACGGTGGCGGGCAGCCAGTACCAGTGCTCGGCCCGCAGCGCGAGGGCCACCGCCGCGCTCACGGCGATGCACAGGCCGACCCGCAGACCGTAGTCTCGGCCCGCCGGGCCGAGAAGCCCCCGGCCGCGCCGGGCGGGCGGGGCGATCAGCGCGATCAGCCGGCTGAGCGGGGAGGGGCGGCGGCCGGGCGGCGGGCGGTGGGATGTGGCCCCGGGGCCCCGGGTGGTTGCCGCGGGAGGTCCGGAGGCGTCAGGCCCCGTATGGGCAGTCCCGGAAGATTCCGGACGGGCCGTACCGGAAGCGGCCGGTTCCGAGCGGGCCGCCTCGAAGGTGGCCGATTCCGAACGGACCATCCCGGAGGCATCCGTCCCGGAGGTGTCGTGCCCTGAACGGGCCGTACCGGAAGCGGCCGGTTCCGCAGCAGCCGTCCCGCGTTCGTCCCCCGCCACCGTACGGACCGGTACGGCTCCGGAGATCGCCGCGGGTCCGCCGTCGGCCCCGGCGGCGTCCACCGGTTCCGTACGGTCGAAGACCACCGCGGCGTCCAGGAGCGCGCGGTCGAAGGCGCCGCGCGCCGGGGAGCTGGTCTCCGGGGCGGAGAGCCGGCCCGGCGGGCGGCCGGTGCGCAGCGCTTCGGCGAACCGGCGCGGGCCTTCGGCGACCCGGTCGGGCAGTGGCTGGGCCTCCCAGAGCAGCGCGACGCTGGCCTCGCACAGCGCGGTGCCGGCGGCCAGCCGCTCGGCGAGCAGCCGTTCGTCCGCGCGGGAGCGGCGGCGCAGCAGACGGCGCAGCCGCAGCGCCTCGTCGGCGCGGTCGAGGGCGGCGGTGAGGCGGCGCCGGGCCGCTTCTGCGCCCGGCCCGCCGACGGCTTCCAGCGCGTCCGCGAGCGCGTCGAAGACGGTGGCGACGGCCGCCCGCTCGCCGCTGAGCGCTCCGCCGGCCGGGCGGGGCGGGTGGAACACCAGGCGCAGCAGGAGCAGCCACAGGCAGCCGGCCAGGAGGTAGAGGGCCTTGAGCCAGGGCGCGCCGGCCAGCGGCATGCCCGCGCCGAGGATGGTGCTGGCCAGCATCTGCATGCCCGCGTTGGACCGCACCGGCCCGGCGACGCTGCCCGCGCCCGAGACGAAGCCCACGGCGAACAGTGCGGGGACCACCCACCAGCCCGCGCCGACGGTCTGCAGCGTGGCGCCCATCAGCATGCCGAACGACGACGCGAGGGCGGGCAGGCCGATGTGCACGATGCCGCGGCGGCGGGTGCCGGGGCGGTCGTTGACGCCCGCGAGCATGGAGCCGAGGCCGGCCAGCACACCGGCCGCCGGGTGGCCGGTGGCCACGCCCGCGGCGAGCAGCGGGCCCGCGCACAGCGCGCCGCGTACCACGGCGGCCCAGGGGACGGGCAGCCGCTGCCAGCGCAGGGGGTGGGCGAGCCAGGTGGGCACGGCGCGCGGCGCGCGGGGCATGGGCCTCCTTGTTCGACGGATGACGGCGGGGCGGGCATATGGGTACGTACCCGTACGGAGCGGGACGTACTGCCTGGCAAAGGGATGGGCACGCGGAGTGCCCGGGACGGGTGCACGGCGCAAGGTGTCCGAGGGGCGTCATCGGCCGACGGTGCTGACACCCAGCTTAAGGTCCCGTTGGTACGCATCGGGACGTGCGGGTTACGGGGATGTCAAGATCACATTCAGCCGTGGCGAACGCGCGCCCGGCCCCCGTACCGAAGACCCGCCGCCCGCACCCGGCCCCGCCCGCCCGGTCTGCTCCCTCTTCCCGCTCTTCCGCCTACTCCCCCGCCACCTCCGCGACCAGCACGCTCCCGCCCGTCCGGGCGACGACGTACGCCGTCCCCTTCGTCGACCGCGCGTCCACCGCCAGCCGGTGCGTGCCCGCCTCGACCTGTCCGGCGAACAGTTCCGCCGTCCTCGTGCGCGACAGGCGGTCCACGCGGTACGCGGTGACGGCGAGCCGGCACGGCACCGCGGTCTCGACCGTGACCTCGCCGCGGACCGCGGCCAGCCGCAGTAGCCGCCGCTGATCCTGCGGACAGCGGTCCAGGGCCTGTTCGATACGGGCGACGAGCAGCGGGACGACCGGCACCGGCAGGTCCACGAAGACCGCCGAGGACCCCGCCGCCACGAACGCGGCCCGCACCGCGTCCCGTTCGGCCTCCCCCACCGCGCCGGCGAAGGCCACCGCTCCGTACGACCGTAACTCGTCCGGCGAGGCGCCCGCCGCGTCCATGGTGATCTCCGCGCCGACGCCGATGCCGCGCAGGGCCGCGGCCAGCCGGGCCGGCAGCGCGACCCGGTGACCGACCAGCAGGACCCGCCGGGCGGCCGCGGCACTGCGCTCCGGACCGGCGTCGGACAGCAGGTGCTCCAGCGCGGCCCGGTACTGCGCGCCGTGGAAACGGAACGGGCCGATGCCGGGGTAGCCGTCCCGCCGCAGGTCCGCGGTCCGGCCCGTCTGCCAGGCGAAGTCGCGCCAGACGACGTCCGTGCCGTCCCGCTCGATGACGGCGGTGACCGCGCCGCACTCCAGCCCCTCGCACTCCGGGCAGCCGTACAGGACGTAGCGCCCCTCGGCGAGCGGCGCGTCCTCCTCCAGGAGCAGCCGCCGCACGTGCGCGGTGAACAGGGACGGCCCCAGGTCGGCGGCGAGCGGGGAGACCGCGTCGAGGTCGGCCAGGCGCAGCAGGAGGGGTCTGCCGTCGACGATGAAGTCCCAGAAGTCGCGGTGGACTTCGTACGCGCCGTTGGACAGTACCGCTCCGGCGCGCGTGGCGGGCGCCAGTCCGAAAGTCGCGTAGTGCGCAGACATGTCATGAGTATCCCCACGCAACCGGCCCTCAGAGCCGGGTGACGGGCAATTCACGGGGAGGGGGACGTTCCGTATCCCGCGGCCGCCGTTCCGTCCCCGTGGCGGCCGGGCGGCGGCACGGGGCCGTCACCGGGCACTCCGCAGGATGTCCGCCGGATCTCCGCTGGTTGTCCGCAGGATGTCGGATGCCCCGCCGGACCCGTCGCCCCCGGCCAGCGCACCGGATAGCGTCCTGGCATGACGACGAGCGATGTGATCGTGATCGGCGGCGGGGTGACCGGCCTGACGGCCGCCGTCGGGCTGGCGGAGCGCGGACGCGAGGTGCGGGTCGTCAGCCGCGACCCGGCCGGGGACACCACTTCCGCCGTCGCGGGCGGCCTGTGCTGGCCCTACCGGGTACGGCCGGAGGAGCGGGCCGTGGCCTGGTCGCTGCGCTCTCTCGACGTGCTCACCGAACTGGCGGCGCGTCCGGAGGAGACCGGCGTGCGGCTGGTGACCGGCACGATGGCCGACGCCGGGGACGCGGAGCCGGGCGGCTGGCACGCGGCGGTGCCCGGGCTGCGGCGGGCCGCGCCGGACGAGCTGCCGCCGGGCTACGACGCGGGCTGGCGGGCGTGCACCCCGCTGGTGGACATGCCGTCCCACCTGCGGTACCTGGAGCAGCGGTTGGCGAAAGCGGGCGGCACGGTGCAGCGGCGGCCGTTCACCTCACTCGCGGAGGCGGGGCGGGAGGCCGGCACGGTCGTCAACTGCTCCGGGCTGGGCGCCCGCGAGCTGGTCCCGGACGTGGCGGTCCAGCCGGTGCAGGGGCAGCTGGTGATCGCGGAGAACCCGGGCATCGAGGAGTGGTTCGGCTCGGCCGACGGGCACGCCGAGACCACGACGTACATCCTGCCGCAGCCGTACGGGGTGGTGCTCGGCGGCACGGCGTGCGAGGGCGCCTGGTCGCGGGAGCCGGACCCGGCGACCGCCCGGGCGATCGTGGAGCGCTGCGCGCGCGTCCACCCGAAACTGGCGCACGCGCGCGTCCTGGCGCACCGGGTCGGCCTGCGCCCGGCGCGTACCGCCGTACGGCTGGAGGTGGAGCGGCTGCCGGGCGGTGCGCTGTGCGTGCACAACTACGGGCACGGCGGGGCGGGCGTGACGGTGGCGTGGGGATGCGCGGCCGAGGTGGTACGCCTGGCGGGCGGCGGCGGGACGGCATGAGGGGAGGGCCGGTCGCCCGCCGGCCCTCCCCTGGATCTCACTTCCGCGCGGCCGGTGCTACGGCTTGCCCTCCTCGGTGGCCGGGGCGGCCGCACCGGCCGTGGCAGAGGTACCGGACGTACCAGATGTACCGGGCGTGCCGGCGTCGTTTCCGTTGCCCGGCCCGATACGGATCTCGAAGTCGCCGTCGTACCGCTCGTGGCCCGCGATGACGGCCAGTCCGACGACCTCCTCGCCCTTCTGCCCGCGGACGATCAGCGGGTCGTGGCGCAGGTCCTTCATCAGCGCCCAGCACATCGCGAGCATCACCAGGGTGAAGGGCGCCGCGACCAGGATCGTCAAGTCCCGCAGTCCGGTGAGCGCGTCGTCCGAGCCGCCGCCGATCAGCAGCATGATCGCGGCGACCGCACCGGTGACCACGCCCCAGAAGACCACCACGAGCCGGGTCGGTTCGAAGGAGCCCTTCTGGGAGAGCGTGCCCATCACGATGGACGCGGCGTCCGCGCCGGAGACGAAGAAGATACCGACGAGGACCATGACCAGGAGGCTGGTGACGGTGGCCACCGGGTACTGGTGCAGCACGTCGAAGAGCTGCCCCTCGGGCGTGGTCTCGCCGGAGAGCTTCTTGCCGTCCTGGAGGTGCATCGCCGTGCTGCCGAACACCGCGAACCACAGCAGGCTCACCACGCTCGGCACCAGGATCACCCCGCCGATGAACTGCCGGATGGTGCGCCCGCGGCTGATCCGGGCGATGAACATGCCCACGAAGGGCGTCCAGGAGATCCACCACGCCCAGTAGAAGACCGTCCAGCCGCGCAGCCATTCACCGACCTTGTCCCCGCTGCCGGCCTCCGTCCGGCCGGCCAGCTGCGGCAGCTCGCCGATGAAGGTGCCGATGGAGGTCGGCAGCATGTTCAGGATGAGGATGGTCGGTCCGACGACGAACACGAAGACGGCCAGGATCAGCGCCAGCACCATGTTGATGTTGGACAGCGTCTGGACGCCGCGGGCGATGCCGGAGACCGCCGACAGGACGAAGGCGACGGTCAGTACGGCGATGACGACGACCAGCAGGGTGGTGCTGACGCTGTCCATCCAGCCGAGCACCTTGATCCCGCTGCCGATCTGGAGCGCGCCGAGCCCCAGGGAAGCGGCGGAGCCGAAGAGGGTGGCGAAGATGGCGAGGATGTCGATGACCTGCCCGCCCCAGCCGTTGGCGCGCCGCTCGCCGATCAGCGGGGTGAACACCGCGCTTATGGTCTGCCTTCTCCCCCGCCGGAAGCAGCTGTACGCGATGGCCAGCCCCACGACCGCGTAGATCGCCCACGGGTGCAGGGTCCAGTGGAACAGCGTGGTGGCCAGCGCGGTGTCCATGGCCTGCGCGGCGTCCTCGGGGTCGGTGCCCGGGGGCGGCGCGGTGAAGTGCCCCAGCGGCTCGCTGACGCCGTAGAACATCAGGCCGATGCCCATGCCCGCGCTGAACATCATCGCGACCCAGGAGACCGTACGGAACTCCGGCTGCTCCCCCTCCTTCCCCAGCGTGATCCGTCCGTACTTGCTCACGGCCAGCCAGATGGCGAAGACCACGAAGCCGGAGGCGGAGAGCACGAAGGCCCAGCCGCCGTTCTTGATGATCCAGTCCAGCATCGTCGTCGAGGCGCTCTTGAGCGACTCGGTGGAGGTGGCGCCCCAGACGATGAAGGCGAGGGTGAGCAGCGCCGTGACGCCGAAGACCACGCGGTCGGTCTGCGGAGGGCCGGTGCGGTGTGGTGCGCCGGGAAGCTCGGCTTCGACCGGCGCACCTCCCCCGCCGCCCGTGTCCTTGTCTGTTTCCGACACGTGTCGACCTTTCAATCGGCCAGTTTTTCCCTACCCGTTACCCCCTACCACACGGTGGGACGCGTTCAGCAGCCCTTGAGCGGAGTCGCGGCCGTAAGGTGATATTCGGCCCGGCCGTCCAGCAGCAGCGGAACGAGGGCGCGCAGCGGCTGGCGGAGCGGCACGACGGCTCCACCCCGCGCGGTCCGGTGCGACGACACACCGTGCAGCGCGAGTTCGTCCTTGACCTCGGTGTACTGCCGTGCGTCGAGGCGGTAGGCGCACGGCGGGTCGGTCAGCACCTTTTCGGCGGCGGGCGGTTCGTTGTCGGCGCCGCCGAGGTAGACAGGGCCCCGGTCGGCGTAACCGGCCAGCCGGGCGCGGGTCGTGGCGGACTCGATCCGGCCCCTGCGCTCGCCCACGTAATCGAACAAGCCGTTCAGTGCGGCCTGGTGCGAGGTGACCCGGCGGCGGTTGTTCAGCGCGGGGTCGGCCTTCTCGGCGTCGGTCAGCGCGTCGGTCCGGGTCTCCACGAGCAGCCCGACGGAATTCTTGACCCCGGCGGTGTTGCGCAGAATGCGTTCCTGACCGTCGCCGGCCACCTGCTTGACCGGGTCGCCGGTCACCGGGTCGGTCCAGATGCCGTAGATGCCGGTGCTGAAACCGGCGCCGGCGGCTTCCGGGCGGACATACTTCTCGGACAGGACGGTGGACTCCCGGTGTACCGCGCGGGCGGTGTTGAGGTTGCGGGGCCACAGGGACAGCAGGTCCTTCATGTAATACGGCACGGTGGGCCCGTACTCGTGCAGGTCGTAGACGACGTCCGGGCGGTAGTCGCGCTGCACGGCGGCCAGCGCCCGGGCTTCGGCGGTCTTCAGGGCGAGGTGGTCGCGGTTGATGTCCACGCCGCCGGAGTTGCCGCGGGTGTCGGCGGCCCGGCCGTCCGGGTTGGCGGTCGGCACGACCAGCACGCTCGTGCGTTCCAGGAAGCGCCGGGTGGCCCGGTCCCCGGCGAAGGCGAGATCGCGGACGGTGGACAGGCACGCCTCGCGCCCGGACGGCTCGTCGCCGTGCTGTGAGCAGATCAGCAGCACCGCGTTGCCGCGTCGCACGTCGGCCGCGCTCTTCGGGGCAGGTGCGCCGATGCGTACGAGCTGGAGCGGGCGGCCCTGCGCGGTGATGCCGATCCGGTCCGTACGGACGCGGTCGCTCGCCCGTTCCACGGCCGCGAGGAAGTCCTGCTCCTCCGGCTGAGTGGTCCAGCGGGCGCCCTCGCTGGTCTCGAAGCCGGTACGCGGCAGGTCCGGTCCGGCCGCCCCGGCGGGCGGCGAGGCCAGCAGGGCCGTGGTGAGTGCGGCGGCCAGCGCCCCGAGGGCTAGGCGGCGGTAGAAGGTCGTCACGAGGGGGTGCCTCCGGTGTCGGACGGTGGGGCGAACGGTGGAGGAAGCGGAGCGGCGTACGGCCGGGGGCCGGGGCGCGGTGCCCCGGCCCCCGGCCGTACCGTCAGCGCACGTCCGGTATCCGGCTCGGTACGGACGGCTCGACGCCGGTCGGCGGCGCCGGTGCGATCCGCGCCCCGCCGGTCCCCGCCGTGGCCGCGGCCAGCGCCTTGCCGCCGCCGACGACGGGCAGGCGGGCGGCGGTGCGGGCGAGGTCGAGGGTCAGGCGCGGGGTGCTGGACGGCGGGTCGATCAGACCGGCGTCCGTGCCGGCGATGATGAGGGCGAGGCGGTGCCCGGCGGGTACGACGTGGTCGCTCGCGGCCAGGTCGAGGGCGATCGTGTAGGACTTGCCGGGGGTCAGCGGGCGGCCCTTGCCCGGGTCCGCCCAGGTGCCCAGGTCGGCCCAGCCGCGGCTGAAGACGGTGTGGCCGACGTGCACCGTGTCGGCCTTCGTCTCCTTGTAGCAGGCGCTGTCACCGGTGGTGCTCGCGCCCCAGCAGGTGCGGTCGGCGAGGGTGGTGACGCCCTCGCCCGCGGCACCGTAGTTGCGGATGGTGTCGGGGCCGAGGTCCACCAGGACGGCGGAGAGGTGGGCGGTGGTGGTGCTGGGGGTGGCGGTGACGGTCACCTTGCCGGAACCCGACAGGCGCAGCGGCCTGTCCAGCGGCTTGGTGGTGAAACCGGCCTTGGCGGGAGTCGGCGTGTCGATCTGCGCGGCCCAGTCGGACTCGTCCAGGCGCGGGTCGTCGGTGAAGGTCTCGGTGGCGCCGTGCGGTGCGCGCCGGGTGCCGAGTCCGCCGACGCCCGGGGTGCTCCCGTTGCGCGGCCGTACGGTCGTGGCCGACGTGCCGGCCGCGGGCCAGACGCGGTCGGTGGCCCACTGGTCGGGGGCACGCTCGACGTCGGCCATCGGCTCGTCGTCGATGCCGTTGTCGTAGCCCATCAGGTAGTGGTCGAACCAGCGGTGCAGCGTGCGTACCCAGTCGGAGCGGCGGAAGTCGAACGGGTCGACGTGGCCGGTCTGGGAGAGCCAGACCTTGCGCTCGACGCCGTTGTCGGCGAGTGCGTCCCACCACTGTCCGAAGTGCTTGGTACGGACGTTGAGGTCCTGCATCCCGTGGACGGCGAAGACGCTGGCGGTGACGTTCTCCGCGTCCTTGACGTAGTCGCGCTCGGTCCACAGCCGCGTCCAGTCGCCGGTACGCGGTGCGCCCTCGGCGAGCTTCTTCTGCACCGCGTCGCACCGCAGGCGCGCCTCGGGGCTGTTGACGCGGTCGGCCAGCCGGTCGGGTCCGGAGTTGTACAGCGGGGCGCCCTTGGCGAAGTAGTAGTCGTACCAGGAGGAGATGGCGGCGATGGGCACGATGGTCTTCAGGCCCTCCACGCCGGTGGCGGCGACACCGTTGGCGATGGTGCCGTCCCAGCTCTTGCCGATCATGCCGGTGTCGCCGTTGGACCAGCCGGCGGTGACGCGTCTGCCGCCCGTACGGGAGTCGTAGGCGCGCGCCCGGCCGTTGAGCCAGTCGACGACGGCGCGCGCGGACTGGATGTCGGAGCGTCCGCCGACGTCCACGCAGCCGTCCGAGCGGCTGGTGCCGGCCAGGTCGACCAGGACCGTCGCATAGCCGCGCGGTACAAAGTAATTGTCGTAGAAGAGCGGGAACTGCACGGGCCGGCCCGCGCTGTCGTAGGTCTTCTTCTGGCTCTCGTTACCCCGGCCGCAGCAGGAGTAGTAGGGACTGGCATCCATGATCACGGGGACCCGGCGGCCCTGCTGCGCGGGTTCGCGCGGCCGCACGATGTCGACGGCGACCCGGTCGGTCCGCCCGTCCGAGTCGCCGTCGATCCTCGTGTCCACCCAGACCGATTCGCGTATCGCGCGGTCGTAGGAGTACACGGGTCTGGACTCACCGGAGGCGGCCTGAGCGGCGGTCGCCGGTCCGGTGAGCGTGGTCAACAGGGCGACGGTGACCGCCGCCACGAGCGCTTTCCAGGGGATGCGGGGGAACCGCGCGCTTTTGGTCACGGGGCGGACGGTAGCGCGGGGGAACTCCTGTGCGTAAGAGTGCGCGGAGTGGCGGACGTGCGCGGAACGCGGTCCGCGGGGGTGCTGTGCCGTGCGGCGGCCGGGGGGCTTGTGACGTCCTGATGTCGGTCATGTGTCAGGTGCGGCCATGGACATGACGGGCGGGTTCCGAGTACATAGGGTCTGAAGAACTGAGGATCTGATGAGCCGAACGGGCTCACCTCCCCTACAAGCTGGAGGAATTCGTGCGTCACAGACTCATCGTTCCGGGTGCGGCCGCCCTCAGCCTGCTGCTGGCGATCCCGGCTTCCGCGGCCAGTTACACACCCGGCGCTCCGGGCGCGGGCGACTCCTACTACCCCGAGAGCGGCAACGGCGGGTATGACGTCTCCCATTACGACCTTCGGCTGAAGTACCAGCCGAAGACGGACCTGCTGGAGGGCACGGCGACGCTGCTCGCCAAGACGACGCAGGACCTGAGCCGCTTCAACCTCGACTTCGGCCTGAAGGTCAGCGAGATACGCGTCAACGGCAAGAAGGCGTCCTTCGCCACCTCCGGCAAGCACGAGCTGGAGGTCACGCCCGCCACGCCGCTGCCCAAGGGCAAGGACATCAGCGTGGTCGTGCGCTACGCGGGCAAGCCGTCCGAGCTGAAGATCGACGGCTACTCCGCCTGGCACCGCACGCCCGACGGCGGGGTGATCGCGCAGGAGCCGGACGCCGCCGTGTGGTGGTTCCCGAGCAACGACCACCCGACCGACAAGGCGACGTACGACATCTCGGTCTCGGTGCCGGACGGCAACCAGGCGCTCAGCAACGGCGTCCTGCTCTCGCAGTCCTCCAAGCTCGGCTGGACGCGCTACAACTGGCGCTCGGACAAGCCGCAGGCGTCGTACCTGGCCACGCTCGCGGTCGGCAAGTTCGACGTCACCAAGGACACCACGGCCAGCGGCCTTCCAGTGATCAACGCCGTCAGCAAGGACCTCGGCTCCTACGAGGGGTCGGCGCGCGCGAGCATCGAGCGCACCACCGAGGTCACGGAGTGGCTGGAGTCGGTCTTCGGCCCGTACCCGTTCAACTCCGTGGGCGGTTACGTCCCGAACGTGAAGGCCAGTTACGCGCTGGAGACGCAGACCCGCCCGTTCTACGGCAAGGAGGCGTTCGCCAACGGCACCAACGTCTCCGTGGTGGTGCACGAGATCGCGCACCAGTGGTACGGCGACAGCGTCTCGGTCAAGGACTGGAAGGACATCTGGGTCAACGAGGGCTTCGCCCGCTACAGCCAGTGGCTGTGGTCGGAGAAGGAGGGTGAGGGCACCGGTCAGGAACTGGCCGACTACGTCTACGCCCAGCACCCGGCCGACGACCCGTTCTGGAAGGTCAAGCCGGGTGACCCGGGCCCGGACAACCAGTTCCACGGCGCGGTGTACGACCGGGGCGCGCTCGCCCTCCAGGCGCTGCGCAACAAGGTCGGCGACCGGGCGTTCTTCGGGCTCCTGAAGTCCTGGCCCACCGACAAGAAGTACGGCAACGCCTCGGTGCACGATTTCGTGACGTACGCCGAGCGCAAGACCGGCAAGCCGCTCGCCGAACTGTTCGACACCTGGCTCTTCCAGCCGTCCAAGCCCGCGGCCGCCGCGGCCAAGGCCACGTTCGGCGCCCGGTCGGCCGCCCCGTCCGGGGCACCGGCCCAGCCGAAGTCCTGGAAGTCCATCCAGGCCACGAACAACGTGCACGATCACGAGCACGACCACCAGCACTGACCTGGAGCGGGGCCCGGCGCACACCACGCCGGGCCCCGCTTGCTTTCCTGGACACGGAGGGTCCAGGATGCTGGCGTGACCGAGTTATCAGCCGATCCACGGGCCACGCCCACGCGGCCCTCCCCCACCCTCGCCGCCCCGCGCCCGGGACCGCTGCTCGCCGTCCTGCTGTCCGCGTGGTTCATGGCGCAGTTCGACTTCTTCGTCGTCAACGTCGCCGCCCCCTCGTTCGAGAAGGACCTGCACACCGGGCCCGCCGCCCTCGAACTGATCGTCGGCGGCTATGCCTTCGCGTACGCCAGCGGCATGATCACCGGCGGCCGGCTCGGTGACCTCTTCGGCTACCGACGTACGTTCATCGTCGGGCTGATCGCCTTCGCCGTCACCTCCCTGCTGTGCGGCATCGCGGTGAACCCGGCCCAACTGGTCGGCGCCCGGCTGCTCCAGGGCTTCGCCGGGGCCGTCATGGTGCCGCAGGTGCTCGCCACGATCACCGCCTCGTTCCCGCCGCACGCGCGGGGCCGGGCGCTGGCCTGGTACGGCGTCGCCGGCGGTACGGCCTCGGTCGCCGGACAGGTGCTCGGCGGGCTGATGCTGGACGCCGACATCCTCGGGCTGGGCTGGCGGATCCTGTTCCTGATCAACGTGCCGATCGGCGTGGTCGCGGCCCTGCTGGCCCTGCGCTTCCTGCCCTCGGTACGCTCCGGCCGCCGGGCCCGGCTGGACCTGCCCGGCGCGGGCGGTGTGGCCCTGACGCTGGGCCTGGTGCTCGTACCGCTCGCCATGGGGCGCACCGCCGGCTGGCCTGCCTGGACCTGGATCTGTCTGGCCGCCTCGGTGCCGGTGGGCGCGGCCACGGTGTTCTGGCAGCGGACCCTGGCCGCCCGCGGCGGCGAGCCCGTACTGGACCTGGCGCTGTTCCGCGAGGGGTCCTACCTCGCCGGTGTGGTGACGGGGGCGGCCTTCATGGCGTACTGGGCGAGCGTGATGTTCACCCTGACGCTGCTGCTCCAGGGCGGTTTCGGGCTGGGCCCGTTCCAGGCGGGGCTGGCCTTCGCGCCGACCGGTGTGTGCTACGCCGGCTTCGCGCTGCTGAGCCGGCCGCTGGTCCAGCGCTACGGGCTGCGCATCCTGCAACTGGGCAGCGCCGTCACGGTGACCGGCCTGACAGCGGTCGCGCTCGTGCTGCACTTCCAGCCGGACCGTGGGGCGCTGCCCTGGGTCGTGGTGACCATGGCGGTGGCCGGGGTGGGCAACGGGCTGATGTTCCCGCAGCTCATCGGCGCTTCGCTGGTGCGCGTGCCGGCGCAGCGGGCCGGGATCGGCGCCGGGGTGCTGACCACCGCCCAGCAGTTCGGCGGCGCCGCCGGTGTCGCGGTCATCGGTGCGGCCTTCTTCGCCCTGGCCGGCAGCGTGCCGAGCGCCGCCGGGTACGCGCGTGCCGCCATGTGGACCACCGTGGTCTCGGTCGCCCTGACCTGTGTGGTGACGGTGCTGACGACGGTCATCCGGCGCGCGGCGGACCGTACCGCTCGGGCCGAGCGCGAGAAGGAGCCGGCGGACGCGTCCTGAAGGCCGCCCGGCAGGCGAAGGGGGGGGGAGGGGGTGTGGGGGGGGGGGGGGGGGGTCCTTTGTCCGTTGTGGGGGGGTGACTTCCTCTCCAACCCCTTGCGTGTCGGTCTTTCTATGGGGTCTTCCCCT
>NZ_JBVIBD010000003.1:21546-26020 GCF_055573595.1 Streptomyces sp. NPDC030165 | reverse complement strand
AGGGGGGGGGGGGGGGGGGGGGGGGGGGGGGGGGGGGGGGGGGCGGGGGGGGGGGGGGGGGGGGGGGGGCGGTGTGGGAGGGGGTGGGGGCCCCCCTCCCCCACGTTCGGGGGCCGTACTGTCAGCCCTGACCCGTGAGCCGCCGGCCGTACGGGAAGTCCTGACCGTAGCCCTACGCCCGTACGGTCAGCCCTTGTCGAGCATCCCCCGGCCGGCCGCCGCTTCCCGTTCGCGCTCGGCCGCGATCCGGCTCACCCGGCCGCGGACCACGAACCAGCCCACGACCAGCGCGGCACCGATCACCGGCAGCAGCATCACGGTCTGCTGCCCCACG
This sequence comes from Streptomyces sp. NPDC030165, assembly GCF_055573595.1. Lineage (NCBI taxonomy): Bacteria > Bacillati > Actinomycetota > Actinomycetes > Kitasatosporales > Streptomycetaceae > Streptomyces > Streptomyces sp. NPDC030165. The sequence continues at coordinate 25,686 of NZ_JBVIBD010000003.1, read as the reverse complement.
CCCTCGCTGTCGAAGGCCATCAGGACGACGACGCCGAGCAGGAAGGCGATGGTCGCGATGTCGGTGACGGGGGTGCCCGGCAGCTGGAAGCGGGGGCGGTCGACCAGGCCCTCGCGGGAGCGCCGGACGAAGACCATGTGACAGAGCATGATCGTGCACCAGGTGCTGATGATGCCGAGCGCCGCGATGTTCAGCACGATCTCGAACGCCTTGCCGGGCACCAGGTAGTTGAGGCCGACGCCCAGCACGCACACCGCGGAGGTGAGCATGATGCCGCCGTACGGCACCTGATTGCGGTTCATCAGGGCGGCGAACTTCGGCGCCGAGCCCGCCATCGACATCGAGCGCAGGATGCGGCCGGTCGAGTACAGGCCGGAGTTGAGGCTGGACATGGCGGCGGTGAGCACCACGAGGTTCATCACGTCGCCCGCGGCCGGCACGCCCACGTTGGAGAGCACGGTCACGAAGGGGCTCTCGGAGCCGGTGTACTTGTTCCACGGCAGCAGCAGCGCGAGCAGGATGACCGAGCCGACGTAGAAGACACCGACCCGCCACATGATCGAGTTCACGGCCTTGGGTACGACCTTCTCCGGCTCACTGGTCTCGCCCGCGGTGACGCCGACCAGTTCGACGGCGGAGTAGGCGAACACCACGCCCTGCAGCACGATCACCACGGGCAGCAGGCCGCTCGGGAAGAAGCCGCCGTGGTCGGTGATCAGGTTCAGGCCGGGGGTCTCGCCGCCCACCGGGTGCTGGGTGGCCAGCAGGAAGATCCCGATGAACATGAAGACGACCAGCGCCGCGACCTTGATGATCGCGAACCAGAACTCCATCTCACCGAAGATCTTCACCGAGATGAGGTTGATGGACAGCACCACCGCGAGTGCGATCAGCGCCATGGCCCACTGCGGGACGGCGGTGAACAGGCTCCAGTAGTGGGTGTAGAGGGCGATCGCGGTGATGTCGGCGATCCCGGTCGTGGACCAGTTGACGACGTACATCCAGCCCGCGACGTACGCGCCCTTCTCCCCCAGGAACTCCCGCGCGTAGGAGACGAAGGAGCCGGACGACGGGCGGTGCAGCACCAGTTCGCCCAGGGCCCGTACGACGAAGAACGCGAACAGGCCGCAGACCGCGTAGGCGATGGCGAGCGCGGGGCCGGCGGAGGCGAGGCGGCCGCCGGCGCCGAGGAACAGGCCGGTGCCGATCGCCCCGCCGATCGCGATCATGTTGATGTGCCGGCCCTTGAGGCCTTTGCTGTATCCGGCGTCTCCCGCGTCCTGGGCGGTCGAGGCCTTCCCCCCGTCCGGCGGCCTGTGGGCGTCTTCCTGGACGGTTTCCGTGCTCACAGCTGGTTCATCTCGCTTTCGGGCAGGCGATGGAGCCGTCGCCGGTCCCACGGGTCACGCGAGTCCGGCCGACGGCACACCTTCCCCCAGAGCCGCCCCCTCGTCTGTGTGCTGGATCACAGCGTGTATGAGCCATCAATAATCCGCCCGGATATGCCCGGAATGACCTGTCGGGGTCATGCCCATGAGCCCGGAATTCCGCCACGCTCCGGTCATCACCCCTCACACAGAAGAACGGTTCGGGAGTCGCGTTCCGGTCGCCGGTGGCCGGAAACCGCTGCCGGAGCGGGAGCGGGGCCGCCGGCCACGACGACAGGCCCGGGACCGCGGCCCGCGCACCTGGCCCTCCCGCCGCGTCCCGGTAGTTTCACAGGGCCGGTGAGACAGCAATACTGTTGAACACGGACACCGCGCCACGGACGCGGCGGGCACAGGGGACGCGGGCGCACGCACGGACGCAGCGAGGGAAGTGAGGCGCGGCATGGCCACCGGGACCGGGGAAGAACCCACACTCACCGTCGACGAGTTGGCCGCCCGCGCGGGCGTGACCGTGCGCACCGTCCGCTTCTACAGCACCCGCGGGCTGCTGCCGCCGCCCGCGATCGGCCCGCGCCGCGTCGGCCGGTACGGCGCCGCCCACCTGTCCCGGCTCGCGCTGATCGAGGAACTCCAGCACCACGGCATGACCCTGGCCGCCATCGAGCGCTACCTCGCCCGGCTGCCCGACGACCTCAGCGCCCACGACCTCGCCATCCACCGCGCACTGGTCGCCTCCTGGTCACCGGACTCCGCCGAAGAAGCCACCCGGGCCCACCTGGAGCGCCGCGCCGGCCGGGTGCTGAGCGAGGACGACATCGACCGGCTGGCGGCGATGGACGTCCTTCAACGCACCGAGGACCCCGACGCCTTCCGGGTCGACCCGGGCGTCCTCCACCTGGGCATCCGGCTGCTGGACGTACCGGTCGCACTGGAGACGCTGCTCGCCGCCCGTACCGTCGTGCAGGAGCACACGCGCTCGGCCGCGCGCGAGCTGACCCGGCTCTTCCATGACGAGGTGTGGGGGCCCTACCGGGAACGCGAGTCGGACCCCGAGCAGGTGGAGTCGATGAAGTCGCTCTCCGCGCACATGCAGCCGATGGTGGTGCAGGCGCTGGTGACGGCCTTCCAGCGGTCGATGCGCGAGGAGTTGCGGGCGACGTACGCGGAGGAGTGAGCAGGCGCCCGGCGGGCATCACCTGGTTACCGGTCCCCGTGTGCGGCCGGTGGTGCGGCACAGCCCTGCGAGCGAGACGAGGCCGTGGGTGGAGGGGCGCGTTGTTTCCCGGGCCGAGGCGGCGGAGGTCCTCGCCCGGCAGGAGAGCCACTTCTGGGAGTTCAAGAGCGGCCGCAGCGGCGGGGCGGTCGTGCAGGTCATCGCCGCGGCCTTGGCCAACGCCGAGGGCGGTGAGTTCATCGTCGGCATCGAGGACCCGCGCAGCGGGCGCGGGCTGGCGCGGTGGCGCGGCTTCGCCTCGCTGGAGGACGCCAACTTCGTCCAGCAGGCCATGGTCGACCAGGTGGAGCCGCCGGTTCCGTACGACATCGAGTTCCTGCGGGTGGACGGGCACCCGGAGCTGGGATGGGCCTGCCTGGTCACGGTCCACAAGAGCCCGGACGTGCACCGGACGGCCCGCGGCGAGGTGCCGCAGCGGCGCGGCGCCCAGTCCCGGCGCCTGAAGGGGACGCAGATCACCGATCTGTCACTGTCCAAAGGCGCCCGTTCCTACGAGGACCAGCTGCTGCGCGACTACGCCCTGGAGGAACTGCGGGACGAGGACGAGCTGCACGCCTTCCTCGGCCGGTACAGCCCGCGCACCTCCGCCGAACGGTTCCTGCGCCGGCAGCGGCTGGTGGACCGCGGCGGGGTGCGGGCCACCGTCGCCGGCGCCGTCCTGTTCGCCGCCGAACCGCCCGCCGTCGTACCGAAGAAGTGCTCGGTGAAGATCGCCCGGTACGAGACCGGGGAGCAGGTCCCGGACCGCCGGCACCTGGCGGCCGCGCCGACGACGGTGGACGGGCCGGCGCGGCTGCTGATCGACCGGACGCTGGCGGCGGTCACCCGGATCATCCAGTCGGTGCCGGTGCTGGGCCCGGACGGCTCCCTGTCACCGATGGCCTATCCGCCGGAAGCCCTGAAGGAGATCATCGTCAACGCGGTGATCCACCGGGACTACAACCTCTCCGACGACATCCTGATCTCGGTCTTCGACAACCGGGTGGAGGTACGCAGCCCGGGGCGGCTGCCCGGCCACATGACGCCGGACAACCTGTTCACGGACCGCTTCGCACGCAACCCCACGATCGTGCGGCTGCTGAACAAGTACCCGGACCCTCCCAACAAGGACATCGGGGAGGGCCTGGACACCGTACTGAGCACGATGAAGGCGGCGAAGCTCAAGGAGCCGCGGTTCTTCGTGGAGGCCAACGCGTTCGTGGTGGTGCTGGAGCACACGCCGCTGGCCCGGCCCGAGGAACTGGTGCTGGAGTACCTGCGATCCAACCCGGAGATCCCCAACCGGATCGCGCGCCGGATCACCGGGATCGCCTCCGAGAACCGGATGAAGCGGGTCTTCCACCGGCTGCGGGACGCCGGGCAGATCGAGCCCGTACCGGGCCGGACCGGATCCCGCGCGGCGTGGCGTCTGCGGCGGGACTGACCGGCAGCGGGGGGGGGGGGGGGGGGGGGGGGGGGGGGGGAGAGGAGAGGAACNCGAGAGCCGCGAAAAACTCCCCCCCCCCTTCCCCCCCCCCC
>NZ_JBVIBD010000003.1:0-21536 GCF_055573595.1 Streptomyces sp. NPDC030165 | reverse complement strand
GGGGGGGGGGGGGGGGAGGGGGGGGGGGGGGGGGGGGGGGGGGGGGGGGGGGGGGGGGGGGGGGGTTTTTTTTTTTCCCCCCCCCCCCCCACGCGCGTCACGCGTCGCCGAACTTCTCCCCCTTCTCCGCCTTCTCCACCAGTAGCGCGGGCGGCGCGAACCGCTCTCCGTACGCCGCCTGGAGCTCGCGGGCGCGGGCGACGAAGCCGGGCAGTCCGCCGTCGTAGCCGTTGATGTACTGGAGGACGCCGCCGGTCCAGCCGGGGAAGCCGATGCCCAGGATGGAGCCGATGTTGGCGTCCGCGACGGAGGTCAGCACACCCTCCTCGAAGCACCGGACGGTGTCCAGTGCCTCGGCGAACAGCATCCGTTCCTGCATGTCCCGGAAGGGGATCGAGGCATCGGCCTTCGTGAAGTGCTCGCGCAGGCCCGGCCACAGACCGGCCCGCTTGCCGTCCTCGCCGTACTCGTAGAAGCCCCCGCCGCCGCTGCGGCCCGGCCGTCCGAACTCGTCGACCATGCGGTCGATGACGGTGTCGGCCGGGTGCTCCTGCCAGGTGCCGCCGGCCGCCTCGACCGCCCGCCGCGTTTCGTTGCGGATCTTGCGCGGGAGGGTGAGGGTCAGCTCGTCCATCAAGGAGAGCACCTTGGCCGGGTAGCCGGCCTGGGCCGCGGCCTGTTCGACGGAGGCGGGCTCGATGCCCTCTCCGACCATCGCCACGCCCTCGTTGATGAAGTGGCCGATGACGCGGGAGGTGAAGAAGCCACGCGAGTCGTTGACGACGATGGGGGTCTTGCGGATCTGGCGTACCAGGTCGAAGGCGCGGGCCAGCGCCTCGTCGCCGGTCCGCTCGCCCTTAATGATCTCCACCAGCGGCATCTTGTCGACGGGCGAGAAGAAGTGCAGGCCGATGAAGTCGGCCGCCCGCTCGACGCCTTCGGCGAGGCCCGTGATGGGGAGCGTGGAGGTGTTGGAGCACAGCAGCGCGTCGGGGGCGACGATGGGCTGGATCTCCTGGAACACCTTGTGCTTGAGGGCGGTGTCCTCGAAGACCGCCTCGATGACGGCGTCGCAGCCGGCCAGGCCCTGCGGGTCGGCGGTGGGGGTGATGCGGGCGAGGAGTTCGTCGCGCTTGGCCTCGGTCGTCCGGCCGCGGCTCAGCGCCTTGGCGAGCAGGCCCTCGGAGTACGCCTTGCCCCTCTGGGCCGCCTCCAGGGAGACGTCCTTGAGGACGACCTCGATCCCGGCCTTGGCGCAGGCGTACGCGATGCCGGCGCCCATCATGCCCGCGCCGAGCACCGCGACCTTCTCGACCGTGCGCGGCGCGATGCCCTGGGGGCGGCTGGCACCGGAGTTGACGGCCTGGAGGTCGAAGAAGAACGCCTGGATCATGTTCTTGGAGGTCTGGCCGGTGACCAGCTCGACGAAGTAGCGCGCCTCGATGGTCTGCGCGGTCTCGAAGTCGACCTGGGAGCCCTCGACGGCCGCCGCGAGGATGTTGCGCGGGGCCGGGTACGGGGCGCCGTTGAGCTGCTTCTTCAGGTTGGCGGGGAAGGCGGGGAGGTTGGCGGCGAACTTCGGGTGCGCCGGGGTGCCGCCGGGGATCTTGTAGCCCTTGGCGTCCCAGGGCTGCTGGGCCTCGGGGTTGGCGTCGATGAACGCGCGCGCCTTCTCGATCAGCTCCTCGGGCGTGGCCGCGACCTCGTGGACCAGGCCGTTCTCCAGGGCGCGGGTGGCGTTGTACTGGGTGCCCTGGAGCAGCACCTTCAGCAGCGCGTCGGCGATGCCGAGCAGCCGGACCGTACGGACGACGCCGCCGGCCGCCGGGAGCAGGCCGAGGGTCACCTCGGGCAGGCCGATCTTGGTGGCGCGGGTGTCCAGGGCGACGCGGTGGTGGCAGGCGAGCGCGAGTTCGTAACCGCCGCCGAGGGCCGCGCCGTTGATGGCGGCGACGACCGGCTTGCCGAGGGTCTCGATGCGGCGCAGGTCCCGCTTGATGCCCTGGCCGGTCTCGAACGCCCGGCCGGCGTGCTCGGGGGTGACGGCGATCAGGTCGCGCAGGTCGCCGCCGGCGAAGAAGGTCTTCTTGGCGGAGGTGAAGATGACGCCGCGTACGGTGTCCCGCTCGGCCTCCAGGCGGTCGGCGACGGCCGTCAGCGAGGTCTTGAATGCCTCGTTCATGGTGTTGGCCGACTGGTCCGGGTCGTCGAGGACGAGGGTGACGACGCCGGTCTCGTCCTGTTCCCAGCGGATGGTGGTGGACTCGGTCATGATGCGTGCTCCGTAGTGGGTGCGGACGAGGGTCAGACGCGCTCGATGACGGTGGCGATGCCCATGCCGCCGCCGACGCAGAGGGTGGCCAGGCCGTAGCGCTTGTCCTGGCGCTCCAGTTCGTCGACGAGGGTGCCCAGGATCATCGCGCCGGTGGCGCCGAGGGGGTGGCCCATGGCGATGGCGCCGCCGTTGACGTTGACCTTGTCCAGGCTCAGGCCCATGTCCTTGACGAAGCGCAGCACCACGGCGGCGAACGCCTCGTTGATCTCCACGAGGTCGATGTCGTCGATGGTGAGCCCGGCCTTGGCCAGCGCCTTGCGGGAGGCGGGCGCGGGGCCGGTGAGCATGATCGTCGGTTCGGAGCCGGAGACCGCGGCGGAGACGATGCGGGCGCGCGGGGTGAGGCCGTAGCGCTCGCCGACCTCGCGGGAGCCGATGGCGACCAGGGCCGCGCCGTCCACGATGCCGGAGGCGTTGCCCGCGTGGTGGACGTGGTCGATCTTCTCGACCCAGTGGTACTTCTGCAGGGCCACCGCGTCGAAGCCGCCCACGTCGCCGATGGTGGCGAAGGACGGCTTGAGGCCGGCCAGCGAGTCGGCGGTGGTGCCGGGCCGCAGGTGCTCGTCGTGGTCGAGGACGACCAGGCCGTTGCGGTCGGTGACGGGCACGACGGAACGCGCGAAGCGGCCGTCCTTCCAGGCCGCGGCGGCGCGCTCCTGGGACAGCGCGGCGTACTCGTCCACGTCGCGGCGGGAGTAGCCCTCGATGGTGGCGATGAGGTCGGCGCCGATGCCCTGCGGCACGAAGCCGGTGTCGAAGTTGGTCATCGGATCGGCGAACCAGGCGCCGCCGTCGGAGGCCATCGGGACCCGCGACATCGACTCGACGCCGCCCGCGAGGACCAGGTCCTCCCAGCCGGAGCGGACCTTGGCGGCGGCCGTGTTGACCGCTTCGAGGCCGGATGCACAGAAGCGGTTCTCCTGGACGCCCGCGACGGTGTCGGGCAGCCCGGCGGCGATCGCCGCGATCCGGGCGATGTCCGAGCCCTGGTCGCCGACCGGCCCGACGACACCGAGCACGATGTCGTCGACGGCGGCCGGGTCGAGGTCGGGGAAGCGGCTGCGCACCTCGTGGATGAGGCCGACGACGAGGTCGATCGGCTTGGTGCCGTGCAGCGCGCCGTTGGCCTTGCCGCGGCCGCGCGGGGTGCGGATCGCGTCGTACACGTACGCTTCGGAAGTCACGGTGAGCAGCCTTTCCAGCTCTTGTTTCGGGAGCAGCGGGTGAGGGTGGGGTCGGTGGTCCGGGGCGGGGGGCCGGTGTGGTGTCCGGGCCGGGTGCGGCGGGTCGGGTGCCGCGGGCCGGTCAGCCGAGGAGGGAGCGGCCGATGATCTCCTTCATGATCTCGGTGGTGCCCCCGTAGATGGTCTGGATACGGCCGTCGGTGAAGGCCCTGGCGACCGGATACTCGCTCATGTAGCCGTAACCGCCGTGCAGTTGCAGACAGCGGTCGGCCACGCGCTTTTGCAGTTCGGTGGCCCACCACTTGGCCATCGAGGCGTGTACGGCGGCGAGCTTCCCGTCGCAGTGGTCCACGATGCAGCGGTCCAGGAACTCGCGGGTGACGGCGCACTCGGTCGCCATCTCGGCTATCTCGAACCGGATGTGCTGGAGCTTGGCGAGCGGCCTGCCGAACGCCTCGCGCTCCTTGACGTACGTGGTGGTGATCTCCAGCAGGTGTTCGGCGGCAGCGATCCCGGCGACCGCGATGCCCATCCGCTCCTGGGCGAGGTTGGTCATCAGGTGGACGAACGCGCCGTTCAACTCGCCGAGGAGGTTCTCCTTGGGCACCCGTACGTCGGTGAAGAACAGTTCGGCGGTGTCCTGCGCCTTCTGGCCGATCTTGTCCAGGTTGCGGCCGCGTTCGAAGCCCTCCGCCCCGCGCTCGACGACCAGCAGGCTCAGGCCGTGCGCGCCGCCCTCGGGTGTGGTCCTGGCGACGACGATGACCAGGTCGGCGAGGATGCCGTTGGAGATGAACGTCTTGGAACCGTTCAGCAGCCAGTGGTCGCCGCGGTCCTCGGCGGTGGTGCGGATGCCCTGGAGGTCGGAGCCTGCGCCGGGCTCGGTCATGGCGATGGCGGTGATGGTCTCGCCGCTGCAGAAGCCGGGCAGCCAGCGGCGCTTCTGCTCCTCGGTGGCGAGCTGGGTCAGGTACGGGCCGACGATGTCGTTGTGCAGGCCGACGGCGAGCCCGGCGGCGCCGGCCCGGGTGAACTCCTCGGCCAGTACGGCGGCGTAGCGGAAGTCGCAGGTGCCGCCGCCTCCGTACTCCTCGGGGACGGCCAGGCCCAGCAGGCCCTGTTTGCCCGCCGCGCGCCAGGCGTCGCGGCTGACGATGCCGTCCTTCTCCCACTGGTCGTAGTGCGGCAGGACTTCCCGTTCGAGGAAGGTCCGCACCGTGCGGCGGAAGGCGTCGTGGTCCTCGGTGAAGATTCGGCGCTCGAGCTGCGCGGTCATCGCGTGGGGCCTCCTCGGGGCGGGCGGTGGGGCAGCGGGGTGGTGTCCATCAGCCGTCCGCTCCCGGTGTACGGGAACCGGCGTCAGCGGCCCGGGTGCCGTCGGGCCAGACCGTGCCGCCGTCCGTGCCGGCGGTCGGGTCCCGGCGGTCGGCGAGCGCCGGGACGTCCCAGTCGCGGGCCACGTCGAGCGTGTCGGCGCCGGGCTGGGCCGGTGGCCGGCGGATCGCGCCGGGGGTGTCGGAGAAGCGCGGGGCCGGTGCGGGCTGGGTGATGCCGCCGTGGTCGGCGAAGGTGCCGCGGGCGGCGAGGTGCGGGTGGCCGGGCGCCTCGCGCAGGGAGAGCACCGGCGCCACACAGGCGTCGGACGCCTCGAAGACGGCCGTCCATTCCTCACGCGTACGGGTCTTGAAGCGGGCGGCGATGGCGGTCCGCAGCTCCTCCCAGGCGGCCAGGTCGTCGCGGGCGGGCGCCTCGTCCCCGATGCCGAGCAGCCGGATGAACTCGCCGTAGAAGCGCTGTTCCAGGGCGCCGACCGCCATGTGGCCGCCGTCAGCGGTCTCGTACGTGCCGTAGAACGGCGCCGCGCCGTCCAGGAGGTTGGCGCCGCGGCGGTCCTGCCAGCCGCCCGCGGCGAGCATGGCGTGGATCATCGCGGTGAGGTGGGCCGTGCCGTCGACGATGGCCGCGTCCACGACCTGACCGCGGCCGCCTTCGGTGTGGGCGTGCCGGAGGGCGGCCAGGACGCCGACGACCAGGTAGAGGGAGCCGCCCGCGTAGTCGCCGAGGAGGTTGGCGGGGACGGCGGGCGGGCCGTCGGGCGGGCCGATCATGCCGAGCGCTCCGGTGACGGCGATGTAGCCGATGTCGTGTCCGGCGGTGGGGGCGAGCGGACCCTGCTGGCCCCAGCCGGTCATCCGGCCGTACACCAGCCGTGGGTTGCGCTCCAGGCAGGCGTCCGGGCCGATGCCGAGGCGCTCGGCGACGCCGGGGCGGTACCCCTCGATCAGTATGTCGGCGCGCTCCACGAGGTCCAGCACCTGACCGGGGCCCGCGGCGGACTTCAGGTCCACCAGCACGGAGCGTTTGCTGCGGTTGGTGATGTCGTACGCCGGGTCGATGCCGAGGCCGGAGCCGCCGGGCCGGTCGACGCGGACCACGTCGGCGCCGAGGTCGGCCAGGAGCATCGCGGCGAACGGGCCGGGCCCGATGCCGGCCAGCTCCACCACGCGCACCCCGCTCAGCGGGCCGCCGTTCCCTGTCCCTGCCATCGGGCCCCCTGAGCTCCGCAGCACTGTGACACTACTGATGTAACACTCGTGATGTTAAGAACGTGTTCCACTTTCCACAAGCCCCCACGGCCCCGGACCGGTACGGAAAAAGCCCGTGGCGGCGGTGGTCAACTCCCACCGCCGTCACGGGCCTTCACGCGCCACTTCACCAGCGGCGCGCTCCCCCGTCGGACCCGGCGATGAGCCCGCACCCGGATATGGACCGCCGCGCCGTCGCACCCACCGCACCCACCGCCTTCCGCTCCGGACCGGCCGCCTGCCGGTCATCGTGAAAACCACGCTAGCGGCGACCACTGACAACGGCCCGCCCGCCGATCACGGAGGGACAATGGCCGAATGCCTCATACGCACCTCGCATCACCGTTGTTCGACGTCAGCCACGGTCAGGGCCTGCGCCAGTTCGCCGAACTGGCCCTGGCGCTGCTCCTGTCCTGCCTCATCGGGCTGGAGCGGCAGGTACAGCAGAAGAGCGCGGGGCTGCGTACCCACACCCTCGTCGGCGTGGGCAGCGCGCTGTTCATGGAGGTCTCGGTCCACGGCTTCTACGCGCTGCTGGGCACGGACGGGGTCGCGCTGGACCCGTCCCGGGTGGCCGCGCAGATCGTCTCGGGCATCGGCTTCATCGGCGGCGGCCTGATCTTCGTGAAGAAGGACGCGGTACGGGGCCTGACGACCGCCGCCACGATCTGGCTGACCTGCGCCATCGGCATGGCCTGCGGCGGCGGCCTGCCCCTGCTGGCCCTGGGCGCGACCCTCGTCCACTTCCTCGTCGTGCGCGGGTTTCCGAAGCTGTTCTCCGGGCGGCGGCGTGCGCCGTTCGTCGAGCGCGTCGAACTGCGTTTGAGCTACCGTGCACAGCACGGTCTGCTGGGCCGGATGCTGGAGATGTGCACCAGCAGCGGCTTCCAGGTGACCGACGTCCAGGTGGAGACGGGCTCGGACGACCAGGTTCCGGCCGAGGTGCTGCTGCGGCTGGAGGGCACGGGTTCGGCGCACCCGCTCGTGGAACAGCTGTCGGAGCTGGACGGCGTGCGCGGGGTGTCCTTGGGGCGGGAGTCGGACCGTACGGAGTGACGGACGGGGAAGGGAACACGGCATGGTGAGCACGGTCTGGCAGGACACCGGCACAGGGGTGCTCCGGCTGCCCTCCGGGCGCACGGTCCGGGGGCGCGGCCTGCGCCGCCCGCTGCCGCCGGGTCCGGCACCGGACTTCGCCGTGTACCTGCTGGGCAAGGAGCCGCCCGAGGTCCCCTGGGAGGCCCGCTGGCTGCGCTGGCCGGACTTCCGGCTGCCGAGCGACCGCGCGCGGGCTCGGGAACTCCTCGGCGAGGCGTGGGAACGCGCGGAGACGGAGCGCGTCGAGATCGCCTGCGGGGGCGGCCGCGGCCGGACCGGTACGGCGCTGGCCTGCCTCGCCGTCCTCGACGGGGTGCCAGCCGAGCAGGCGGTGGACTACGTACGCCGCGGCTATGACCACCGCGCCGTCGAGACGCCCTGGCAGCGGCGTTACGTGAGCCGTTTCGGACGCTGACCGTCCGTCCCCTCCCCGGCGGGCACCAAATGGTCGCCCACCACCGCACGGTCCAGCAGGCGGGCGAGCCGTACCGGTACGTCGCCGCCCACCAGGACGATGACGACCAGCGTCAGCCCGAAGGTGAGGACGGCCAGCGCCCGGCCCAGTGACATGCTCTCGGCGAGCCGGGCGCCGAGCACCGGGGCGACCGCCCCGCCGAGCGCGCCGACGTTGTAGACGAAGCCGAGCGACGCCGCGCGGACCGCCGTCGGGAAGTGTCCGGCGAGGTACTTGGGCAGGATGCCCGAGATGCCCTGGCCGAGGGCGAGCAGCCCGAAGAGCAGCACCCCCAGGGCGACCAGGCTGTCCTGGACGGCGAACACCGGGAAGACGAACGCGAGGGAGGCCAGCAGCGTCCCGGCGTACGCGCGCCGGGTGCCGAACCGGTCGCCCGTGAAACCGGCCAGCCAGCAGCCCGCCATCGTGCCGAACCCGGCGTAGAACATCACGTCCGCGACCTGCGCGGGCGCGTACCCCAGCTCGGTCTTGAGGTAGGTGGGCAGCAGCGCCTGGACGGGCCAGCTGTAGAGGAACGCGCAGAACACGGTGACCGTCAGGGACACGTACAGCACCCAGCCGCGCCGGCCGCCGAGCTGCACGGCGAACGCGGTGAGACAGAGCGCGGCGAGCGCCGCCAGCCAGGGTGTGTGTCCGGAACCGGCCGGGGTGAAGACGCAGAAGAGGGCGGCGGACGCGACGGCCGCGAGCAGAATGTTGAGCCGGCGCCGGGCGCGCCCGGCGAACAGCGGCCGGAAGGGGTCGGGGCGCTCCCCGGCGGCTGCCACCTCGGCGCTCCAGTCGTCCGCCTCCGGGAGCGACCTGCGGACCCAGAGCGCCACCAGGACGGGCAGCACCCCGATCCAGAACATCCAGCGCCAGCCCCAGTGCGGCACGACCCACCGGTACAGCTGGGCGGCGAGGACCGTGCCGCCCGCGTAGCCGGATATGAGGAAGCCGGAGGCGCGGTTGCGCAGGGCGGCGGGCCAGCTCTCCAGGACGTACGTGGCGCTGGCGCTGTACTCCCCAGCCATGCCCATGCCGATGACCAGCCGGGCGGCGAACAGGCTGGTCCAGTCCCAGGCGAAACCGCAGGCGAAGGTGCCCAGGGAGTACAGGAGGATGCTGGCGATCATCGCGGCCTTGCGCCCGTACCGGTCCCCCATCGCGCCGAGGAGCGCCCCGCCGAGCCAGCGGGTGATGAACGCGCCGGACACCAGGGACGCCGCGCCGGCCGTGCTCAGGCCGAACGTGTCGGCGATCTCGGTCAGCACGAGGGTGATCAGGACGAAGTCGAAGCCGTCCAGGAGGTAGCCCACCCAGGCGGCGGACATCGCCTTCCACTGGCGGGGCGTCACCTGCCGGTACCAGCGCGTGCGCCGGTCCCGGGGGCCCTGCGCGGGGCGCGCCCTCACAGCAGTCCGGCTTCCTCCAGGCATCGCCGGACCGTGCCGACGGCGGCCTCGTCCAGCGGGATCTGCGGCGGTGCGGTGGCCGGGCAGTCGATGACGCCCTGGAGGCGCAGGGCCGCCTTGAAGGCACCCAACGCGGAGGAGTTGCGGCCCATGACCGCCGGGTCGCCCGCGTCGGTGAGGGCGAAGAGGGCGGTGAGCCGGTCCTGTTCGGCGGCGGCCTCGCGCCAGCGGCCCGCCGCGGCGTGCTCGTACAGGCGTACGTAGCCGTGCGGGTCGACGTTGCCGAGGCCGGGGACGACGCCGTGGGCGCCTGCCAGCAGGGCACCGTCCACGGTCAGTTCCGATCCGGTGAGCACGGAGAAGTCCGGTGCCTGCGCGCGCACCCGCACCAGGAGGCGCCGCAGCGCGCCGTCCTCGCCGCTGCTGTCCTTCAGGCCGGCCAGTACGCCGTCCCGGGCGAGCGTGACCACCGTGTCGGCGGGCAGCTTGGTGTGCACGGCCATCGGGATGTCGTACGCGAACAGCGGCAGGCCGGCGCCCTCGCGCACGCGCCGGAAGTGGTCGGCGATCTCGGCGGGGTGGGTGCGCGCGTAGAAGGGCGCGGTGGCCACGATCGCGTCGGCGCCCAGGCTCCGTGCCCGGCGGGCGTGTTCGAGCACGCGGGGCGTGGTCATGTCGATGGCGCCGGCCAGTACGGGCAGCCGTCCCCCGGCCGCCTCGGTCACCGTCTCGACGACGGTGCGGCGCTGGGCGTCCGTCAGGTAGGCGGCCTCGCCGCTGGAGCCGAGGACGAACAGTGCGCTCACCCCGGCGCCGGCGAGCCGGGTGGTGAGCGCGGCGAGCGAGCGGGTGTCGACCCGGCCGTCCGGGGTCAGCGGGGTGCACAGCGGCGGGACTACACCGGTGAGCGGCGCGGGAGGGCGCATCGGTGACCAGCTTTCTGCTCGTGCCGCGTGCCGTGCGGGAACCGGCGCGGCCCGGCCGGCCAGGAACATTCCGGACGTCGGACGTCCCATGTTGGCGGACGTGCGGGTGAATGTGGACCAGCCACCCTGGCGTGTCAAGACCGCCTGCGACGGGCCCCTCGTTGACGGACGGCCGGCCGCTGCCTAGCGTGGCGCCGCACCGGCCGGCGCCACGGCCGGGGAACCGATGCGGAGGCAGGCGTGACAGCACGGCAGGACACCGCAGCACGCCCCCACGACCTGGTGCTGTTCGGCGCCACCGGATTCGTGGGGCGGCTGACCGCCGCGTACCTGGCCCGGCACGCGCCCGAGGGCTGCCGCTGGGCGATCGCCGGCCGCGACCGCACGAAGCTCGCCCAGTTGCGGGACGACCTGGCGGAGACCGACCCGGCCTGCGCGGCCCTCCCCCTGCTGGGTGCCGACATCGAGGACCCCGGGTCGCTGCGCACGCTCGCCGCGAGCACCCGCGTGCTCGCCACGACCGTCGGTCCGTACCTCAGTTACGGGGACGCGCTGGTAGCCGCCTGCGCGGAAGCGGGTACGGACTACGCCGACCTGACCGGCGAGGCCGAGTTCGTCGACCGCACGTACGTGCGCTACGACGCGGCGGCGCGCGCGTCGGGCGCCCGCCTCGTGCACGCCTGCGGCTTCGACTGCGTACCGGCGGACCTGGGCGCGCGCTTCACCGTAGGCCAGTTGCCGCCCGGCGTGCCGCTGCGCGTCGACGGCTTCGTACGGAGCAACGGCAGCGTCTCCGGCGGCACACTGGCCTCCGCGCTGACCGCGGCCTCGCGTCCGCTGGGCATGGCGCGCGCCGCCCGCGACCGGCAACGTCTGGAGGCGCGGCCGGCGGGCCGTACGGTACGGGCGCCGCTCGGGCGGCCGTACCGCAACGGCGTCGTACGGGCATGGGCCGTGCCGCTGCCGACGCTCGACCCCCATGTGGTCGCGCGCTCGGCGGCCGGGCTGAAGGAGTACGGACCCGACTTCCGCTACCGCCACTTCGCCGCCGTCAAGTGGCTGCCGGTCGCCGTGGGCGGCGTGCTGGGCGCGGGCGCGGCGTGCGCGGTCGCGCAGGTGCCGCCCGCGCGCCGCTGGCTGTCGGGGCGGCTGGCGCCGGGCGCGGGCCCGGACGAGGAGCGCCGGGCGCGCAGCCGGTTCACCGTGCGGTTCGTCGGCGAGGGCGGTGGCCGGCGCGTCCTGACGGAGGTCTCGGGCGGCGACCCGGGCTACGACGAGACGGCGAAGATCCTCGCGGAGTCGGCGCTGAGCCTGGCCTTCGACGACCTGCCCGCGACAACCGGGCAGGTGACCACGGCGGTCGCGATGGGCGACGCGCTGACCGGGCGGCTCCAGCGGGCGGGCATCACCTTCCGGGTGGTCGCCGAGTCCAGGCCGGGCGCGGACCCGGTGGTCTGACCGGGCGTACGGCCCCGGTGGCCCGACCGGACGCCCGGGCCGTCAGCCGGCGCGCGCCTGGGACAGGGCGCGCCGACACAGCGCGTCGGCGGCCCGGGTCGTCTCCGGGATGCGGTACTTGGGCGTCAGGTGGAGGGTGTGCGCGCAGGCCCGGTCGAGGTCGATTCGGTGCCCCACCGACACGAACACCGGCTTGACGCCTTTCTGCGTCCGCAGCGCCCGCCCGACCACCTCGTCCTCGCAACCGGTACCGCCGTCCTCGGCGGTGCCGTCCAGCAGCGGTGAGGACGCGCCGCGCTCCACGCCGGGCAGCTCGTACCGCGAGGTGAACGGGTTCTTGGCGACGCCGACGGTGGGCAGGCCGGTGAGCACGCCGAGGTGGCTGGCGAGGCCGAAGCGGCGCGGGTGCGCGAGCCCGTAGCCGTCGCAGACCACCAGGTCCGGGGTGCGGGTGAGGCGGCGGAGGGCGTCCACCACCGTGGGGATCTCCCGGAAGGCCAGCAGGCCCGGCACGTACGGGAAGGAGATCCGGCCGACGGCGGTGGCCTCCTCGACGACCGCGAGCGTGACGCCGTCCAGGGCGACGGCCGCCGCGGCCACCAGGTCACGCTCGTCGTCGTAGGCGACGTCCACACCGACGACCGTCCCGGCGAAACCCGGCTCGGGCCCGGACTGCTCCCGCCGTACGTGCGCGCGCAGCCGGTCCTGGGTGGCCAGCGCCCCGGCCTCATCGGTGGGCCAGTGGGCCAGCTCGTCGTCGAGGGAGATCGCAGCGTCGTTCGTCATGGTGGGGCCACGGTATCGAACGGGCGGGCGGGAAAGTCGTTGTGGTCCGGCCGCGGCCGTGTGTGATGATGCGCGCGGCGCGCTCCCGGGCGGGCGCGGAACGACGAGTGACGGGGAACGGGAATGTTCGCGATTTCGCTGGGCGACGACGGTGCCGAACTGCGGCCCCTGGAGCCGTACCACGCCGAGGAGTACCTGGCGCACATGGAGCGCGGCCGGGAGTACATCGGCCGCTTCATCGGCCTGACCGACCTGAGCACCGACCTCCCCTCCACCCGGGCGTTCCTCCAGTCGTACGCGGACAAGGCGGCTGCCGACAGCGGGCGGCTGTACGGGATCTGGGCGGACGGCACGCTCGTCGGCGGCGTCCTGTTCCGCACCTTCGACGCGGCCGCCGGGAACTGCGAGGTCGGCTGCTGGCTGGAGGAGACGGCCGTCGGGCGCGGGCTCGTCACGCGGGCGATCCGGGTGATCGTCGACTGGGCGGTCGAGGAACGCGGCATCCACCGTGTGGAGTGGCGGGCGTCCTCGGGCAACACGGCGAGCATCAAGCTGGCCGAGCGGCTCGGACTGGTGCGTGACGGGGTGCTGCGGGAGAGCTACGCACGCGGCGGCGTACGCCACGACGTGGAGGTCTGGTCGGTGCTGGCCCCGGAGTGGCGCGAGCAGCGGGCGGCCGCCGGCCGGTGACCGGGAGGCGCGCCCACCGGGCGTGCCGTTTCCGCGGTGCCCGGGCCTGCCGTCCCCGTACGGTCACCCGGCCGGCGGCGGCGCCGACCGCGGCAGGTCTTCCAGGAGGGCGCCGAGCGCGCCGGTGACCAGCGCGCACACGGCGTCCGGGTCCGCGTCGGCCAGCGGCTGTTTGCCCACGACCACCCGCATCAGGCCGATACCGAGCATCCACGACAGGGCGAGGTCGGCGCGCAGCCCGCGGTCGTCGGCGGTGCTCAGGGTGGCGAGCACCCGCGCGTAATCGTCGCCCATCTCCCGTACGGCGGTGGTGATCTCGTCGCTGTCCCCGATGGAGCGCAGGAATGTCTCCAGGGCGCGGTCCCCCGGGTCCTCGCCCCGGTGGCCGAGCATCCCGCGCAGCGCCGCCTCGAACAGCTCGCCGGGCGGGGTGCTGTGCAGCTGCTCCCGGCCACCGAGCGCCGCCACCTCGCCGAACAGGGCCTTCTTCGAACCGAAGTAGCGGAAGAGCAAGGCCTGGTTGACGCCGGCCCGCTCCGCGATGTCGCGTACGGTCGCCCGCTCGTAGCCCCGCTCGGCGAACAGCGCGGCCGCCGCCTCCAGGAGCAGCAGACGGGTTCCCTGTGCTCCGCGGCGCCGTGCGGGACCGCCCGTCCCCGGTTCCGGAGCGGGCACGTCCGGTACGCGTTCGGTACCGGTCACCGGCCCGGCCGGCGGCTCGTTCCCGTCCATCGGCTGCTCCTCTCGTCCCTTCCCACGCGTCCACGGGGCCTGACGCCCCGACAACCCGATGATCGCGCAGGGGCGTTGACCGTACCAAGAACCCCCCTCTACTTTGTAAGCAGCTGCTTACACGAGGGAGGCCCCCGGTGACCACAGCCGACACGACGCCCCTTGCCTACCCGTTCAACGAACCCGACGGTCTGACCCTGTCCGACACCTACGCACAGGTCCGCGACCGGCCGGGACTGCTGCGGGTACAGATGGCGTACGGCGAACCGGCCTGGCTCGCCACCCGCTACGCCGACGCGCGGCTGGTCCTCGGCGACCGGCGCTTCAGCCGCGCGGAAGGGCTCGACCGCGACGAGCCGCGGCAGGCCGAAGGCCGGCAGAACAGCGGGATCCTGAGCATGGACCCGCCCGACCACACCCGGCTGCGCACGCTCGTGGCCAAGGCGTTCACCGTGCACCAGGTGGAGAAGCTGCGGCCGTGGGTGCGGGAGCTGACGCACCAGCTGATCGACGAGCTGGAGGCCGCCGGACCGCCCGTCGACCTGGTGGACCGCTACGCGCTGCCCATCCCGGTCGCGGTCATCTGCCGGATGCTCGGCGTGCCCGAGGAGGACCGGCCCAAGTTCCGTACGTGGAGCGACGCCGCGCTGTCCACCAGCTCCCTGACGGCCGAGGAGTTCGAGTCCAACCGCGAGGAACTGCGCGCCTACATGGCGAAGTTGATCGAGGAACACCGCACGCAGCCGCGGGACGACATCATGACGCGGCTGATCGAGGCCCGCGACGTGAACGACCGGCTGACCGAGCTGGAACTGACCGACCTGTGCGTCGGCATCCTGGTCGCCGGGCACGAGACCACCGCCACCCAGATCCCCAACTTCGTCCTGTCGCTCCTGGACCACCCCGGTGAACTGGAGCGGCTGCGCGCCGAGCCCGCGCTCGTCAAGAACGCTGTCGAGGAGCTGCTGCGCTTCGTCCCCCTGGGCAGCGGCGCGGCCTTTCCCCGCTACGCCACCGAAGACATCGAAGTGGGCGGCACGCTGGTCCGCGCGGGTGAACCGGTCCTGGTCGCGGTGGGCGCGGCCAACCGGGACGCGCTGCGCTTCGACGAGCCGGGCACCCTCGACATCGCCCGCGACGGCAACCAGCACCTCGGCTTCGGCCACGGGGTGCACCACTGCCTCGGCGCGCCGCTGGCCCGGCTGGAGCTCCAGGAGGCGCTGATCGCCCTGATCACCCGCTTCCCGACGCTGCACGTGGCCGGTGACGTGGTGTGGAAGGACCAGATGCTGGTCCGCGGCCCGCGCGAGATGCCGGTGGGGTGGTGAGCCGGATGACCTGGAAGGCCTCGATCGACGGGCAGCAGTGCATGGCGTCCGGCATGTGCGCCGGCATCGCCCCGGGCCTCTTCGTCCTGGACGGGCCGCACGCCCGGCCGCTGAAGGAGGAGATCCCCGAGGACGAGGACGCGCTGGACGCGGCCGACTCCTGTCCGGCCATGGCGATCCTGATCCGGGACGGTGACACGGTCGTCGGGCCGCGGCCGTGACGGGGCGCGGGTGAGGACACCGGGGCGGGCCTGACGGCGTGTCGCGGGAGGGCGGGTGGCGCGGGGCACCGGGCGGTCCGCCGGCACTGGGGGCGGTCTGTCGGCACTGGGCGAGCCGTTCACGGACGACCGGGCGAGCATGCGGGGGACGGGTGGCGGCGGCCGGTGGGTCGCCGGGTCGGGCGGGCGGTTCGCGAACCGTTCACGGCCGCCCCGAACGGCCTACAGCGGCGCGGCCGCTCCTCACCCGTCTGTCCCTGCCCGGCGCGGACAAATCGCCGACCGCGTGTCGGCGCAGTGACCTGCCGCAACGCCGTCCGGCGGGGGCCGACACGCCGGAGGGCGGTACCTTACCTGACGGATCCTCACCGGGCGGGGACGGCGCGCCGAGGCTTATCTCAAATGCGTCAGCGCGGATCCATCCGATCTGCCGCGGCGCACCCGCGCCGCCTCCGCGCTGCCGGAGGATCAACCATGCGTTCCACTCGCATCATCGCCGCTTCCGGCCTGACCATCGCCGCCCTGGGCCTGTCGACCGGCGCCGCGCTCGCCAAGCCGGTGGCCACCACCAGCCCGAAGCTCACCGGCCCCGGCGGAGCCGTCACCGTCACCGTCACCTGCGACACGGGCAAGGCCAAGCGCATCGCCGCCTCCTCCCAGGGCTTCCGCAGCGGCACGATCTACCTCTACCGCACCCACAAGCACGGCAAGACGTACCGCGGGACCGCCCGGGTGGCGTCCCAGCTCAGCGGCGGCCCCAACAAGCTCGGCCGCTACACGTCTTGGGGCGTGAACGGTAACTGCCCCGACGGCAAGCAGTGGTTCACGAGCTTCAAGACCGACGCCAAGCGGCCGCACGGCAAGGTGCACACCGGTGTCGGCAGCACCAGCCAGGACTCCAACACCACGGAGATCGTCGCGGGTGCCGCGGTCCTGGCCACCGCCGCGGTCGGCGGCACCTACTTCCTGCGCCGCCGCCAGAACAACCAGTCCTGACGGCCTGGACCACCGATTCCGCGGCACTCCGGGCCGCTGTGCCCCTGCCGGGTCCCCACCTCCCGGCCCGGCGGGGCACAGCGGCCGGAGCATGCCCCGGGACGGGCCGGCCCCCGGGGCTCCGGCAGCGCGGTGACCACCGCCGCATACGATGGCACTCATGTTCGTACTGGAGCTGACCTACACCGCGCCGCTGGAGCGCGTCGACGCCGCACTGCCCGACCACGTGGAGTGGCTCAAGAAGAACTACGCGGCCGGGCACTTCCTGGCCGCCGGGCGCAAGGTGCCGCGCGACGGCGGCGTCATCCTCGCCTCCGTGGCGGACCGGGCGACGGCCGAGCGGATCGTGGCGGAGGACCCCTTCACGGTCGCGGGCGTCTGCGACTACCGGATCACCGAGTTCGTGGCGACCACCACCGCGCCGGAGCTGGAGCCGTACAGGGAGCAGCTGCCTCCTTCCTGAGCGGCCCTCCCGAGCGGCCGGGCTCGGCACGCCGTACGCCCCGGGCCCGGCCGACGGAACGGTCACCCGCGGCCGAGCAGCCCGGCGATCTCCTCGTGCAGCGCGGCCGGCACCTCGGTGCCCCACCGGGCCGCCGCCTCACCGGCCAGCTCCCGGCTCCACCGCCAGCTCGCCCGCGCCGCCGTCCGTACGGCCGGGAGCACGGCGGGCGCGGTGGTCGCGGTGTAACGGTCGCGGTCGGCGGCCGGCAGGTCCTGCTCCAGAGCACGGCTGGGAGTCAGCCAGTGCGTGGTGGACCCGCGCAGCAGCCGGCACAGCTGGAGCTGCTGCGGGGCCACGACCGTGTGCAGCAGGGCGTGTGCGCGGGCCGTCTCACCTCGCCCCAGGACGTGGGCGAGCATCAGCGTCCAGTTGGCCAGCTCGTCGGTGAGCTGCTGGGCGGTAGGTCCCGGCTCCGGCGGGCAAGGGTCGGCGAGGTGGCGGGCCGCGGCCGTCAGCCGTCCGCTGCGGTCCAGCAGGACGGCGGCGCCCGGGTCCGGCAGCTGGACCATGCCGCGCCAGGTGGGCACCTCGTCGATGCCCGGCCCGGCGGCCACCAGGTGGAACTCGCCGCGCATCAGGTCGTCGAAGACGACGGCCAGGATGCCGTACATGTTGGTGTAGGCCAGCTTCAGCGGAGCGATACGGCCGATGAACTCCCGGCCGTCGAAGGTGTCGGCGTGCGCGTCGCGGACGTACAGGTACGCCTCGATGTCGGAGTGGGCGTCGGCCTCCCCGAGGGTCCACGAGCCGTAGAGCAGGACGCCCTCCAGCCGGGGCTCGGCCTCGGCCAGCTCGCGCAGGCGTGCGATACGGCGGTCGAGGGCGGGGCAGGACGAGGCAGGCGTGCGATCCATGGGTGGTGCCTCCTGAGCAGGTGTACGGGCATACGGACGGACGCCACCGGCCCGGCGGCGCACGCCGGGCCGGTGGCCTGGGACCACGTCCGTCTGCTCAGATGAAAATGCCCATGCGGCGCATGGTACGGGCCATGACCTGCGGGGCCCAACGGATTTCCGCACGCCGGACGAGGGCCGTGGGAACGGCCGCGCCACTACGGGCCGGCGGCCGCCTCCGCCGCTACGGGGCCGGGGTGGGCCAGCGCCCCCCGTTGAGCCAGAAGCCCTGGATCTGGCTACACACTTGACCGGCGTCAGGAGTTACGTCCGCCCTCAGTCGCCACACACTTTCCACCTGTGGTGATGTCGAGTGACGTGGCGAGACATGTTGAGACGTGGCGAGACTTCTACTCCTCCCTGCACGCTCCCTAGGCACCGGATCTCCCTGTGTGCTCCCTGAGAATCCGTGCCGCCACCAGGCCGTCTACGCAACGAAACCGCCCCCGGCGAGAGGCCGGGGGCGGCGGGCGGCGCGTCTACGGCGAGCATGGCCCACCCAATGCGCCCGGGCGGTACGGCAGGCCGTGACGCTGGGCGTGGCGGCGCCGCTCTTCCTCCAGCTCCAGCACGCACGTCTGACACGCCCGAATTTGGTAGGTATCCCCGATGGGCGTAGGGATCTGCCCCAGCCGCGCCGTGGGCACGTCCCGGGCCGCGCATCGGAAGCAATCGCCCTCGGCCCATTGGTAGAGGTTGAGTACGTAGGCGCTGCGGGTCATGCACGCCCCTGAACGGCGTGACGGTGTCGTTCTGGCTGCAATGCTCATCCTGTTCGATGCCCCCGTGGTAACCCTCTGGTGCTGTTCAGCGGCTTGTGTAGCCCCGGACTACGGGATCCCAGCGATACCTGTTGATGAGTGAACAACCCACTCTGGCATATGCGCTAGATGTGCGCCGAGCGTCCCGGCGTGCTTCCTTTACACCCCGCGTGACTTTGTCACCCACCGTGCAAGCTGTGGCCTGAGCTGCGGGCGTGGGGCGTCACAGCGGCGGTGCGTGCTGGTCGAGCAGCCACTGGAGGTGCCGGGCCCGCTGCTCGATGTCGGCCAGGGCGGACAGGGGTGAGGCGGGCAGCGGCCTGGCGTGCGAGCGGATCGCGTCGAGGGTGGCGGCCTGGCGGTACCAGTCGATGGATCCGTGCCACAGCCCGCCCGCGGCGCGGTCGGCCTCGGGCAGCAGGCGCGTGATGTGCTCGCGCAGCTGCCGGTCGATGTCCCGGAGCGTCGGCATGGAGGCGGGTTCGTGCCGCATCGACAGCGCGGTGGTGACGGTGCGCTGGATGGTCGCCATGTCGGCGCGTGCTTCCGTGCTCATGCTGCGCTCCGGTCCTGGTGTGCGTCGCAGGCGACGATGAACCATTGGCGGCAGCCGCCTCCTTGAAGGGGGGTGGTGACCGACCCGGCAGGGTGAAGGGTGCCGAGGGCGGCGCCGCACCACCAGCACGCTTCTCCGTGCAGGCGCGCGATGCTGATGTTGCTGGTATCCGGAGGCGCCGACGGCGCAACGAGCGGGATCACCTGATCTCCCTTGGGGTGGGGGCAGGACGATGGTGATCCATCGCAAGGGGCACAAGTACCCCTGTGAGGGGTAGTGGGGTTACTCGCCCGCGCGGCACCAAGCGGCGAAGTTGTTGAGCGTTTCGGCGTCCGCCCTCTTCAGTCGGCGCAGGGTGGCGGTGTCCTCGCGTACCCAGCGGTGTTCACGGGTGTGCTGCGGGGCGATGCGGCGGGCGACCTTGAGGGATTCGAAGGCGTGGTCGGCTTGCCCTGCCCAGAGCTGGGCCCGGGCGAGTTCGATGTAGAAGCCGGAGCGGCGCTCGGCGGGCAGGTGTGCGGGGGGCTGCCATTCGCGGGCCAGGTCCAGGGCGCGGCCGGTGTGGGCGTCGCCGAGGCTGACGGCGAGGGACACCTCGTGGATGCGGACGCTGTCCGGGCCGAACGCGGTGCCACCGTAGGTGGCTTCGGGGACGCGGTCGCCGAGAGCGCGCGCCTCGTCGAGGTGAGTCTCGGCGGTGGCGGCCTGCCCAGCGCGGCCGGCGATGACGGCAGCTCGCATGTGCAGGGCGCCGCGGGCGGCGAGTGTGGCGGTGTCGTTGCGGCGGAGGGCCGCGTCGGCGGCCTGTTCGAGGGCCCGGAGCCCGGCGTCGTGGGCGCGGGCGGCGAAGAACGTCTCGGTACGGACGTAGGCGACGGTGGCGTCGAGCAGGGGGTCCTCGGCCTGCGGCGCGGCCCAGCGCATGAGGTCGACGAGGCGGGCGGACAGGTCGCGGGCGCCGTACTTGTAGGCGACGGCGTCGGCGGCCCGGCAGGCGGCGACCAGGAGCGCCGCCGTGGTGGCGCGTTCACCGGCCGGTGCGGTGTGCAGAGCGCGGGAGAGTTCGGCGAGGAGGTCGGGGGCGTGGCGGGTGATGCGCACGTACTGGGCGGCGAGCCGCCAGCCGACCACGTCCTTTACTGCGGCCTGCAGCTGGTGCAGGGGGCGCACGGGGCCGTCGGCGGGCATGTCGTAGGTGGCGATGACGGTGGACAGGGCGGGCATGGCCTGGTGGACACGGTCGTCGGGCCGGTCCTTGCCGGGCAGCAGGTCGGGGGCGTCGATGCCGAGGGCGTCGGCGAGGGCGTCGAGGACCGCGTCGGAGGCGCCCCGCTCGTCGCGCTCGATCTTGCGGAGGGTGCCGAGGGCGATGCCTGCGGCGGTGGCGAGCTGGGCCTGGGTGAGGGCGGCGAGGCGGCGCTGGTAGGCGACGCGTGCGCCTACCCCGCGGTACACGATGGCGGGCATACTGGCTCCGTTCGGGGCGTCCACTCCGAACCGTACCCGCGCGGCGACGTGCGGGTACGCGAACGGCCCCGTCCGCAATGCGCGGGCGGGGCCGTGGTGTTGGCGCCGGTCAGCGGATGAGGGGCAGCAGGTCGTGCAGGGCGTTGATGCGCCAGTCGGCGGCTGCGGCGTCGGGGGTGTCGGCCCACAGGTGACCGAGGGCGCCGCGGCGGATGTGGGCGGTGCGCAGGCCGGCCGCGCGGGCGGGGGCGATGTCGTTGGCGGGATGGTCGCCGACGTAGACGGCCTGGTCGGTCGCGGTGCCGGCGAGTTCGACGACCCTCCGGAAGAAGTCCGGGTGCGGCTTGGCGACACCCCAGTCGCCCGAGGTGGCGATGGCGTCGGCGGGCAGGTCCAGGCCGCGCAGGAGGTCGCCTGCGCGGGTGGTCTGGTTGCCTGCGATCAGGACGCGCAGCCCGGCGTTCTGGAGGGCTTGGAGGGCGGGGCGGACGTCGGGGTACAGGTCGCTCTCGTCGAGGTGCTCGCCGCGTCCGGCGGCCTCGCGGGCCCGGTACTCGGCGGCGATGTCGACGCCGGGCTTGAGGAGACGGACGGCGTCGGCGTTGTCGCGGCCTTGGGCGACGACTGCGCCGACGAGGGCGGAGAGGGTGTGCCGGGGTACGTCGAGCCAGTCGGCCCAGTCGCGCCAGTAGCGCTCGTCGCTGGTCAGGGTTTCTCCGATGTCGAACACCACCGCTTCGATCATGCGGCCAGCCTACGGGCCTGGAATCCTGGTGAGATTGTCAGTGGCCGCCCGTAAGATCCCCGCCATGACGACCGTGGAGGCGAACGACGCGATCCGCCGCTTCATGGCCGCCCGCTCGGGCCGGGGGTTGTGGCCGGAGGAGCGGGCGGAGTATGAGGCGCTGCTGGAGGTGTGGGCGGCGGCGGTGCGCCGGGATTTGGCCATGGCGGCGTAATATCAGCCAGTGGCTATCGAACTCACTGACGATTTGATCAAGCTGGAGACCGCTGCCTGGGCGGAGATCCAGGCCGGGGCGCTCACCACCGGCACCGCCGAGGCCGTCCAGGCCGCCATCACCGCGCACGCCGAGGCGACCGGGCAGAGCCGGTATGACGTCGAGCGGGAGCTGAAGCGGCGCGTGC
>NZ_JBVIBD010000002.1:346970-695777 GCF_055573595.1 Streptomyces sp. NPDC030165 | reverse complement strand
GGTTGATAGGCCAGATATGGAAGCCCGGTAACGGGTGGAGTTGACTGGTACTAATAGGCCGAGGGCTTGTCCTCAGTTGCTCGCGTCCACTGTGTTAGTTCTGAAGTAACGAACTCGCCTTTGCTGGCTGGAGTTCATCTTCATAGTGTTTCGGTGGTCATAGCGTTAGGGAAACGCCCGGTTACATTTCGAACCCGGAAGCTAAGCCTTTCAGCGCCGATGGTACTGCAGGGGGGACCCTGTGGGAGAGTAGGACGCCGCCGAACGATTTTTCAGCTCCGGTCTCTGAACCTTGATGGTTCAGGGACCGGAGCTTTTTTGCGTTCCCGGCGTCTTTGGAGTACGCGAATTCGGGCCACCGCGCATTATTCGGTCCATCCGGGCACGGCGTTTACGCTCGAAGGATGCGTTATGACCTCATCATCTTCGACAACGACGGTGTGCTCGTCGACAGCGAGCCCCTTTCCAACACCATCCTGGCCGCTTACCTCACCGAACTCGGCCACCCCACCACCTACGACGAATCGCTGCGCGACTACATGGGCGCCGCGGTGCACCGGGTGCACGACCTGGTCAAGGAGCGGACGGGGCAGCTCCTCCCCGAGGACTTCGAGACCACGCTGCACACGCGCGTCTTCGAAGCCTTCGAGCGGGAGCTGGAGCCGGTCGCCGGCGTGGACGAGGTGCTGGGCAAGCTGACGGCGGACGGGACGCCGTACTGCGTGGCGTCCTCCGGCAGCCACGAGCGGATCCGCGTCGGCCACCGCAAGACCGGCCTCGACGAGTGGTTCGAGGAAGAGTGGATCTTCAGCTCGCAGGATGTCGGCAAGGGCAAGCCGGCCCCCGACCTGTTCCTGCACGCGGCCCGCGAGATGGGCGTGGCGCCGGCGCGCTGCGCGGTGATCGAGGACAGCCCGCTCGGCGTCCAGGCCGCCGTCGCCGCCGGTATGGACGTGTACGGCTTCACGGCGATGACCTCCGAGGAGAAGCTCACCGCGGCCGGCGGAGTCACCGGCCTCTTCGCGCGCATGGAAGAGCTTCCGGCCCTGCTCGCGTAACCACCTGCCCGAGCCGCCCCGGCCGCATCCGCAGCCGTAGCTCCAGCCCCGGCCGTACCGCCCGCCTCCCCATCTGCCGCCCCACCTCCCGCCGCACCACTCGACCGATACGGTGACGGGCATGAGCGGCCGTGCACAGCTGATGTGGGACGAGGCAGTAACGGGCTACGACTTCGGGCCCGGCCATCCGATGGACCCGGTCCGGCTCGCGCTGACCATGCGGTTGGTGGAGGCGTACGGACTCGACCGGGGGCCTGACGCGGTGGAAGTGGTGGCCGCGAAGGCCGCCGGGAACTCCACGTTGCGGCTCGTGCACCGCGAGGACTACATCGACGCCGTACGGCAGGCGTCCGCCGACCCGAAGGCTGCCGACCCGGCCTACGGGATCGGCACCGAGGACGATCCGGCGTTCGCGGGGATGCACGAGGCGTCGGCGCTGATCGCGGGGCAATCAGTGGGCGCCGCGGAGGCCGTGTGGCGTGGCGAGGCCCTGCACGCGGTGAATTTCGCGGGCGGGCTCCACCATGCGATGCCGGGCGGCGCGGCGGGGTTCTGCATCTACAACGACGCGGCGCTGGCCGTCGCCCGTCTCCTGGAACTGGGCGCCGAGCGCGTCGCGTACGTGGATGTGGACGTGCACCACGGGGACGGCGTGCAGACCGCCTTCTGGGACGACCCGCGGGTCCTCACGATCTCCCTGCACGAGCACCCCCGGACGCTCTTCCCGCAGTCCGGCTGGCCGGAGGAGACCGGCGGGCAGGGCGCCGAGGGCAGCGCGGTGAACGTGGCGCTGCCGGCCGGCACCGGCGACGAGGGGTGGCTGCGGGCCTTCCACGCGGTGGTGCCGGACCTGCTGGCCGCGTTCCGGCCGGACGTCCTGGTGACGCAGCACGGCGCGGACACCCACTTCGAGGACCCGCTCGCGCACCTGGCGGTGAGCCTGGACGCGCAGCGGGCGGTGGCGGCGGCCTGCCACGACCTGGCGCACGAGACCGCCGACGGCCGGTGGGTCGCGCTGGGAGGCGGCGGTTACGCGGTGGTCGATGTCGTACCGCGCGCCTGGACCCACCTGGTGGCGATCGCGGCGGGCCGCCCGATCGAGCCGACGTCCCCGGTGCCGGAGGAGTGGCGGCACGAGGTGTTCCGGCGTACGCGGCAGGACGGGCCGCACCGGATGACGGACGGGCGCGGGGCGGGCTGGCGGGACTTCGCCGCCGCCGGGTACGACCCGGCCGACCGCCTGGACCAGGCGGTGCTGGCGACGCGGCGGGCGGTGTTCCCCGCGCACGGGTTGCTGCCGTAGGGGGCCGTGGGGCCGGTTTCGTCCCGAAGGGGCGGCACTTCGGGGCCAATGCGCCCGGATGTGTGACTACTGGGCGGTTCGGGCATGGGCCGGTCGCCGGAGCCGTCAGCATGGGGGCCGTGTGGGGCACCGGGGCGGGGACGGACGGGGCGGCGGAGGCCGAAGTGCTGAAGTCGTACGTGGTCAGGACGCGGCTGGCGGGGACGATCGCGACCTCGCGGGAGAAGAGCCTGACCCGGTACCGGCTGTTCGCGGCCGGCGACCCGCGCGTACTGATCGGTCTTGAGCCCGAGAACGACTGGTCTGTGAGTGAAGTGCTTCAGGTGATGGCTGAGCAGTGTGGAGTTTCAGCCGACCCTGGGCACACTTCCGGCCCAGATGTGATCGATCCGGACCGTACGCTGGTGGGGCTCGACGCCTTCGCGGACCGGCTCGGTGCGGCGGCCGCCCGGCACGCTCCGGTACTGATCGGCACCGGCCACCCGCACCGGCTGCTGGGCTTCTACGGCGGCCTGGCAGACGCTCTGTCGGCGGCGGGATGTCCCCTTCTCACCCCGGCGTATGGCGACTGTGTCGACATAGCGACCCGATTCGGGGTACGCACGTACAACCTTGACTACGTACGGGGAGTCGCGCTGATGCGCGAACCGGGCGTGCGGCGCACCGCCGGTGAGCCGGGCGTGCACACCCACTCCCCCCTCCCGGTTCGTACCGCCCTCGACGCCGCGGCAGACGCCGGCGGACCCCTTCCCGAGCTGGTGATCGGTGACCACGGATGGGTCTGCGGAGCAGGTCAGCTGGGCTTTGAGGCCATCGGACTGGCGGATACGGATGATCCCGCGCTGTTCGTCGGAAAGGCGGAGGGGCGGGTGTCCGCCGTAGTTCCGCTTGATGACGCTGTGCGGTCTGATTACTACCGACCGCTTACTCGCTATGTACTCAATCGAGCGTGTCTGTCACAGTAGGCGGCCGATCGCTGCTCCTCTTCCCCACTCGCATCACCCGCCCCTAACCTGGGGAGTGAGCGCACAGCGACGGGGAGTCACCGGAGGGGAAGCCGGTGCCCGTCATGTGCGGAAGGTTCAGGTGTGTCATGGCTGCAGAGCAAAGGCCTCTCA
Organism: Streptomyces sp. NPDC030165; assembly: GCF_055573595.1. NCBI lineage: Bacteria > Bacillati > Actinomycetota > Actinomycetes > Kitasatosporales > Streptomycetaceae > Streptomyces > Streptomyces sp. NPDC030165. The sequence goes on along the minus strand of NZ_JBVIBD010000002.1, from coordinate 692,298 downwards.
ACGAGGTCGTGTTCCTGACCGTGGCGGAGGTCGCCACGGTGATGCGAGTGTCGAAGATGACCGTGTACCGCTTGGTGCACAGCGGTCATCTGCCCGCGATCCGAGTGGGGAGGTCTTTCCGGGTCCCGGAGCAAGCGGTCCACGACTACCTCCGTGAGTCCTATGTGGGGGTGGAATCGGCCTGAGGGGCTCAAGGTGACCCTCGGATTACGCCGTAGGCTCGTCGCCGGGTAGGCTGGCCCGATGTAGGTAGTGTGGGCTCGGACGCCCCGCACCGAGTGATACGAAGTGAGCGAGGGTAGTCGTGGGCTCTGTTATCAAGAAGCGGCGCAAGCGGATGGCCAAGAAGAAGCACCGCAAGCTGCTCAAGCGCACCCGTGTTCAGCGTCGCAACAAGAAGTAAGCGACGCTGATCGCGATATCGCAGCCTCTCACCGCATCAGGCGGTGGGGGGCTGCGGTGCGTTTGGGGGCGGCTTCGCGGTGCACTCGGTGGGACGCGGACCGGGTGGCGGACGGTCCGGCCGTACGGAACGTGCGGCGGCACTCGTACGCGTCCCGCCGCCGGCCCCGTCCGCGACGGTGCCCGGATCACCGGACGCGGCGCGGATACCCGGATGGCGTCACCGGGCGGGGCGGGGTGTTCCGGCCCGGCGGGGTTCCTGGAATGTGCGGACCGCGGGAGCGCACCGGCTCCGGGGCCGCGGGAAAATCGGCCGACGCCGAGGGCAAACCTCGGGCCAAGGCTTGAAATGTAGCTCTGCGCATCCCGCGGTCATCACAGCGCAACAACGACCCGATAGCGTGGCCGCACAGCTCGGCTCACGTGAGGGACAAAGGGCGGGAAGGAAGGGCTGATCTTGGGAAAGGTCGTGCTCGTCACTGGAGTCGCACGGCAACTGGGGGGCCGGTTCGTACGACGCATTCAGCGCGACCCCGACGTCGGCCGGGTGATCGGAGTCGATGCGGTGGAGCCCGAGCACCAATTGGGCGGCGCCGATTTCCTCAAAGCCGACATCAGGCATCCGGCCATTGCCAGAGTGCTGGCCGAGACCAATGTGGACACCGTGGTCCACATGGACATCAACGGCACGCCACTGGGCGGCCGCGGCAGCCGGGCGACGGTCAAGGAGACCAATGTCATCGGCACCATGCAGCTGCTCGGCGCCTGCCAGAAAGCGCCCCACGTCAAACGGCTGGTGGTGAAGTCGAGCACCAGTGTGTACGGCTCCGCGCCCCGCGACCCCGCGGTCTTCACCGAGACCACGCCGCCGAAGTCACTGCCCAGCGGTGGCTTCGCGAAGGACGCGGTCGAGGTCGAAGGGTACGTACGCGGCTTCGCCCGGCGCCGGCCGGACGTCGCGGTGTGTGTGCTGCGTTTCGCCAACATCCTCGGCCCGTGTGCCGACTCGCCGCTCGCCGAGTACTTCTCGCTGCCCGTACTGCCCACGGTGCTGGGCTACGACCCGCGCCTGCAGTTCGTCCACGAGGACGACGCGATCGAGGCGCTGTGCCTGGCCGCCGGCAAGCCGCGCCGCGGCACGCTCAACAGCGGCACGTTCAACATCGCGGGGGACGGCGCGCTGCTGCTCTCCCAGTGCTCGCGACGGCTGGGCCGGCCCACACTGCCGCTGTTCCTGCCGACGGTCACCTGGGCCGGTACCGCGCTGCGCTCGGTCGGCATCACCGACTTCTCGCCGGAGCAGATCCGGATGCTCACGCACGGCCGGGTCGTCCAGACGGCCCAGATGCGCGAGACACTGGGGTTTCACCCGAAATACACGACGGCGGAGTCCTTCGCGGAGTTCGCCCGCAGCCGTGGGCCCGGGCTGCTGCCGCCCGAGGTCCTCGCCCGTACCGTCGACCGGCTCGCCGCCGTGCTGCCCGCACGCAGCGGCCCGACCCAGTGAGGAGTTCACCCACGATGGCGGACGCCAAGGTCATTCCCTTCGGCGAGGAGCCCCGGTCGCGCAGGAAGGTCAAGCGGCCGGGCCGCGGAGGCCGCCGTACGCCGCTGTCGCCCGTACCGGAGCCGCGACGGCAGGGCGGGCAGGAGCAGGCGGCGGGAGTGCCGCAGGAGGCGCCGGGGGCGTCCCTGGAACAGCGGATCGCCGGCGGCCTGCGCTTTCTGCGCCGACGGCTCACCGGTGAGTACGAGGTCGACGACTTCGGTTACGACGAGGAGCTGACCGACCAGGTCCTGATGTCGCTGCTGCGGCCCCTGTACGAGAAGTACTTCCGGGTCGAGGTCAAGGGCATCGAGAACATCCCGGCGGACGGCGGCGCGCTGATCGTCGCCAACCACTCCGGGACGCTGCCCCTGGACGGGCTGATGCTCCAGGTCGCGGTGCACGACCACCACCCCGCCGGCCGGCACCTGCGGCTGCTCGCGGCCGACCTGGTCTTCGTGCTGCCGGTGATCAACGAACTGGCGCGCAAGGCCGGGCACACGCTCGCCTGCGCCGAGGACGCCCAGCGGCTGCTGGAGCGCGGCGAGGTCGTCGGGGTGATGCCGGAGGGCTTCAAGGGCATCGGCAAGCCCTTCGCGGACCGCTACAAACTCCAGCGGTTCGGGCGCGGCGGCTTCGTCTCCACCGCGCTGCGGGCCGGGGTGCCGATCGTGCCGTGCTCGATCGTGGGCGCCGAGGAGATCTACCCGAAGATCGGGGACGCCAAGACGCTGGCGCGGGTGCTGGGCTTCCCGTACTTCCCGCTGACGCCGACCTTCCCGTGGTTCGGGCCGCTGGGTCTGGTGCCGCTGCCGACGAAGTGGACGATCCAGTTCGGGGAGCCGATCCCGACGGACGGCTATCCGGCGGAGGCGGCGGACGACCCGATGCTGATGTTCAACCTGACGGACCAGGTACGGGAGACGATCCAGCACACCCTGTACAAGCTGCTGGTGCAGCGGCGCTCGGTGTTCTTCTGACGGTGCCCCTGAGGGCGCCGGTGGTCTGCTGAGGGCTTCGGTGCCTATGGGGCGCCGGTGGTCTGCCGAGGGGCCGTACGGGTCGGTGGCGGCCCGTGGGACGCCGCGACGCCCCGGCGCCGTGTGGTGGCGCCGGGGCGTCGCGGCGTCGGCGGCACCGACGCGGGCGGGTCAGCCCAGCGGGTTCTTGCCGTCCAGGCCGATGTCCGGCAGCAGCCCGGGGAGCAGCGGCGGGATGGTGACGTCCGGCTCGTGCGGCGTCTCCTTGCCCTTGCCCTTGCCGGAGCCCTTGCCGTCCGGCTCCGGGGTGCCGGCGTCGGCGGGCGGGTCGAGCAGACCGCCCGTACTGCCGCCGAGCAGGCCCTCGGCCTCGTGGGACGGGGACGAGGCCGGCGGATGCTGCGGCGTGTGCGAGCCGTCGGCCTCGCCGGACGAGGAGGCGCTCTTCCCGGACGGTGACGGATGGTCCGTACGGCCGTGGGTGGTGCCCGGCGCGGGAGCCTCGGGGGCGCTCTCCTGGTGGCTCTCGCCGCCCGGGTTCTTGGGCAGCAGGGAGCGCAGCGGGCCGACCTCTTCGTCTATGGCGTCGAAGACCGAGCTGACCTCGTCGCGTACGTCCGTCAGCTGGGCCGGCAGGCGGTCGCGCAGCCGGCTCCAGCTGTCGCGGTGCGACTTGGTGAAGGAGTTGAGCGTCTGGATGGGGCCGAGGGAGCCGTCGCGCTCGTACTCCTCGTGGAGGAGGCGGTGGCCCTCGCCGGCGTCCTGCTTGACGCCGGACAGCGCCTTGCGGATCTCGCCGAGCGACTCGTGGTCGAGGGGGCCGGAGCGGATGCGCTCCATGAGGCGGTGCGCCTCGAACATGCGCGTGGACGCCTGGTCGAGGAAGAGGCGGCCGCGGTCGGACACGTCGTCCGTCAGGTTCAGCTTGAGGTCCTCCATGCCGCGCTTGAGGGGGTACAGCGAGTCGCCGGGGAGCGCGTCGGAGCTGGCGGCGGCGACGCCGCTGAAGGCACCGGCTGCGACGCCCACCGTCAGACCGCCCGCCGCGAGCCCCTTGGACAGTCGCGACCGGGGGCGCAGCCGGCCCAGGGACTTCGCCGCGCGGTGCGCGCCGCGTGTCCCGCGCTGCTGCGGCACCCGTGAGCCGTCGGACGCGCCGCCCTCGGCGAAGGCCGCCTCCATGGCCGCGATGAGCTGGGCCCGGTGGACGGTCCTGACCTCGGGGTCCAACTCCGGCCTGGGCAGTTCTCCGAGGGTGTCGGCGAGCGCCAACAGCCTTGTTTCTCCGCACGCTTCCGCCGGTGTGCCGACCTCGTCCTCGGCCGCCGCGCCCGGAAGGACCTGATCCTCCAGGGCCTGGGCGAAGGCGTTAGCCCGCCGGTGCACCGATACGTTCGCGATCACGGGCGGCACCTCCTCTCGTCATCCCGCTCGACTCCCCGGACTGGCTTGACTATCCAGACGGGCCGGAAGGTTGCACGCCCTGCTCGCATCCACTCGATCGAGTGAGTAGGTGCGGGCATGGCGTGACCGCAGGGAGCCTGCGTTCTGCACAACGAGCGCCGCGGCACTTGGGTTACGCACTCACGATGATCTGACCGAACGGTCACGAACGATCACCCGCGGTCGGACGTCGTGGCGCCGGCGCCGGGCGTGTCCGCGGGCGCGGGCGGTGTGCGGGCGGGATGGCCGTCAACGTCGGTCCGGGAGATTCAGGCGATCGGGGCGGTGGTCCAAGCGTTAGTCCTGGCGGTGGGCCGGAGCGGACGGTCCGGGGCGGTGAGGCAGGCGGAAGCGCAGTGGGCACGGGGACGCGGGCGGGGACGGGGGCTCGGCAGGCGGCACGGGCCGCGGTCCGTATGCCCTGGCGGCGGTCAGCGGGCGTCGTCCGGGAGCAGTCGCGCCAGGGTCCGTACGGCCCGGTACTGGAGCGTCTTGATGGCGCCCTCGTTCTTCCCCATGACGCGAGCGGTCTCCGCGACCGACAGGCCCTGGAGGAAGCGCAGCGTCACGCACTCCTGCTGCTGCGGGTTGAGCTTGCGGACGGCTTCCAGCAGCGCCGCGTTGGACAAGGACTCCAGGACCGAGTCCTCCGGGCTGCGTTCGACCTCGTTGGCGTCGAGCATCTCACCGGTGGTGACCTCCAGGCGGAAGCGCGACGACTTGAAGTGGTCGGCGACCAGGTTGCGGGCGATGGTGACCAGCCAGGCGCCGAAGTCGCGGCCCTGCCAGGTGAAGGTGCCGATGCGGCGCAGGGCGCGCAGGAACGTCTCGCTGGTCAGGTCCTCGGCCGTGGCCCGGCCGCCCACGCGGTAGTAGATGTAGCGGTAGACCGTGTCGGCGTACTGGTCGTAGAGCCGGCCGAACGCTTCTGCCTCGCCGGCCTGGGCCCGCTCGACGAGGTCCATCATGCGGCGGCTGTCGCTGTCGGCCGGGCGCCGGGCGGTGGGCGTGCCCGCGCCGCGGCGGGTTCTGCCGCCGGTCTTGCCGACTGTGGTGGTGCTCCCGTCGGCCAGGGCGTAGCAGGGTCCGGCGGGGGTGGCGGTGGCGAATGCGGGGACGGCGATCGCGGTGGGGACAAAACTGCGCAGGTGGTCGACGAGTGTCGTACGCAGCGTAGCCAGGCCCGAGGCGTCAACCCCGACGTGTGGGTACACGGGACTCCCAGAGGCAGAGCTTCCATCACGTGCAGTGCGGGACCGTTCACCCGTCGTAGGGACGCGTGGGTACCGGTTTGCGTCTGAGGAGAATAACGCTTCGTACAGGCAGCGCTACACCCAGTTGCTCAAATCATCGATTACTTCTGCTCCGTTACGAGTTCATGCCCGATCAAGTATCGATTCCTGAGCAGATATTGATCAGAAAGGAACGTGATCTGCCTGGTTGCGAGCCGGGTTGTGGCGGAGCGGGGGTGACGGGACTGGGTGGGGTGGGGTGGGGGTATGCAATGGGGATTGGCCCGGTGGGTGCGCGGGAGTTTTCGCGCTGTCGCGCGGATCGCGTTGCTTTGTACGGGGGGCGGGGGTGCGCAGGGGGCCAACTCTCCCCCAGCCTTCGGCCGGGGGGACCCCCACGGCACCGTTGAGCCCTACTAGTGCGGATTCGGTGGCCGGGTCCCCGGCTGCCTGCGGGGATGGCCCCCTACGCACCCCCTCGGGCCGATTTGGCGAGTCCGGGACAGCTGGGGGGAGTCTGTCGATGATCCTGGTGCCCGCTCTCCTGGGGGTGAGGTCCCTGGCGGTGGGGCGGGAAGGCAGCCCGTTGCCCGGCGCTCGGCATTGTCACGTGAGCCCGGTGGGCCGCAGCTACCCCAACACGTCCGCCGGATGGGGCTCGGCTTGTGCATGCCCCCAGCCCAGATGCTCGGAAAGCCGCATACGGCGCGGGCTCGGGGCCATACAGGGGTCTCCCCGCAGGCAGCCGGGTTCCCGGCTACCGAATCGCATTAGAAGGGCTCAACGGTGCCGAGGAGTGACCCCTGTATGGCCCCGAGCCCCCACCCACCGGCAGACCGCGTACCAAGCCCGTCCGGCGTTTGAGGACACAGGAACGCGCACCCCCACCACGAAGAAGAGAAAGAAGAACCGCTTCAGCGCCGCCGCCGCTGGAGCGCCACCGCCGCCGCCGCGCCGCCCGCCAGCGCGCCCACGCCGGCCGCCGCCGGGATGCCGATCTTGACCGCCTTGCGGCCGGTGCGGTAGTCGCGCAGCCGCCAGCCCTGTTCGCGGGCGTGCTTGCGCAGGCGTCCGTCGGGGTTGACCGCGTATGGGTGGCCGACCAGGGACAACATCGGGATGTCGTTGGCGGAGTCGCTGTAGGCGGCGCACCGCGACAGGTCCAGGCCCTCGGCGGCGGCCAGGGCCCGTACGGCCTCGGCCTTGGCGGGGCCGTGCAGCGGCTCGCCGACCAGTTTGCCGGTGTAGACGCCGCCGACGGACTCGGCGACGGTGCCGAGCGCGCCGGTCAGGCCGAGCCGCCGGGCGATGATCGTCGCGGTCTCGACGGGGGCGGCGGTGACCAGCCAGACCTTCTGGCCCGCGTCCAGGTGGGCCTGGGCGAGGGCGCGGGTGCCGGGCCAGATCCGCTCGGCCATGTACTCGTCGTAGATCTCCTCGCCGATGGTCATCAGCTCGGAGACGCGGTGGCCCTGCACGATGGAGAGCGCGCTGTTGCGGGCGTCCGCCATGTGCTCGGGGTTCTCCGAGCCGATGAAGCGGAAGTAGATCTGCTGCCAGACGAAGCGGGCCAGGTCGCGCTTGTGGAAGAAGCGCCGTTTGTACAGGCCGCGTCCGAAGTGGAAGAGGGAGGCGCCCTGCATGACGGTGTTGTCGAGGTCGAAGAAGGCGGCGGCGTGGGTGTCGCCGACGACCGGGAACTCCGGCTCCTCGGCGCCTTCGCCCTGGGCGGCCGCTTCCTGCGCCTCGGCTTCCAGCGAGGACTTGCGCGCGGCCTCGGCCGCGGCCTCGCCTGCGAGCACGCTGCGCGCGGTGGCGGGGCGCCTACGGCGGCTGAACCACCCCGTGGGGAGGAGCGCGCCGTAGGCGTTCCTACGGGGACGGCGGGCGGACGACGGGTGGGCCATGTGGCTAGCGTAGCCAGGTTGTTCGGTGCGGCCGGTTACGGCCGGGTGTCGGGCGGCCGCGGTCCGGTCGACCGTTGCGTTACGGCCATCCCGGCGGCGGCGCCGGGCTGCCGGGGCGTGCGCCGCCGTGCGGGCGTACGCCGGGTGGTTCCGATGCCGTACGTGGCCGGGCCTGCCGGGCGTAGAGGGGCTCGTACTGTTGCCGGGCCGGGGGCTCGTGCCGTCAGGCGCCCAGTGCTTTGCGCAGCCGCTGGGGGTCGACCCGCCAGAAATCGTGCTGTGCGCCGTCCACGAGGACGACCGGAATCTGTTCCCAGTACTTGCGGTACAGCTCCTGGTCCTGGGTGATGTCCTTCTTCTCCCAGGAGGCGCCGGTCTCGGCGCAGACTCTTTCGATGACTTCCTGTGCGACATCACACAGGTGGCAGCCGGGCTTGCCGATGAGCGTGACCGTGCTGTCGGCGGGATTCTTGCGGGTGCTGCGGCTGAAGAGGGAGGCCATACCCGCAATTGTGCCTCCGCCTGGAGCTTCGTCGGCTCTGTCGCGCGGGCGCGGATAGTCGCCTGAGTCGACTACCATCGGTGGGCGATTTGTAGGTTTCCGGGGGGATAGCGGTGAGGAGTGAGGACGCGTGCTGCCGTCGGCGCTCCTGTGTTACCGGCGCGAAACGTGTGAACGGTGCGCCGGAGGAGTTGGTTCCGCGAAGGGGCGTAAAAGGCGCGTGACCCCGGTCACTTTGGCCGGACAAAGCGGACACCATCTTTGTGCACGCGTTCACAAAGACATAGCCTGCTGTCGACGGGGCGGTCGGGAAACCTACGGCCGTCCACAGCCCCGCTCTACCCGCAGGAGCACCGTGGCAACTGGCCGAACTCACCGACCGGCGACCCGAAGCCGAGGGATTCCCGAGGCCACCGTCGCCCGGCTTCCGCTGTATCTGCGCGCGTTGACCGCGCTCTCCGAGCGCTCGGTCCCCACGGTCTCCTCCGAGGAACTCGCCGCCGCGGCGGGGGTCAACTCCGCGAAGCTGCGCAAGGACTTCTCCTACCTCGGCTCGTACGGCACCCGCGGGGTCGGCTACGACGTGGAGTACCTCGTCTACCAGATCTCCCGCGAGCTGGGCCTGACGCAGGACTGGCCGGTAGTGATCGTCGGTATCGGTAACCTCGGCGCCGCCCTGGCCAACTACGGCGGCTTCGCCTCCCGCGGGTTCCGCGTCGCCGCGCTCATAGACGCCGACCCGGCGATGGCCGGCAAGCCGGTGGCGGGCATCGCCGTCCAGCACACCGACGAGCTGGAAAAGATCATCAAGGACAACGGCGTCTCGATCGGCGTGATCGCCACGCCCGCGGGCGCCGCCCAGCAGGTCTGCGACCGGCTCGTGGCCGCCGGTGTCACCTCCATCCTGAACTTCGCGCCCACCGTGCTGACCGTCCCGGACGGCGTGGACGTACGCAAGGTCGACCTGTCGATAGAGCTGCAGATCCTGGCCTTCCACGAGCAGCGCAAGGCGGGCGAGGACACGGGGCAGGACGACGAGTCCGACGACGCCCGCGCCGTCGCCGCGCGTGAGGCCCGGCGGGCCCTGCGCGAGGTACGCGAGGCCGCGGCCCAGGAAGCCCCGGCCGCAGACGCCCCCGCCGGGCCGTCCGACCGTAAGGGACCCGACGGGGACGTGCCCGCCGTGATGCCGGCATGAGCCTCCTTGTCGTAGGGCTCAGTCACCGCAGTGCCCCCGTGAGCGTGCTGGAGCACGCCGCCATCGCCCCCGAGGCGCGCGGCAAGCTGCTCCAGGACACGGTGTCGGCCGAGCCGGCAGTCGAGGCCGCGGTGCTCTCCACCTGCAACCGCATCGAGCTGTACGCGGACGTGGACAAGTTCCACGCCGGTGTCGCCGAGCTGTCCACGCTGCTGGCCCGGCACAGCGGCGCGGGCCTGGACGAGCTGACCCCTTACCTGTACGTGCACTACGAGGACCGGGCCGTCCACCACCTCTTCTCGGTGGCCTGCGGTCTGGACTCGATGGTCGTGGGCGAGGGCCAGATCCTCGGCCAGATCAAGGACGCGCTCGCGGTCGCGCAGGAGCACCACACCGCGGGCCGCCTGCTGAACGACCTGTTCCAGCAGGCCCTGCGGGTCGGCAAGCGCGCCCACAGCGAGACCGGTATCGACAAGGCGGGCCAGTCGCTGGTCACCTTCGGTCTGGAGCAGCTGGCCGACGGCGCCGACGTCGCCGAGTGGGCCCGGGGCAAGCGCGCCCTGGTCATCGGCGCCGGCTCGATGTCCTCGCTGGCCGCGACCACGCTCGTACGAGCCGGGATCAGCGAACTGGCGGTCGCCAACCGGACGGTGGAGCGGGCCGAGCGGCTGACGCGGATCCTGACCGAGCCGGGCTCGGCGGGCGCGCTGAACGGGCTGACCGCCCGCGCCGTCGCCATGCCCGCCGTCCAGTCCGAGCTGGCCCTCGCCGACGTCGTCGTCTCCTGCACCGGCGCCACCGGCCTGGTGCTGACCGGCGAGGCGATCGTGGCCGCCGCGGAGACCCGCGCCGCCCGGACCGCGGCCGGTGACGGGTACGCCGGAACCGCGGGCGGCGCCGGCAGCGCCGTCGCGCCGGCCGCCGAGCTGGCGCTGCTCGACCTCGCCATGCCGCGGGACATCGACGCCGCCGCCCACCGGGCCGAAGGCGTGCGCCTCGTCGACATCGAGTCCCTGGCGGACGCGTCCGCGGACGCTCCGATGGCGGCCGACGTGGACCGGGTGCGCGGCATCGTCTCGGACGAGGTGGCCGCGTTCGGCGCCGCGCAGCGGGCCGCGCACATCACGCCGACGGTGGTGGCGCTGCGCACCATGGCGGCGGACGTCGTGGCGAGCGAGATCGCCCGGCTGGACGGCCGCCTCCCCGACCTTGACGACAAGCAGCGCGCGGAGATCACCCAGACCGTGCGCCGGGTCGTCGACAAACTCCTGCACGCGCCCACCGTGCGGGTCAAGCAGCTGGCCAGCGAACCCGGCGGCGCCGGTTACGCGGACGCGCTGCGTGAACTCTTCGACCTCGACCCGCAGACGGTTGCCGCCGTCAGCCGGGCCAACACGCGGGCCGACGGCCCGCACACAGCACGGGAGCGGGCATGACTGACAGCAATCCACGGGCCCTGCGGCTGGGGACGCGGCGCAGCAAGCTCGCCATGGCCCAGTCCGGCATGGTCGCCGAGGCGGTGCGCGAGCTGACCGGCCGCCCCGTCGAACTGGTGGAGATCACCACGTACGGCGACACCTCGCGGGAGCACCTGGCGCAGATCGGCGGCACCGGTGTGTTCGTCTCCGCGCTGCGCGACGCGCTGCTCGACGGGACGATCGACTTCGCCGTGCACTCTCTGAAGGATCTGCCGACCGCGCAGCCCGAGGACCTGGCGCTGGCCGCCGTACCGCTGCGCGAGGACCCGCGTGACGTGCTGGTGGCCCGCGACGGTCTGACCTTCGAGGAGCTGCCGGACGGTGCCCGCGTGGGTACGGGGTCGCCGCGCCGCATGGCGCAGCTGAACGCCTGGGCGCGTTCGCTGGGCCGGCGGGTGGAGGCCGTACCGATCCGCGGGAACATCGACACCCGTATCGGTTACGTCGAGAAGGGCGAGCTGGACGCGGTCGTGCTGGCCGCGGCCGGACTCTCCCGGATCGGCCGGATCGAGGAGGCGACGGAACACCTGTCGCCCGACCTGGTTTTGCCCGCCCCCGGCCAGGGGGCCCTGGCGGTGGAGTGCGCCGCGCACAACGCGCAGCTCGCCGCCCAGCTCGCCGAGCTCGACGACCCGTTCACCCGGGCCGCCGTGACCGCCGAGCGTTCCCTGCTCGCCGCCCTGGAGGCCGGCTGCTCCGCACCTGTGGGTGCGCTGGCCGACCTGCAGGCCGACGGGCAGGCTGTCACCGAAATGCGCCTGCGTGGCGTCGTCGGCACGACCGACGGCTCGACGCTGGTGCAGCTGTCCACCACCGGACACGTACCCGCCTCTCTCGGCGACGCGGCGACCCCCGTGAACATGGGGCGCGAACTCGCCGCCGAGATGCTCGCGAAGGGTGCGGCCGGTCTTATGGGGGAGCGAGCACTTTGAGCCCCACCGCCCCGAATCACCCTGCCGCCGGCCAGGTCACCTTCATCGGCGCCGGTCCCGGAGACCCGGGCCTGCTGACGCTGCGTGCCGTCGAGGCACTGGCGCGCGCCGACGTGCTGATCGCCGATCCGCAGGTGCTCGACGTCGTCCGTGCGCATGCGCGGCCGCATGTGGACACGCCGCAGCAGCCGACGGCTGACGAGGCGTCAACCACCGCCGGTGTCCCCGCGCTTAGGGACACCACCAATCTTGTCATGTCGGCTGTGCGCACCGGCAAGCGGGTGGTGCGTGCGGTGTCCGGCGACCCCGGACTGGACGCGCACGTCGCCGAGGAGATGCTGGCGTGCGCCTCCGAGGGCGTCGTCTTCGAGGTCGTGCCGGGCATCGCCGCCGCGGTCGGCGTGCCCGCGTACGCCGGTGTGCCGCTGCGCGACGCGGACGGCACGGACGTGCGTTTCATCGACGCGCGGACCGCCGACGAGCGCTGCTGGACGGAGGTGGGCACCAGCGACGCGACCGCCGTCGTGTCCACCTCGCTGGACGCGGTGGCCGCGGCCGCCGGCGAGCTGGTCTCCGCGGGCCGCAAGCCCGACACGCCGATGACGGTCACCGTCGCCGGTACGACGACGCGCCAGCGCACCTGGAACGCGACGCTCGGCTCGGTCGCCCAGGTGCTGAAGGCCGCCAAGGTGCTGCCGTCGGCGGACGGCGGGCAGCCGGTCATAGCCGTGGTCGGTGAGCGCGGTGCCGCGGCCCGGCGCGACCAGCTCTCGTGGTTCGAGAACAAGCCGCTGTTCGGCTGGCGGGTCCTCGTGCCGCGTACCAAGGAGCAGGCCGCCTCGCTCTCCGACCAGCTCGTCGAGTACGGCGCGGTGCCGCACGAGGTGCCGACCATCGCCGTGGAGCCGCCGCGTACCCCGCAGCAGATGGAGCGCGCGGTCAAGGGCCTGGTCACCGGGCGCTACGAGTGGATCGCCTTCACCTCGGTCAACGCCGTCAAGGCGGTCCGGGAGAAGTTCGAGGAGTACGGGCTCGACGCCCGCGCGTTCGCCGGGATCAAGGTCGCCGCGGTGGGCGAGCAGACCGCCAAGGCGCTGGTCGCCTTCGGCGTGAAGCCCGACCTCGTGCCGTCCGGCGAGCAGTCCGCGGCCGGCCTGCTGGAGGACTGGCCGCCGTACGACCCGGTCTTCGACCCGATCGACCGCGTCTTCCTGCCGCGCGCCGACATCGCCACCGAGACGCTGGTGGCGGGCCTGATCGAGCTGGGCTGGGAGGTCGACGACGTCACGGCCTACCGGACCGTACGGGCCTCGCCGCCGCCGCAGGAGACCCGCGAGGCGATCAAGGGCGGCGGGTTCGACGCCGTGCTGTTCACCTCGTCCTCCACGGTGCGCAACCTGGTCGGCATCGCCGGCAAGCCGCACAACGTGACCGTGATCGCCTGTATCGGCCCGGCCACCGCCAAGACCGCCGAGGAGCACGGGCTGCGCGTGGACGTCATGTCGCCCGAGCCCTCGGTGCACAAGTTGGCCGAAGCGCTCGCGGACTTCGGCGCGGCGCGGCGCGATGCCGCGCTGGAGGCCGGAGACCCGGTCACGCGCCCCAGCGAGCGCCGGCCCGGATCGCGTAGGAGGGCTCGCAGTTGAGCAGCAGTACGTACGGCAACTTCCCCGGTGCGCGGCCGCGCCGGCTGCGCACCACGCCGGCCATGCGCCGGATGGTCGCCGAACACCGCCTGCACCCGGCGGACCTGATCCTGCCCGCGTTCGTGCGGGAGGGGATCTCGGAGCCGGTGAGCATCCAGGCGATGCCGGGCGTCGTGCAGCACACCCGTGACACGCTGCGGAAGGCCGCCGTCGAGGCGGTCGAGGCGGGCGTCGCCGGGATCATGCTGTTCGGTGTGCCGGAGGACGCGAAGAAGGACGCGGCCGGCTCGGCCGGCACGGACCCGGACGGCATCCTCCAGCAGGGCATCCGCGATGTGCGCGCCGAGGTCGGCGACGACCTGGTGATCATGTCGGACCTGTGCCTGGACGAGTACACCGACCACGGCCACTGCGGTGTCCTGGACGCCGAGGGCCGGGTGGACAACGACGCGACGCTGGAGCGCTACGCCGAGATGGCGCAGGTCCAGGCGGACGCGGGCGTCCACGTGGTGGGCCCGAGCGGCATGATGGACGGCCAGGTCGGCGTCGTCCGTGACGCGCTGGACCAGACCGGCCACGAAGACGTGTCGATCCTGGCCTACACCGCCAAGTACGCCTCGGCCTTCTTCGGCCCCTTCCGCGAGGCCGTCGGCTCGTCGCTCAAGGGCGACCGCAAGACCTACCAGCAGGACTACGGCAACTCCCGCGAGTCGCTGCGCGAGCTGGCGCTCGACCTCCAGGAGGGCGCCGACATGGTGATGGTCAAGCCGGGCATGCCGTACCTGGACGTGCTGGCGAAGATCGCGGAATCGGTGGACGTGCCGGTCGCCGCGTACCAGATCTCCGGTGAGTACGCGATGATCGAGGCCGCCGCCGAGAAGGGCTGGATCGACCGGGACGCGGCGATCCTGGAGGCTCTGACCGGCTTCAAGCGCGCGGGGGCCGACATGATCCTGACGTACTGGGCGACGGAGGTCGCGCGCAAGCTCTAGTCCCCCGCCCGCGGCTCCTCTGCCGCCACGTCGCACAGGTGTACCCAACTCCCGCACGGGAAAAGGGAAGGCGACGTGACGACAGGGAGGGGTGCAGGGAATGAGACATCGCCTGAAGAGATGGCGGCGCTCCGTGGGGAGCGCCGCCGTCGCGTTGTGTACGGCGGCCGGGATCGGTGGGGTGCTGGGCGCGCCGGCGGTGGCGGCGGAGGGGCCGGTGCCGGTGACGTCGTATGCGTACACGAGCGCGGCGGGGGATTACATCGGTGAGGGCCGCTCGGGTGCGTACCGGGAGCCGGCCGCCGAGATCACGATGGCGGGCGACGCCGGATACGCCCGGATCAGTGTGAAGGCCGCCCATGACTGGTGGGAGATCGAACTCGCCGCTCCCAAGGGCGAGCGACTGCGCCCCGGCGTCTACCGGGACGCCGAGATCGCGCCCGCCCGCACGGGCCGCTCGCCGGGACTCGACGTCTGGGGCAACGGCCGTGGTTGTGGTCAGGTGTACGGCCGGTTCACGGTGGAGCAGATCGCCACGGACGAAGCCGGTTCGATCACGCTCCTGGATGCCTCCTACACGCAGCGGTGCGAGTCGGCGACCGCCCCGCCGCTCAAGGGGACGGTCGAGTACCGCGCGCTGCCGCTTTCGTATGCCTACGAGAGTCAGCCGGGGGACTGGACCGGCCAGGGGAAGTCGATGACGCACACCGGCTCCACCAGCACTTTCACGCTCTCCGACGGGCCGGACGGCGGCGTGCTGTTCACGGCCGAGGGCAAGCGGGAGGACTGGACGGCCGATCTGCGGCCGCCGCTGGGAGAGCGGCTGGCGGCGGGGCGTACGTACCAGGTCACCGGCGCCGAGCATGGCGCTCGGATGGAGGTGTCCGGCAACGCCCACGGCTGCAACACGACCACCGGCGAATTCACCGTCGACCGGCTGTACTTCGCCGACGACGGCAAGGCGTCGGGTCTCGCCGCCCGCTTCAAGCAGTTCTGTGACGACAGCGCGTCGGCGCTGACGGGCACCATCCACTACGGCGCCTGACCGCGCGGTGCGGGCCGCGCTCTCTCCGGAGAGCGCGCCCGGTAACTCCCATCCCTTGACGGGCAGTTGGCCGGTTCCGTGGCTTGTGCCCCCTTCGTGGTGTCCACATAATCGCAACGCTCTGCCGCGTCGTGGTGCCCCTTCCCCCACGTGCCCCTTCCCCCACGTACTTCCTGTTCCGGTGGCACCTCTGACGCGTGATTGGCATGTGCAGGACACGAGAGACCCGGCGCGGTGACCGGGTCCGTACCACCCCCTCGGAGAGGAAGCCCGTTGAACCGTTCCGCGAAATTCCTGAAGAGATCCGTCGCCCTCGGCGCCGTCGCCCTGGCGGCCCTGTCGCTGCAGCCCGGCGCCGCGAGCGCCGCCACCGAGCCGACACCGTCGAGCGGCACCCCCGGCACGAGAGTCGTCGGCGGTGTGCCCGCCGCACAGGGCGAGTTCCCGTTCATGGTGCGGCTGTCCATGGGCTGCGGCGGCGCGCTCTACCGCCAGGACATCGTGCTCACCGCCGCGCACTGCGTGGACGGCAGCGGCAACAACACCTCCATCACCGCCACGGCCGGCGTCGTGGACCTCCAGAGCTCCAGCGCGATCAAGGTCAGGTCCACCAAGGTGCTCCAGGCGCCCGGCTACAACGGCCAGGGCAAGGACTGGGCACTGATCAAGCTGGCCCGTCCCGTGAACCTGCCCACCCTGCGCACCACCACGGACGGCCGCTACGACCAGGGCGACTTCGTCGTCGCCGGGTGGGGCGCCACCAGGGAGGGCGGCGGGCAGCAGCGCTACCTGCGCAAGGCGACGGTGCCCTTCGTCGACACCGCGACCTGCCGCCAGGCGTACGGCAGCTCGTACATCCCCGGCGAGGAGATCTGCGCCGGGATCATGCGGACCGGCGGCGTGGACACCTGCCAGGGCGACTCCGGCGGCCCGATGTTCCGCAAGGACGACGCGGGCGCGTGGGTCCAGGTCGGCATCACCAGCTGGGGCGAGGGCTGCGCACGGCCCGGCAAGCCCGGCGTCTACACGCGGGTGAGCGCCTTCTCGCAGGCCATCGCGAAGGCCGCGGACCAGCTGCGACGCTGAGTCCGGGCGGGCGGGTGCGCGCCGCGCGGCGGCCGCCGGTTCGGCCGCTTCGCCGCCCACCCGCCCGTACCCGAGCGGCAATTGGTCCGAACCACCCAGATGCGGATACGTCGCCGTACTCGGGACGTGGCCGGTTTCAGAACCTTGTGCATCTTTGGGGCGCGTCCACATAATCACAACGCTCCAGCTTCACCACGGCACATCCGGCGCAGCTCTTCGCGCCCGGTCGTGCCGCGGTGTGCCGCGTGGCAACAGCTGGGGACCGATGTGCCTCCGACGCGAGAGGGAAGTCCTTGAAGCGCTCCGCGAGATGTATCAAGAGATCCATAGCCGTTGGCGCCGCCGTGGCGGCGGTGGTCGCACTCCAGTCGGCAGGCGGCGCCAGCGCCGCTCCCGCCCCGACGCCGACCCCCGGCCAGCAGATCATCGGCGGACCGCCCGCCAAGCAGGGCGAGTTCCCGTTCATGGTCCGGCTCTCGATGGGCTGTGGTGGCTCCCTCATCCGGCAGGACGTCGTCCTGACCGCCGCGCACTGCGTGGACGGCAGCGGCCCCAACACGTCCATCACCGTCACCGCGGGCGTCGTGGATCTCCAGAACCCCAAGGCGATCAAGGTGAAGTCCACCGAGGTCGCGCAGGCACCCGGGTACAACGGCAAGGGCAAGGACTGGGCGCTGATCAAGCTCGCCACGCCCATCAAGAACCAGGAGACGCTGCACCTCGCCGAGGACGACACGTTCGACCGCGGCAAGTTCACCATCACCGGCTGGGGCGCCAGCCGCGAAGGCGGCGCGCAGCAGCGCTACCTGCGCAAGGCCCAGGTCCCGTTCGTGAACATGACCGCCTGCAAGCAGGCGTACGGCGACCTGCTGACCCCCGGCGAGGAGCTCTGCGCCGGCTTCGTGGCGGAGGGCGGCGTCGACACCTGCCAGGGTGACTCCGGCGGCCCGATGTTCCGCCGCGACGAGGACGGCGACTGGGTCCAGGTCGGCATCACCAGCTGGGGCGAGGGCTGCGCACGGCCCGGCAAGCCCGGCGTCTACACGAAGGTGAGCGCCTTCTCCGCGCAGATCGAGAAGGCCGCCAACAAGCTGGCGGGCTGACCGGACGCGTCCCGGGCCGCGCGGTCGGCCCGGGATGTCGCGCTGAAGTGACGCGGACCCGTCCCGGAAACCTCTTGCCCTCGCCTCCCGCACCCGGGACAACTTCCCGAGTACGAGAATCGCGAAGCCGGTCGGTCCGGCACCCGGCGACCTCCTCACCGACACCGTCGCCGGCGGCTCCCGTGGCGGACACAGCGCTCCGCCCTGGCCGACGGCACGCTCGACATCTTCGCGGCCGAAGGCCCCGAAGGCATCACCGGCACGATCAGCCCCGCCCACCCGCAGAAACCGAACGGCCGCCACCGGGCCGAGATCGTCAAAGCCGTCGTCCACCGGTCCGCCCGCGGCCAGGGCCTCGGCTGCTCCCTCCTCACCACGGCCGAACAGTGGGCCGCTCGCGCCGGTTTCCGCCTCCTTTTCCTCGACACGGAAACCGCCGGCCCGGCGGACCACCCGTACCGCCGCAGCGGCTGGGCCCCGTACGGCACGGTCCCGTACGGCACGGTCCCGTACGGCACGGTCCCGTCGTATGCGGCGGACCCGGGAGGGGCGCTTCGGGACTGCACGTTCTTTTACAAGGTGACGGGTTAGGCGTAAGCGTGACGCGCGGCGCCAACCGTCTTTGTCTCTCCGAGCCCGTGCTGCCCACAGCGATGAGTCATCGGGCTGTTCTCCGAGCCGACCCAGCGGGCACCCGATAGGTTCATCTCATGCCTGGCCGCCTCTTGGAGCTTCACGTAGAGAACTTCCGCAGTCTGCGTGACGTCACCATCCCCCTTGGCCCACTGACCGTGCTCGTGGGCCCGAACGGGGTGGGAAAGTCGAATGTTCTCAAGGTCTTCGACTTCCTCGCCTCGATCATCCGAACGGATCTGCAACCCGCGCTCGACGATCGCGGTGGGTTCGACGAGGTGGGATTCTGGGGCGGCGAGAAGCCTCCGACCTCGATGAAGATCGAGCTGAAAGCCACCTGGACGACGCATGCGAGCCCTAAGGCACCGGACGAGTACGCACTGACCATTCGAAGGCGCGCCACACCGACCAGCCGCCACTCCTACACGCTGTCGCGTCACGAGAGCTTCCGGTTCAAGCGGACTCGCGGCAGGGGACGACGAATCACCATTTCAGGTGATGAGGCGCGCGTGGTCGACGAGAGAGCCGGGCGCGAGGACGACAACACCAGGTTCGGCATGCAGCGGCTCAGCAGCGGTTTGTCGACACTCCCGCGCCTGGGGCGATCGGACGGTGGAGAGGAAGTGACGCGCGTCGCCGAACGCCTCTCCTCATTCCGGGTCTTCGACGTGGATGTCACCGCTGCCCGGCAGCCGACCCGCGCCCGATCCACCCTTGCCGACCGCTTGCAGTCGCACGCCGAAAACCTGGCTGCATTCCTCGTCCAGCTCAGCGCGGACGAGGATCGCTGGGAACACCTCACGAAGGACGCGCGCCGCATACTGCCGCAACTTGAGGCGATCGAGTTCGAACAGGTCGGTGGTTACGCTGACCGACTCGCCGTCGTCCTCCACGAGCGAGGACTGCGCCGCACCACCCCCTTGGCCGACGCCTCCTTCGGAACGGTGCGGCTCCTGGGCCTGCTGGCCATGCTCTACGACCCGCACCCTCCCGCGCTCACCTGCGTCGAAGAGATTGACCACGGCCTGCACCCGCAAGCACTGGAACTGATCGTGGAGCGATTGCGAGAGGCCTCTGCACGGACCCAGTTCATTGTGGCGACCCATTCGCCGGCGCTGGTCGACCGCCTGCAGCCGCACGAGTTCATCGTGTGTGACCGTGAAGAAAGCGGTGCGTCGATCATCCCGGCACTGGCGGAGAGCGAGGTCAAGGAGATCGCCGCCGAGGCCGGGGACCGGCCGCTCGGTGAACTGTGGTTCTCCGGCGTACTCGGCGGTGACCTTACGGAGGACGAACTGTGAGGCGCGGAGCGAGTAGGCCGGCGGGCAGAGGCATCGTCGTCCTGGCAGGCGAGAGTTCCAACGACCGGCGCATGCTGGCCGCCTTCATCAAAGCCGCTCACCCGGACTTAGCAGCTTCTGTCAGTCTTACCGAAATCACCGACCCGGTCCGGCTGCGGAAGAAGACGGGTGTCGAACTGGCGACAGCGGCGAACGTACTGGTGGGCAAGGCGCGGGGAAAGGCCAAGCTGAAGGCCGGAGATTTCGTCGGTATCGCGGTCCACGAGGACATGGATTCCTGCCCCGGACCCGCCTACGACACGGCGCGTCGAGCGGTCTCCGCGGCCCTTGCCAGGGCTGCCGGGGCCTCATCGTCCGTTTACGCACTGGCCGCGGCGGAGGCCGAAGCCTGGCTTCTGCTGTTCCCCGACGCGTTCTCTCTCTTCCGGCCTTCGTGGAAGCTTCCCGCACAGTGGAAGGGGAAGGACACCGGCCGTCGAAGAACCCCCAAGGAAGACATCGAGGCCGTACTGACCCGTCCCCGCTTCAGGGAGAGCGACGGACCCGAGATCGCGAACACTGCGCTGAGTCAGGGGCTACTGGACAGGCCCGACGGTTCAAATCGCTCCTACAGTGAGTTCGTGCGGGACCTGACCGAGTGGCCGGTTCAGCGACGGACGCGGTAGGACTCAGGCGCCCGAGGCGAGCATGTCGCCGTTGACGGCGCCTATGAGATAGCCGAACTTGTTCTGGGTGGTGGTGACCACCACGTGGGGCGCTTCGCTTTCCCGGATGCGTATGGTGTTGTCGGGGGATGCGGCGAGATTGAGGCAGTTACTGGAGTCTGCGCAGTAGGACGACTTCTGCCAGTGGGTGGACGGCACGGTCACGCCTTTCAGAGTTCGCGGGCGGTGCTGTGGATGAAATTCCGGGAAGCGGCTGCGGTGAGGGCCTTTTGGGACAGTAGGTCCATGACGGCGTGGTACAGCGCCAGTTGGGCGGTGGCGTGCTGGAACGCGGGGCAGCCCAATTGATCGAGTTGCACGGTGCCGAGTTCCGGCGTCGGCCCGGACGCATACGTGATCGTCTGGCCGGAGCCAGGGAAATCGCCCCGTGAGAACGGGATTACGAGAACGGTGACGTTGTCGCGTTCACTTGTCGCGGTGATGTGCTCAAGCTGCTTGCGGGCGCTTGCCGCTTGATGCGGAATGAGGTGCGGTGCTCGACCTCGTGCGGCGGCAAAGGCGGTACGCCCTGGTTGAAGACGACGCGCGCGTGGTCGATGGTCTGGAGAAGGCCGGGCAGCGTGGCGGTCTGTGCCGTTCGGAGTTCGCGGGCGTGGAGCTCCATCTCCGCGATGCCGATTTGCCAGGCAGGCAGGGAGCCGTGGCACTCCTCCCAGCAGTGGCGGGCACGGTCGTCGGCCATTGCCGCGAGCGCGTCGACGAAGGGCTGGTTCCCGCAGGCGTAGTTCAACTGCACGGGGAGACGGGGCTGGTCAGGCTGTGTGCCGAGAGTTTCGGCGGGTTCGCTTACGGGGCGGGGGTGTTGGGGTCGGGCGGGGGCGAGGTGATGTGGTTCGAGCTGGGGGAGGAGTGTCCGTTGCGGGGCGGCGGGGGCGGGCTCGGGTGAGGAGGGTGGGGGCCGTACCGGCGAGGAGCAGGGTCAGGGCGGCCCAGGGGAGGGCCGCGGGCGGGGCGGCGGTCAGGAGGAGGGCGCCGGTCAGGGCGCCGGCGCCGATGCCGGTGTTGAAGGCGGCGACGTAGAGGGACGAGGCCGCGTCGGGGGCGGTGGGGGCCGTACGCAGGACGGCGGTCTGGAAGCAGACGGGGAGCGCGGTGCAGGCCGTGCCCCAGGTGGCGATGGCGAGGAGGACGAGGGGGCGGTGGGCCGGGGCCGCGCCCAGGACGGTGAGGGAGACGGCCATCAGGGCGAGCGTGCCGAGGAGCGTGGCGCGGGGGCGGGTGTCGACGAGGGCGCCGCTGAGCCAGGTGCCCGCGATCCCGGTCAGGCCGAAGAGGAGGAGTACGGCGCTGACGGAGGCGGGGGCGAAACCGGCGGCGTCGCGGAGGTATTCGGTCACGTACGTGTAGAGCGTGAAGTGGCCGAGGATGACGAGACCGGTGGTCAGGACGATCTGCCTCAGGCCCGGGGTGCGGGCCACCCGGGGGAGGTGGGACACGCGCAGCGGCGGCCCGGGCGGGACCTGCGGCAGCAGGCGCGCGGCGGTGAGCAGTGTGACCAGGCCCAGCGCGGCGGTGGCGAGGAACGCGGCGCGCCAGCCGAAGGCCGTACCGGCCGTCGTCCCGAGCGGTACTCCCACGACGAAGGCGAGGGAGACGCCCGCGAAGACGATCGCCGTGGCGCGGCCCGAGCGCCCCGGTCCGGCGATGGCGGCCGCGTACCCGGCGACGATGGCGTAGAAGACGCCGTGTGCCAGGCCGCACAGGAGGCGGGTCGCCGCGAGGGTGGCGTAGTCGGGGGAGAGGCCCGAGAGCGCGGTGGCGGCCATGAAGACGGCGCAGGTGGTCAGGAAGAGGCGCTTGCGGGACCAGGCGGAGGTACGGGCGGTGAGCGGGGCCGCGGCCAGGCCGACGGTGAAGGCGTAGACGGTGACGAGGAGCCCCGTACGGGACGGGGCGACGTGCAGGTCGCGGCTGATGTCCGGGAGCAGGCCGACCGGCAGGAACTCGATGGTGCCGATGATGAAGACGAGGAGAGAGAGGAGCAGGAGGCGGGAGAGGCGCGCAGCCGAGTGGGGACTGGGGGACATGCGCGGGACCGTAGGCGCTGACACCGGTGTGAAGGTCAAGGCGCCCGGGCGCCTTGCGTCGGGTGTGCGGGGCTGGGGGCGCCTTGCCTCAGGTGTACGGGCTGGGAGTGCCTGGTCTCAGGGCTGCGGGGCGGGACGGGGCGCTGCGTACGGCGCCGCGGGGATCTGCTGCATCCGGGTCAGCTTGCGGACGAAGAGGATGGCGAGGACGGCGGCGGCGATGTCCAGGAGGTCGGCGAGCGCGATCACCGACACGGCCTGGCGGAGGGCGTCCGGGAGTTCGGCCCTCTTGTAGAGGGCGTTGCCGATCCGGCCGGTGATCATCGTGAGGACCCACAGCGTCCACCAGGCCCGCACCGGCGCGGTCGAGACCGTACGCCAGGAACCGTCGGGCGCCGACTGGGCGCTGGCCTGCCAGGTCTCCTTGGCGACGCGGAACGGCAGCCACAGGTTGCCGATCGGCACGAACCAGGAGCCGATCGCCCAGCCGCGGCCCAGGGTGCACACGTCCCGGGTGTAGTGCTCGGCGTTCACCCGGGAGCGGTGGAACCAGATGATGAAGACGACGGCGGTGGCGATCAGGAGGGCGTCTTGCAGGGTGACGGCCGCTCCGTACAGCGCGTCGGCCCGTTCGGCTTCCTGCGTGGTGGCGGTCGTCAGATTGCCCAGCAACATACGCATGTTGAAGTCGACACCGAGCGCGAAGAGGT
Source organism: Streptomyces sp. NPDC030165 (assembly GCF_055573595.1). Taxonomy (NCBI): domain Bacteria; kingdom Bacillati; phylum Actinomycetota; class Actinomycetes; order Kitasatosporales; family Streptomycetaceae; genus Streptomyces; species Streptomyces sp. NPDC030165. The sequence goes on along the minus strand of NZ_JBVIBD010000002.1, from coordinate 669,410 downwards.
CGGTCGCGACGACCACGTACAGGAGTGTGGTGACGGCGGTGGCGAGGCCCTTGGTCGACCGGAGCGCCGGGCCGCCGGTGGGCGGGAAGCCGTCGGACGGCGGGAATCCGTGGAGCGGCGGACCGGCGGGTATGTGGGACATGGCTGAGTAACTCCCCTGAACATGAAAATGCCCGCCCTTGGGCGGGAGGAGGAATTTACGGGATGTCAGGTGCCTCGGCAAATGGTCCGGGACGGCGGCTGCCCCGGCCGGGGGCGGCCGGGGCGGCGAGAGGTGGACGAAGAGGCCGGCCTAGGCCCGGCCGACGGCCTCGGCCATGACGGCGGCGGTCTTGATGATCAGGGGGGTGTCGCCCGGGTCGGTGGGCCGGGACGGCTTGTGGGTGAAGGCCGCGAGGACGAGCGGGGTGCCGTCGGGGGTCCAGGCGACGGCCGCGTCGTTGCTCGTCCCGTACGTGCTCCCGCCACCCGACTTGTCCGCCACCTTCCAGTCCTTCGGCAGGCCCGCGCGGAAACGTTCCACGCTGGTGGTGTTGCGCAGCAGCCAGTCGGTCAGCAGCACCCGGTCCGGGCGGTTCAGGGCGTCGCCGAGGACGAGCCGGCGGTAGGTGCGGGCGATGGCGTACGGGGAGGTGGTGTCCGTACGGCGGCCTGGTTCGCCGGAGTTCAGCTCCGGCTCCCAGCGGTCGAGGCGGGTCACCGGGTCGCCTAGGGAGCGGCAGAAGCGGGTGACGGCGGTCGGGCCGCCCAGCTCGCGCAGGAGGAGGTTGGCCGCGCAGTTGTCGCTGTACCGGATCGTCGCGTCGCACAGGTCCCGTACGGACATGCCGTCGGCGACGTGCTGGGAGGTGACGGGCACGTGGCCGGCCTTCTGCACGTCGGCCTCGGTGTAGTGGATGACGCGGGACAGTTCGGTGCCGTCGTGGTCGAGGTCGCGCAGTACGGCCGCGACGGCGAGCGTCTTGAAGACCGAGCAGATCGGGAACCGTTCGTGGGCGCGGTGGAGCAGGGTCGCGCCGGTGGCGAGGTTGAGGGCGAAGACGCCGATCCGGGCCTGGTGTTCGCGCTCCAGGTCGCGCAGCCGGCGGGTGGCCGTGGATTGCGCGGCGGAGGCCGCGGCCGGGCCGGTGGCACCGGCCTGCGTGGTGCCGGCCGGGGCCGCGCTCGCCGTCGTGGAGCCGAGGGCGAGCGCGCCGCCGAGGCCGAGACCGGCGCCGAGCATGGACCGCCGGGTGAGTGACGGCGTGGGTTTGCGCATGGTGTGTCCTTTCCCCAGTCCCCCGGTTGGGCTGTTGCTGGTGGGGACGTCGGGACGGAGGGGCTGGTTGCGTAAGCCCGACAGCGCCGTGGCCGTTGCTAGAGGGCGTTGTCCAGCTCGCTCTGCCAGTACGTGACCTGGGCGGAGTCGTCGATGTACGTGCCCTTCGGCAGCGCGGGCCGGGCCGGGCGCTCGGCGTAGCTGCCGTCCCGGTTCGCGAAGAACACGTCCAGGCTGCGCACTGTCTTCCCCCCGCCGGCCTCCCCGGTGGCGTCCGACGTGCGCACGGCCGCGTACGCGGACTGGCCCGGCTCGACGGACACCACGGCCTGCGGCTTGCTGTCCGGCATCACCGCGGTGGACGCCTGGGCGTCGTCGAAGCGGAGGGCCGGGTAGTGGTACGCGTCGCAGCGGGTCGAACCGGTGTTGGTGAGGGTGAGCAGCAGGTGGTTGATGGGGCGGCTGAGCTTGGAGACGGTCACCTTGGTGTCGGCCGCGGTGCAGGTGGTGGACTTCCCGCCCGACGCGGTGCCCTGCTTGCCTCCGGAACCGGCCTTGGTGGGAGTTACGTGCGAGCCGTGGCCGCTCTGCGAGCCGGCGCCCGAGGGGGACTTGACCGACGGCCCCGCACCGCCCGAGCCGTCCGCGGAAACAGAACTGGAACCGGAACCGGAAGCAGACCCGGCCGAGGAGTCCGGGCCGGCGGAGGCCGCCGGCCGGTCGGCTCCGGCGGCCTTCTTGCCGTCCTCGCCGCCGCCGCACGCGGTCAGCGAGAAGGCGGCGGCGACGGCCGCGGCGGAGGCGGCGATGCGGGCGGTACGAGTGGTGAAGAGACGCGAACGCATGGGTGATGCTCCCCGTGAGGTGCTGGGAAAGGGACGGTGGGACGGCGGATCGGCCGCGGTCAGATGCCGTGGAGTACGGCCGCCACGACGACGACACAGACGGTCAGTACGCCCAGTGCCGCGAGATCGGCCGGTTCGAGAGGACAGCGGAAACGGGTCCGCACGGCTGCTCCCCGGTAAGGCCCCTGGTCAGGGCGTCGTCAGTGGTCACAGCCTGGGCGACGGTCCGTCCCGGCCACAACGGCTGCCCGGACATCCGGGACGCTGGAACGATTGCGCGTACCCTGACCTGGGGGAATGGGGGTTCCCTGGAACGGAGTTCCGGGACGGGCAGGAGGGGAAACGGTGGGCACGGCTTCCGGTACAGACGATTTCGCGGCACTGCTGCGCACGTTGAAGGCGCGGTCAGGGCTGAGCTACGGCGTCCTGGCCAAACGCCTGCACATGAGTACGTCCACGCTGCACCGCTACTGCAACGGCGACGCGGTGCCGACGGACTACGCGCCCGTGGAGCGGCTGGCGCGGGTGTGCGGCGCGAAGCCCGGCGAACTGGTCGAGCTGCACCGCCGGTGGATCCTGGCGGACGCGGCACGGGGGCGTCGGACGGTGGAGGAGGTCCCTCCGGTTACGGTCGCCGAACCGGAACCGGAACCGGAACCGGAATCGGAACCGGAACCGGAACCGGAATCAGGAAAGGGACTGGACTCGGGGCCGAAACCGGAGCCGGATCCGCAAGCGGAACCGGGACCCGCGCCCGTCCCCACATCGGGACCCGCCCCCGAACCGACCCCCGAACCGGAACCCTCCGCACCGCACCCCCCGGCATCGGCCCAGCCCCCCACCCCCCGCCGCCCCTTCCCCCCGAAGCTCCGCTGGGCTCTGGCGGGCGCTGTCGCGCTCGCGCTGACCGTCCCGGTCGTCGTCCACGGCATGACGTCCTCCGAACCGGACCACTCCAAGAGCGTGGGCGCACGGGTGGACGGAACCGGCGCCGGGCGCGGCCCGGTTCCGGACGGCGGCTTCTCCGGCAAGCCGTCCGCCTCGGCCTCCGCCTCCGCCTCTGCCGGGCCGACCGGGAAGCCGAAGCAGAGCGGCGCACCGCGCACCGCGGAGCCGAGCGGCGGCGCCGCCGGTGCCGGTTCGGGCGGTGGCGACGAGGGTGACGCCGGCGGCAACAGCGACCGCAGCAGCGGCTTCCCGCTGACCGTCGACGTCCGTACGAACAACTGGGACGACCCCTGCGACCGCTGGTACATGCTGGACAAACCGCCCACCGAGGTCCCGCCGCCGCCCACCGGAGTGGACGCGCGCGGCTGGGCGAACGCGCTGGGCGGGGTGCCCGGCGGGCACCTCAGGGTGTCGCTGGCGGTGCAGGGCACGGGTGACGAGGCCGTCGTACTGCACTCGCTGACCGTACGGACCACCGCGCGCACGGCGTCCGTGGCGGGCTCGGCGTACTCCATGGGCGACGGCTGCGGCGGCGGGCTGACCCCGGCCTCGTTCGATGTCGGGCTGGACGCGGCGCAACCGCTGACGCGGCCGATCGCGGGCGAGCAGGGCGACCGGAAGATCCCGGCGACCGACTTCCCGTTCAAGGTCTCGGCGTCCGACCCGCAGATGCTGTACGTCGACGCGCACGCGGAGGCGAACGACGTCAGCTGGTACCTGGAGCTGGAGTGGAGCAGCGGCGGCCGGCGCGGCACGCTGCGCCTGGACGATCACGGCAGGCCGTTCCGTACGAGTGCGATGCAGGGCCGGCCGGCCTACCACTACCGGTACGACCAGAACGTCTGGGAGCCCGCCGGGAACTGAGAGCGGAGTCCGCCCGGAACAGGGCGCGCGAACAGGGGGAGGGCCCCGCCGGAACCGACCGTTCCGGCGGGGCCCTCCCCCCTGTCGCATCAGGCGGGCGTCAGAGCCGCTCGGGCGTCCGGATGCCCAGCAGCGCCATGCCGCGGTGCAGCGTGCGGGCCGTCAGGTCGCACAGGAACAGGCGGTTCTCGACCTGCTCGCTGCCGCCCTCGGCCTTCAGGACCGGGCACTGGTCGTAGAAGGTGGTGTAGAGAGAGGCGAGCTGGTAGAGGTACGCGGCCAGCTTGTGGGGCTCGTAACCGGCCGCCGCCTCCTCCAGGGTCTCCGCGAACTGGTCCAGGTGCAGGCCCAGCGCGCGCTCCGCCGGGGCCAGCGCCAGTTCCGGGTGGGCCTTGGGCGCGGCGGAGTCGCCGGCCTTGCGCAGGATGGACTGGATGCGGGCGTACGCGTACTGGAGGTAGACGCTGGTGTCGCCGTTGAGCGAGACCATCTGGTCCAGGTCGAACTTGTAGTCACGGGCGGCCGAGGTGGACAGGTCCGCGTACTTCACGGCGCCGATGCCGACCTGGGTGCCGTTCTCGGTGATCTCCTGCTCGGTCAGGCCGATCTTCTCGCTCTTCTCGCGGACCACGGCGGTCGCCCGGTCCACCGCCTCGTCGAGCAGGTCCACCAGCCGCACCGTCTCGCCCTCACGGGTCTTGAACGGCTTGCCGTCCTTGCCGAGGACGGTACCGAAGGCGAGCTGCACGGCCTTGACGTCGTCGCCCAGCCAGCCGGCCCGGCGCGCGGTCTCGAAGACCATCTTGAAGTGCAGGGACTGGCGGGCGTCGACCACGTACAGGAGGGTGTTCGCGCCCAGACCCTGCACGCGGTCGCGGATGGCGGACAGGTCGGTGGCCGCGTAGCCGTAGCCGCCGTTGGACTTCTTGACGATCAGCGGGGTCGGGTTGCCGTCCGGGCCCTTGACGTCGTCGAAGAAGACGCAGAGCGCGCCGTCGGAGCGGACCGCGACACCGGACTCCTCCAGGAGGCGGCAGGTCTCCTCCAGCATGGCGTTGTAGCCGGACTCGCCGACCACGTCCGCGTCCCGGATCTCCATGTCCAGCTTGTCGAAGACCGAGTAGAAGTAGACCTTCGACTCGTCGACGAAGCGCTGCCACAGGGCGAGCGTCTCCTCGTCGCCGGCCTGGAGGTCCACGACACGGCGGCGGGCGCGCTCCTTGAACTCCTCGTCGGAGTCGAACAGGGCGCGGGACGCCTTGTAGAGGCGGTTGAGGTTGGACATGGCCTCTTCACCGGAGATCTCGGCGGAGGCGTCGTCGCGCTTGTGGTCCAGCTCGTGCGGGTGCTCGATCAGGTACTGGATGAGCATGCCGAACTGGGTGCCCCAGTCGCCGATGTGGTGGCGGCGGATCACCTTCTCGCCGGTGAACTCCAGGATCTCCACCATCGCGGCGCCGATCACGGCGGAGCGCAGGTGGCCGACGTGCATCTCCTTGGCGACGTTCGGCTGCGCGTAGTCGATGACCGTGGTGCCCGGGTTCGCGGCGTACGGCACACCGAGGCGGTCGTCGGCGGCGCGCGCGGCCAGCGTACGGACGATCGCCTCGTCGGAGACGGTGATGTTCAGGAAGCCGGGGCCCGAGACCTCGATCTCCTTGATCACGTCACCGGCGGTGAGCTGCCCGACGACCTGGGAGGCCAGCTCCCGCGGGTTGCCCTTGAGCTTCTTGGCCAGCGCCAGCATGCCGTTGGCCTGGAAGTCGGCCCGGTCGCTTCGTCGCAGCAGCGGGTCCGCGGCGCCGGCCTCCGGCAGGGCTGCCGAGAGGGCGTCCGCGACGCGCTGGTGGACCGTGGCTGCGAGGGAAGGGACCGAAGTCATGGAATGAAGGCCGTTCCGTTGGTGTGGAAAGGGTTTGCCACCGAGTATCCCACGGCGGTTCCATCGGTTTTCCACAGGGAAAAATCGGCTGCCGCTCCGTCTGGGAGAATGGGGCTGTCAGGCACGTCGAGTGGTGAGAAGAGGAAGGGCCGATCGTGGCTCAGCAGAGCACCGAGACCGACTGGGTCTCCAGGTTCGCGGACGAGGTCATTGCCGAGGCGGAGCGCCGCGCCCCCGGCAAACCGATCGTCTGCGCCTCCGGTCTCAGCCCTTCCGGCCCGATCCACCTCGGCAATCTGCGCGAGGTCATGACCCCGCACCTGGTCGCGGACGAGATCCGCCGCCGGGGCTTCGAGGTCCGCCACCTCATCTCCTGGGACGACTACGACCGGTACCGCAAGGTCCCGGCCGGTGTCGCGGGCATCGACGAGTCGTGGGCCGAGCACATCGGCAAGCCGCTGACCTCGGTCCCGGCCCCGGCCGGCTCCGCCTACCCGAACTGGGCCGAGCACTTCAAGGCCGCCATGGTCGAGGCGCTCGCCGAGCTGGGCGTGGAGTACGACGGCATCAGCCAGACCGAGCAGTACACCTCCGGTGCCTACCGCGAGCAGATCCTGCACGCGATGAAGCACCGCGCCGAGATCGACGCGATCCTCGCCCAGTACCGCACCAAGAAGGCCCCGGCGAAGAAGTCGCAGAAGCCCGTCGACGAGGCCGAGCTGGAGGCCGCGGAGGGCTCCGGCGCGGCCGCCGAGGACGACGGCAGCAGCGGCTCGGCCGGCTACTTCCCGTACAAGCCGTACTGCGGCCAGTGCGACAAGGACCTGACCACCGTCACCTCCTACGTGGCGGAGACGACCGAGCTGACGTACTCCTGCACGGCGTGCGGCTTCGGCGAGACGGTCCGGCTCAGCGAGTTCAACCGCGGCAAGCTGGTCTGGAAGGTCGACTGGCCGATGCGCTGGGCGTACGAGGGCGTGATCTTCGAGCCGTCCGGTGTGGACCACTCCTCGCCGGGCTCGTCGTTCGTCGTCGGCGGCCAGATCGTGCGCGAGGTCTTCGACGGCGCGCAGCCCATCGGCCCGATGTACGCCTTCGTCGGCATCAGCGGCATGGCCAAGATGTCGTCCTCCAAGGGCGGCGTGCCGACCCCGGGCGACGCGCTGAAGATCATGGAGGCGCCGCTGCTGCGCTGGCTGTACGCGCGCCGCAAGCCCAACCAGTCGTTCAAGATCGCCTTCGACCAGGAGATCCAGCGGCTCTACGACGAGTGGGACAAGCTGGAGGCCAAGGTCGCCGACGGCTCGGCGCTGCCCGCCGACGCGGCCGCGCACTCCCGCGCGGTGCGCACCGCCGCCGGTGAGCTGCCCCGCACCCCGCGCCCGCTGCCGTACCGCACGCTGGCCTCGGTCGCGGACATCACCGGCGGGCACGACGAGCAGACGCTGCGCATCCTCGGCGAGCTGGACCCGGCCGACCCGGTCACGTCCCTGGACGAGACCCGCCCCCGGCTGGACAAGGCCGAGTACTGGATCAACACCCAGGTCCCGGCCGAGCAGCGCACGATCGTGCGCGAGACGCCGGACACCGAGCTGCTCGGCTCGCTCGACGAGCAGGGCCGCGAGTCGCTGCGGCTGCTGCTGGACGGGCTGGACTCGCACTGGTCGCTGGACGGGCTGACCACGCTCGTCTACGGCGTGCCGAAGATCCAGGCCGGGCTGACGCCGGACGCCAAGCCGACGCCGGAGCTGAAGGTCGCGCAGCGCTCGTTCTTCGCGCTGCTCTACAACCTGCTCGTCGGCCGTGACACCGGGCCGCGGCTGCCCACGCTGCTGCTCGCGGTCGGCGCGGACCGGGTGCGCAAGCTGCTCGGTGCGTGAGTGACCGGCGCGGCGCGCGTGCGGGTATGAGGCCCTGAGCGCGCCGCTGCGACTTTCGAACGAGTGCCGGTTCGGCCCCGGGGACGACGATCCCCGGGGCCGCTCGCACGAAGCTGGTTCCATGCGAGGAATCATCGGAATCATCGTCCTGATCCAGGGAGCCCTGGGCGCCCTCGGCCGGACCTTCACGGACAGCACGGGCTGGGGCATCCTGCCGCACTGGTTCGACCTGCCGACGCTCGCGTACGTCGGTATGGCCGCGGCCGGCCTGGCCCTCATCGCGTGGGAGGAGGCGGACAAGAAGCGCGAGAAGCGCGTGCACTCGGGCGCGTAGCCGCCCACCGCCCGCCGTATCGCACCCCGCCACACGGCGCCTCGAAGCCACCACCGCGCCCCGCCGCATCAGCCCGCCCGGCAGCGTTCCGGGCGGGAAATGGCCGGAACAGACATACGTCGAACATCGGGCGGGGACTCGTCTCCCATGACGGATTCGCTGACCTCACTCGGCCTGCCGGACCACGTCCGGGCCGCTCTGTTCGACCTCGACGGCGTCCTGACCAAGACGGCCGTCGTGCACACGGCCGCCTGGAAGGAGACCTTCGACGACTTCCTGCGCCACCGGGACGGCCCCGGTTTCACCCCCTTCGACCCGGTCTCCGATTACGACGAGTACGTGGACGGCCGCCCGCGCGCCGACGGCGTCCGTACCTTCCTCGTCTCCCGCGGCATCGAACTGCCGGAGGGCGGCCCCGACGACCCGCCCGACCGCGAGACCGTGCACGGCCTGGGCAACCGCAAGAACAACCTGCTGCTGAAGAAGCTCCGCGAAAAGGGCGCCGAGGCGTACGAGGGATCCCGCCGCTATGTGAACGCCGTACGCGGCCAGGGCCTGGCCACCGCCGTCGTCTCCTCCAGCGCCAACTGCCGCGAGGTGCTGGCGTCCGTGGACATGGCGGGCCTCTTCGACGTACGGATCGACGGGAAGGTGGCCGCCGAGCGGAACCTGCCGGGCAAACCGCACCCCGACACCTTCCTGGAGGCCGCCAGGCAGCTGGGCGTCCCCGCCGCGCAGGCGGCCGTCTACGAGGACGCGCTCGCCGGGATGGACGCCGGGCGGGCCGGCCACTTCGGGTACGTCGTCGGCGTCGACCGGGTCGGCCAGGGCGACGCGCTGCGGCGGCACGGCGCCGATGTCGTCGTCAAGGACCTCGCCGAGCTGTTGAAGGAGGACGGCCAGGCATGATCACCCACTCCTCTTACGCCTGCGCCCCCTGGGTGCTGCGCGAGACCGACCTCAACCTGGACGTGCTGCCGCAGAGCGAGTCGGTCTTCGCGCTGTCCAACGGGCACATCGGCTGGCGCGGCAACCTGGACGAGGGCGAGCCGCACGGCCTGCCCGGCACGTATCTCAACGGCGTCCACGAGCTGCGCCCACTGCCGTACGCCGAGGCCGGGTACGGCTATCCGGAATCCGGCCAGACCGTCATCAACGTCACCAACGGCAAGCTGATCCGGCTGCTGGTCAACGACGAACCGTTCGACCTGCGCTACGGGCGGCTGCGCTCCCACGAACGCGTCCTGGACCTGCGCGCCGGCGTGCTGCGCCGTACCTGCGAATGGACCTCGCCGGCCGGCTGCACCGTACGCGTGACCTCCACCCGCCTGGTCTCCTTCACACAGCGGGCCGTCGCCGCCGTCGCCTACGAGGTCGAGCCCCTGGACTCCGAGGTGCGGGTCGTGGTCCAGTCCGAACTCGTCACCAACGAGCAGCTGCCCGAGTCCGGCGGCGACCCGCGGGTCTCGTCGGCGCTGCACAACCCGCTGGAGCCGGAGGAGCACTTCGCCTCCGACGCGCGCCTGCGCCTGATCCACTGCACACGCCGCAGCGGACTGCGGGTCGCGGCCGCCGCCGACCACCTCGTCGACGGACCCGAAGGCGCCACCCGTACCGACAGCGAGAGCGGCGACGACGTCGCCCGCTTCACCGTCACCTCGCTCCTGAAGCAGGGACAGCGGCTGCGGCTGGAGAAGACGGTGTCGTACGGCTGGTCCGGCGCGCGGTCGCTGCCCGCCCTGCGCGACCAGGTGGACGCGGCGCTCGCCGGGGCCCGCAGCATCGGCTGGCAGGGCCTGACCGACCAGCAGCGGACCTACCTGGACGACTTCTGGGACCGCGCGGACGTCGAGGTCGACGGCGACGCGGAGATCCAGCAGGCCGTCCGCTTCGCCCTCTTCCACGTCCTGCAGGCGGGCGCGCGGGCCGAGCAGCGCGCCATCCCCGCCAAGGGCCTGACCGGCTCCGGGTACGACGGCCACACGTTCTGGGACAGCGAGACGTTCGTCCTGCCCATGCTCACGTACACCTCGCCCGGCGCCGTCGCCGAAGCGCTGCGCTGGCGGCAGAACACGATGGGCGCCGCCTGCGAGCGGGCCACCCAACTCGGCCTGCGGGGCACGGCGTTCCCCTGGCGCACCATCGAGGGGGCGGAGTGCTCGGCCTACTGGCCGGCCGGTACCGCCGCCTTCCACGTCAACGCCGACATCGCCGACGCGGTCGTACGCTACGTGCGCGCCACCGGCGACGAGGAGTTCGAGCGCGAGACGGCCGTACCGATCCTGGTGGAGACCGCCCGGCTGTGGCACTCGCTGGGCCACCACGACCACCACGGCACGTTCCACATCGACGGCGTCACCGGCCCCGACGAGTACAGCGCCGTCGCGGACGACAACGTCTACACCAACCTCATGGCCCAGGCGAACCTGCGGGCCGCCGCCGACGTGGTCGAACGCCACCCCCGCGAGGCCGAGGCGCTCGGTGTCGACGACGAGGAGAGCGCGTCCTGGCGGGACGCCGCGGAGGCGGTGGCCGTCCCGTACAACCGCACCCTGCGGGTGCACGAGCAGTCGGCGGGCTTCACCGCCCACCAGACCTGGGACTTCGCCGGAACACGCCCCGACCAGTACCCGCTCATGCTCCACTTCCCGTACTTCGACCTGTACCGCAAACAGGTCGTCAAGCAGGCCGACCTCGTCCTCGCCCTGTACCAGCGCGGCGACTGCTTCGACGACGAACACAAGGCGCGCGACTTCGCGTACTACGAGCCGCTGACCGTACGCGACTCCTCCCTCTCCGCCTGCGTCCAGGCCGTCGTGGCCGCCGAGGTCGGCCATCTGCGCCTGGCCTACGACTACTTGGGCGAAGCGGCCCTGATGGACCTCCAGGACCTGGAGAACAACACCCGCGACGGCCTGCACACCGCCTCGCTCGCCGGCACCTGGATCGCCCTGGTCGCCGGCTTCGGCGGCATGCGCCACACGGCCCGGAGCCTGTCCTTCGCCCCCCGGCTCCCCGAAAAACTCAGCCGCCTGGCGTTCTCGGTCCAGGTCCTGGGCCGGCGCCTCCGCGTCGAGATCACCGCCAAGGCGGCGACGTACAGCATGGTCGAGGGAGCCCCCCTGGAAATACAGCACTACGGCGAAGCCCTCACCGTCTCCGACAAGGGCCCCCAGGAACGCGGAATCCCCGAACCGGCCGCCCGTCCGGAACCGACGCAGCCGCCGGGGAGGCGTCCGTTTCGGAGGCATTGAGTACGGCGGGTACGGGGGCCGTTACGGGATGTGCTCCGCGGTCTCCATCTCCTCCCGGAGCCGCTGCCGGAACTCGCGTACGAACGCCCGCAGATAGTTCTCGGAAAGGGGGCCGCCCTCACGGCCGGTGACGCCGTACACGTCCAGGAGGTAGCGGCCGAACTGCCGCGAGTCGGGGAAGTCGTTCTTCTCGACGACGTACCTGCGGAAGGCTTCGTAGTAGGCCTCGTCACGGGGGACGTCGTCGGGGAGGCCCGGGGGTTCGGGGGCGGTCTCGTGTGCCGGTGCCGGTTCCGGTGCCGGTTTTGGCTCGGAGGCGGGCGGCGGTCCGGGTGTGGCGCGCTGCTCCGGGATGGGCAGCGGCCCGACCGTGCCTCCGAGCGGCCGCGCACGGCCGGGGGCCACGGGGACGGACAAGCGGGTGTCGTGCGGCGGGTGTCCGGCGGCGGCGTCGTGGTCGGGTGTTGGGGCTGGGGCTGGGGCTGGGGCTGGGGCCGGGGCCTGGGCTTGGTGCGGGGCCTGGCGGGGACTTGGTTCCGGCGCCGGAACCGGAACCGGCGGACGGTCGAGTACGGGCGGCTCGGCGGCGGGCGCTTCCGGGACGGGAACGGGCTCAACGGCGGACACGGGCCCCTCGGCCCTCGCCCCCGCGACGCCCGCTCCCTCGTACCCCGCCCCCTCGATCCCCGCCGCAGCCAGCCCCGCGGCCCCCGTCTCCGCGAGCGGCACCCCGTACCGCGCCAGCCGCAGCGGCATCAGCGCCTCGACCGGTGCCCGCCGCCGCCAGGCCCGCCCGTACCGGGCCCGCAGCCGCGTGCGGTAGACCAGCCGGTCCCGCTCCAGCTTGATCACCTCGTCGTACGACCGCAGCTCCCACAGCTTCATCCGGCGCCAGAGCCGGAACGTGGACGGGAACGCCAGCAGCCAGCGGGCGAGGCGGACGCCCTCCATGTGCTTGTCGGCGGTGAGGTCGGCGATCCGGCCGACGGCGTGCCGGGCGGCCTCGACGGCGACCACGAACAGGACCGGGATCACCGCGTGCATGCCGACGCCGAGCGGGTCCGGCCAGGCCGCCGCGCCGTTGAAGGCGATGGTGGCGGCGGTCAGCAGCCAGGCGGTCTGGCGCAGGAGGGGGAACGGGATGCGGGTCCAGGTCAGCAGCAGGTCCAGGGCGAGCAGGACCACGATCCCGGCGTCGATGCCGCTGGGGAAGACGGCGGAGAAGGCGCCGAAGCCCTTGCGTTCGGCGAGGTCGCGTACGGCCGTGTAGGAGCCGGCGAAGCCGATCGCCGCGATCAGGGCGGCGCCGGCGACGACCACGCCGATCAGGATGCGGTGGGTACGGCTCGAACGCGTCGCGTGTGTCGTCGCGGGCACCCGCGATCCCTCCCCGGCTTCGGCTGGCTGTGGCGGCTCAGCCTGGCACACCCGTCGAAGCGGGGCCGGGGAGGGCCCGTACGGCTACTGGTTGGCCTTGCCGACCGCGGCGACGGCTTCCTTGGCGGCGGTCTCGGCGGCCTTGAGGAGGTCGCTGGGGTCGGGGGCGTCGGCGCCGGCCATGCCCGCGCCGTTGTAGTTGACGGTGACGACGACGTTGGCGGTGCGGGCGACCACCGTCTGGTTCTTGAAGTCGGAGCCGTCCTTCTTCAGGTCGTAGGTGATCCAGGACGACTCGTCGCCGTTGCCGTCGACCGTGCCGGTCTTTGGGTTCTTGGCGCCCTGGGTGGCCTTGGCCGTGTCCACCTGCTTCTTGTAGAAGTCGGTGGCGCGCTTCTCGCCGGTGCCGAGCGTCGGGTCGGAGTCGTAGCGCTGCAGGCCGACGTCCAGCCAGCGGTACTGGGTGCCGTCCACGCCCTGGGAGTCGGAGCTGGTCCAGGAGCAGAAGCCGCGGGTCATGGCGTCGGAGGACTTGCCCTGCTCGCCGTCGGCGTTCTTGGTCTTGGGCACCAGCTTCTTGACGGTGTCCTGGGACACGGCCTGGCAGGGGCTGGGCAGCTTCTTCATCTTGGCGGGCGTGACGCTGGGGGAGGAGCTGCCGCTCTTGCTGGGGGAGGCGGACTTCGACGCGCCGCCCGAGTCCTTCTTGCCGGAGTCGTCGTCGGAGGAGCAGCCGGCGACGAGCATCACCGGTACGGCTGCGCAGGCGAGGAGGCTGGCGAGTCGCTTGGCTGAACGGTGCATGGTTCCTTCGCTGTTCGTCGTCGTTCGGCGCGTCGCGCTGGACGCCGTCGGGTACCTCGTGCGGTCCGGGTGCGGTCCGTGCGCGGTACGTCCTTCGGGGCGCGCGGCGACGCTGCCGCGCGCGGGGCTCGGGGGCACACGGTACGCGGCGGAGGGCGGCCGGCGGGCGATTCGTGACGTTACTCGCCGGACAAACCGGACTATTCGGTGAAGTGGTCGGCCAGCTCCTGGGCCAGCGCCTGCGCCTTGTCCTGGAGGTCCTTGCTGTCCGGCAGCGCCGTCTTGTCGGCCGACCACTGGTCGTAGGCGATGGTCACGATGACGTTCGAGGAGCGGAAGACGATCGTGACGTCGCGGTGCACGCCGCTGTCCGCGGTGATCAGCTTGTCGTTGAGGAACGCGGCGTCACCGAGGCCGTCCAGGACGCGCGGGGCGAGGGCGGAGCCGGGCGCGTCGCTCGCGCTGCTGCCGGGCGGGGCGGACGACGGCGAGGAGGGGGCGGGGGAGGCCTTGCCGCCGGCGGTGACCTTGCCGCGGGTCTCCTGGTCGCCGCCGGGCTTGCCGTCCTTGTCGCCGTCGCCGCCCTTGGCGCCCTTGTCGCCCTCGCTGCCCTTGCCGTCCTTGTCGGCGGAGGGGGTGGGCGTGGGGGTCGCGCTGCTGCCGCCGGACGGCAGCTCGGCGGCCAGCTCCTTCTTCCCGTAGACGTTCTGCGCCTTGTCGTCGTCGCTGACCGCGGGGTCGTAGGAGACGACCCGCTCGAAGTCGAGGGTGAGGTGGCGGGTGCCGTCGGCCGCCTCGCGCTTCCAGCGGCAGCCGACCCGGCGGTCCGTGTCGTACGTGATGTCGGCGGTGCCCGCGTAGACCTTGTCGGCGTCCTGCGGGCTCTCCGTGCCGCCGGGCGGCAGCAGCTTGCGCAGGGTGCTCTTGGAGGGCAGGCCGCAGGGCTCGGGGAGCGTCTTGTACTTGCCGGGCTCGGCGGACTGCGTCGTTGCGGCCGTGTCGCCGCTCTTGGTGTCGGCGGAGCCACCGCCGGTGCCGGAGCCGCCGGTGCAGGCGCTGAGCGTGGCGGCCAGCGCTGCCGCGGCCGCCAGCGCGGTACCCGGTACGAACGACCTTCGCTGCACCGTACCCGGCTCCTTCCGTAGGAAATCTGGTTGCCGCAGCCAGACGGCGGATGGACACAATGTCTACCGCACGTTCTGCTGCATACGCCGGTTCCCTGTCCTTGATCAGGCTTCTTGTCCGGCTTTTGCTATTTGATACTTATCGGGGGATAGGGGAAGTCATGTCGTACACCGAAGTGCCCGGAGCGAAGGTTCCGATCCGGATGTGGACGGACCCGTCCACGGTCGAGGGCGCGGCCATGCAGCAACTGCACAACGTGGCCACCCTGCCATGGATCAAGGGCCTGGCCGTGATGCCGGACGTGCATTACGGCAAGGGTGCGACGGTCGGGTCGGTGATCGCCATGCACGGCGCGGTCTGCCCGGCGGCCGTCGGTGTCGACATCGGCTGCGGAATGAGCGCCGTGAAGACCTCGCTCACCGCCAACGACCTCCCCGGCGACCTCTCCCGGCTCCGCTCCAAGATCGAGGAGGCCATCCCGGTCGGCCGGGCCATGCACGACGACCCGGTGGACCCCGCCCGCCTCCACGGCCTGGCGACCAGCGGCTGGGACGACTTCTGGAGCCGCTTCGGCGGCGTCGCGGAAGCGGTCAGGTTCCGTGAGGAACGTGCCGTGAGGCAGATGGGCTCGCTCGGCGGCGGCAACCACTTCATCGAGTTCTGCCTCGACGAATCCGGCTCGGTGTGGCTGATGCTGCACTCCGGCTCCCGCAACATCGGCAAGGAACTGGCCGACTTCCACATCGGCCAGGCCCGGAAACTGCCGCACAACCAGGGCCTGGTCGACCGCGACCTCGCCGTCTTCATCGCGGACACCCCGCAGATGGCGGCCTACCGCAACGACCTCTTCTGGGCGCAGGAGTACGCCAGGCACAACCGCGCGATCATGATGGCCCTCTTCCAGGACGTCGTCCGCAAGGAGTTCAAGAAGGCCAAGCCGGTGTTCGAGCCGGTGATCTCCTGCCACCACAACTATGTCGCGGAGGAGCGGTACGACGGCATGGACCTGCTCGTGACGCGCAAGGGCGCGATCCGGGCCGGGAGCGGTGACTACGGCATCATCCCCGGTTCGATGGGCACCGGCTCGTACATCGTCAAGGGCCTCGGGAACCCGGCGTCCTTCAACTCCGCCTCGCACGGCGCGGGCCGGAAGATGAGCCGCAACGCCGCGAAGAAGCGTTTCTCGACGCGGGACCTGGAGGAGCAGACGCGGGGCGTGGAGTGCCGCAAGGACTCCGGTGTCGTGGACGAGATCCCGGGCGCGTACAAGCCGATCGAGAAGGTCATCGACCAGCAGCGGGACCTGGTGGAGGTCGTGGCCAAGCTCAAGCAGGTGGTGTGCGTGAAGGGGTGAGGGCGGGTGGCCGGGGCCGCCAGGCCCCGAGCGGCACGCGGCCGGAGCCGCCGGGGGTCCGGCCGGCACGCATCCGGGCCGGGGCCCCGGCCCGGCGGGAAGCCGGTCCGGGGCCCCGGCCTTTCAGGAACCCTGGCTCCCCTGGTCCCCCTTCCAGGAGCCCCGGCCGCTCACAGTGAGATCAGCGCCCGTACGGGCATTCCGGTGTCGGTCAGGGGGCGGACGGCCAGGCGGATCAGGGCCAGGGCGTTGTCGTCTCCCGCGGTGCGGTTGGTGCTCAGTTCGTCGCAGGCCAGGCACTGGTGGACCAGCAGCCACTCGCCGTTCTGCCGGGTGGTCAGGCACAGGGCGCGCATCCGGCCGCCGCAGTCCGCGGCCCGGTCGCCCGGGATTCTGCGGTCCACGTGGCGGCTGGCCAGGCAGTGCGGGCAGTGGTTGCGGTGGGCGGTGCCCGGTGCGGTCAGCGGGACTTCCAGGCGGCATCCGACACAGCGGAAGGTGTCGCCCGACGCGCCGCCCGGCCCGTGGAGGACGTCCTTGGGGCGTTGGGCGCGGCGCTGCTGCCGGGGTGTACGGCGTCGTGGCATGGTCGCGTCACTCCCCGCTCACAGGTCGCCGAACGCTTCGAGCGGGAACGGCGGCTGGGCCAGCGGCCGGACCGCCATCCGCATCAGGATGAGCTGGTTGTCGTCCGGGGAGACCGGGTTGGACGTCAGCTCGTCGCAGCGGGTGCACCGGTGGATCACCATCCAGTCGTCGGTGCGCAGTACCGCGATCGCGATGGGCGACATGCGGCCCCGGCACGTGGACGGGCCGCCCTCGACCGCGTCCCGTACGTGCTGGGAGTGCAGGCAGCTGGGGCAGTGGTTACGGCGGCTGCCGCCGGGGTCGAGGGTGGTGACGGTCAGCCCGCACCGGACGCAGGTGAAGGTGTCGGTGCGCGGCAGCGGGTGGGAACGGTGTGCGTTGCCAGGGCTGTTGGGGCTGTTGGACAGCACTCGGGGACTCCTTGCCGGAAAGCGTGGGACATGGCAGCGGGAGCAGGCCGAGCGGCCTCGGTCGTACGGGCAGCGGGCGGCACCGCGCGCAGGCGGGTGCGGCCAGGCCGGCGTGGCGGACGGCGGCCGGAGACGGTGAAGGTCAGCGGCGGGGTGGGTCCGCGCGGTGGTGAGGCGCGCTCAGCGCCGGCCGGGGCATAGACACTGCTTTCCAGGGCGGGGCCCGAGAGAGGGGACACGTGCGGGAAGGCGCACGTGCGACGACGCGCGTGTGCGTCGACTCGGGAAACGGTACGGGCGGTGGCGGTGGCGGCGCCAACGGTTTTCCGGGGCGGCACTGGAGCCGGATATCGGCGCCGACCAGGTTGGGCAGAAGCGGGGGCCAAGAGCCTGCGGTGGCGATGTCGTGGCGGCGGCGAGCCGGTCACCGCCGCCACGACCGTGGTGAAGACGTGGCCGACGCGCACGGCCTCGTCGGCCGGCGCACGGACCGGTTCGGGGGCACTTCTGGAATGCGACGGTCACTTCCGGAAGCAGTGCCCCGGCCGCCCGTCCCTCAGGTGGCCCGGTGCACCTTGGAGTTGGACGCCTGGGCGCGGGGGCGGACGACGAGGAGGTCGATGTTGACGTGGGCGGGGCGGGTGACGGCCCAGCCGATGGTGTCGGCGACGTCGGCGGCGGTCAGGGGCTCGGCCACGCCCTCGTAGACCTTGGCGGCCTTGGCGGTGTCGCCGCGGAAACGGGTGGTGGCGAACTCGTCCGTCTTGACCATGCCGGGGGCGATCTCGATGACGCGGACGGGTTCGCCGCACAGCTCCAGGCGGAGCGTCTCGGCGATGACGTGCGCGCCGTGCTTGGCGGCGACGTAGCCACCGCCGCCCTCGTAGGTGCCGTGGCCCGCGGTCGAGGAGACGACCACGACGGTGCCGTCCCCGGAGGCCGTCAGGGCGGGCAGCAGGGCCTGGGTGACGTTGAGTACGCCGAGGACGTTGACCTCGTACATCGCGCGCCAGTCGGCCGGGTCGCCGGTGGCGACGGGGTCGGCGCCCAGGGCCCCGCCGGCGTTGTTGACCAGCACGTCCACCGAGTCGTGGTGCTCTTGGAGATGGGCGGCGAAGGCGTCGACCGCGGTGCGGTCGGTGACGTCGAGCCGGTAGGCCTCGGAGCCGGGCAGTTCGGCGGCCAGCGCCTCGATGCGGTCCTTGCGGCGGGCGGCGAGGACGACGCGGTAGCCCTCGGCGGTCAGCCGGCGGGCGGTCGCGGCGCCGATGCCGCTGCCGGCTCCGGTGACGACGGCGGTACGGGTACGGGCGGCGGGCGCGTCGGGTACGGCGGTCATGCGGCGGCTCCTGGGGCGCTGCGGGCGTGGTCGTGGTGCCTACGCAGGATATGCGCGGGTCAGCGGCCTCTGGGCGCGTACATGATCACAGCCATGCCGGCCAGGCAGATCAGCGCGCCGGCCACGTCCCAGCGGTCCGGGCGGTAGCCGTCCGCGATCATGCCCCAGGCCAGTGAGCCCGCGACGAAGACACCGCCGTACGCGGCGAGGATGCGGCCGAAGTCGGCGTCCGGCTGGAGTGTGGCGACGAAGCCGTACGCGCCCAGGGCGAGCACGCCCGCGCCGATCCAGACCCAGCCGCGGTGTTCGCGTACGCCCTGCCAGACGAGCCAGGCGCCGCCGATCTCGAAGAGGGCGGCGAGGAGGAAGAGGGCGATGGAGCGTCCGATGAGCATGGGGTCAGGGTAGGGAGGGGAGGGGAGGTAGGCGCTGAAGTGGATTTCTGGGACTGGTGGGGCCGGCTCCGGGGCGTCCGGGCGGTCGGGGTGCGGGGCGGTTGTCAGTGGCGTGTGAGAGCTTCGAGACATGCTCATCGAACGTGCGTACGTGGATCTCTCCGAGGAAGCGAGGACGGAGAGCGGGGAGAGCTGGCCCTGGACGGTTCCGTGCGTGCGGCGGTTGGCCGCGGACGGGCTGAAATTCGGCGCGCCGGTCACCTTCCTCGTGGGGGAGAACGGATCGGGCAAGTCCACGCTGGCCGAGGCCCTGGCGGAGGGCTTCGGGCTCGACTCGTACGGCGGCTCGGCCGGTTACAAGTACGCCAGTTCGCGCGAGCCGTCCGTGCTGGGCAGGGCCATCCGCTTCGACGCGACGACGGTGGGCCGCCGGATGGTCCGCGGGCCGCGGACGCGCCGGCGCGGCTTCTTCCTGCGCGCCGAGACGGCGTGGGACGCGCTCGGCCGTGAGCGGCTGTCGGGGGTACCGGAGGCGATGAGCCACGGCGAGGGGTTCCTGATGGCGTTCCGGGAGAAGTTCCGGCAGCCGGGGCTGTACGTGCTGGACGAGCCCGAGGCCGCGCTGTCGTTCTCCTCCTGTCTGGAACTGCTGGGCGTGCTGCACGAGTTGAGCGGCAGCGGCGCCCAGGTCGTCTGTGCCACGCACTCTCCGCTGCTCACGGCCCTGCCCGGCGCGGAGATAGTCGAGGTCGGTGAGCACGGCATGCGCTCGGTGGAGTGGGACGAGCTGGCCCTCGTCGACCACTGGCGGCGCTATCTCACCGACCCGAGGGCGTATCTGCGGCACATCATCGGCTGAGCCGGGAAGGGGGCGTGCGCGCCCGGGAGCGTTGTCCGGAAGGGGGATTGACGGGAGAAGGAGAGGCGCCGGCGGCCGCTGCTGCGTGAAGGGCGAACCACTGGCCAAAAACCGTACGGTGCGTCACATGCCCTGGCCGGGTCCCTTGTCAGGCGCCAGGGGCGTCCCTAGATTCCCCTTTTACCGGGGGGTACGACGCTGATCGGCGGATGGTGGACGGAGCGGGAAAACGTCTCTTTCCGTTGATCGGTGAACAACTGGTGACCACCTCGAATTCCCTGCGGTGTCTCCGGGTGTGCCGACGCGCCCGGTCCGCCTCGTGTTTTCGGGGCCGGTTTCACCTTCCATCGCACGCGACCGCACGGACTTCGGTGGCGGGCGGCGGGAACCGGTCAGCTGCGGGATCCGGTCCGGCCGCCAGGCCCGGCGAGCGTCCGTCCGCCCGGCCCGGGGACGGCCGGGCGTACTGGGCGGCGCGGACCCGTTCCCCGTTCATGGCCGGGGGACGGGTCCGCGCGGGCCGCACCGGATGCGGTACGGCGTGGTGGTCAGGGCCGGGCCGCGGTGCGGGCCGCGGCCCGGCCCGAGCCGGTCCAGCGGTCGAGGGCACCGCGCAGCGACCGGGCGCGTTCGGCCGGGTCGGTGGCGTCGGTGGCCCAGGCGATGTAGCCGTCGGGGCGTACGAGGAGCGCGGTACGCCGGTCGCCGGCCCAGGATGCCCGTACGAGACGAGGACCGGCGGCGGGCGTGGTCTCCGGAGCGGATCCGGACCCCGGCAGGTCTCCGAGCCCTGCCGACTCCCCGAGTCCTGCCGTCTCCCCGTCCCCCAGTACCTCCCCGTCCCCCAGCACTTTGCCGACCCCCGGCACCTCCTCGCCCCGCGGCGTGACGAGTACGAACCCGCCGCCCCGCAGCGCCTCGTGCAGCCGGGTGCCGCCCGCCAGCCGCAGGTCGGGGGCGCGTTTGCCGGCGAGCGGGTGGGCGCCGCGTTCGGCCCGGTACGAGATGCCCACCCCGCTGATACTCGCCATCACCCGGTCCGCCAGCGGCGGCACCGTATTGAGCAGCCGGGCGAGCAGCGCGCGCAGTGCCCGCGTCGGCGCGCTGCGCACCTGCGCCAGCCGGACGAGCGCGCCGCTGCTGCGCAGCACCCTCTTGCCGACCGGGTGGCGTTCGGCGTCATAGCTGTCCAGCAGGCTGTCGGGTGCGTCACCGCGCAGTACGGCGGCCAGCTTCCAGCTGAGGTTGGCGGCGTCCTGGAGGCCGGTGTTCATCCCCTGCCCGCCGGCCGGGGAGTGGACGTGCGCGGCGTCCCCGGCGAGGAAGGCGCGGCCGACGCGGTAGCGGGGCACCTGGCGCTCGTCGCTGTGGAAGCGGGAGGACCAGCGCACTTCGCTCATCCCGTAGTCGCTGCCGAGGGCGAGGCGCATGTGGGTGCGGATCTCGTCGGGTTGGACGGGAGTGTCCTCGGGGACCTGCCGGTGGCGGTCCCAGCCGATGACGCGGTACCAGCCGTCGCCGTAGTTGCTGATGAGCGCGAACGAGTCGGCGTTGGCGTTGGCGATCAGCGGAACGTCGGGGCGCTCGTCGAGCCGTACGTCCGCCAGCACGATGGACCGGACCACGGCCCGGCCGGGGAAGGGCAGGCCGATGGCCTCGCGGACGGTGCTGCGCACCCCGTCCGTGCCGACCACGTAGGACGCGCGGTACGTGCCGGTGCCCCCCTCCTCCTCGCGCACGTGGACCCGGACACCGTGGGCGTCCTGGTCCAGTCCGGTCACGCGGGTCCCGTGGCGGAAGGTGACGCCGGCTTTCTGCGCGCGCCGCTCCAGCAGCCGCTCGACCTCGTACTGCGGGGTGATCAGCAGGAACGGGAAGCGGGAGGGCAGCCGGGACGGCCGCAGGACGGCGCCGGCGAGGAGCCGGAGGCTTTCCAGCGGGTAGCCGGTCGCCACGAGTTCGTCGGCGAGGCCGCGCGCGTCGAGCTGTTCGAGGCTGCGGGCGTGTACGCCCAGTGAGCGGGTCAGGTTGCTGATGCCGGGGGCGCGGCGCTCCAGGAGCGTGACGCGGAGGCCGGCGACGGCGAGGTCGCCGGCGAGCAGCAGGCCGGTGGGGCCGGCGCCGACCACGAGGACGTCGGCGTCTTCGCCGGTGCGTCCGGCTTGCGCGGGATGGTGTTCGTCGGTGGTGCCGGGCTTGCGGTGCATGGCCGCCTCCAATGCCAACATGTGTTGGTCAACAGCTGTTGGTCAACGCTTGTTGGCAACGGTACGGCCGTCGCGCTGGCCCGTCAACAGGTGTTGGCCTACAGTCGTTGGCATGGCTGACACCGTCCCCTCCCCCTCCGCACCGGACGCCGCGCCGGACCGCCCCCGCCGCTCCGACGCCACCCGCGCCGCGATCCTCGACGCCGCCCGCGACCGCTTCGCCGCCGACGGCTACGAACGCGCCACCATCCGCGCCATCGCCCGGGACGCGGGCATCGACCCGTCGATGGTCATGCGCTACTACGGCAACAAGGCGGGCCTGTTCGCGGCGGCCTCCGAAATCAACCTGCACCTGCCCGACCTGTCGTCCGTACCGCGAGACCGGCTCGGCGCCTCGCTCGTCCGGCACTTCCTCGACCGGTGGGAGCACGACGAGACGCTGACCGGGATGGTGCGCGTCGCCGTCACCAACGAAGCGGGCGCCGAGCGCCTGCGCGAGGTCTTCGCCGAGCAGATCAGACCGGCGCTCGCGGCGGTCTGCCCGGTCCCGGAGGAACTGTCGGCCCGCGCGGCGCTGGTCGGCTCCCAGCTCGTGGGCATGGGCATGCTGCGGTATGTCCTGCTGCTGCCGCCCGCCGTCGCCCTCAGCCGCGAGGAGATCGTGGCCTGGCTGGCGCCGACCCTCCAGCACTACCTGACCGCCGAGCACCCGTAGCAGCGCGCGCCCGCCCCGCACGCGACGCGTCCGATTCCGGCCTCCCGATCCGCGGACGCGGCGCCGCCGCCGTTCTACGGTGGTGGCCGTACCCGCCGTACGTGCCGCCGTACCCGCAGTGGACCGGGAAGGAGACGCATGACCCGGCAACCGTCCGTGTCACCGTCACCCCAGGAACTCGTCGAGCTCTACGGACTGGAGCCGCTGCCCAGAGAGGGCGGCCGCTACCGGCGGACCTGGGCGGGCCCCGAACGCCCCGACGGGCGGCCGGAGGGCTCCGCGATCGTCGTGCTGCTCACCTCGGAACCCGGCGACCACAGCGCGCTGCACCGCCTGACCGACGACGAGGTCTGGCACTTCTACCTCGGCGACCCGCTCACGCTGCTCCTGCTGGACCCGTCCGGCAGCACCCGGACGGTGGTTCTCGGCCCGGACGTGCTGGGCGGCCAGCACATCCAGTTCACGGTGCCCGCCGGTACGTGGATGGCCGCCGAGGTCACCGGCGGCGGCGCCTGGTCGCTGTTCGGCTGCACCATGGCGCCGGGCTTCACCTTCGACGCGTACGAGCACGGGGACGCCGCCGAACTGGCCGCGCGCTACCCCCAGGAGGCGGCGCGGATCACCGCGCTGTCCCGCCCGTGAGCGCCGCGGCGGGCAGCCCGGAGCTGCCGTCCCTCGCGGGCCAGGTGGCCCTGGTGACCGGCGCGGGCGGCTGCCTCGGCACCGGCATCGCCCTGCGCTTCGCCGCGGCGGGCGCCGCGGTCGTCGCCCACTACCGTACGAACGCCACCGCCGCCGGCGCGCTCGTCGCCCGTATCGAGGAGCAGGGCGGCAGCGCGCTCGCCGTACCGGCCGACCTGTCCGCCGAGGAGGAGTGCCACCGGCTGGTGCGTACGGCGGCGGAGTGGCGCGGCCGGCTCACCGCCCTGGTGAACAACGCGGGCGTGCAGCCCGGCCAGGACCTGGCCGCCATGACCGTCGCCGACTGGCGCGCGGTCAACGACACCAACGTCCTGAGCGCCTTCGCCTGCACCCAGGCCGCGGCCGCGGTGATGCGGGACGGCGGAGGCGGCTCGGTCACCCACATCGCGTCCGTCCAGGCGCACCAGACCGCGGCGGGCCACGCCCACTACTGCGCCTCCAAGGCGGCCGTCGTGATGCACGCCCGCTCGGCCGCGCTGGAGTACGGGCCCGACGGCATCCGCGTCAACAGCGTCTCGCCGGGCCTGGTCGACCGCGAGGGCCTGGCGGCGGCCTGGCCGGACGGCGTGTCCCGCTACCGGCGGGCCGCACCGGCCGGCCGGCTCGGCCGCCCGGAGGACATCGGCGACGCGTGCGTCTTCCTCGCCTCGCCGATGGCCGCGTGGGTGACCGGGCACGACCTGGTGGTGGACGGCGGGGTGTCGGCCGCGCCCACCTGGTGACCGCCCGCCTGCCGGGCCCGGCGGGCTACTTGCCCTTCGCCGCGCCGCCACCCCGCTCCGCGCGGTACCGCCGGTCGTAGCGGTCCTGGCGGATGCGGCGCTCCCGGTAGGCGCGGTACTCCGCGTCGTAGCCCAGGTAGCCCTGGCGGTAGCGCACGGTGAGGTAGAGCAGGACGGCGGCGGCCAGCCACCACGCCGGATTCGCGAACCCGGCGGCGGCCGTGAACAGGAACGAGACGAGCAGGAGCGGGAACACTGCGCACCTCCCACTGAGTGTGCGGTGATCGGGAGCGCTCCGCCCGGAACGCTCCCTAGGCCACGGCCCCGGCCGAGGGGCCGGGTGGTTCGAAGGCGGTGGTCCCGGTCGCGGTGTCCAGGCCGGGGAAGACCGGCAGCAGCCGGTTCAGGCCACTGGCCTGCAACGCCGCGAGGACGGCGGGACTTGGCCGCACGAGTCGCAGGTCACCGCCCTGGGAGCGGGCCCGCCTGGCCGCCGCGACGAGCGGCCCGAGGGCGAGCGCGCAGCAGTCGGTGACCTCGGACAGGTCGACGATCAGCAGGCTGCCGGGCGTGCGGGGCAGCCTGCGCAGGCGTTCGCGCAGCGTGGGCAGGTTCGCCAGGTCCACTCTGCCGCGCACGATCAGGACCGCGAAGTCGGTGTCCGTCACGGGGACCGACGGCGCGTCGTCCGCGGCGGGGCCCGGTGGTCCGGCCGGCGCGGGGCGCCGCGCCGGTGGGTGCAGGGCGTGGTGGCGGGCCGGGGGCGTCCGCGTGCCCACCGCGCCGGCGCGCGGGAAGTCGAGGGAGGTTCCGGGGTCTGCCATCAGCACGCGCCTCCTCGGGGCGGACGGGCTTCCGCGCTGCCGGGGACTCGGGCTGCACCGTCCAGGGTAGTGCGGCGCGGGTGGCGCGAACAGCGTGCGTGACCGACCGGTCGGATTCGGGGGCGCCATGACGGCGCGTCACCCGCGCGGCGCGCGCCGTACGGATCCGCCGTCGGCCGCCCCGTAGCCGTCCGTGCCCCCGGGGCGTCCGTCCCCCGCCGCCGGGGCCGTCAGCGGCGGGCGCGGGGAACTACCCGCAGGTCACGGCCACACCAGGCAGTACGCCTGATGCCCCGCCTCGTGCAGCCGGTGCGAGAAGTCCTGCCACTCGTGGAGCAGCTGGTAGACGGTGAAGGCGTCGCGCGGGCCGCCGCGGTCGGGGACCGTGGACCAGATGAAGGCCGCGGCGCCCACGGATTCCTCGCCGACGCCGCGCAGCGGGTCGACGACGGTCATGGGGAGTTTGACGACGGCGTAGTCGGGGTGGAGGACGACCAGTTCGAGCGGGGGGACCTTGTGCAGCGGTATGCCTTCTATGCCGGTGAGGACCATCGCGGCCATCGTCTCCGGTTTGATCTTCGTGAACATGCCGCCCATGCCGAGCTCGTCGCCGCCGAGCTCCTCGGGCCGCATCGAGATCGGCACTCGCGCCGCCGTGGCACCGTTCGGCGCGCCGAAGTACTTGTACGTCACCCCCATGCGGCCGCCTCTGTTTCCCCCGCCCTTGGTCTCCTCGCGCCGGTGGCGGCCCCGCTGGTCGCGCTCAGGACCCCGGTCATCGGTGCCCTCGCCCAGTCCGCCACCGCGATGCATATCTCCACCCGACCACTCGCAGCCCCAGCCGCGCAACCCGATCATCGTCTCAGAGACCTCCCCCGCCACCGGCGCGTGAAACGCCCGGCCGCGCGCCCCCGTGCGCCTCTGAGACCATTGCTTGCGTGACTTACTCGTACGTTGCCCCAGTTTTGCAGACCCGCGGGGTCTGACACCTGGACGAGCGCGGGGGGTTTTCCGTTCCGCGCTCAGCCCGGGTGCCGCCGCCGGCCGCCGCCCCTTCCTACGTTTGTGCAGGTCAGGATCACAGTGCCTTTTCCCTATGAAGCCCCAGTTTCGCAGACGCTCTTCGACCGTGCGGCCGTTGTGACGCCGGGCGGGGTGAACTCTCCCGTACGCGCGTTCCGCGCCGTGGGTGGTTCGCCCCGGTTCATGGTGTCCGGTACCGGTCCGTACCTCACCGACGCCGACGGACGCGAGTACGTCGACCTCGTGTGCTCGTGGGGTCCGATGATCCTCGGACACGCCCACCCCGAGGTGATCGCCGCCGTCCAGGAGGCGGTCGCCCGCGGCACCTCCTTCGGCACGCCCGGCGAGGGCGAGGTGGAGCTGGCCGAGCAGATCGTGGACCGGATCGACCCGGTCGAGCAGGTACGGCTGGTCTCCTCCGGCACCGAGGCGACCATGTCCGCCATCCGGCTGGCCCGCGGCTTCACCGGCCGCGCCAAGGTCGTGAAGTTCGCCGGCTGCTACCACGGGCATGTGGACGCGCTGCTGGCCGCGGCCGGCTCCGGCGTGGCGACCTTCGGGCTGCCGGACACGCCCGGCGTCACGGGCGCCCAGGCCGGTGACACGATCGTGCTGCCGTACAACGACATCGAGGCCGTACGGGCCGCCTTCGCCGCACACCCCGGCGAGATCGCCTGTGTGATCACCGAGGCGTCGCCCGGCAACATGGGCGTCGTCCCGCCGCTGCCCGGCTTCAACCAGGGCCTGAAGGACCTGTGTGCCGAGAACGGCGCGCTGTACATCTCCGACGAGGTCATGACCGGCTTCCGGGTCAGCCGCACCGGCTGGTACGGCATCGACGGCGTCCGGCCCGACCTGATGACCTTCGGCAAGGTCATGGGTGGCGGCTTCCCGGCCGCGGCCTTCGGCGGGCGCGCCGACGTGATGGCGCACCTCGCGCCGGCCGGCCCGGTCTACCAGGCGGGCACCCTGTCCGGTAACCCGGTCGCCACGGCCGCCGGTGTCGCGCAGCTCAAGCTGCTGGACCAGGCGGCGTACGACAAGGTGGACGCGGTCTCGGCCGAGGTGCGCTCGCTGGTCACCGACGCCCTCACCAAGGCGGGCGTCGCGCACCGCCTCCAGGTCGCGGGGAACATGTTCTCGTTCGCCTTCACCGACCGGGACGTGACGGACTACGCCTCGGCCAAGGCGCAGGAGGCGTTCCGCTTCACCGCCTTCTTCCACTCGATGCTGGCCCAGGGCGTGTACCTGCCGCCGTCCGCGTTCGAGTCCTGGTTCGTCTCGACCGCCCACGACGAGCGGGCCGTCGAGCGGATCGCCGCCGCCCTGCCGTCGGCCGCGCGGGCCGCAGCCGAAGCGAGCGCGTGAGCGCGGCGGGCGGCGGAGCGGACCGGAAGATGGGTGACATGAGCAGCGAAGACATCACCGTCGTGCACCTGATGCGGCACGGCGAGGTGCACAACCCCGAGGGTGTGCTGTACGGGCGGCGGCCCGGCTACCACCTCTCCGAGCTGGGCCGGCGCATGGCCGACCGGGTGGCCGAGCATCTGGCGGGCCGGGACGTCACGCACGTCGTGGCGTCCCCGCTGGAGCGGGCGCAGGAGACCGCGACGCCGGTCGCCAAGGCGCACGGCCTGGACCTGGCCACCGACGAGCGGCTGATAGAGGCGGCCAACGTCTTCGAGGGCAAGACCTTCGGGGTCGGTGACGGCGCGCTGAAGAAGCCCGGCAACTGGAAGTACCTGACCAACCCGTTCCGCCCGTCGTGGGGCGAGCCGTACCTGGAGCAGGTCGTACGGATGATGGGGGCGCTCGGCGCGGCGCGCGACGCGGCGCGCGGGCACGAGGCGGTGGCGGTCAGCCACCAGCTGCCGATCTGGATCGTGCGCAGCTTCGCCGAGCGGCGGCGGCTGTGGCACGACCCGCGCAAGCGGCAGTGCACGCTCGCCTCGCTGACCTCCTTCACCTTCCGCGGCGACAAGATCATTTCGGTGGGTTACAGCGAACCGGCGCTCGATCTGGTGCCGGCGCACCTGCGGGCGGGCGCCAGGCCGCAGGCCGGAAAATCCAAGGCCTTCGGGGCGTGACGCCGGACCGGCTTTTCGCATCTTGTGGGGCGAGGGACGCGAGAGGCCGGTGTGACGTGAGGTCATCTACAAGCAAAATAATAAATTCGCGCCAATAGCCCGGAACCTCCGTGTTCGACAAAGCCTCTTACTTGATGTCCGTTTATACGGATATTGAGTGTGACGAGTACGGATGGGGACGACGGTATGCGCGCGATCAGTCGGCGGAACGTACTGGGCATGGGAGTGGGTGCGGCCGCGGCGCTCGGCGTCGCGAGCTGCTCCACCGGCTCCGGATCCGGTTCCGGCCAGGACAAGAACGCGGTGCAGGCCAAGGCCAAACCGATCGGCGACGGCTCCACGGCCGACGCGGGCCCGCAGCCCCACCAGCCGGAGAAGCCGCGCCGGCTGGAGCCCGGCGAGACCCCGCCGCAGTTCGTGATCTTCTCGTGGGACGGCGCGGGCGAGGTCGGCAACGGCCTCTTCCCGCGCTTCCGCAAGCTGGCCAAGGACCACAACGCGGCCATGACCTTCTTCCTCTCCGGCCTCTACTGCCTCCCGGAGTCGAAGAAGCACCTCTACCGTCCGCCGAACAACAAGGTTGGCGCCTCCGACATCGGCTATCTCTCCGACGAGCACATCAAGGCGACGCTGAAGAACGTGCGGGAGGCGTGGCTGGAGGGCCACGAGATCGGCACCCACTTCAACGGGCACTTCTGCGGCGAGGCCCGTACGTCGGTCAAGCACTGGACCCCGGCCCAGTGGCAGTCCGAGATCGACCAGGCCATGGACTTCGTCACGAAGTGGCGGACCAACACCGGCTTCACCGACCTTGAGCCGCTGCCCTTCGACTACAAGAAGGAACTGGTCGGCGGCCGTACGCCGTGCCTGCTCGGCCAGGACAACCTGCTGCCCACCGCCAAGAAGCTGGGCTGGCGCTACGACGCCAGCTCGCCGGGCGGCCTGCAGATGTGGCCCAGGAAGAAGATGGGGCTGTGGGACTTCCCGCTCCAGCAGATACCTTTCCCCGGACACCGGTTCGAGGTCCTCTCCATGGACTACAACATCCTCGCGAACCAGTCCAAGAACTCCACCAAGGGCCCGCCCGCCAACTACCCGGGCTGGCGCAAGGAGGCCACCGGCGCCTACATCAAGGGCTTCGAGCGGGCCTACGAGACCAACCGCGCCCCCCTGTTCGTCGGCAACCACTTCGAGCAGTGGAACGGCGGCATCTACATGGACGCCGTCGAGGAAGCGCTCAAGCACATCGCCGACGAGAAGCGCAAGGACGTGCGCCTGGTCTCCTTCCGCCAGTTCACCGACTGGCTCGACGCGCAGGACCCGAAGGTCGTGGCCAAGCTCCAGGGCCTGCGGGTCGGCCAGAAGCCGGCGGGCGGCTGGAAGACGTTCCTCTCGGGCGCCTGAGGCATACGAGGTCAAGGGGCATACCGGTACGGAACGGTGCTTACGGGCCGGGGCGGCGCGCCCCGGCCCGTACCCGTTCCCGCCCCGCCGACACGGCCGGACAGGCGCGCCCGAAGGCCGCCTGACGTGCCCCGGCATGACCGGTACGGCCCCGGCGAGGGGGGCGCGGAAGATCCGGAACGGCCCCATGCGAAACTTTTCACATGAGTGCCTGCCGCGTTCCCCGACGACTCGCCGGTCGTCGCCGCACCGCCCTGTTCGCCGCGGGCGCCGCGCTCGCGGCGCTGACGCTCAGCGCCTGCGGCGAGGGCCGCTCCGGCGGTTCCGAACAGACCCAGTTCGTCGAGGGCAAGGACGGCGTCGAGCGGGTCGCGAAGGCGGACCGCAAGCCCGTACCCGACATCTCCGGCGAGACCACCCAGGGTGAAAAGCTGGACATCGCGGACTACAAGGGCAAGGTCGTCGTCCTCAACGTCTGGGGATCGTGGTGCGCCCCCTGCATCGCCGAGGCGCCCAACTTCGCCAAGGTCGCGAATGAGACCAAGGCCAAGGGCGTCCAGTTCGTCGGCATCAACACCCGCGACTCGCAGAAGTCCCAGGCGGTCAGCTTCGAGGAACAGCACAAGGTGCCCTACCCGAGCCTGTTCGACCCGACCGGCAAGCTGATGCTGCGCTTCCCCAAGGGCAGCCTCAACCCGCAGGCCATCCCCTCCACCATCGCCGTGGACCGCGAAGGGAAGATCGCGGCGCGGTCCATCGGCCCGCTCGGCGAGGACGAGCTGCGCAAGATGCTGCGGCCGCTGATCGACGAGAAGTGATCACGTGATCACGCTCGCCGCCACCACCGGACCCGCCTCCACCATCACCTCGGGCGCGCTGCTGCTCGCCGTGCCCGTCGCCCTCCTCGGCGGGCTGGTCTCCTTCTTCTCGCCCTGCGTGCTGCCGCTCGTACCCGGCTACATGTCCTACGTCACCGGCGTGACCGGTACGGACCTCGCCGATGCCAAACGCGGCCGGATGCTCGCCGGCGCCTCCCTCTTCGTCCTCGGCTTCACCGCCGTCTTCGTCTCCACCGGCGCGCTCTTCGGCTACTTCGGCGGCCGGCTCCAGGAGCACCAGGACCTGATCAACAAGATCCTCGGCGTCCTGATGATCCTGCTCGGCCTGGCCTTCGCCGGCGTGCTGAAGAACTTCGGCCAGCGCGAGCTGCGCTTCCACAGGAAGCCCGCCATGGGCCTGGCCGGCGCCCCGGTGCTCGGCGTGCTCTTCGGTGTCGGCTGGACGCCGTGCCTGGGCCCGACGCTCACCGCGGTCAGCTCGCTCGCCATCAACCAGGCCAGTGCCGGGCGCGGCGCCCTGCTGACCGTGGCCTACTGTCTGGGACTGGGCCTGCCCTTCATCGCCGTCGCGCTCGCCTTCCGCAAGGTGCTCGGCGCCTTCGGCTGGGTCAAGCGCCACTACGTGTGGGTGATGCGGCTCGGCGGCGGCATGATGGTCGTGCTCGGCGTCCTGCTCCTCACCGGCGCGTGGGCCGACCTGATGTCCACCATGCGGAGCTGGTCCAGCAGCTTCACTCCAGGGATCTGATTGATGTCCACCAAGACCGACGCCTCCCGCGACGCCGACGACGCCGATGTCGGCGCCGCGGGCTCGCAGCTGTCCACCGCGCCCGAGGAGGAGGTCACCTTCCCGTCCCTCGGGCCGATCGGATGGGCCCGGTGGTTCTGGCGGCAGCTGACCTCGATGCGGGTCGCGCTGATCCTGCTGTTCCTGCTCTCGCTGGGAGCCATCCCCGGCTCGCTGGTCCCGCAGACCGGCATCGACCCGACCAAGGTCGAGCAGTTCCGCGCCGACCACCCGACGCTGGCACCGGTCTACGACAAGCTGGGTCTCTTCCACGTCTACAGCTCGGTGTGGTTCTCCGCGATCTACCTGCTGCTGTTCATCTCGCTGATCGGCTGCATCGTGCCGCGTACCTGGCAGTTCGTCGGCCAGCTGCGCAGCCGCCCGCCGGGCGCGCCGCGCCGGCTGACCCGGCTGCCCGCGTACACGACGTGGCGTACGGACCGGGCGCCCGAGGAGGTGCTGGGCGCCGCGCAGCGGATGCTGAAGAAGCGCCGCTTCCGCGCGCACACGGTCGGTGACGCGGTCGCCGCCGAGAAGGGCTACCTGCGCGAGGCCGGCAACCTCGTCTTCCACATCTCGCTGATCGTGATCCTGGTGGCGGTCGCCGTCGGCAGCCTGTGGAAGTCCGAGGGCGGCAAGCTCGTCGTCGAGGGCGACGGCTTCGCCAACAGCCTCACCCAGTACGACAACTTCAAGTCCGGTGCCTTCTACGACACCGACGACCTGGAACCGTTCGGCTTCTCCCTCAAGAGCTTCGACGCGTCCTACGAGCGCACCGGCCCCCAGAAGGGCACCCCGCGCGAGTTCCGCGCCAACATCTCGTACTTCCAGGGCGCGGACGGCACGGAGCACCAGGGCAAGATCGAGGTCAACCACCCGCTGGAGATCGCGGACTCCAAGATCTTCCTGCTCTCGCACGGGTACGCGCCGGTCGTCGAGGTCACCGACGGCCGCGGCAAGAAGGTCTACAGCGGTGCGGTGCCGTTCCTGCCGCAGGACATGCAGAACTACACCTCCACCGGTGTGGTCAAGGTGCCCAACGCGCAGACCGCGGCCGGCAAGCGCAACCAGCTCGGCTTCTCGGGTTTCTTCGTGCCGACGTACGGGGGCAAGGGCTCGGGCTCGATGTTCTCCACCTTCCCCGCGCTGGACAATCCGCGGCTGACGCTCACCGCGTACCACGGTGACCTCGGCGTGGACTCCGGGCTGCCGCAGAGCGTGTACCAGCTGGAGAAGAAGAACCTCAAGCAGTACAAGCAGGACGGCCGTGCCGTCGCCCAGATGATGCAGCCCGGCGAGACGATGAAGCTGCCCGGCGGCGACGGCAGCATCAGGTTCGTCGGCGTCAAGCAGTGGGCCACCTTCCAGGTCTCCCACCAGCCCGGCAACGGCCTCGCCCTGATCGGCGCGATCGCCGTGCTGCTGGGCCTGGCCGGCTCGCTGTTCATCCAGCGCCGCCGGGTGTGGGTACGGGCCGTACGCGGCGCCGACGGGGTGACCGTCGTCGAACTGGCCGGCCTGGGCCGCAGCGAATCCGCCCGCCTGCCGGAGGAACTGGCGGATCTGGCGGAGGCCCTGGGCCCGGACGCGCCGCAGGCCGCCGAGGCGGCGACGGAGGCGGGTACGGAACCCGGCCCCGCCCCGGACCCAGCCGCCGCCGACGCAAAGAAAACCGCCCCCACCGGCCCCGAAGCCGCGGCGAAGCCCTCCGACTCCGCCGATCCTGCTGATCCCTCCGAAGGAGCGCGCGCGTGAACCTCGCTGCCGCAGCCACCAACGAGAACCTGGCCAGTATCAGCAACGTGCTGATCTACTCGGCCATGGCCGTGTACACCCTCGCCTTCCTCGCGCACCTCGCCGAGTGGGCCTTCGGCAGCCGCAGCAAGGTCGGCCGTACTGCCGCGGCCCTGACCGCCACGGTGCCCGCCCCCGCCAAGGCGCCGGCCCGGGCCGCGGAGCAGGGCGGCGGCACGGCCGTACTGGAGCGCCCCAAGGTCGTCACCCGCGCGGCGAACGGCAGCCGGGACGTCCCGGACGGCCCGGGCGCCGCGGGCGGCACCGAGAAGGGCGACCTGTACGGCCGGATCGCCATCTCGCTGACCACCCTCGCCTTCCTGATCCACTTCGGCGGGGTGCTCACCCGCGGCCTGTCCGTACAGCGCGCCCCCTGGGGCAACATGTACGAGTTCTCCACGACCTTCGGCATGGTCGCGGTAGCCGCGTACCTCGTCCTTCTCGCCCTGAAGAAGAACGTCCGCTGGATCGGCCTGCTGCTGACCGCCACCGTCCTGCTGGACCTGGGCGTGGCCGTCACCTGGCTCTACACCGACAGCTCCCAGCTGGTCCCGGCGCTGCACTCGTACTGGCTGTGGATCCACGTCAGCTGCGCGATCATCTCCGGCGCCTTCCTCTACCTCGGCGCCGTCTCGACGCTGCTCTACCTCTTCCGCGACCGCTACGAGAGCAAGCTGGCCGACCCGTCCGGCAAGCAGCCCGGCGCCTTCGCCACCTCCGTCATGGAGCGGCTGCCCGCCGCGGCCAGTCTGGACAAGTTCTCCTACCGGGTGAACGCCTCGATCTTCCCGCTGTGGACCTTCACGATCATCGCGGGCGCCGTCTGGGCCGGTGAGGCATGGGGCCGCTACTGGGGCTGGGACTCCAAGGAGATCTGGTCCTTCGTCACCTGGGTCGCCTACGCCGCCTACCTCCACGCCCGCGCCACCGCAGGCTGGAAGGGCCGCAAGGCCGCCTACCTGGGCCTGTTCGCCTTCCTGACGTACATCTTCAATTACTACGTCGTGAACTACTTCTTCTCCGGTCTGCACTCCTACTCGGGAGTCTGACCCGGTCGGAGCAGTACGCCCCTGCGAGAACCGGTGCCGTACGCGACGGTGGCCTCATGGAACGCCTTGAGAGCCCCGTCCCGTACGGCACCGCCGTCTCCGCCGACGACACCCACACCCTCCGCTACGAGCTGAGCCTTCCCCAGCCCGTTGCGGAGGTCTGGGACGCGGTGGCCACCCAGGAGGGCCTGCCGGGCTGGCTCGCGGTCGCCGACCCGTTCGTACGGCGCGAGGGCGGCGCGATCACCCTGCGCTGGCAGAACACCGACGAACACGGCACCGCGACGGTGGCCCCCGGCCAGGTCACCGGCTGGGGCCCGACCCGGCTGGCCGAGTACACCGTCGACATCCACGGCCGGATCCGCTTCGAACTCCAGCCGTCCGCCGGCCCCGGCGCGTCCGGCACCCGCCTGCGCTTCACCAACGAGTTCACCGGCTCGCCCTCCTGCCGCCTGGACTGCCTGGCCGGCTGGCACCACCACTTCGAATTCCTCGCCGACGCCCTCGCCGGCCGCCCCAAGGACTGGTCCACCTGGAACCTGGACCGGTGGCGGGAACTGCGCGCGGACTACGCGGCGGCGGGGCAGTAGGGGCGCTCCTCGGGGAGCAGGCCGGCGGCGGTGGCCAGGTCGCCGCGGCTGACCAGGGCGTGGATCTCGTGGGCGAGCGGGGTGACGTCGCGGATGGCGACCGTCCACGCGTCGGCGTAGCGGCGGGAGGCCTCGCCGGCCAGGCCGAGCTGGAGCGAGCGGTACGGCAGCGGCATCAGGCGCAGGTCGCGTTCGGGGTCCCACTGGACGCGGGCGGGCGTCTCGCGCAGCCGCCGCTTCCAGGCGTCGCGGTCGGCATGGACGGCGGGGTCGTAGTGGGACAGGCAGGCGTTGCGCAGCGCCCAGTCGAAGCCCGTGCGCTCGATCTCGATGGCGAGGACACGCTCCTGGCCGGGCTTGGTGGCCCAGCCGCAGCGGTACATCATCCACAGGAACGACGGCTTGATCCACGTCATCCGCTCCCGCTTCCAGGCGGGCGGGAAGCGGCCGTCGCGGGCGGCGGGCAGGCCGATCGACGGACCGTACGCCTGGTAGACGGTGATGGTCGTGCCGGTGTGGGCGGCCCGGATGCGGCGGAGCGGCTCGGCGTGCTCGGCGGTGCGGTCCAGCTGGGTGTTGTCGCTGTTCATGGGCCGTCAGTCTCACGGCGCGGCGCCCCGGCGGCCACCGGATTTACAGGTCAGGTGGGGGTGCTGGAGTTGATGGCGGTCAGCTGGCCGCGCAGGTACGTGTGCGAGTCGGCCAGCGGGCCGACGCGGGTGCCCGGGTCGCACTCGTAGAAGTAGACCAGCGACATCAGCTCTTCGGTGGGGACGTCCGGCGGGGGCGGTAGGACGCGGTGGCGGCCGGAGCGCCAGCGGCCGTCGGTCCAGTAGGCCATCAGGTCGCCGATGTTGACGGTGAGGGAGCCCGGCACGTACGGGGCGTCCTGCCAGCCGGTGCCGCCGTGCGCCGGGTCGGTCCAGACCTGGAGGCCGCCCTTGCCGTACTGCCGGTCCAGGACCGTCACCGTCCCGAAGTCGGTGTGCGGGCCGATGCGGAACTGGCCGGGCAGCGCCTCGCCCACCGTCTCCGTGCCCGGATACCAGTTGATGTTGAAGCCCCAGGTGGGGTGGGCGGTGTGCCGGGTGAAGCGGTCCGGCGCGGCGCCGAGCGCGCCGGCCAGGAGCTCCAGGAGCTGGTCGGACAGGGCGCGCAGCGAGACCAGCAGGTCCTGTACGTCGGTGCGCAGGGCGGGGACCTGGTGGGGCGCCAGATGTTGGGCAGGAACCACTCCGCATCGACGGCCGGGACGCCGGTCGGCTCCTCGGAGGCGAAGGACAGCGACTCCTTGAGGTCCGGCGGGGTCGCGGTGCCCTCGGCGGCGCCGTTGGCCTCCGCGCCGGGGCCGAGCCAGCCGCGGCCGCCGACCTCGGTGGCGTACGGCTGCTTCTCCGCTGCGGGCAGCGCGAAGAACGTACGGGCGGTGGCGCGGACGCGGTCACGCAGCTGCTGGTCGATGCCGTGGCCGGTGACGAGGAGGAAGCCGGCGGCGCGCAGCCCGGCGTCGACGGCCCCGGCGATGCTCCGGCGGGTGTCCGCGTCACCGGTCCGCCAGCGGGCGAGGTCGACGGTGGGGACGGGGGAAGCGGGGGAGATGGGGGAAGCGGAGGGAGCTGGGGAGGCGGAGGAGGCGGGGGAAGCCGGGGATGCGGGCGTGGTGCCCGGGTGCTCACTCATGGCCGATGTCCTCGTTCCACACCTCGGGCCGGGCCGCGATGAACTCCCGCATCAGGGCGCGGCACTCCGCGTCGTCCAGCAGCACGATCCGTATGCCGCTCTGCGCCAGCCAGTCGTGCCCGCCGTGGAAGGTACGGGTCTCGCCGATCAGGACGCGCGGGATGCCGAACTGGCGGATCAGGCCGCTGCAGAACCAGCACGGGGAGAGGGTGGTGACCATCGTCGTGCCGCGGTAACCGCGCTGCCGGCCGGCGGCCCGGAAGGCGGTGGTCTCGGCGTGCGCGGACGGGTCGCCGTCCTGGACGCGCCGGTTGCGGCCCCGCCCGAGGACGGTGCCGTCGGGCCCGTACAGCGCGGCGCCGATGGGGATGCCGCCCTCCGCCAGCCCGGCCCGTGCCTCGGCGACCGCCGTCGCCAGCATCTCCCGCTCCCGGTCCTTCACGACGGCCACTCTCCTCGCTCCGGGGCGGCCGGGCAACGCGCGGGACGGGATCAGGCCGGTGAGTCCGGCGCGGGGAGGGCGCGCGGGTACGGGCGGCACGCGCCGGGACCGGGACGGGGGGCACGGTCAGTCCGGAGGCACCGGTGTACGGCGGGAGCGTCAGCCCTTCGGCGGCGGGCTGCCGCCCTCGCCGCCGTCCGCCGAACCGTTTTCCTTGCGCCGCAGCTCCTCCTCGCGGCGCCGCAGGTCGGCCTCCCAGTCCTTCAGGAGTGCCTCGTCCTTCCCGCTCTCCGCCTTCTTGCCGTCGTCCTTCCTGCCCTCGTCCTTGAGCGAGCGCAGGAAGTCGGGGTTGTCGTCCGGCGCGACCCACTTCCGGGCCGGGCCGCGCCCGCCGCGGGGCCACGGTGACGCGGCGCCGCCACCGGCGTGCTCGCGCCGGGGCCGGCCGGCCACCAGCCAGGCGACCGGCCCGATGAGCACCTCGCCGAAGAGCAGGATGATGAAGACCCAGGCGATCTTCGGCAGGCCGCGTACCTGGTTCTCCGGCGTGTTCAGGCAGTCGATGAACGCGTAGATCCACAGCGCCAGGATCAGAAGGAACGGCAGATACCTGAGCATTGCGGAAGCAGCCCCCCTGAGCTGACGGGCGGGCCTCGGCGGGGCCCGGTGACCTGTCCAGGGTAGTGCGTACCGGATACTGGAACGCATGGCTTATGACGACCTTCGCTCGTTCCTGCGCGCGCTCGACCGGGAGGGCGACCTCAAGCGGATCAAGGCCGAGGTCGACCCGCACCTGGAAGTCGGCGAGATCGTGGACCGGGTGCAGAAGTCCGGCGGGCCCGCGCTGCTCTTCGAGAACGTCAAGGGCTCGTCGATGCCGCTGGCGATGAACGTCTACGGCACCGACCGCCGGCTGCTCAAGGCGCTCGGCCTGACGTCGTACGACGACATCAGCGACAAGATCGGCGGGCTGCTCAAGCCCGAGCTGCCGCAGGGCTTCGTCGGCGTGCGGGAGGCGTTCGGCAAGCTCGCGAACATGACGCACGTACCGCCAAAGAAGATCAAGGGCGACGGCGCCCCGGTCCAGGAAGTGGTGCTGCACGGCGACGACGTCGACCTGGACGCGCTGCCCGCGCTGTTCACCTGGCCGCAGGACGGCGGGTCGTTCTTCAACCTGGGCCTGACCCACACCAAGCACCCGGAGACCGGCGTACGCAACCTGGGTCTCTACCGCCTCCAGCGCCACGACAAGCGCACCATCGGCATGCACTGGCAGATCCACAAGGACAGCCGCAACCACTACCAGGTGGCCGCCAAGCGCGGCGAGAAGCTGCCGGTCGCCATCGCCTTCGGCTGCCCGCCGGCCGTGACGTACGCCTCCACCGCGCCGCTGCCCGGCGACATCGACGAGTACCTGTTCGCCGGGTTCGTCCAGGGCAAGCGGATCGAGATGGTGGACTGCAAGACCGTCCCGCTCCAGGTCCCGGCCAACGCCGAGGTCGTACTGGAGGGCTGGCTGGAGCCGGGCGAGATGCTGCCGGAGGGCCCCTTCGGCGACCACACCGGCTTCTACACGCCGCAGGAGCCGTTCCCCGCGCTGACCATCGACTGCGTCACGATGCGCAGGCGGCCGCTGCTCCAGTCGATCGTCGTCGGCCGGCCGCCGACGGAGGACGGGCCGCTGGGCCGGGCAACGGAACGGTTCTTCCTGCCGCTGCTGAAGATCATCGTCCCGGACATCGTGGACTACCACCTGCCCGAGTCGGGCGGCTTCCACAACTGCGCGATCGTCTCGATCGACAAGAAGTACCCCAAGCACGCCCAGAAGGTCATGCACGCCATCTGGGGCGCGCACATGATGTCGCTGACCAAGCTGATCATCGTGGTCGACGCCGACTGCGACGTGCACAACCTGCACGAGGTGTCCTGGCGGGCCCTCGGCAACACGGACTACGCGCGCGACCTGACCGTCGTCGAGGGGCCGGTCGACCACCTCGACCACGCCTCGTACCAGCAGTTCTGGGGCGGCAAGGCGGGCATCGACGCGACGAGGAAGCTGCCCGAGGAGGGCTACACGAGGGACGGCGGCTGGCCGGAGATGGTCGAGTCGGACACCGCGACGGCGGCGAAGGTCGACCGCCGCTGGAAGGAGTACGGGTTCTAGACATGAGCGCCGATTCAGCGACACCGGATCTCTTCGCCCCCGAACCCGCACCGCCCGGCCGGATCAAAGCCTTCCTGCGGCTGGTGATGATCGAGCACTCGGTCTTCGCGCTGCCCTTCGCCTACATCGCCTCGCTGACCGCGATGCACCGGTCGGACAAGAGCGTCCACTGGGTCGAGCTGCTGCTGGTCACCGTCGCGATGGTGGGCCTGCGGACGTTCGCGATGGCCGCCAACCGCATCATCGACCGGGAGATTGACGCCCGTAACCCGCGCACCGCGGGCCGCGAACTGGTCACCGGCGCGGTGAGCGTACGGTCCGCGTGGACCGGCGCGCTGATCGCCGTGGTGTTCTTCCTGGGCGCCGCGGCCCTGCTCAACCCGCTGTGCCTGGCGCTGGCACCGATCGCCGTGATCCCGATGGTGGTCTACCCGTACGGCAAGCGGTTCACGGACTTCCCGCACGCGATCCTGGGCCTGGCCCAGGCGATGGGCCCGGTCGGCGCGTGGATAGCCGTCACGGGGTCGTGGTCCTGGGACGCGGTGATCCTCGGGGTCGCCGTCGGTGTCTGGATCGGCGGCTTCGATCTGATCTTCGCCTGCCAGGACGTACAGGCGGACCGGGCGCACGGCGTGAAGTCCGTACCGGCCCGCTTCGGCATCCCGGGGGCGCTGCACGGCGCCCGCGCCTGCCACGCCGTCACCACGGCCCTGCTGGTCTGGTACGCGCTCGCCACCCACGCCGGAGTCTTCTTCTGGCTCGGCCTGGTGATCGTCGTCGGCGCCTTCCTCTACGAGCACACCATCGTGCGGCCGCACGACCTCTCCCGCCTCAACCGGGCCTTCTTCCAGGTCAATGGGTTCATCGGCATCGCGCTGTTCGTCTGCGCGCTGCTCGACCTGTTCGTCCGCGGCCTGACGCTCTGACCCACGACGCTCCGGGGGCGGCCACACCCGGAGCGCTCCGCGGCCGTACGGCTGCGGGGCCGCGACTCCTGTTCACGGCTGCGCCCGTATCCGTACTCGCCCTGCGGAGGCGGCGGCCTCTGCGCCCGCGCCGGTCCGGTGGGTCTACGGGACCAGCCGGGCCTGCTCGCCGGGTGTCCGCGCGGCCGGGCGCCGCCGGAAGACGCATGCCGCCAGTACGCCGCCGACCAGTCCGAAGAGGTGGCCCTGCCAGCTGATGCCGCTGTCGGTGGGCAGCGCGCCCCACAGGATCGAGCCGTACACCACGGCGACCAGCACGCCGAGGCCGATGTCCAGCGGCTTGCGGTCGATGAAGCCGCGTATCAGGAGGTAGCCGAAGAGGCCGAAGACCACGCCGGAGGCGCCGGCCGTGTTGCTGCCGGCGGGGGCGGTCAGCCAGATGCCCAGACCGCTGGTCAGGGCTATCAGCGGGGCCACCCCGGCGAACCGGCGCAGGCCGCCGCGGAGCGCGGCGAGGAAGCCGAGGAGCAGCAGCGGCAGCGTGTTGGCGGCCAGGTGGTCGAAGCCGAAGTGGATGAAGGCGGCGGGCAGCACGTCGGCCAGCTCGCTCATCTCGCGTGGCCGCACGCCGAAGGTGTCCAGCGCGTTGCCCGACGCGGTGTCGGCGATCTCCAGGCCCCATAGCAGCGCGACCCAGCCCAGCATCAGCGCGGCGGCGGGCTTCGCGTGCTCCAGCGCTCGCGTCATCATCTGCGGCACCTTCCCTTCCCCGTTCACTGGAACAAACGGCCGTGAGGGGTCCGGTGGTTCCGCCGGATAGGCTCGAACCGTGGAACCGCAGGACAACAACCCCAGTCAGCCCGGTGTCACAAGGCCCGGCGGGCGCTCCGCCCGGCCGGCCGCCGGGTCCGCCGACGTGCCCCGTCGCCCCTGGGTGGTGGGTGTCTCCGGCGCGTCCGGCACTCCGTACGCGGCGTCGGTGGTGCGCGGCCTGCTCGCGGCGGGCGAGGCGGTGGACCTGATCGTGAGCCGGGCGTCGCGGCTGACGCTGCTGGACGAGACGGGCATCTCTTTCCGGGACGCGCACTGGCGCGCGGACCTGCGCGCGTGGCTGGCGCGCGGCGCGGACGGCAAGCCGGGGACGTTCGAGGTCACGGACGCGGACCTGGACCTGGTGCGGTACTGGCCGGCCGGCGATCTCGCCGCGGGGCCGTCGTCGGGCTCGTACCCGGTCAAGGGGATGCTGATCGTGCCGGCGAGCACGGCGTGTGTGGCGGGGGTGGCGCTGGGCCTGTCGAAGGACCTGCTCCAGCGGGTGGCGAGCGTGACGCTCAAGGAGCGCAGGAGGCTGGTGGTCGCGGTGCGGGAGACCCCGCTGAACGGGCAGACCCTCAGGCATCTGGTGACGCTGGACGAGGCGGGCGCGGTCGTGCTGCCCGCCTCACCGGCGTTCTACGCGGGGGCGACGCACATCCAGGATCTGGTGGACTTCGTCGCGGGCCGGGTGCTGGATGCGGCGGGCGTGCCGCACCGGCTCTACCGGCGGTGGGTCGGGGAGCTCGGATCGGGCTCCAGGGAGGCGGACTAGCGCTTCTTGGCGGAGCCGTTACGGCCGAAGCGGCGCTTGCCTTCGGTGGTGGTGGCAGGACGGTGAGCACGAGAACGATTGGCCAGGTCCTGCAGCTCGCGCATGCGGGCGTAGGCCATCTCGATCGAGTACACGGTGACTTCTCCTGTGAAAGATCGTCTTTGATCAACTGAGATTGACGGTTTACAGGGTCGCAGCCCCTGTATGCCTTAGATTCTACATGGAAAAGCCGGGATTGCAGAGCGAATGGAAGGTCAGGGGCGTATGGATGCCGTAGATAGGCAGCTCATCCAGGCACTGCGGGAGAACGGCAGGGCCTCGTACGCGGAGCTGGGCCGGCTCGTGGGCCTGTCCGGGCCCAGCGTCACCGACCGGATCAACCGCCTGGAGGCGGCCGGCGTGATCACCGGCTACCGCGCGACCGTCGACGCGGCCTCCCTCGGCCTGGGCGTCACCGCCCTGGTCGGCATCTCCCT
This sequence comes from Streptomyces sp. NPDC030165, assembly GCF_055573595.1. Classification (NCBI taxonomy): domain Bacteria; kingdom Bacillati; phylum Actinomycetota; class Actinomycetes; order Kitasatosporales; family Streptomycetaceae; genus Streptomyces; species Streptomyces sp. NPDC030165. The sequence goes on along the minus strand of NZ_JBVIBD010000002.1, from coordinate 627,875 downwards.
CTCGGACGCCGCCGACCACGAGGACGTGGCCGTGCGGCTGCGCGACCTCGCGGAGATCGAGGACGCCTGGTTCATCGCGGGCGACGACTCGTACATGCTCAAGGTCCGCGTCAGCGACGTGGACGGGCTGGAGCGCACCATCCGCAGGCTCTCGGGCACCAAGGGCGTCTCCCGTACGCGCACCACCATCGTGCTCTCCACCAAGTGGGAGAACCGCGTCGGCGAGCTGCCGGAGGACTCGTAGGGCGCCGTACGGGGCACTCCTCCGCCGCCTGTACGCCGGGCTCCCCGCCGTACAGGCGGCGGGCCCGGCGGGGGGCCCGGCCGGGCCGGAAAACGGGGGAGTACGCTCGGTGAAGCCCGATTTTGGCAGAGATATGGGAGGCGGCCGGATGACTGCATCCATGGATGTGGGTCTCAAGCGCGAGCTGGAGGACAAGGTCCGGTCCGGGGAGCGGCTGACCCGTGAGGACGGCATCGCCCTCTACGAGTGTGACGACCTGGCGTGGCTGGGCGGGCTCGCCCACGAGGTGCGCACGCGCAAGAACGGCGACGTCGTGCACTTCAACGTCAACCGCCACCTCAACATGACCAACGTGTGCACCGCCTCGTGCGCGTACTGCTCCTTCCAGCGCAAGCCCGGCGAGAAGGACGCGTACACCATGCGCATCGAGGAGGCCGTCCGCCTCGCCAAGGCGATGGAGGGCGAGAACCTCACCGAGCTGCACATCGTCAACGGCCTGCACCCGACCCTGCCGTGGCGCTACTACCCGCGCTCGCTCAGCGCCCTCAAGGAGGCGCTGCCCGACACGGTCTCCCTCAAGGCGTTCACCGCCACCGAGATCCACCACTTCGAGAAGATCTCCGGGCTGCCCGCCTCCGAGATCCTCGACGAGCTGATCGACGCCGGCCTGGAGTCGCTGACCGGCGGCGGCGCCGAGATCTTCGACTGGGAGGTGCGCCAGCACATCGTCGACCACGACACCCACTGGGAGGACTGGTCGCGCATCCACCGCCTGGCGCACGAGAAGGGCCTCAAGACGCCCGCGACGATGCTGTACGGGCACATCGAGGAGCCCCGGCACCGCGTCGACCACGTGCTGCGCCTGCGCGAGCTGCAGGACGAGACCAACGGCTTCCAGGTCTTCATCCCGCTGCGCTACCAGCACGACTTCGTGGACATGAAGGACGGCAAGGTCCGCAACAAGCTCCAGGCGCGCACCACGATGGCGACCGGCGCCGAGGCGCTGAAGACCTTCGCCGTCTCCCGGCTGCTGTTCGACAACATCCCGCACGTGAAGGTCTTCTGGGTCATGCACGGCGTGCAGACCGCTCAGCTCGCGCTGCAGCACGGCGCCGACGACATGGACGGCTCGGTCGTCGAGTACAAGATCACGCACGACGCGGACAATTACGGCACACCGAACAAGCTCACCCGCGACGACCTGCTGGAACTGATCCGCGACGCGGGCTTCCGGCCGGTCGAGCGCAACACCCGCTACGAGATCATCCGGGAGTACCCGGGCCCGGACGCGGAGCGCCGCGAGGCCCCGCAGCCGATGCGGGTGTGACGCCTGGGACGGACGGGACGGCGGCGACGGGTGCTGTCCGAGGCGATTAGGGTCCGCACCATGGATCTGCGCTTCGACCTGGACCCCGCCGTCACCCCCGAACTGACCGACGGCATCCGGACGCTGTGGGCCGAGGTGTCCAACGCGGGCGGGGCCGTCGGTTTCGTCCCGCCGGTCACCGCCGAGGACGTACGCCCCGACCTGCTCGCCCACCTGGTGGCGATGTCGGAGGGGTGCGCCCGGCTGATCGCGGGCCGCGACGAGCGCGACGGCCGGGTGCTCGCCACCGCGTTCCTCCACCTCAACCAGCACCGCCTGATGAAGCACTGGCTGTGGGCCTACACCGTGATGGTGCACCCCGCCCTCCAGGGGCAGGGCGCGGGCCGCGCCCTGATGGCCGCCGTCGACGAGGCGGCCCGCGGGACCGAAGGCATCCAGGGCATCCGGCTCACCTGCCGCGGCGGCATCGGCGTCGAGCGGTTCTACGCCTCCTGCGGCTACAAGGAGGTCGGCCGGGTGCCGTCCGCGATCAAACTCGCCGACGACGATTACCGGGACGACATCACGATGTGGCGCGAGCTGGCGTGACGCACGCCGCCCCGGCGCCACCGGCCGTGGCCAGGGCCCGGATCGGGGCGTCCCGCCCCCACGGCAGGGGCCCGAAAAGATCACGAATCGGGCTGTGCTTGACTGGACGCAGACCCTTTCGGTTGTCGTCGTGAAGAAGGTCCGCCCGTGAGTAGCCAGAAGTTCGCCACGCTCCGCTACACCGCCCTGCGTCTGGGGACCTTCGTCGGGTGCTTCGCGCTGGTCTGGGTGCTGGCGTACTTCCACGTCATCCCGCTCGGCGTGGGCAGCTCCAACGCCGTATGGCTGCTGCTGCTCGCGGTCGTGATCTCCGCGCCGCTGAGCTTCGTGCTGCTGCGCAAGCAGCGGGACGCGATGTCCGAGCAGATCGTGGCCAAGGTGGACCGCCAGAAGGCCCGCATCGCGGCCAACGCCCGCCAGGAGGACGGCCTCCTGTAGTCCGGGGACGCCCCCGCCGGCGCTGTAAGGCGCCTCACAGCCGACGGATGCCCCGCCGTGGAAGAACCCCTCCACGGCGGGGCATCACGCGTTCCACGCGACACTCCGGGCGTTTCCCGCCTCCCCCACCCAAAGAATTTCTTTGGGTTCCCCAAAGTTCAAGTGTTAACGTGTTCGCCATGAAGACAGCAGCAGCGCACCACCACCCCACGGGCGTCCCGCTCGTGGCGCGCCTGCACGTCGATCTTTGCCGCTGTATGTCCGCGGCCTGTTGCCGCCGCTGACCCCTTCACCGCAGCGGCCGGAGATCCCGTACGGATCGATACGGACCTCCTGTCTCCTGGCGCTGTGCGCCGTTTCCTTCCCGACGCCTGTCTGTCCCCGGAGTGTGTCCGTTGTCCACCACGTCTTCCGAGACCCCGCGGTCCGCAGAGACCGCCAGATCCTCCCGCCGCATACCCAAGGTCCCGTTCTGGGCCCAGATCCTGCTCGGCCTCGTCCTCGGCGTGCTGCTCGGCTGGATCGCCAAGAGCGGTGACATCTCCTGGCTGAAGACCACCCTCGACACCATCGGCAGCCTCTTCGTCCAGCTGCTGAAGCTGGCCGTGGCGCCGCTGGTCTTCTTCGCCATCCTGGTCTCGATCACCAACCTGCGGCAGGTCAACAACGCCGCCCGGCTGGCCACCCGCACGCTGCTGTGGTTCATGGTCACCTCGTTGATCGCGGTCGCCATCGGCATGGCGATCGGCCTGATCAGCAACCCCGGCGCGGGTACCGGCCTGACCCCCAAGGACGGCAAGCTCCCCGAGCACGCCGGCTCCTGGATCGACTTCCTGACCGGCATCGTCCCCAAGGACGTCATCACGCCGTTCACCGAGCTGAAGGTCATGCAGATCGTCTTCATGGCGACGGTGGCCGGTATCGCGGCCCTGAAGCTGGGCGACCGCGCCGAGCCGGTGCTGCGCCTGAGCCGCTCCGCGCTGGAGCTGCTCCAGAAGGCACTGTGGTGGGTCATCCGCCTGGCCCCGATCGGCTCCCTCGGCCTGATCGGCTACGCCATCGCGGACTACGGCTGGGACCTGATCAGCAAGTACGCGACCTTCACCGTCGACATCTACGTCGGCTGCGCGATCGTCCTCTTCGGCGTCTACCCGCTGCTGCTCTCGGTCTTCGCCAAGGCCAACCCGCTGCAGTTCTTCAAGGGCGCCTGGCCCGCCATCCAGCTGGCGTTCGTCTCCCGCTCCTCGGTCGGCACCATGCCGCTGACCCAGAAGGTCACCGAGCGCCTGGGCGTCCCGAAGGAGTACGCGTCCTTCGCCGTGCCCTTCGGCTCGACGACCAAGATGGACGGCTGCGCCTCGATCTACCCGGCCCTCGCTGCCATCTTCATCGCCCAGATCTTCGACGTCGACCTGGGCATCGGCGACTACGTCCTGATCGCCTTCGTCTCGGTCATCGGCTCCGCCGCCACCGCCGGCCTGACGGGTGCCACCGTCATGCTCACCCTGACCCTGTCGACCCTCGGCCTCCCCCTGGAGGGCGTCGGCCTGCTGATGGCCATCGACCCGATCCTGGACATGATGCGGACGGCTACGAACGTGGCCGGGCAGGTCGTCGTACCGATCCTGGTCTCGGCCAAGGAGAAGATCCTGGACCGCGACGCGTACGCCCGCGCCGCCGGCGTGGAGCTGGAGGACGGCGTGGTCGGCGACGCCGGGCAGGCCGGGCAGAAGGTGTCGGTACCGGCGCCTGCCGGGGCCCGGTAGCTGACACCGGCCGCGTGATCGCGGTGATCTGAACGCCGGACGGGCTGGGGACAACCCCCAGCCCGTCCGGCGTTTCGCGTGCGCTCGGGAGCTTCGGCCGCGCGGGGGAAGTGGGCATGCCCGGCCGTCGCCCGATTCGGCTCCGTACGCCCGTCTCTCCTTCCTCAGCCCGCCGCCCCCGTATGACCGAGGATCGCCTCTGCCAGCGGCCCTTGTACCTCCGGTGGCAGGGCGTGGCCCATGCCGGGGATCTCCACCAGGTGTGCGTGCTGGATGACCTGGGCGAGGTGGTGGGGGTGCGGGGGCGGGAAGACGGGTTCGGCGGGGGCGTTGATGACGAGGGTGGGGATCTGGTTGGTGGCGAGGGCTTCGGTGCGGAGCATTCCGCAGTGGTCGGCGCGGGCGGGGGCGGTGGAGACGTCGTAGTGGCCGGTGTGTTCGATGATCCGGCGTTCCAGGGCGCGGTAGTGGCCGGCGTCGAAGGGGAGGATTCCGCCGCTCAGGACCCGCCAGTGCTCCACGCGCCGGTCGAGTTCGGCCTCCAGGCCGTGGTCCTCGACGGGGCGGGCCCACATCTCCAGCACGTCGGGCGCGATGCCGGGCAGTTCGCAGGCGGGGACCTGGGTGCCGTCGGGGCGGGTGTACGGGGTGGTGCTCATCGCCGAGGTGCCCATCAGGGTGGTGCTCAGGACCCGGTCGGGGTGGTCGGCGAGGACGATTTGCGCCAGCATTCCGCCGAGCGACAGCCCCACCAGGTGCGCCCGGTCGACGCCGAGGGCGTCAAGGACGCGGACGATGTCGTGCGCCAGGTCCGTGATGCGGTACGGCTGTTCGTCGAAGGACCAGGTGGAGCGGCCCGTGTCGCGGTGGTCGTAACGGATGACCCGGTGGTGGACGGCGAGCGCGTCCACGAACGGTTCGGGCCAGCCCAGGCCGGAGGCCTGGGCACCCATGACGAGCAGCAGCGGGGGCGCGTCGGCCGGGCCGCGCTGCTCGGTCCACAGGTGCACGCCGGGGGCGGCTTCGACGAAGCGCTGGTGCGCCTGGTGCATGGAGGGTTCCTTCCGGCCGAAATGACGAGACGAGTCGTATCGTCTCGTGCGTGGGGCGATCGCGTCAAGAAGCGTGGAACAAGGCGGGAAAACGTAAACTTACTTGGCGGTAAAGGGGCGGGACAGAAGGGCAATTGGCGTGGGAACTGTGAAGAGCAAACGGATGCCGCGGGCCGTACGGGAACAGCAGATGCTCGACGCGGCCGTGCTGACCTTCGCGCGGCAGGGTTACCGGGCGGCCTCGATGGATGAGATCGCCGAGGTGGCGGGGGTGTCGAAGCCGCTGGTCTATCTGTACCTGAACTCCAAGGAGGAGCTGTTCAGCGCGGTGATCCGGCGGGAGTCGGCGGCGCTGGCGGAGGCCGTGCGGGCCGCGGTGGAGCCGGACGCGCCCGCCGACCGGCAGCTCTGGAGTGGACTGAAAGGATTCTTCGCGCATACGGCCGAGCACCCGGACGGCTGGGCGGTACTGCATCAGCAGGCCCGTACACAGGGCGAGCCGTTCGCGGTCGAAGTCGCCGCGATGCGGGCGGAGATCGTCGAGTTCGTCACGGTGATGATCGGCGCGGCCGCCCAGGAGGCGGGCTGCGACCGGGAGCTGGCCGCGCGCGAAGTGTCCGGCCTGGCACACGCCCTGGTGGGTGCCGCCGAATCACTGGCCGACTGGGCCAACGGGCGCGGCAGCGGTGCGGCGCCGGGCGAGCGCCCGTCGGCCAAGGACACCGCGGCGACGCTGATGAACTTCGCCTGGGCGGGGCTGGGCCGGCTGATGGACGGGGAGCGGTGGTCGCCGGGTGGGTGAGGGGGCGAACGGTTGAGGGGAACGGACGGTTGAGTCGCTGCCGGTCCTGCCGGTCCTGCCGGTCCTGCCGGGTGTGTCACACGTCCGTTTCCACCCTGCCCTCCAGGTGGATGCAGGATCGGGACCGGCCTTCAGGGCCGCCGCCACGCAGTTGGAACGTGCCGCCGGTGCGCGTGACCTCGTAGGCATACGCGACGGTGGCCGGCAGCAGCACCGGGGCGCGGAACTCCGCCGAGATGCGCAGGGTGGCCGTACCCGGCAGCACCGCCTCGGCGGCGCAGCGCGCGAAGGTCCACATGCCGTGCGCGATGGCGCGCGGGAAGCCGAGCGGGCGGGCCGTGAGGGCGTGGAGGTGGATCGGGTTGTAGTCGCCGGAGACGGCGGCGTGGCGGCGGCCGAGGTCGGCGGGCAGGTGCCATCGGGCGCGTATGGGAAGCTCGCGGGGGCCGGGGGGAGGGAGGTCGGAGCGCGGCGGCCCCTCGTCCGCCGCCGTATGGTGCCGGGCCAGGTACGTGCTCCGGTCGTGCCAGACCAGCGCGTCCGCGCGCCGCGCCTCGGTGGTCATGACGACCTCGGTGCCGCGCCGGTGCGGCCGCAACGCGCCCGCATACACCGTCAGTTCGAGTGTGTCGGTCGGGTGCAGCGGCGCGTACTGGGTGATCTCGATGCCGGTGTGCACCAGGCCGAGCATCGGCAGCGGGAAGTCCCGCGCGCTCATCAGCCGTGCGGCCAGCGGGAATCCGAGGATGTGCGGATAGGTGACGGGCAGCGGCTCGGTGGCGTCGTAGCCGCAGACGCGGGCGTACCTGGCGGCCCGGCCCAGTCCGATCCGTACGGCGGGCAGGGCGAGGCGGGTGCGCGGCAGCGCGGCGTCCGGGCGCGGGTGCTTGCCGAAGCCGGTCAGAAGGCCTTTGGCCAGTACGGGCATCAGCCGGGGCGCACGGGACAGGCCGGTGGTCGCGCCGCCCGGCGTGTCGGCCGCCATCAGGCAACCGGCCGGTGCGGGGCGGGCAGCGGGCGGTCCGGGTGCGGGGTGTGCGGGGTGCGGAGGGGGCCCGGGGCCGAATCGGTGGGAGGAAGACGGTGTTCGGGCATTGGCCAACTCCTGGTCCTCGCGTAAATTTACTTCGAAGTAAGGTTACTGTCGGGTCAGGTGCTGGTCGAGAGTGCGAGCCTGCGGGCCGCGCGCTGTCCACGGCCGCCGAACGGGCCTGCTCCTCCGACCCGTTGGGCCTCGTCGGCCACCGCGTGAAGCGCCCTGCGCCCACCGTGAGACGAGGAGCCGCTCGTGTCCAGTCAGCAACGGCAAGGCGGGCCGCCGGCGCCCGCCCCGGTGGAGCCGCGCACGCGGACGCAAGGCGGGGTCGTGCGGGAGGTGTCCGTACCGCCGCTGGTGGCGCCGGTGCGGACCGGCTCCCTGGGAGACATCCCCTTCGACAACGCCGCGCAAGCACCCGGCGAGGTGGTGCTGGCGCGCAAGAAGGCGGGCCGGGAGGCCGGGGGCGCGTGGCGCGACGTGAGCGCCGCCGAGTTCGCCGCCGAGGTGCTCGCCCTGGCCAAAGGTCTGATCGCGTACGGCCTGCGGGCGGGCGACCGGCTGGCCATCATGGCCCGTACGACGTACGAGTGGACGCTCGTCGACTTCGCCGCGTGGGCCGCCGGGCTGGTCACCGTACCCGTCTACCCGACCTCCTCCGCCCACCAGGCGCACTGGATCCTGCGGGACTCGGGGGCGGCGGCCTGCGTGGTGGAGGGGGTCGAGGAGGCCCGGCTGGTGAGCGGCGTACGGTCCGGGCTGCCCGGGCTGCGCCACCTGTGGCAGCTGGACACCGGCGCCGTACCGCAGATCGTGGCGGCCGGGCGGCCGGTGCCGGACGCGCTGGTGGCCGAGCGGCGCGCGGTCACCAGCCCCTCCAGCATCGCCACCCTCGTCTACACCTCCGGCACCACCGGCCGCCCCAAGGGCTGCGTGCTGACCCATGGCAACTTCTTCGCCGAGGTGGACAACGCGATCGAACTGCTGCACCCGGTCTTCACGTCGGTCAGCAGCGAGCCCGCCTCGACGCTGCTCTTCCTGCCCCTCTCGCACGTCTTCGGCCGGATGGTCGCGGTCGGCTGCCTGCGCGCCCGGGTACGGCTCGGCCACGCGCCCAGTATCCGTACCGAGGACCTCCTCGCCGACCTGGCCGCCTTCCGCCCGACGTTCCTGCTCGCGATCCCCTACGTCCTGGAGAAGGTCTACAACACCGGCCGCGCCACGGCCGAGAAGATGGGCCGGGCCGCCTCCTTCGACCGCGCCGCCGCGATCGCACGGCGCTACGGGGAGGCCGTCGAGGCCGAGGAGCACGGCACGGGCAGCGGTCCCGGCGTCGCGCTGAGGGCGGCCCGGCGGATGTACGACCCGCTGGTCTACCGCCGGATCCGCGCGGCCCTGGGCGGCAAGGTCCGCTACGCGATCTGCGGCGGCTCCCCGCTCGGGCACCGGCTCGCGGCCTTCTACACCGGCGCGGGCATCGAGATCTTCGAGGGGTACGGGCTGACCGAGACCACCGCGGCGGCCACCCTCACCCCGCCGCTCAAGCCCCGTATGGGCACGGTGGGATGGCCGCTGCCCGGCACCGCCGTACGGATAGCGGAGGACGGGGAGGTGCTGCTGCGCGGCGGGCAGGTCTTCAGCGGGTACTGGGACGCCGGGAGCGGCGGGCCGCTGCCGGCCGGGGGTGTGGACGGGGGCGGGGGCGGGGGCGAGGGACCGGAGCCGGCCGGGGACGGCGGCTGGCTGGCGACCGGGGACATCGGTGCGCTGGACGCGGACGGTTATCTGACCATCACCGGCCGCAAGAAGGAGCTGATCGTCACCTCGAACGGCAAGAACGTCGCCCCGGCCCCGCTGGAGGACCGGCTGCGGTCGCACCCGCTCGTCGGCCAGTGCATGGTCGTCGGAGACGACCGCCCGTACGTCACCGCGCTGGTCACGCTGGAGCCGGACGGGCTGGCGCACTGGCGGCAGATGCGGAAGAAGCAGCAGGTGCCGATGGCGGAACTGGTGCGCGACGAGGCGCTGCTGGCCGACATCCAGGACGCGGTGGACGACGCCAACCAGCTGGTCTCGCGTGCCGAATCGATCCGCCGCTTCACCGTGCTGCCGGTCGACTTCACGGAGGAGGCCGGCCACCTCACCCCGTCCCTGAAGCTGCGGCGGGCCGCCATCGCGCGCGACTTCGGCGCGGAGATCAAGGAGCTGTACGGGACCGGACCCGCGTACTGATGCTCCGTTAACTGACCGCCGGGTAACCTCGTGGATGCCCGGCGCGGCAGACCGGAACCCCGTGTCACCTCTGTGGGGGAAGTGGCACGGGGTTCCTCATGGTGCGCCTGCGGTTGTGGCTGTGCCGCTGGCCGAGTCTGTGTGCGCGTCTGGCGCGTGTGCCTGCGTCTCCGCCTGCGTCTCCGCCTGCGGCTTCGGCGTTCGGCCTCCGGTTCAGCCGCAGTTGCTGTGTGCAGGCTTCCCGGCGAAACGTCCCGCCAGCCAGTCGGCGGCCGGTACGGCGCCCGCGATCGCGCCGATGACGTGCTCACCCAGCGGGATCGGGGCCCACCGTACGTCAGTGCCCTTGGCGCACCAGTCCGCGCGCAGCTGCTTGCCGACGCCGTACGGGATCAGCTCGTCGAGCGTGCCGTGGTAGAGGAAGACCGGCGCGTCCGGCTTGCGCGTACCGAGGTCCGACGCGCGCAGCCGCTGCTGCCAGTCGGCCTCGTGGAGCGGGTTCCTGACCGTGACGTCGGAGATCTTCTTGAAGGCGCCGGCGATGGCGTCGATCGCCACGCAGTTCTTGCGCATGAAGTCGACGTAGTGCCGTCCCTTGGCGTTGAGGTACTTCGCCAGGTCCAGTTCGGGGAAGGCGGCGTCCTGGCCGACGGCCGCCATCAGGATCAGGCCCGCGCCGATGTTGCCGTTGTTGAAGTCGGCGACCTTGAGCAGGTCGGCCGGGACGCCGCCGGTCGCGGTGCCCTTGACCTTCAGCTCGGGCGCGTACGTACCGTGCAGCTCGGCCGCCCAGCCGGACGCCTGGCCGCCCTGCGAATAGCCCATGATCCCGACGGGGGAGTCCTTCGTGACGCCCGCCGCGACGGCGCCGGGCAGCCGCTGGGCGGCGCGCGCCGCGTCCAGGACGGCCTGCCCTTCGGCGCGGCCGACGGTGTAGGTGTGGTCGCCGGGCGTGCCCAGGCCCTCGTAGTCCGTCACGGCGACCGCCCAGCCGCGGGCCGTGAGCTGCTGGATCAGGTTGGCCTCGACGGTGGTGCCCTTGGGGAAGCCGGCCGAGGGCGCGCACGGGTCGGCGAGGCCGACCGTACCGACGGCGTACGTGACCAGCGGGCGCGGCCCGGTGCGGCCGTCGTCCGGGACGATGACCGTGCCGGAGACGACGTTCGGGGTGCCCTTGGCGGTGGTCGAGCGGTACTCCATGTGCCAGGCGCGGGTACGGGTCGGCTGGCCGGGCAGCGGGTGGAAGGACGTGGGGGCGGCCTTCACGATGTCGCCGGGGCGCGCGCTGTCCGCCTGGGCGGTCGCCGCCCGGGCGGTCGGGGCGGGCTGCGCGGTGGCCGTGGCGTTCGTGAGGCCGAGCGAGAGGGCGAGTGCTGTGGCGGCGGTGAGGGCGGTGTTGCGCAGCGCGCGGGTGGCGCGGGGTTGCACCATGCGGCTCTCCCAACGGTCCGGAGGACGGGTCAGTTGGGGTGACCGTAGTGACTCCCAAGTAAGTACGGTGCTGACCGGGACGCTCAGCTTTGCTGACCCGGCGGAGCGCCGGTCAGCACTCCCGGCGGCTGCGGGTGCAGCCGGTACGCGCCCGGGGTGGTCCCCGTCCACCTCCGGAACGCCCGGTGGAAGGCGGTGTCCTCGGAGAAGCCGAGCCGCGCCGCCAGCTCGGCGATGGGCTCCCGGCCCGCCGTCAGCGCGCTGATCGCCGCGTCCCGGCGTACCGCGTCCTTCAGGCGCTGGTACGAGGTCCCCTCCTCGTGGAGCCGGCGGCGCAGCGTCGCCGGGCTCACCGCCAGCCGCGCCGCGACCTCGGCCGCCTCCGGCAGGCGGGCCGGGCTCGCGGCGCGCAGGGCGAGGGCGAGCGTGCGCCGTACCCGCTCGGCGACGGTCGTGCCGTACTCCCGGCGGCTCAGCAGGTCGGCGGGTGCCCGCCGCAGCATCGCCGTCAGCGCCGCCTCGTCCCGGACGACCGGCGCCGCCAGCCAGCGGGCGTCGAACGCCGCGGCGGTGCGCGGCGCCCCGAAGCGCACCTGACAGCCGAAGAGCAGCGCGTACTCGCGGGCGTGCGCGGGGGCGGGGTGGGTGAAGCAGGCGTGGCGCAGGGGGATGTGGCGGCCGATGAGCCAGCTGGAGAGCCGGTGCCAGATGATCATCAGGGACTCGGCGAGGAAGATGCCCTCGGGGTACGGACGCAGATCGGTACGGACCGAGAACTCGGCGGCGGAGACGGGACCGGGGGCGGCGGGGCCGGGGGCCGGGGTGGGAGCACGGGCGGACACGTCGGGACCTGGGCCAGGGGTGGCGCCGGCGCCGGGAGCGGAACCCGTGTCGCCCCCCACCGTCACCGCCATCTCGGGCCCGCCGGGGAACAGCCCGTAGAACCGCACGGCCCGCTCCAGCGCCGTCCCGAGATCCGGGCAGCTCAGACAGGCGAGGCCCATCATGGCGAACGTGCCGCGGCGGCTGGGCAGCGGCCCCAGCCCCAGGAACTCGTCGTCCGTCGCCCGCTGCACCTCCTTGACCAGCCGGGCGAACCGGTCCGCGCCGATGCGCGCCCGCTCGTCCCCGAGCAGCGACGGCGCGATCCGCGCCGCCTGGAGCAACGGCACGATGTCCACGCCCGCCCGCCGCGCACCGCTCAGCACGGCCCGCACATGGTGCACCGCGATGGTCGGCCCGGTCATGACCCTTCACGGTAGCCGCGGGGGGCCGGGAGGTCAGGGGGGCCGACCGGGCCGGGAGTGAGCGGCTGGGACATCGGGTCGGCTGAATCCCGTACTCGGATTTCGCCGGCGGCGAGCGAAAAGGCAGGAGCCCCGTCCCCTTCCGAAAGGAAGGAGCGGGGCTCCTTGGGTACTGCTAAGTCGACCGCGATCGGTCGGACCGGGCAACTCAGACCGGCGTGACGTTCTCCGCCTGCGGACCCTTCGGGCCCTGCGTGACGTCGAAGTTCACCTGCTGGTTCTCCTCCAGGGAGCGGAAGCCAGAGGCGTTGATCGCAGAGTAGTGAACGAAGACATCCGGGCCGCCGCCGTCCTGGGCGATGAAGCCGAAGCCCTTTTCAGCGTTGAACCACTTCACGGTTCCGGTAGCCATAAGCCCTCCTTGGGCCAAAGGGTTGCCCTGCTCCAGAACCTGCGAGAAGTCTGAAAACTACAAAAGCCTGCGGCGTCACATGCTCCGCAGGCTCTGTACTGCAAGGGAAACCAAACTGCAACTTGCGCTGAGCGTAGCACGGGGCGCTTGTGGGGCGGAAGAGCCAAAGATCACGTTTAGCGGTGCGGTGTGTCGGCCACACGAGGCCCCGCCGCACCGTCCGGCACGCACCGGGTCTAGCCTCCGCATGTGGACAATTCAACCGTTGGAGACGCATCCGCAGGAGCCGCAGCCGACCACCGTCGCAGCCGGCCGCGGGTGGGCCACATCCAGTTCCTGAACTGCATGCCCCTGTACTGGGGCCTCGCGCGTACGGGCACGCTGCTCGACCTGGAGCTCACGAAGGACACCCCGGAGAAGCTCAGCGAACAGCTGGTGCGCGGCGATCTCGACATCGCGCCGGTCACCCTCGTGGAGTTCCTGCGGGCCGCCGACGGCCTGGTCGCCTTCCCCGACCTGGCGGTCGGCTGCGACGGCCCGGTCATGTCGTGCGTGATCGTGTCGCAGAAGCCCCTGGAGGAGCTGGACGGGGCTCGGGTCGCGCTCGGCTCGACCTCCCGTACGTCCGTACGGCTGGCCCAACTGCTGCTGGCCGAGAAGATCGGCGTCACTCCTGAGTACTACACCTGCCCGCCCGACCTCGGCGTGATGATGCAGGAGGCGGAGGCCGCCGTGCTGATCGGGGACGCGGCGCTGCGCGCGAACCTGCACGACGCGCCGCGGCTCGGGCTCCAGGTGCACGACCTGGGCGAGATGTGGAAGGAGTGGACGGGGCTGCCGTTCGTCTTCGCCGTCTGGGCGACGCGGCGGGACTACCTGGAGCGTGAGCCCGCCGTCGTCCGCAAGGTGCACGAGGCGTTCCTGGCCTCCCGCGACCTGTCGCTGGAGGAGGTCACCAAGGTGGCTGAGCAGGCCGCACGCTGGGAGTCCTTCGACGAGAAGGTGCTGGAACGCTACTTCACGACACTCGACTTCCGTTTCGGCCCGGACCAGTTGCGCGGTGTGACGGAATTCGCCCGCAGGACGGGAGAATCGACCGGCTATCCGGCGGATGTCCGGGTGGATCTCCTGGAGAACCCGCGGGGCTAGCCGGAGAACCCGCGGGCCCGGATCCCCTTTCCGGCGGTGAATTCCGCGCGTACGGAAGGTGTGCGCGAGCCGTACGCGGGCCGTGCGAAAGGTATGCGAGAGGCATGCGGATGCATGCCAGAGGCATACGGGAGGTGTGTGAAAAGCACACGAAAGACACGGCCGCCACGTCGGGAGATGTGCGGAAGTCGTACGGGGGGCGTACGGAGGCCGTATGGAAGCCGTATGAAAGCTGTACGGAAGCCGCCGGGAAAAGTAGGGAAGACGGACGAAATGCCCGGCCGGAGTGTCAGGACGCGGGCGTCGGGCCCGGCATCACCCTGCTGATCCATTCCATGGATCCGTCATTCATGCCGCGGAGGTACCCGCGGGCGTTGTGCCCGCCACCCTGGATCACTTGAAGGCGGGTCTTGATCGGACCCTTGCCATATTTCTTCATGAACGATTCCAGCTTGGCCCGGCCGCCCTCCTTGGTGCCGATCTGGAAGGCGATGTGCACGTCCGGGGCCCCGGGCCGGGCGATCAGCTCCTTGGCCAGCTGCTCCGGGTCGTTGGCCCGCTGCTCCTTCTCATGGCCGCGCCACAGCGGCGAGTCCGGCCGGGTGTCCGGGCCGCTGGCGATCACGGCCTTGAACCGGTCGGGGTGCTGGAGCACCTGCTTGAGGCCCACGTAGGCGCCCGAGGAGGAGCCCATGAAGGCCCAGCCGTCCCGCGAGGTGAAGGTACGGAAGTTCGCCTTGACCAGGTCGGGGACGTCGTCGGACATCCAGGTGCCCATCTTCGGCTGCCCCGGGATGTCGCTGCCGTCGTAGTAGTGCTTGTCGTCCGCGTTCAGGACCGGCATGACGACGATGAACGGCTTGCTCTTGCCCGACTTCGACCACTCGCTGATGCTGCTCTGCAGCTTCAGGTCGGTTCCCATCCAGTAGTTGACCGGGTAGCCGGGGCCGCCCGGCAGGGCTATGAGCACCGGGAAGGCGCTCCTGGCGTACTTCTCCTCGTAGTACTCCTTGGGCGCCCAGACCCAGACCTTGCCCGTGAAGCCGGACTTCTTCCCGTGCAGCGTGGTCACGCCGATCTTGGTGCCGTCGTCCAGCGTGTTCGCCGTCCGGAACTCCGCCTGCGGGCCGGTGGGCATCCGCACCCGGGAATCGGATGTGCCGGACGGCCCGCCCGCGCCGGAGGAACCGCCCGTGCCGCCGCCGTCCGGGCGGGGCCGGTCGAAGGACATCGGCTCGCCGTTGTCGGAGAAGACGTCGAAGGCGTTCAGTACGGGTACGGCGGCCAGGCCGAGCACGGCGACGACCGCGCCGAGCACCCAGAGCCGCTTGCGCCGGCCCGCACGGCGGCGCGGGGAGCGGTGCTGCCGGGCGGGGCCGTACGCGGGGCCGCCGTCGCGGTCGTGCCCGGGGCCGCTGTCGGACCCGTACGCGGACCGGCCCCCGGGGCCGTGCGGGGGCTGCTCGCCGGAAGGATGCTGCACGGAGGACTCCGGATGGTGCGCTGCCCCGCAGGACAAGTCGGACGGTTGCTGGCGTTCCATCTTTTTGATGGCGAAAGCCGCTGTACGGGTTCACCGGACCGGGCATGACCTGGGTCATAGGCTGGGGCGTGATCCGGGCCGGCAGGGGGAGGCGAAGCCATGGAGCCGCTGGGGGCGGACGATCCGCGCGTCATCGGTACGTACCGGCTGCTGGGCCGGCTCGGCGCGGGCGGCATGGGCCGCGTCTACCTCGGACGCAGCGCGGGCGGCCGTACCGTCGCGGTGAAGTCCGTCCACGCGCAGTTCGCCGCCGACGACCAGTTCCGGGCCCGCTTCCGGCGCGAGGTGGAGTCCGCGCGCCGGGTCGGCGGCGCCTGGACCGCGCCCGTTCTGGACGCCGACCCCGAGGCCCCCGTCCCCTGGGTGGCGACCGGCTATGTGGCGGGCCCCTCGCTCACCCGCGCCGTCGAGGACTTCGGCCCGCTGGACGGCACCACCGTACGGACGCTGGGCGCCGGCCTCGCCCGGGCGCTGGCCGCCGTGCACACCCAGGGCCTGGTCCACCGCGACGTCAAACCGTCCAATGTCATGCTCACCCTCGACGGCCCGCTGCTGATCGACTTCGGCATCGCCCGCGCCACGGACGGCAGCGCCGCGCTGACCGCCACCGGCGTCTCCGTCGGCTCACCCGGCTACATGGCGCCCGAGCAGATCCTCGGCCAGGGCGTCACCGGCGCCTGCGACGTCTTCTCGCTCGGCGCGGTACTGGCCTACGCGGCCACCGGCGCCGGCCCGTTCACCGGGGACAGCTCGGCGGCCCTGCTCTACAAGGTCGTCCACGGCGAACCGGAGCTCGGTGCCGCCCTCACGGACGACCTGCGCGAGGTCGCGGTGGCCTGCCTGGCGAAACGGCCCCAGGACCGGCCCGCACCGGAGGAGATCGCCCGGCGGCTGGGCAGCGCGACGGCAGGGAACGGCGCGCCGGGCAGTGCGGTGGGGGCGGACGGCGGCCCGTCGCGCGCCGGGTGGCTGCCGGCGCCACTGGTCGAACGCGTCAGCAGGCAGGCGGTGGAACTGCTGAACCTGGACGCGCGGGCCGGGGAGGGCGCGGGGGGCTTCGGGACGGCCGACGCTTCCTCGTACGGCGCGCCCGCCACCCCCGCACACGGCGCGCCCTCCGGCCTCGTCCCCTTCGACGCCCCGGCAGCCGCTCCGGGGGCTGCTCCGGTGGTCGCCCCGGCGGACGCCCCAGCCGGTCCCGGCACCACAGGTCCACTCGGTCCGGGCACCACAGGTCCAGCCGGTCCCGGCACCACAGCCCCGGCCTCCGCCTCCGGACAGCAACCGACTCACATCCCGCCCCAGCCCACCTCCCACCCCCACCCTTCCCCAGCCCACACCTCCCGTCCGCACGCCTCCTGGCCCACCGCCGGTGCCGCCCCCACGCAGCCACCCACCGCACCACCCTCCGCACCCCACACCCCGCCCCCTCCCGAAGAACGTCGCCTCACCGTCAAAGGTGCCCTCGGTGGCAGTACCGACGGCCGCCGCCGGATGAGCTGCACGCTCGTCCTGTCCGTGGCCGGTGCGCTGGCCGCCGCGACGACCGCCGCGTTCGTCTTCCAGCTGCTGCCCGGGCGGGACGACGACGGGGGCAGGGACGCCGCCGCGAAGCCGCCCGGCAGCGGGCAGTCCCAGTCGCCCGGGGGCACCCGGCCCGCGGAGCCGGCCGTCCCGAAGGCCTTCCTCGGCACCTGGACCGGCACGGTCATCACCCGCCAAAACATCCCCAACGGCACCATCACCAGCGTCATCACCCCCGGAACCAAGGGCGACTACGTGGTCCACACCTCGTACGACTTCCTGATCGCCCGCTGCGAGGCCAAGGCGAAGCTGGTGTCCGCCACTGCCACCACGCTGACCCTCCGGGAGCGCACGGACGGCAAGCCGGGACCCGGCTGTACGGGCGCCGAGGCGGCCGTCACGTACACGCTCGGCAAGGACGGCACGCTCTCCTTCGCCTCGGACGACGAGGCGGGCGGCCGGCCCCGCGCGTCCATGAAGAAGGCGGGCGGCCGACCGGCCGGGAGAACCGGCCGCTGACGCATCCCCGCCGCCCGCCGCCGGTGGTGCCGTACCGCTGGCGTACGCTGGTTCGGTCGTTATGCCCGCCTCCGAAGGGACGCCCGGTGACCGAGAACGCCGACCTTCAGTCCGTACTCGACCGCGCCGCGGCAGGCGGGCGGATCACGCCCGAGGAAGCGCTCGACCTGTACCGTTCTGCGCCGCTGCACGCGCTGGGCGCCGCGGCCGACGCCGTGCGCCGCCGCCGGTACGCCGGTACGGAGCACATCGCGACGTACATCATCGAGCGCAACATCAACTACACCAACGTGTGCGTGACGGCCTGCAAGTTCTGCGCGTTCTACGCGGCGCCCAAGGACACCGCCAAGGGCTGGACTCGCGACCTCGACGACATCCTGCGCCGCTGCGCCGAGACCGTCGAGCTGGGCGGCACCCAGATCATGTTCCAGGGCGGCCACCACCCGGACTACGGCGTCGAGTACTACGAAGAGCACTTCTCCGCGATCAAGAAGGCGTTCCCGCAGCTGGTCATCCACTCCCTCGGCGCCTCCGAGGTCGAGCACATGGCCCGCATCTCCAAGACCACCGTCGAGGACGCCATCCGCCGGATCCACGCCGCGGGCCTGGACTCCTTCGCCGGCGCCGGCGCCGAGCTGCTGCCGGAGCGGCCGCGCAAGGCCATCGCCCCGCTGAAGGAGTCCGGCGAGCGCTGGCTGGAGATCATGGAGACCGCCCACCGGCTGGGTGTGGAGTCCACCTCCACGATGCTGATGGGCACCGGCGAGACCAACGCCGAGCGCATCGAGCACCTGCGCATGATCCGTGACGTGCAGGACCGTACGGGCGGCTTCCGCGCCTTCATCCCGTACACGTACCAGCCCGAGAACAACCACCTCAAGGGCCGCACCCAGGCGACGATCTTCGAGTACCTGCGCATGATCGCCATCGCCCGGATCTTCCTCGACAACGTCGCCCACATCCAGGGCTCCTGGCTGACCACCGGCAAGGAGATCGGCCAGCTCTCCCTGCACTACGGTGCGGACGACCTCGGCTCGATCATGCTGGAGGAGAACGTCGTCTCCTCCGCCGGCGCCAAGCACCGCTCCAACCGCCAGGAGATCATCGACCTGATCCGCAAGGCGGGCCGCGTCCCGGCGCAGCGCGCGACGACGTACGAGCACCTGGTCGTGCACGACGACCCGGCCAACGACCCGGTCGACGACCGCGTGACCTCGCACATCTCCTCGACCGCCATCGAGGGCGGCACGGCGCACCCCGAGCTGAAGCTCGTCGACGCCAGCTGAGACCCGGCCGAGTCTCCCTGTGAGTCCCGCATGCTGACGATCCACCGCGTGCACGGTGTCCGCCGCGCCCCCGACGGCGCCGTGGACCCCGGGCACGCGGTCGTCGTCTCCGGCGACCGCATCGAGGCCGTCGGCCCGTACGAGGAGCTGTACGAGCGGTACGGCGAACGCGCCCGCGTCCGGGAGTGGGACGGCGTCCTGACCCCAGGGAGGCACGAGCCCGACGGCACGGCGCTGCTCGAATCCGCCTACCACCCGGACCCGCGCGAGGCCGACGACCTGGGCACGGCCCCGCTGACGGGCGACGTGCTGAGCGCCCTCGGCATGACCGACACCCGCTGGGGCGCGAGCGCCCGCCGGGGCGTGCAGCGGCTGCTGTCCACCGGCACGACGTCCGTCGCCGGCCCGTTCACCCGCCCCGCCGTCCGCACGGCGGTCGCCCGCTCCGGCCTCCGCGACCACCCCGGCCCGCAGCTCCTCGCCCCCGGTGCCCCCGCCGACTTCGCCGTATTCACGGAGGACGGCGGGTGTCTGGTGACGGTGCTGGGCGGGCGGCTGGTGTACCGGGGACGCTGAGGCGTCAACGTCGAGAAGCGCTCCCGTCACTTCGTGTGACGGTACTGTCGTATCCAGGACCGTGATCCGCACTCGCGTCCACACTCGCGTCCATGGGAGCAGTGATGAGCACTGACCGGCGGCTGGAGAAGGCGACTCCGGAGACCTGGATGAACCCGCCTGGTGGGCGGTGGACGTTCGATCAGGTCAAGGATTTGGAGCTGCCCTTCGACTGGGAACTCATGGACGGAGTGATCGTGGTTCGGGGGATGGCGGAATGGTGGCACGACCAAGTCCGGGACGAGCTGTTCTTCCGCATCAAGCAGGTGAAACCCGACCTGTACGGCGTCAATGCCGAGCGGTGTCTGGTGCTCGACGCTTACAACTCCGTCAAGCCCGACATCGTCATCTTCGACAAGAGCGGGATCGACGTCGCCTCGTTGGCGGCCACGCCGGCCACCATCGTGAAGCTCGCGGTGGAAGTGGTGTCGCCGGGTTCCCAGGTCCGGGACCGGAGCAGCAAGCCCTTCCTGTATGCCGAGGCGGGCATCCCGTACTTCTGGCGTGTGGAGCACGGTGCGGACGACAGGCCGGTAGTGCACGAGTTCTGGCTGCGCCGTGACGTGGGTGAGTACGTTCCCGCCCCCGAGCACCCTCGCCACACCGAGAAACTGGAGACGGACCGGCCCTTCCCCATCGGCATCGACCTGGCGAGTCTGCTGGAGCTGTGAGTCCGGGCGTCAACGATCCGTGAAGGCCGACGCGTCCTGCGTCAGGACACCGTCAACGAAACCGGAGTCGGCCCTTCCACCCGGCAGGATCTTTCCCGCGGGGACGGCCCATTCGGTCGCTCACGATGCCATGCACAAGACGCAGCACCGCTGGACCGCCCGGATGTTCTGAGGGGGGCATCGGGCCGTCCCCGTCCAAAGTCTTCCGGAGCCGTAGGGGACAATGGCCGGGTGACCCGAGCCTCTCTGGACAAGCAGCCGCAGGACGTCGCCGCGATGTTCGACGACGTGGCGGCGCGCTACGACCTGACCAACGACGTGCTCTCCCTCGGGCAGGCGCGGCTGTGGCGCAAGGAAGTGGAGCGGGCCGTCGCGGCGCGCCCCGCCGAGCGCGTGCTGGACCTCGCCGCGGGTACGGGCACCTCCTCGCTGCCCTTCACCCGCACCGGCGCGTACGTCGTCCCGTGCGACTTCTCCGTCGGCATGCTGGGCGAGGGCAAGAAGCGCCGCCCGTGGATGCCGTTCGTGGCCGGCGACGGGATGCAACTGCCCTTCGCCGACGACGTGTTCGACGCCGTCACCATCTCCTTCGGGCTGCGCAACGTGCAGGACACTGACGCCGCGCTGCGCGAGCTGTACCGGGTCACCAAGCCCGGCGGCCGGGTCGTCATCTGCGAGTTCAGCGAGCCGACGTGGGGCCCGTTCCGTACGGTCTACACCGAGTACCTGATGCGCGCCCTGCCGCCCGTCGCCCGCGCGGTGAGCAGCAACCCGGACGCGTACGTCTACCTCGCCGAGTCCATCCGCTCCTGGCCCAACCAGCCGGCCCTGGCGGCGCGCCTGCAGGGCGCGGGCTGGTCGAAGGTGGCCTGGCGCAACCTGACGGGCGGCGTGGTCGCCCTGCACCGGGGGACGAAGCCGGGCGCGTGACCGAGGGAGGGGGCCCGGTCCGGCGGCCCCCTCACCCGTACCGCCTCACCCGTACCGCCTCACCCGTACCTCTGTCCCCTCCTCACAGATCCAGCCGGAAGCAGTACCCCTCCAGCCCGGACACCGGCGTACGGAACGTCTCCGCGTGTCGCATCCCGAGCCGCCGCGTCACCGCGACGGACCGCTCGTTCCCGGCCGCCACCATCGCGACCACGCTCCGTACCCCCGCGGCCCGTACGGCGTCCAGCGCGGCGCGCGCCGCCTGCGTCGCGTACCCCCGGCCCCAATGCGCCCGCCCCAGCCGCCAGCCGATCTCGATCTCCCCGACCGGCCCCCAGTCGTGCGGCCACGGCTGCGCGCCCGTGAAGCCCATGACCGGCCCGGTCTCCCCCTCACCGGCCTCGACCATCGAGTACAGACAGAACCCGTACTCCGCGTGATGCCGCCGCTGCCGGGCGGTCAGCTCCTGGTAGACGGAGAGCTCGGCGGTGGCGCCGCCGTGGAACTCCATCACCTCGGGGTGATCGAACACCCGGTGCCAGTGCCACGCGTCCTCCTCGACCGGCACGCGCAGCGTGAAACCCGTTCCGGACGGCGTCCGCGGTGCCGCCAGTGGCTCGTGCATGAACCGACCAACCCTTCAGATTCCGATCACCTGGGCCCCCATAGACTGACGGGGCCCAGTGCCGGTCGGCACCCAGATATCGACTTCCGGGAGATCCCGCCGTGACCGAGTCCGCGACTGAGTCCGTGAGCGAGTCCGTGACCACCCCCCGCTCCGAGCACACCGCGGACGTCATCGTCGTCGGGGCCGGTCCCGCCGGCTCGGCGACCGCGTACCACCTCGCCAAGTCCGGCCTGGACGTGCTCCTCCTGGAGAAGACCGCCTTCCCGCGCGAGAAGGTCTGCGGCGACGGGCTGACGCCCCGCGCCACCAAGCAGCTGATCTCCATGGGGATCGACATCTCCGAAGAGGCCGGCTGGCTGCGCAACAAGGGCCTGCGCATCATCGGCGGCGGCACCCGCCTCCAGCTCGACTGGCCGGAACTGGCCTCGTTCCCGGACTACGGCCTGGTCCGCAAGCGCGACGACTTCGACGAGCAGCTCGCGCGCCAGGCGCAGAAGGCCGGCGCACGCCTGTACGAGCGCTGCAACGTCGGCGCGCCGGTCATCAACGACCTGACGGGCCGTATCGAGGGCGTCCAGGCCAGGCTGGGCGAGGAGAAGACGCCGGTCACCTTCCACGCCCCGCTCGTCGTCGCCGCGGACGGCAACTCCACCCGTCTCTCCCTGGCGATGGGCCTGCACCGCCGCGAGGACCGCCCGATGGGCGTCGCGGTCCGTACGTACTTCACCTCGCCCCGGCACGACGACGATTACCTCGAATCCTGGCTGGAGCTGTGGGACCGCCGCGGCGCCGAGGACCGCCTGCTGCCCGGCTACGGCTGGATCTTCGGCATGGGCGACGGTACGAGCAACGTCGGCCTCGGCGTCCTCAACACCTCCGCCGCGTTCAAGGAACTGGACTGGCGCGAGATCCTCAAGGCCTGGTGCGCCTCCATGCCCGCCGACTGGGGCTACACCCCGGAGAACATGACCGGCCCGATCCGCGGCGCCGCCCTCCCCATGGCCTTCAACCGCCAGCCGCACTACACCAAGGGCCTGCTGCTCGTCGGTGACGCGGGCGGCCTGGTCAACCCGTTCAACGGCGAGGGCATCGCGTACGCCATGGAGTCCGGCTCCATCGCCGCCGAGGTCATCGTCCAGGCCCACGCCCGCGCCACGTACGCCCAGCGCGAGCTGGCCCTCCAGCGCTACCCGAAGATCCTCAAGGACACCTACGGCGGCTACTACTCGCTCGGCCGCGCCTTCGTGAAGCTCATCGGCAACCCGAAGGTCATGCAGATCGCCACCCAGCGCGGCCTCACCCACCCGATGCTCATGCGCTTCACCCTCAAGATGCTCGCCAACCTCACCGATCCCACGGGCGGCGACGCGATGGACCGCATCATCAACGGGCTGAGCAAGGTGGCGCCGAAGGCGTAGGGGAGGCGCCGCAGGCGCTGTCTCCACGGCGGCCGGTCTCCTGGAGCAGAGCTCCGGGGCCGGCCGCTCCCGTATGCACGGCTTCCGCTGCATCGAACGATGTAGTCGCTTCTCGTCGTCGCGGACGAAGATTCGGGATCTACCCGCCCTGACCATGGTGTGAGAGCGAGCACCGGGGGAGGGAGGCGGCGTGACGGAGACGGTGGCGACTGCGCCTGGCACGGCGGGTTCGGGTGAAGTGGCGGGGCCGGCCGGTACGGCGGGGGTGCCGGGGGCCGGTACGGGTGCGGTCCGGGCGTCGGGGCGGGCCGGGCGGTTGCCGTTGCTGGACGTGCTGCGCGGGGTGGCGATTCTGGGGACGTTGATGACCAACGTCTGGATCTTCGCAGCGCCCGGCGCGGAGTGGGGCGTCCTGAACGGGAGTGCCGCCGTGTCGTCGATCGGTACGTCATGGGCCAAAACCGTGGAGGGCGTCTTCCGGTTCCTCGCGGACGGCAAGTTCCTGTCGATGCTGACGGTCCTCTTCGGTGTCGGCCTGGCCATCCAGTTCGGGTCCGCCGCGAAGCGCGGCAGCCCGTGGCCCGGCCGGTACAAGTGGCGCGCCCTGTTCCTCTTCGCCGAGGGCACCGTGCATTTCGTCCTCGTCTTCGCGTGGGACGTGCTGATGGGGTACGCGGTCGTCGCTCTCCTGGTCGCCTGGCAGCTGACGCGAACCGCGCGCACGCAGCGGGTGCTGATGTGGGTGGCGGCCGGGGTGCACGTGGTGGTGCTGGGGCTGCTGACGGCGGTGGCGGTCGGTGCAGGTTCCGCCTCCGGGGCGGATGGCGGTACCAGCGCACGAGTTGTCGAGCTGTACGCCGGCGGAAGCTACCTGGAGCAGATCGCCTTCCGTCTGCAGAACGCGATCGCGCTCCGTATGGAACCGGTCATCTCCTTCGCGCTGCTCGTCCTCCTCTTCCACCTCGGCGTACGGCTGTAC
Organism: Streptomyces sp. NPDC030165; assembly: GCF_055573595.1. Taxonomy (NCBI): domain Bacteria; kingdom Bacillati; phylum Actinomycetota; class Actinomycetes; order Kitasatosporales; family Streptomycetaceae; genus Streptomyces; species Streptomyces sp. NPDC030165. The sequence continues at coordinate 604,038 of NZ_JBVIBD010000002.1, read as the reverse complement.
CGGGCGGGCGCCTTCCGCCCGGACGCGGACGGGCGGCGCATCCGGCGCCGTATGTGCGGCTGGGGCCTGGGCGTCGGCATTCCGCTCGACATCGCTGCGGTGGCGGCCGGTCCGGACTGGGCCATGGTGGCCCGGTACGGGGCCGCACCCGTCGTCGCCGTCGGCTACCTGGGCCTCGTCGGCCTGATCGTCGACCGCGTACGCCGCCCGGGCCCGCTGACCGCCGGGCTCACCGCGATCGGCCGTACGGCACTGTCCTGCTACGTCCTGCAGAACGCGCTGTGCGTGCTGGCCTGTTACGGCATCGGCCTGGGCCTGGCCGCACGGTGGGCGGACGCGGGACCGTGGTGGGTGATGGGCCTGTGGGCGGTGGTGTGCGTGGTGCTGTTCACCGGGGCGCGGCTGTGGCTGCGGCGCTTCGAGTACGGGCCGCTGGAGAGCGTCCAGAAGCGGCTGCTCCGGTCCTGAGGTGGACGGGAGCCTGGAGGTTGCGCAGTGCGGGCATCCGGGGCGCCGCCACCGTCCACACCTCGGCCGTACGGCAGCGGGGGCAGCGGACCAGGGACGCGGACGAGGCTGGGGAGGGGGTGGGAGTGGCGGGTGCCTTGGGCACGGCGGGCGCTTCCGGTACGGGAGTTGCCTCGGGTGCGGCCTGTGGGGGCTCGGGGGTGTCCACAGGCTGTGGGCGGGGCGCGGGGGCGACCGGTGGCTCCGGCGGAGGTGGTGGTTCCGGTGCGGGCGATCTCCCGGACCAGGTAGCCCGCCACCTCCCGACCTTGTACTCGCTCTCCTCGTACTTCCGGGCGAGCACCCGGATGCCGGGGAGGCTGGTCAGTTCTTTCCCTCGTACTCAAAGGGCCTCGGGGCGCACCGCGTCGCCGCTCACCGGGTCGTGGAAACCCGCGACCCGGTGAGCGGCGTCGATGGCGCCGGGCGTTACACCGAGCGGCGGCGCGGGCCGTTGAGCAGCTGGGATCCCGCGGGGCAGGGCACCGTGGCGTAGATCCTGTTCATCTGGCCCTGGAGCTGGGCCCGGCGCTGGGAAGTCGTCCTGGGGCTGTGGGCCTCCTCGTAAAGAACCCGGCTCTTTCGCTGGGCGGCCCGGCTCTTCGGTGTGTGGAACTGGAGCTCGTACGCGTGGCCGGAATTGTTGGCCCGCCAGGAGGTGATGATTCCCTTGTAACCGCGCGGGCGCGCCCAGGTGTTGGACCAGCGGATATTCGGATTCTTCCACTGGCCCAGCAATTTCGTGGTGTCCTTGACGCTCTTGACGTACGAGGCGTCCGGCCACTGGAGGATGTAGCGGACGGAGTCGTAAATCTTGTTCAGAGCCTCGTCCACCGTCTCGGTGGGGTTGTCCTGCATTTCGCGGGCGACCGAGCGCTTGACCGACTCCGGGGACCGCAGGCGGTTGTCGAAACCGACCACGGTGGCCTTGGTCTTGCGGGCGATGCTGCGGACCTGGGGGCTGATGGTGAGTTCGGCCTTCTTGGCCCGGGCGAGGAAGACATTGACCTTGCGCAGGTCGGCGGCGTCGATGTAGAGCCCTTCCCAGCTCCAGCCGTGATCCTTCCTCAGTTGCTTCTTCTGGGCCGGGGGCTTCTTGGCGGGGAGCTTCTTTGCGGGCGGGCGCTTGGCCGGGGGCCGCTTCGCCGACGGCCGCTGGGGCGTCGGCTGCTTCTTGGGGGCGGGCTTTTTCGCGGCGGGTTTCCTGGGCGTGGCCTGGCAGGTGGCCGCGGGCTTCGGCTTGGGCCGGGGCGGGCGGCAGGCCGCCGACGGTGTCTGCGGCGACTGCTTTTGCGCGGCCTGCTTCCTGGCTGCCTCCTTGCGCGCGGCTTCCTTGCGCGCGGCTTCCTTCCGTGCGGCTTCCTTGCGCGCGGCCTGCTTGCGCGCGGCTTCCTTGCGTGCGGCTTGCTTCTTCGCCGCTTGCTCTTTCGCGGCCTGCTTCTCGGCGGCTTGTTTCCTGGCGGCTTGTTTCTCGGCCGCCTGCTTCTTGGCGGAGGGCTTCTTGGTGGAAGGCGCGGGACAGGTATTGGCGGGCTTCTGCTGGGGTTCGGCCGGCGGGCAGGCGGACTCGGCGGCATGGACCGGGCCCAGGCTGAGAGTGGAGGCAAGTGCGGCTGTCGTCACCGTCCAGGCGACAGCCCTAAAAGTATGGGCACGGTGGATTCTCATGTAAGTAAGTGCTTCCTCTCGTCAGCCGCCGTCAGATGCCGGAGTAATGAGGATGCGGGCATTGCGGGGCGGAAGGGATGAGTACGGCGAGAGGTACAACTGGGACAGAGGCGTTACGGTAGTTGTGCCGAACGGGCGTCTCTTCATCGAATGGGCGACGCGAATGGGCTATCGCCGCTCATCCGATGATCGGCGGTCGAGCGGGACGCACCGGAACTTTGCTCGCGCAACGCACGAGGGCCGCCGTTCCCGAGCGGTGGGAACGGCGGCCCTCGGCCGAACGTGCGAGGCGGCCTACAGGACGCGGACCGCGCCGGTCGGCTGGCTGTAGCTCAGCGGCTTCTCCACGATGCCGGTGCTGGAGTTCTGGGCACCGATGAAGTTGCCGTTACCGACGTAGACGCCGACGTGGTACGCGCTGCCCGCGCTGCCCCAGTACAGGATGTCGCCGACCTGGAGGTTGTCCAGGCTCACCTGGGTACCGGCGGTGGACTGCGGCTGCGAGGTGCGCGGCAGGTCGATGCCGATGGTGCGGTACGCGGCCTGGACCAGGCTGGAGCAGTCGTACGCGGACGGGCCGGAGGCGCCGAGCACGTAGGACTTGCCCAGCTGCGCGCGCAGGAAGCCGATCAGGGAGGCGGTGCTGCCGGTCGCGCCGGAGACGGGGGAGTCGGCGGACGGGGCGGAGAGTGAACGCAGCGACGTGCGCTCGGAGGAGCGGGAGGCGCGCTCCTGGGCGGCCTTCTCCTTCTCCTCGGCCTTGCGGGCCTCTTCGGCCTTCTTCTCGGCCGCGGCCTTGCGGTCGGCCTCGTCCTTGGCCTTGGCGGCGGCCTCGCTGGCCTCGGCGGCGGCGGTGTCCTGCGCGGCCTGGCGCTCGTAGTCCAGCGCCATCTGCTGGGCGGTGTCCGCGCTCTTGGCCAGGCTGGTGGCCAGTGCCGACGTGATGGTCGGCATTTCCTGGGTCTCGGAGACGGGCTTCTCCGCGGCGCCGGCGGGCATGCTCGCGCCGGTCACCGCCAGGGTGATGATGCCACCGGTGACCCCTGCGCGCAGTGCCCGCGAGGACGCGGAACGGCGGGGCTTCCGGTGGCTGGGTATGACTGCGTTCGGGGACATGGCACCACGGCTATCAGGAGCCACAGGTTGCTGCCAACAAAGGTGGCATGCGCCACACTTGACGCGTACGCGATGAATAAAAGGGACTTTTCGCTGGTCGATGGCCGGGCGGCGGGCGGTCCGCATTTCGTGATCATGTTCTTACGCATGGCATTTACGGGCCGATGTGCACCCCGAGGGCGCTTATCACCTACTGATCCGCCACGCCAAGGCTTCCCGAGGGTCAAGCATTCAAGACAACAAACCGCGTGGGATAGGTCACTCGTGAGTGCCCGTTATGTTCCCGTGATGCCGCCGTGGCGGGTGTGCTCGTGAACGCGGGCACGTACCGATGATCACGGGGCGGTCACGACGGTCTCGGGACGGTCACGGCGAGGGCGCTCCGCCTCGCCCGCCCCTGTGGCCCGCCCTGCGCTAGCAGTTGGCGCGCCCCGGCGCCAATTTGCTTGCGTCGCGTATCTCTTGATAGAGGCAGCCCCTCGCTGACCAGGGGTTACGTCGAAAAATGTCACCACCGGTGATCGCCTGCGCGCTTCCCGTACGAAGATCGACGCTCATCGGACCAGATGATCGGGCGTCAGGTGGTGGAGATCACAAAGGCGTTGTCGCACCCCGTGTCGCAGATCACAGACCGACAGGCATAAGATGCAGGCGGCTCGGGCTTGTGAACTGCCTCACATAGGCGCGATCTTCGTGGGGCCGGTGCGCGGGGCCGGGCGGACCGCCATCCAGTCATCGTCGACTGAAGGGAGCGAGGACGGTGAACGCTTACGCGCCCATCCTCGTACTGGGAGCCCTCGGGGCAGGCTTTGCGATCTTCTCTGTCGTGATGGCCACGCTCGTCGGACCCAAGCGCTACAACCGGGCGAAGCTAGAGGCGTACGAATGCGGAATCGAGCCCACGCCGCAGCCGGCCGGCGGCGGTCGATTTCCGATCAAGTACTACCTCACGGCGATGCTCTTCATCATTTTCGATATCGAGATCGTCTTCCTCTACCCCTGGGCCGTCACCTTCGACGCGCTCGGGCTTTTCGGGCTCGTGGAGATGCTCCTCTTCGCGCTCACCGTCTTCGTCGCCTACGCCTACGTATGGCGTCGTGGCGGCCTGGAATGGGACTAGGGGCCACCAATGGGACTTGAAGAGAAGCTGCCGAGCGGCTTTTTGCTTTCCACCGTCGAACAGGCCGCGGGCTGGGTGCGCAAGTCATCGGTCTTCCCCGCCACCTTCGGCCTCGCCTGCTGCGCCATCGAGATGATGACGACCGGCGCCGGGCGCTACGACCTCGCCCGCTTCGGCATGGAGGTCTTCCGCGGGTCGCCGCGCCAGGCGGACCTGATGATCGTGGCCGGCCGGGTGAGCCAGAAGATGGCGCCCGTGCTGCGGCAGGTCTACGACCAGATGCCGAACCCGAAATGGGTCATCTCGATGGGCGTGTGCGCCTCGTCGGGCGGCATGTTCAACAACTACGCGATCGTCCAGGGCGTCGACCACATCGTCCCGGTGGACATCTACCTGCCCGGCTGCCCGCCGCGCCCCGAAATGCTGATGGACGCCATTCTCAAGCTGCACCAGAAGATCCAGAGCACCAAGCTCGGGGTCAACCAGCAGCAGGCGGCTCGCGAGGCGGAGGAAGCGGCGCTCAAGGCGCGCCCGACGATCGAGATGAAGGGGCTGCTGCGGTGAGCGACGGCACCAAGGGGACCAACGGGAACGGTGGCGCCAACGGCACTGGCGGCGTCAACGGGAACGGCGGGGCCGGAGCGGCCAAGGGGCCCAACGGGGTCAACCCCGACCAGGACGTGAACGCGCAGAACCTGCCCGGCCAGCGCGGCGACCACGGCGAGGTCATCGGCACCCGCCGCGGCATGTTCGGCGCCAGTGGCGCCGGCGACACCTCCGGGTACGGCGGACTCGTACGGACCGTACGGATGCCGGGCGCCAGTGCCCGCCCGTACGGCGGCTGGTTCGACGAGGTCGCGGACGAGCTGGAAGGCGCGCTGGACGAACAGGGGCTGGTCCCCGAGAACGTCATCGAGAAGACGGTCGTCGACCGCGGCGAGCTGACCTTCCACATCGAGCGGGAGTACCTGCCGGTCGTCGCGAAGACCCTGCGCGACGACCCGGCCCTGCGCTTCGAGCTGTGCACCGGCGTCAGCGGCGTGCATTTCCCCGGCGACAAGGGGCGCGAGCTGCACGCCGTCTACCACCTGCGCTCGATCACCCACAACCGGCTGATCCGCCTGGAGGTCTCCACGCCGGACGCCGACCCGCACGTGCCGTCCATCGTGAGCGTCTACCCGACCAACGACTGGCACGAGCGCGAGACGTACGACTTCTTCGGCCTGGTCTTCGACGGCCACCCGGCGCTCACCCGGATCATGATGCCGGACGACTGGCAGGGCTTCCCGCAGCGCAAGGACTACCCGCTCGGCGGCATTCCCGTCGAGTACAAGGGCGCCCAGATCCCGGCTCCCGACCAGCGGAGGTCGTACACCTGATGTCCACCAGCCATGCGACCCCTCGGGAGACGACCGAGGGCACCGTCTACACGGTCACCGGCGGCGACTGGGACGAGATCGCGGCCGCCGCGGCCCGCACCGACGACGAGCGGATCGTCGTCAACATGGGCCCCCAGCACCCCTCCACCCACGGCGTGCTGCGGCTGATCCTGGAGATCGACGGCGAGACCGTCACCGAGGCCCGCTGCGGCATCGGCTACCTGCACACCGGCATCGAGAAGAACCTCGAATTCCGTACATGGACGCAGGGCACCACCTTCGTCACCCGGATGGACTACCTGACGCCGTTCTTCAACGAGACGGCGTACTGCCTGGCCGTGGAGAAGCTGCTCGGCATCACCGACGACGTGCCGGACCGGGCCTCCGTCATCCGCGTGATGCTGATGGAGCTCAACCGCCTCTCCTCCCACCTGGTGGCCATCGCCACCGGCGGCATGGAGCTGGGCGCCACCACGATCATGATCTACGGGTTCCGGGACCGCGAACTGATCCTGGACATCTACGAGCTGATCACCGGGCTGCGGATGAACCACGCGTACATCCGGCCCGGCGGGCTCGCCCAGGACCTGCCGCCGGGCGCGGTCGACCAGGTGCGCGAGTTCGTGAAGAAGATGCGCAAGAACCTGGGCGAATACGACAAGCTCGCCACCGGTAACCCGGTCTTCAAGGGCCGCATGCAGGACATCGGCTACCTCGACCTGGCCGGCTGCCTGGCCACCGGCGCCACCGGACCGGTGCTGCGCTCCGCCGGACTCCCGCACGACCTGCGCAAGACCCAGCCGTACTGCGGCTACGAGCACTACGACTTCGACGTGCCGACCACCGACACCTGCGACTCCTACGGGCGCTTCCTGATCCGCCTGGAGGAGATGCGCCAGTCGCTGCGCATCGTCGAACAGTGCCTGGACCGGCTGGCGCCGGGGCCGGTGATGGTCGGCGACAAGAAGATCGCCTGGCCCGCCCAGCTGGCCATGGGCCCGGACGGGCTCGGCAACTCGCTCGACCACATCAAGAAGATCATGGGGACCTCGATGGAGGCTCTGATCCACCACTTCAAGCTGGTGACGGAAGGCTTCCGGGTGCCGCCCGGCCAGGCGTACGCGGCCGTGGAGTCCCCCAAGGGCGAGCTGGGCGTGCACGCCGTCAGCGACGGCGGGACCCGCCCCTACCGGGTGCACTTCCGCGACCCGTCCTTCACCAACCTCCAGGCCATGGCGGCGATGTGCGAGGGCGGCCAGGTGGCCGACGTCATCGTCGCCGTCGCGTCCATCGACCCCGTGATGGGAGGCGTCGACCGGTGACAGACGTCAGTTTGGGGATGCCGCAGCTCCCCGCCCCCGACTATCCGGCCGAGGTGCGGGCCCGGCTCGAAGCGGACGCCAAGGAGGTGATCGCCCGCTATCCCGGCGCACGCTCCGCGCTGCTGCCGCTGCTGCACCTCGTCCAGGCGGAGGAGGGCCACGTCACCCGTACCGGCATCCGCTTCTGCGCGGAGATGCTGGACCTGACGACGGCGGAGGTCACGGCCGTCTCCACCTTCTACTCCATGTACCGGCGCGGGCCCGGCGGGGACTACCAGGTGGGGGTGTGCACCAACACCCTGTGCGCGGTGATGGGCGGCGACGCGATCTTCGAGGCGCTGCAGCAGCACCTCGGCGTGGGCAACGGCGGGACGACCGAGGACGGCAAGGTCACCCTGGAGCACATCGAGTGCAACGCGGCCTGCGACTTCGCGCCCGTCGTGATGGTCAACTGGGAATTCTTCGACAACCAGACGCCGGACAGCGCCAAGCAGCTCGTGGACGACCTGCGAGAGGGCCGGCCCGTCGCGCCGACCCGGGGCGCGCCGCTGTGCACGTACAAGGAAACGGCCCGCATCCTCGCCGGGTTCCCGGACCGGCGGCCGGGCGCGGTCGAGGCCACCGGCGGTGCCGGGCCCGCCTCGCTGGTGGGACTGCGACTGGCCAAGGGCGAGGCCGTACCGGGCGCGGGCTCGGCCGACCACGTCGTACCGCAGCGGGGCGCCGGCCCCGCCGAGGGCGAGGGCGAGCACGCCGGACGGGCACCGGGCGAGGCGCCGGCCACCCACCCCAGCTCGCACGACGCGCCGCGCGACACCTCGGCCTCCGACCCCCGGCACCCAGCCGGTCCGACCGCCGAGGAGGGGGAGTGATGACCGTGGCCGCCGAGGTCAGCAAGGCCAACCCGGAGAAGCTGCTCGCGCCCGTACTCTCCGCCTTCTGGGACCAGCCGGGCTCCTGGACGCTGGAGACCTATCTGCGGCACGAGGGCTACGAGGGCATGCGCAAGGCCCTCGCGATGCCGCCGGACGACGTGATCGCGTACGTCAAGGACGCCGGACTGCGCGGCCGCGGCGGCGCCGGCTTCCCCACCGGGATGAAGTGGCAGTTCATCCCGCAGGGCGACGGCAAGCCGCACTACCTCGTCGTCAACGCCGACGAGTCGGAGCCCGGCACCTGCAAGGACATCCCGCTGCTCTTCGCCAATCCGCACTCCCTGATCGAGGGCATCGTCATCGCGTGTCACGCGATCCGGTCGCACCACGCCTTCATCTACCTGCGCGGTGAAGTCGTGCCCGTCCTGCGGCGGTTGCACGAGGCCGTCCGGGAGGCGTACGAGGCGGGCTACCTCGGCCGCGACATCCTCGGCTCGGGCCTGGACCTGGACGTCGTGGTGCACGCGGGCGCGGGCGCGTACATCTGCGGTGAGGAGACCGCGCTGCTGGACTCCCTGGAGGGCCGTCGCGGACAGCCCCGGCTGCGTCCTCCCTTCCCGGCGGTGGCGGGCCTGTACGCCTGCCCCACTGTCGTGAACAACGTCGAGTCCATCGCGTCGGTTCCCGCCATCATGAACAAGGGCAAGGACTGGTTCAGGACGATGGGCAGCGAGAAGTCCCCGGGCTTCACGCTGTACTCACTCAGCGGACACGTCGCCAATCCCGGCCAGTACGAAGCCCCCCTCGGCATCACGCTGCGCCAGCTCCTCGACATGAGCGGCGGCATGCGGCCAGGCCACCGGCTGAAGTTCTGGACGCCCGGCGGCTCCTCCACGCCGATGTTCACCGACGAGCACCTCGACGTACCGCTGGACTACGAAGGCGTCGGCGCCGCGGGCTCGATGCTCGGCACCAAGGCGCTCCAGTGCTTCGACGAGACCACCTGCGTCGTACGGGCCGTCACCCGCTGGACCGAGTTCTACGCGCACGAGTCCTGCGGCAAGTGCACACCCTGCCGCGAGGGCACCTACTGGCTCGTCCAGCTGCTGCGCGACATCGAGGCCGGCAAGGGCCGCATGAGCGACCTCGACAAACTCAACGACATCGCCGACAACATCAACGGCAAGTCCTTCTGCGCGCTGGGCGACGGCGCCGCCTCACCGATCTTCTCCTCGCTGAAGTACTTCCGCGCCGAGTACGAGCAGCACATCACCGGCAAGGGCTGCCCCTTCGACCCCGCCAGGTCGACCGCCTGGGCCGACACCGACGCTCACCTGGGGGTGAACGCATGACCGTCACGACCACCGGGTCCGACAGCGGCTCCGCCGCGGGGCCCTCCGGGGGTGGCGGGGCGGCCGTACCGCCCGAAGACCTCGTCACGCTGACGATCGACGGCATCGAGATCTCCGTCCCCAAGGGGACCCTGGTCATCCGGGCCGCCGAACTCCTCGGCATCGAGATCCCGCGCTTCTGCGACCACCCGCTGCTCGACCCGGCCGGCGCCTGCCGCCAGTGCATCGTGGAGGTGGAGGGCCAGCGCAAGCCGATGGCCTCCTGCACCATCACCTGCACCGACGGCATGGTGGTCAAGTCGCAGCTCACCTCACCCGTCGCCGAGAAGGCGCAGCGCGGCGTGATGGAACTGCTGCTGATCAACCACCCGCTGGACTGCCCGGTCTGCGACAAGGGCGGCGAATGCCCGCTGCAGAACCAGGCCATGTCCGCCGGACAGGCCGACACCCGGTTCGAGGGCAGGAAGCGCACCTTCGCCAAGCCGGTGCCGATCTCCCGGCAGGTACTGCTGGACCGTGAGCGGTGCGTGCTGTGCGCGCGCTGCACCCGCTTCTCCAACCAGGTCGCGGGCGACCCGATGATCGAACTGATCGAGCGGGGCGCGCTCCAGCAGGTCGGCACGGGCGAGGGCGACCCGTTCCAGTCGTACTTCTCCGGAAACACCATCCAGATCTGCCCGGTCGGCGCGCTGACCTCGGCCGCGTACCGCTTCCGGTCGCGCCCCTTCGACCTGGTGTCCTCGCCGAGCGTCTGCGAACACTGCGCGGGCGGCTGCGCGACCCGTACGGACCACCGGCGCGGCAAGGTCATGCGGCGGCTGGCCGCCGAGGATCCCGAGGTCAACGAGGAGTGGATCTGCGACAAGGGGCGCTTCGCCTTCCGGTACGCGCAGCAGCGCGACCGGCTGGAGCACCCGATGGTGCGGGACGCCGCGACCGGCGAACTGGTCACGGCCAGCTGGCCGGAGGCCCTGGATGCGGCGGCGCGCGGGCTGGGCGCCGCCAGGGGCCGGACCGGCGTGCTGACCGGAGGCCGGCTGACCGTCGAGGACGCGTACGCCTACGCCAAGTTCGCGCGGGTCGCGCTGGACACCAACGACATCGACTTCCGGGCCAGGGCGCACAGCACCGAGGAAGCCGACTTCCTGGCGGCGCGGGTCGCCGGACGGGGCCGCGACCTGGAGGGCCCGGGAGTCTCGTACACCGACCTGGAGAAGGCACCGGCCGTCCTGCTCGCCGGGATCGAGGCGGAGGAGGAGGCACCCGGCGTCTTCCTGCGGCTGCGCAAGGCCCACCGCAAGCACGGACAGCGCACCTTCGGGCTCGCGCCGTACGCGACGCGCGGCCTGGTCAAGGCGGGCGGCACGCTGCTGCCCGCCGCGCCCGGCACGGAGACGGAGTGGCTGGACGCGCTGGCCGGCCATGAGGCGGCGGACGCGGAGCGCCTTCCCGTGGAAGGTGGTGGCGGGCGCCGGGCGGGCCTGGAAGGCGCGGGCCGCAGCGCGGCCGAGGCGCTGCGCGGCGCGGGCTCGGTGATCGTCGTCGGCGAGCGGCTGGCCGCGGTGCCGGGCGCGCTGACGGCCGCCGTACGGGCCGCCGCCGCGACCGGGGCCCGGCTGGTGTGGATTCCACGGCGGGCCGGCGAACGCGGCGCCGTCGAGGCCGGTGCGCTGCCGGGGCTGCTGCCGGGCGGGCGCCCGGCGACCGACCCGCGCGCCCGCGACGAGGTCGCCGCCGCCTGGGGCGTCGCCGGCCTGCCGCAGCGGCACGGCCGCGACACCGGCCAGATCGTGGCCGCGGCGGCCGCCGGGGAACTGAGCGCCCTCCTGGTGGCGGGCGTCGACCCGGCGGACCTGCCGGACCCGGCGCGGGCCCTGGAGGCGCTGGACTCGGTGGGCTTCCTGGTGAGCCTGGAGCAGCGGCCGACGGCCGTGACGGAACGGGCGGACGTCGTCCTGCCGGTCGCCGCGGCCGTCGAGAAGTCCGGCACCTTCCTCAACTGGGAAGGCCGCGCCCGGCCGTTCGAAGCCGCGCTCAAACCGGACCAGATGTCCCGGCGGCACCTGCTGCCGGACGCCCGGGTGCTGCACATGCTCGCCGACGCGATGGACGTCCACCTCGCGCTCCCCGACGTACGGGCGGTGCGGCGGGAGCTGACCGCACTGGGGCCGTGGGACGGCACGTACGCCGCCGACCCCAGGGAGCCCGGCCGCGCGCTGCCCCGGCCGGAACCCGGCGAAGCCGTACTGGCCGGCCACAAGCTGCTGCTCGACCAGGGACGGATGCAGGAGGGCGACGAGGCACTGGCCGGTACGCGGCACGCGGCCGTCGCCCGGATGTCCGCGGCCACCGCCGAGGAGACCGGCGTCAAGGACGGCGGCCTGCTGGCGGTCACCGGGCCCACCGGGTCCGTACGGCTGCCGCTCGCGGTCACCCCGATGCCCGACCGGGTGGTGTGGCTGCCGCTGAACTCGGTGGGCGGCGGGGTCGCTGCCGACACCGGGGCGCGGCCCGGGGAGTTGGTGAAGGTCGCGCCGGTGGCCGGGACCGGTGAGCCGGACGCCTCCGGCGCATACGGCACTTCCGGCACGGCGTCCGGACCGGTCAAGGAGGTGGACGCGTGATGCAGCACCTGGCGCTGTCCGGCAGCGCGCTGGCCCAGGAGGACCTCTCGATGTTCGGCCGCGACCCGTGGTGGCTGGTCGTCGTCAAGGCGGTCTTCTGCTTCGCGTTCCTCATGCTGACCGTGCTCTTCTCGATCGTCTGGGAACGCAAGGTCGTCGCGTGGATGCAGCTGCGCATCGGCCCGAACCGGCACGGCCCCTGGGGCATGCTCCAGTCCCTCGCGGACGGCATCAAGCTGATGCTCAAGGAGGACCTGGTCGTCAAGCGGGCCGACAAGGCGGTGTACATCCTCGCGCCGATCGTGGCGGCCGTACCGGCCTTCATGGCCGTCGCGGTGATCCCCTTCGGCCCGGCCGGCAACGAGATCTCCATCTTCGGCCAGCGGACCACGATGCAGCTCACCGACCTGCCGATCGGCGTGCTGTACATCCTGGCCACCGCCTCCGTCGGCATCTACGGCATCGTGCTGGCCGGCTGGTCGTCCGGCTCGACGTACCCGCTGCTCGGCGGCCTGCGCTCGTGCGCCCAGATGGTCTCTTACGAGATCGCGATGGGACTGTCCTTCGCGGCGGTCTTCCTCTACTCCGGGTCGATGTCGACCTCGACGATCGTGGAGTCCCAGCAGGACAAGTGGTACGTACTGCTGCTGCCGGTCTCCTTCATCATCTACATCGTCGCCATGGTGGGCGAGACCAACCGCGCGCCGTTCGACATGCCGGAGTCCGAGGGCGACCTGGTCGGCGGCTTCAACACCGAGTACTCGTCGATCAAGTTCGCGATGTTCATGCTCGCCGAGTACATCAACATGGTGACCGTCTCGGCGGTCGCGGTGACCCTCTTCCTGGGCGGCTGGAAGGCCCCGTACCCGGTCAGCACCTTCTGGGAAGGCGCCAACCACGGCTGGTGGCCGCTGCTCTGGTTCGTCATCAAGGTGCAGCTGCTGCTGTTCTTCTTCATCTGGCTGCGCGGCACGCTGCCCCGTGTGCGCTACGACCAGTTCATGAAGCTGGGATGGAAGGTCCTCATCCCGGTCTCGATGGTCTGGCTGATGCTCGTCGCGACCGTACGGGCCCTGAAGAACGAGGGCTACGACTTCCAGCAGATCGTGCTGTACGTGGCCGGCGCCGCCATCGCCGTACTGCTCATCTCGCTCGTCGCGGACTTCTTCCGGCGCGGCGAGAAGGAAGAGCCGGACCAGGAGCCGGCCTTCGACCCCATGGCGGGCGGCTTCCCCGTACCGCCGCTGCCCGGACAGACCCTGCCACCTGTGCCGCGGCGACGGCCGCGCCGTGACCGCGAGCTGATTGTCAGTGGCGGGGTGGACCCTGTCAGTGACCGAACCGACAAGGACGGAAAGGGGGGCGACGGTGCCTGACTTCCAGAACCCCGTGGCCGGCTTCGGCGTGACCTTCAAGGCCATGTTCAAGAAGCGGCTGACCGAGCAGTATCCGGAGGAGAAGAAACCGACGGCGCCGCGCTTCCACGGCCGCCACCAGCTCAACCGGCATCCCGACGGGCTGGAGAAGTGCGTCGGCTGCGAGCTGTGCGCCTGGGCCTGCCCGGCCGACGCGATCTACGTCGAGGGCGCCGACAACACGGACGAGGAGCGCTACAGCCCCGGCGAGCGCTACGGCCGCGTCTACCAGATCAACTACCTGCGCTGCATCCTGTGCGGCCTGTGCGTCGAGGCGTGCCCCACCCGCGCGCTGACCATGACCAACGAGTACGAACTCGCCGACCGGACCCGCGAATCGCTCATCTACACCAAGGAAGAGCTGCTCGCGGGGCTGGAGGACACCATGGTCGACTCCCCGCACGCCATCCACCCCGGGATGACTGAGAAGGACTACTACCGGGGCCTGGTGACGGAGGCCGCGCCGGGCACGGTGCGGCAGGTGGCCGTCTCCAAGGGCGAGACGGCCGAAGGGGAGGGCGGTACGGACACCGCGGCGCCCCAGGAGGCCGCGGCCACCTTCGGCCCCGACGAGCCCGCCGCCCGGGAGGTGACCCGGTGACGACGACCTCTCTGGCCGCCGCGGCGTCCACGGGCGAGGCGGTGCAGTTCTGGATCCTCGGTACGGTCGCGGTGCTCGGCGCGCTGTGCACGATCCTGATGAAGCGCGCCGTGCACAGTGCCCTGTCGCTGGCCGGCACCATGATCATCCTCGCGGTGTTCTACCTCGCCAACGGCGCGTACTTCCTCGGCGTCGTGCAGATCGTCGTCTACACCGGCGCGATCATGATGCTGTTCCTCTTCGTCGTCATGCTCGTCGGCGTCACGGCGGCCGACTCCCTCAAGGAGACACTCAAGGGCCAGCGCTGGCTGGCCGCCGCCTGCGGCCTCGGCTTCGGCATCCTGCTCATCGCCGGCCTCGGCAACGCCTCGCTCAAACACTTCAACGGGCTCGGCGAGGCCAACGCCGGGGGCAACGTGCAGGGCCTGGCGGCTCTGATCTTCACCAAGTACGTCTTCGCCTTCGAGGTCACCGGCGCACTGCTGATCACGGCGGCGGTCGGCGCGATGGTCCTGACGCACCGCGAGCGCACGGAGCGCGCCAGGACCCAGCGCGAGCAGTCCGAGGCCCGTATCCGCGAGGGCAAGCACATCCCGCCGCTACCCGCGCCCGGCGTCTACGCCCGGCACAACGCCGTGGACGTGCCCGGCCTGCTCCCCGACGGCACCCCGTCCGAGCAGACCGTCAATCCGACGCTGCGCGGGCGCGGCCAGATCCGCGACGTCTCCGCCGAGTCGCTGGACGAGCTGAAGGCGCTGGAACAGCGCTCCGAAGAGTGGCTGGGCCGCAGCGAGGAGGCGAAGCGATGAACCCGGTCAACTACCTCTACCTCGCCGCCCTGTTGTTCACCATCGGTGCGGCCGGGGTGCTGATCAGGCGGAACGCCATCGTGGTGTTCATGTGCATCGAGCTGATGCTCAACGCCTGCAACCTCGCCTTCGTGGCGTTCTCGCGGATGCACGGAAACCTGGACGGACAGATCATCGCGTTCTTCACGATGGTCGTCGCCGCGGCCGAGGTCGTGGTGGGCCTGGCGATCATCGTGTCCATCTTCCGCACCCGCCACACGGCCTCGGTCGACGACGCCAGCCTGATGAAGCTGTAAGGGGTCGTAAACGTGGAGAACTTGATCGCCCTGCTCGTCGCGGCGCCGCTGCTCGGTGCGGCCCTGCTGCTGTGCGGCGGCAGGAGACTGGACCGGGCCGGCCACTGGCTCGGCACGCTGCTCGCGCTGGCGTCCTTCGCCCTGGCCGTACCCCTGTTCACGGAGCTGCTGGGCCGCGACGCCGAGCACCGTACCCTGCACCAGCACCTGTTCAGCTGGATCCCGGTCGGCGGCTTCCAGGCGGACGTGGCCTTCCAGCTCGACCAGCTGTCCATGACGTTCGTCCTGCTGATCACCGGTGTCGGATCGCTGATCCACATCTACTCGGTCGGCTACATGGAGCACGACGAGCGGCGCCGCCGCTTCTTCGGCTACCTGAACCTCTTCCTCGCGGCCATGCTGCTGCTCGTCCTCGCCGACAACTACCTGCTGCTGTACGTCGGCTGGGAGGGCGTGGGCCTGGCCTCGTACCTGCTCATCGGCTTCTGGCAGCACAAGCCCAGCGCGGCGACGGCGGCGAAGAAGGCGTTCCTGGTCAACCGCGTCGGTGACGTCGGCCTGTCCATCGCGATCATGCTGATGTTCACCACGTTCGGGACGTTCGCGTTCGGCCCGGTGCTGGGCGCGGCGGGCGAGACGTCCGAGGGCAAGCTCACCGCCATCGGCGTGATGCTGCTGCTCGCCGCCTGCGGCAAGTCGGCGCAGGTCCCGCTCCAGTCCTGGCTCGGCGACGCGATGGAGGGCCCGACCCCGGTCTCCGCCCTGATCCACGCGGCGACGATGGTGACCGCCGGCGTCTACCTGATCACCCGCTCCGGGGCAATCTTCAACGGCGCGCCGGCCGCGCAGACCGCCGTCGTGGTGGTCGGCGCGGTGACGCTGCTGTTCGGTGCGATCGTCGGTTGCGCGAAGGACGACATCAAGAAGGCCCTGGCGGGCTCGACGATGTCGCAGATCGGCTACATGATCCTGGCCGCCGGGCTCGGTCCGATCGGCTACGCCTTCGCGATCATGCACCTGGTCACCCACGGCTTCTTCAAGGCGGGTCTCTTCCTCGGCGCCGGCTCGGTGATGCATGGCATGAACGACGAGGTGGACATGCGCCGTTACGGCGGCCTGCGCAGGTACATGCCCGTCACGTTCATCACCTTCGGCCTCGGCTATCTGGCGATCATCGGCTTCCCGGGACTGTCCGGTTTCTTCTCCAAGGACAAGATCATCGAGGCGGCGTTCGCCAAGGGCGGTACGGAGGGCTGGATTCTCGGCGGCGCGGCCCTGCTGGGCGCCGCGATCACCGCGTTCTACATGACGCGGGTGATGCTGATGACGTTCTTCGGCGAGGAGCGCTGGCGCAAGGCGCCGACGCCGTCCCCCGCCGAGCCGTCGGTGGAGCCCGCGGCCGAGACCAGGGGCGAGTACACCCCGCCGCACCCGCACGAGTCCCCCAAGTCCATGACGGTCCCGATGATCCTGCTGGCCGTCGGATCGGTGTTCGCGGGCGGACTGTTCAGCATCAACGAGGCGTTCGTGACCTGGCTGGAGCCGGTCACCTCCTTCGAGCACGGGCACCCGCCGATCGGCGCCACAGCGATCACCACCGCCACGATCGCGGTGATGGTCCTCGGCGTCGCGCTCGCCTACCTGAAGTACGGGCGCAAACCGGTACCGGCCGTCGCCCCGCGCGGTTCGCTGCTGACCCGGGCAGCCCGCCGCGACCTGCTCCAGGACGACTTCAACCACGTCGTGCTGGTGCGTGGCGGCGGCGAGCTGACCCGCGCCCTGGTCCAGCTGGACCACTCCGTCGTGGACGGCGCGGTCAACGGCACGGCGGCGTCGATGGGCGGCCTCTCCAGCCTGCTGCGCCAGGCGCAGAACGGCTTCGCCCGCTCGTACGCGGTACAGATGTTGGGCGGTGCGGCCGTGCTGATCGCCGCGACCCTGCTGATGAGGGGTGTCTGAGCCATGTCGTTTCCCCTTCTGACGGCCACCGCGGCGGTCCCGGCGATCGGTGCGATCGCCACCGCCGCGGTGCCCGCCGCCCGGCGCACCGCCGCCAAGTGGCTGGCGCTGCTCTTCTCGCTGGCCACGCTGGTGCTGGCCGCGGTGGTCGCGGTCCGCTTCGACGCGGGGGCGAAGGGCCCGTTCCAGCTCACCGAGTCACATGCCTGGATCAAGGACTTCGGTGTCCGCTACGAGCTGGGTGTGGACGGCATCGCGGTGGCGCTCATCGCGCTGACCGCGCTGCTGGTCCCGTTCGTCATCCTGGCGGGCTGGCACGACGCCGACCCCCTGGAGGAGGCGACACCCAACCAGCGCTGGCGCCCCACCCAGGGCTTCTTCGCGCTGGTGCTCGCCGTCGAGGCGATGGTGGTCATCTCCTTCGAGGCCACCGACGTGTTCCTCTTCTACATCTTCTTCGAAGCCATGCTCATCCCGATGTACTTCCTCATCGGCGGCTTCGGGGACCGGGCCGGGGCGGACGGCGAGGAGCGCAGCGCGACACTGCGCTCGCAGGCCGCCGTGAAGTTCCTGCTCTACAACCTGGCCGGCGGTCTGATCATGCTGGCCGCGGTGATCGGGCTGTACGCGGCCACCGCCGACCAGCTCGGCAGCGGCACGTTCTCGCTGGCGGAGATCGTCCAGGCCCGGGCGGACGGCGAGCTGGCGCTCGGCACCGGCACGGAACGGCTGCTGTTCCTCGGCTTCTTCTTCGCCTTCGCGGTGAAGGCGCCGCTGTGGCCGCTGCACACCTGGCTGCCGGGCGCGATGGGCGAGTCCACGGCACCGGTGGCCGTACTGATCACCGCGGTGGTCGACAAGGTCGGCACGTTCGCGATGCTCCGCTTCTGCCTCCAGCTCTTCCCGGAGGCCAGCAGCTGGGCGACGCCGGCGATCCTGGTCCTCGCGCTGATCAGCATCCTGTACGGGGCGCTGCTCGCGGTCGGCCAGCGCGACATCAAGCGCCTGATCGCGTACGCCTCGATCTCGCACTTCGGCTTCATCATCATGGGCATCTTCGCGATGACGAGCCAGGGCCAGGGCGGCGCGACGCTGTACATGGTCAACCACGGCATCTCGACGGCGGCGCTGATGCTGGTCGCCGGGTTCCTGATCTCGCGGCGCGGCTCGCGGCTGATCGCCGATTACGGCGGGGTGCAGAAGGTCGCGCCGGTGCTGGCCGGCACGTTCCTGGTGGGCGGTCTGGCGACGCTGTCGCTGCCGGGTCTGGCGCCGTTCGTCAGCGAATTCCTGGTGCTGGTGGGCACGTTCAGCCGCTATCCGGCCGTGGGGATCGTGGCCACCGTCGGCATCGTGCTCGCCGCGCTGTACGTCCTGGTCCTCTACCAGCGGACCATGACCGGCCCGGTGAAGGCCGAGGTGCGGGCGATGCCCGACCTCAAGGCGCGGGAGCTGGCGGTCGTCGCCCCGCTGATCGCGCTGCTGCTGTTCCTCGGTGTCTACCCGAAGCCGCTGACGGACCTCGTCAACCCGGCGGTGGACCACACCCTGTCCGTCGTCGACCGGCACGATCCCCGCCCCGACGTACCCGTGAAGGCAGATGCGGAGGCCGCGAAGTGAGTTCCGTGGCGAGTGTCCACAGCCTGTGGACCATTGCGGCCGAGGCGCCGGCCAGGATCCCGGCGCCGAAGATCGAGTATGCCCAGCTGGCCCCGGCGCTGATCGTGCTGGGGGCCGCGGTCGTCGGCATCGTCCTGGAGGCGTTCCTGCCGCGCCGCAGCCGCTACTACGCGCAGCTCCTGCTGTCCGTGCTCGCGCTGGCCGCCGGGTTCGCGGCCGTGGTGGGGCTGGCGGCAGGCGGCTTCGGCACCACCAAGGCGAAGATCACGGCGATGGGCGCCATCGCCGTGGACGGCCCGGCGCTCTTCCTCCAGGGCACGATCCTGCTGGTGGCGCTGGTCGCCACGTTCACCTTCGCCGAGCGCCGGCTCGACCCGGCCGCGCACGGCAGGAGGGTGGACTCCTTCGCGGCGCAGGCCGCGGCGGTGCCCGGCGGTGCGGCCGAACAGGCCGCGGTCAAGGCGGGATTCGCCACCACCGAGGTGTTCCCGCTCGCGCTGTTCGCGGTCGGCGGGATGCTGGTCTTCCCCGCCGCCAACGACCTGCTGACCCTCTTCGTCGCGCTGGAGGTCTTCTCCCTCCCGCTGTACATCCTGTGCGCGCTGGCCCGCCGCCAGCGGCTGCTGTCGCAGGAAGCCGCGGTGAAGTACTTCCTGCTCGGCGCGTTCTCGTCGGCGTTCCTGCTGTTCGGTATCGCGCTGCTGTACGGGTACGCGGGCACGGTCACGTACTCCGGTATCGCGGAGGTCGTCAGCGACGGCGCCAAGCAGATCAACCCGGCGCTGGCCGACACCATGGGCAACGACGCGCTGCTGCTGATCGGCGCGGCGCTGGTGCTGATGGGGCTGCTGTTCAAGGTCGGCGCGGTGCCGTTCCACATGTGGACACCGGACGTCTACCAGGGCGCGCCGACCCCGGTGACCGGTTTCATGGCGGCGGCCACCAAGGTCGCCGCGTTCGGCGCGCTGCTGCGGCTGCTGTACGTGGTCCTGCCGGGGCTGCGCTGGGACTGGCGGCCGGTCATGTGGGGCATCGCGATCGTCACGATGCTGGGCGGCGCGATTGTCGCGATCACCCAGACCGACATCAAGCGCCTGCTGGCGTACAGCTCCATCGCGCACGCCGGGTTCATCCTGGCCGGTGTGATCGCCGCCAACGAGGACGGCATCTCGTCCGTGCTGTTCTACCTGGCGGCGTACTCCTTCGTGACGCTCGGCGCGTTCGCGGTGGTCACGCTGGTGCGGGACGCGAGCGGCGAGGCGACGCACCTGTCGAAGTGGGCGGGGCTGGGCCGGCGCTCGCCGCTGACGGCGGCGGTCTTCGCGGTGTTCCTGCTGGCCTTCGCCGGTATCCCGCTGACCTCGGGTTTCGCCGGGAAGTTCGCGGTGTTCAAGGCGGCGGCGGAGAGCGGCGCGGGCTGGCTGGTCGTGGTCGGTGTCCTCTCGTCCGCCATCGCCGCGTTCTTCTACATCCGCGTGATCGTGCTGATGTTCTTCGACGAGCCGAAGGCGGACGGCCCGACGGTGGCGGTGCCCAGCCCGCTGACCATGACGGCCATCGCGGTCGGTGTCGCGGTCACGCTGGTGCTGGGCCTGGCGCCGCAGTACTTCCTCGACCTGGCGGGCCAGGCGGGAGTGTTCGTGCGCTGAGCGGTGACGCCGCCGTACGGCGTCTGCTCCACGGCCGCCGTCCGGTGCCCCTGCGGGGGTGCCGGACGGCGGCCGTTGCGCCACTCGGACGAGGGAGACCGGCGCGGCCTGAAGCAACGTGCGAGGAGGGCCGGCCGGAGTGCGAAAGGCGCAGATCAGTGCGGGAAGAGCTGGCTCAGCGGGAGAACAGCACCGAGCGGACCAGGACCTTCTTCGGGGCGGACTCGCCGGACGGGACGACGAAGAAGGTGTCGCTGCTGCAGTCGTCGTCGGCGAAGAGGGTCACGGTGGCGTTCGTGCGGTTGCGCGCGGCGTAGGCGAAGTCGGCGCCGTCCGGCAGCTTGAGGGTGATGCACTCCTTGCCCGGCGGGTTGAAGAGAGCTGCGCGCTGGTCCAGCTTGTCGCCGGTGTTGAAGCCGTAGGAGAAGACGCCGACGGCGGCGTAGGCGGAGGTGGGGGTGGTCAGGGCGAGTACGGCCGCTCCGAAGGCGGCGGCGACGGAGGTGCGCAGGCGCATCTCGTGACTCCTCGTGGTTGTCGGTGTCGAGCAACTACTCGGAGTGAATATGGCTCAGCGTATGGCGTCTTTCCCGGCGCCGCCCCGGAAACACCCCTGGTGGCGTAGCGGCCCTGCGCCGTTCGCGGCGGCCCTGAGCCGTTCGCGCCGGTCAGGGTCCCGGCGCCGCCCGGTGCCTGATCGGCCGTCAGGAGCGCGGTACGCCCGCGGGCAGGCTCGGCGTTCCGGGCAGCTTGAGCTTGCCCTCGGCCTTGGTGAACTCGTCGGTCGGCCCGTCCTTCCAGCGCACCTTCAGCGTCTTGCCGTCGGTGCCCGGCGTGACGGTGCCCAGGGTGCGGGTGGTGTGGCCGCCCATGCACTTCAGGGCGATCACCGTGGCGCCCGCCGTTTCCACCTTGCCCTGGCAGGCCGTCCCGGCGTCCGCGCCGAGGCCCATGGAGGCGATGCCCCGGTAGAGCACGAGGGTGAGGTGCGAGTCGCCGGTGTTGGCGATCCAGGCGCCGTCGAGGCTGCCGGCGCCGTCGGCGGGCCTGCCGCCGGCGGTCTGCGACGGGGCCGCGGTGGGCGCCTTGCCGGCCTCGTCCGCCGCGCCGCTCTTGCCGCCTCCGCCGCTGCTGCCGCAGCCGCTGAGCAGCAGTGCGGCCATGGCGGCCGTCCCGGCGATCTGTGCTGTCTTGCGCACGTACGTCTCCTCCGTTGTGGGGCAGGAGACGCGAGGCTAGCAACGCGGCGCGCGGTCCGGTTCCGTATCGGGCGGAGCCGCTGGGATTGCGGCAGCGTCGCTACGAAGTCGGCGCGCTGCCGTGACCTCCCGGGGGCCGGGCGGGGAGCTGCCGAGGCCGGCGACCGGTGTCCCGGGGCGCCTCAGCTGCTGACCGCGGCCTCGTCCTGGTAGACCGCGGACGCCACCGCGCGGGCGATCCAGTGTTCACGGGCCAGCGCTTTCAGGTCACGCCGTACGGCCCGCCGGTCCCGGCCCGGCTCCAGCTTGCGGTCCAGGTGGGTGGCCGAGACCAGCGCGGCCAGCACCCGGTCGCGCGGGTCCGCGAAGCCGGTGGCCGCGGCGCTCTTGAACCGGTCGCGGGCCGGTCCGGCGAGGTCCGCCGGACCGGCCGCCAGCCGCTCGTAACGGAACAGGCCGAGCGCGCGGTGGGACTCCCGGCGGATCGCACCGCGCTGTTCCAGTCGCTGCCGGCACACCTCGTCGATGCCGCGCGCCGCGCTCCGCACCCACCGCCGGACCTTGACGTCACCGTCCTTGCCGGCGGTCAGGGTGGCCAGCGCGGCGTCCAGCACCAGGTCTCCGAGGGGCAGCGGGTTGCCCACGACGATCCGGCCGCCGCGGCCCTCGGTGATCCGTCCGGCCCGGTCCAGCTCCGCGAGGGCGGCGCCGGCCAGGCCGTACCGCAGGTGGGACGGATCGTTCAGCGGCTTGCCCCGTGCCGGGTCCAGGGCGAGGAGCAGCAGTTCCTCGGGCAGCGTGGGACCCCGGCCCGATCCGTCCGCGCCGCTCCCGTACGGGCCTTCCGGCGCGCCGCCGGGCCGGCTCCCCGCCCCGTGTCCGGTCATGACGTACGCGCGGGCCGGATACGTCCGGTGACATCGCCCAGCCCGATCCGGGAACCCTCCGGGCCCGGCGCCCAGGCGGTCAGCGTGACCTCGTCGCCGTCCTCCAGGAACGGGCCCTTGCCCTGGGTGAGTTCGAGGAGGCAGCCGAGCTGGTCCGGCTCGGGGCCGGAGACCGTGCCGGAGGCGTAGAGGTCGCCGGTGCGCAGCGAGGCACCGTTGACGGTCATGTGGGTGAGCTGCTGGGCGGCCGTCCAGTACATGGCGGAGAAGGGCGGGCGGGCGACGGTCGCGCCGTTGATGTCCACCTGGATGCGCAGGTCGATACCGCCCGGCTCGGCGTCCGTGTCATCCAGATAGGGGAGTACGGGCACGTCCCGGGCGGGCGGTGCCGTGCGGGCGTGGTCCAGCGCGTCCAGCGGCGTGATCCACGCGGATACGGAGGTGGCGAAGGACTTGCCGAGGAAGGGGCCGAGCGGCACGTACTCCCAGGCCTGGATGTCGCGCGCCGACCAGTCGTTGACCAGGCAGACGCCGAAGACGTGGTCGCGGAAGCCGGCCAGGCCGACCGGCTCGCCGAGCACGGACGGCGTGCCGACGACGAAGCCGACCTCTGCCTCGATGTCCAGCCGCCGGGAGGGTCCGAAGGAGGGCGCCGTGTCGGCCGGTGCCTTGCGCTGGCCGCTGGGCCGGACGACCGGGGTGCCGGAGACCACGACGGTGCCGGACCTGCCGTGGTAACCGATCGGCAGGTGCTTCCAGTTGGGGGTGAGCGCGTCGGCGTCCGGGCGGAAGATCCGGCCGACGTTGGTGGCGTGATGTTCGCTGGCGTAGAAGTCGACGTAGTCCGCGACGTCGAACGGCAGGTGCAGCGTCACGGCGGTCAGCGGGATCAGCAGCGACTCGGTGGTGGCGCGGTGCGCGGGGTCGGTGACGGCCGTGCGGACGGCCTCGCGTACGGCCCGCCAGATGTCGCGGCCTGCGGCGAGCAGCGGGTTCAGGGTCGGCGCGGCGAGCAGGTCGGCGTGCGGCGACCCGGAGGTGGCGGCGAGCGCGTCGAGGTCGAGTACGTGGTCGCCGTAGCGCACGCCGATGCGGCGCCGGTCCGGCGCGTCGGCCGTACTGAAGACGCCGTAGGGCAGGGTGTGCGGCCCGAAGGGGTGGTCCTCGGGCAGGTCGAGCGGGTGGTGCTCGGACATGTACGGCTCCTCGCGTGGTCTCTCGCGTGCGTCACCTGTGGCCGCGGGCCCGGCCGGCGGGCCCGTCGATCAGGTTACGGCCCAACGGGCCCTGAGGGGATGGCCGGTCGGACAGCTGGTGCCGCCGTGGAGGGGGTGGGGGCGGAGGTGACGCGAAGGAGCGTGGCGGCAGAAGTGAAACGGAACCGAGCGGAATGTGTTGGCAAAGCGCCCTAAAAGAGTTTGCAATGTCCTGAAAAGCGGTGCCGATGCGGTCAGTTCGGCTCTAACTTCCTTGCGAGGCGCGGCCGGGGCGGGACGCGCGCCGTTGGGGGGTCAGGTGGCTCGGAGCAGCACAGCGTTCGCGGTGGACCGGACCGTTCCGGGGCTCATCGTGAAGATCGGCGACTATCCGCTGCACCATGGCGGGGTGGGGGCGATCCGCAGTCTGGGGCGCCTCGGCGTACCCATGTACGCGATCACCGAGGACCGGTTCACACCCGCCGCCACCTCGCGTTATCTGCACGGGCGCTGCGTCTGGCCGACCACCGGGCGGGAGGACCCGCAGCAGCTCGCCGAAGTGCTGGTGCGCATCGGCAAGCGCATCGGACGGCCCACGGTCCTGATACCGACCGACGAAGAGGCCGCCGTCCTGATAGGGGAATACGCCGACGTCCTCCGCGGCCATTTCCTGTTCCCGCGCGCCGAAGCGTGTTTACCGCGCCGCCTGGCCAGCAAACAGGGGCTGTACGAACTCTGCGTCGAGCACGGCGTACCGACACCGGCGGCCGCCTTTCCGGAGTCGCTCGCCGACATCGAGCACTTCGCCGCGCAGGCGCGCTTCCCGGTCGTGGCCAAGAACCGGGAGGCGTTCCAGCGGCGGCGGCACCCCTCGGTCGCCGGCACCACCCGGATCTCGGGCCCCGGCCAGCTGATCGGCCTGGCCCGGGACTGGGGACCGCGGCCGGACGTGATCCTCCAGGAGTACCTGCCGCGGGAGGAGGCCGAGGACTGGATCGTGCACGCGTACTTCGACGCGGACAGCGCCGCGCTGAGCCTGTTCACCGGTGTCAAGGTGCGTTCCTGGCCACCGCACGCGGGCATGACGGCCTGCGCGTACGTCGTCGACAACCCGGAACTGGCCGAGATGACCGCCCAGTTCGTCAAGCGCATCGGCTTCAGCGGCATCGTGGACCTGGACTGGCGCTACGACCGGCGGGACGGCGACTACAAGCTGCTGGACTTCAACCCGCGGATGGGCGCCCAGTTCCGGCTGTTCGAGAACGAGGCGGGCATCGACGTCGTACGGGCCCAGCACCTGGACCTCACCGGACGCAAGGTCCCGGAGGCGGAGCAGCGCGCCGGGCAGCGGTTCGTCGTGGAGAACATCGACCTGCCGGCGCTGGTCGCGTACCGGCGCAGCGGCTACACGACGCCGCACGCGCCGCGCCGCGCCGCAGGCACCGAGCTGGCGTGGCTGGCCGCCGACGACCTCAAGCCGTTCTTCACGATGCTGGCCCGGTTCGTCGGGCCGGGGGCCCGGCACCTGGTCGAGCTGCGGCGCGCGAGCAGGCGCGCGCGGACGGCGGCGGTCAGCGGGGCGTTCGACAGGGCGCGGCCGTAGCGGTGCGGGGTGCCGATCAGTGGGGGAGAGCGAGGGATCAGCGGGAGAGCGTGGGGGAGCCGTGCGGCAGTTCCCCGCCAGGGCAGCGGAGAGCGCTGCCGGACAAGCAACACCCTGGGGAGGGGAACGCACGTGAACACTCCGGTAGCGGTCATCGGAGCCGGTCCGTACGGCCTGTCGACGGCGGCGCACCTGCGCGCGCGGGGCGTGCCCGTGCGCGTCTTCGGGCGGCCGATGGTGAGCTGGCGCGAGCACATGCCCGCCGGAATGCTGCTCAAGTCGACACCGGTGGCGTCCACCATCGACGCCCCGCAGGCCGGGCACACACTTCAGGACTTCTGCGGCGAGACCGGGGGGCGGCACTACGAGTCCGACTGGGACATCATTCCGGTCGAGACCTTCGTGCGGTACGGCGAGTGGTTCCAGGAACGGCTGGTTCCCGGCCTGGAGCAGGTGCGGGTCGTCTCGGTCGACCGGCGGTCCGGCGGAACCGGCCGGAGTTCCGGCCACTTCGAGCTGAAACTGGACAGCGGCGAGCAGTTCCGGGCGCGGGCGGTCGTCGTGGCCACCGGGCTGACCGGCTTCGCCCGGCTGCCGCGTGAACTGGCCGCCGCGGTGCCGGACGGGCCGTCCCCCACCGGGCCCGTCTCGCACAGCTCCCAGCACCGTGACCTGTCGGCCTTCGCGGGCCGGGACGTGGTGGTGGTCGGCGCCGGGCAGTCGGCGCTGGAGAGCGCGGTGCTGCTCGCCGAGTCCGGCGCCCGGTCCGTACGGGTCGTGGCACGCGGGCGTACGGCGGTGGGCTTCGGCGCGCCGCCGGACCGGCAGCCCCGGCTGCGGCCCGAGTCACCGTTCGGCAACGCGTGGTCGCTGTACGCGTTCACGTACCACGCGGGCGGTTTCCGCCACCTGCCCGCGCCGGCCCGGCGTTACCTGGTGCGCCGGGTGCTGGGGCCGCTGGGCGCCTGGTGGCTGCGGGACCGCTTCGTGGGGCGCGTCCAGGTCACGGCGGGGCGGCGGATCGTACGGGCGCGGGTCGAGGACGGCCGCCCGGTCCTGACGCTGCGAGGCCCCGACGGCCGCACCGGCGAACTCGCCGCCGATCACGTCCTGGCCGCCACCGGCTACCGGGTCGACCTGGCGGCGATGGACTTCCTCGGCCAGGGCCTGCGCACCGGCGTCACCGTGAGCGGCGGCGGGCCCCGGCTGGACGCGGGCTTCGGCTCCTCGGTCCCCGGCCTGCACTTCACGGGCCTGCCGGCGGCGGCGTCCTTCGGGCCCGTCATGCGCTTCGTCTGCGGCACGGAGTTCGCGTCCCGGCGGGTGGCGGGGGCGGTGGCCGGAACGCGTTGACCCGAGGGGCCTGACCGGTGGCCGGGACGTGGGGGCCCGAGCGCCCCGGCCAGGACGGCCGGGAGGAGCACCCTGCCGCGGGAGGCCGGGTGCTCCTGCTCTCTTTTCTGCTGCGGCAAACCGGCATCATTAGTGGTTAACGGATATACCGGGCGGCCGTCCGTCGTGCCCGCACGGGGCGTCGAACGGTACGCACACCGTACGAGCGCGTCGGAGGGGCGGGCGCTCACGGTGATCCAACAGCGACCGGATACGCTGGCCAATGGTGGAGACAGCGACAGATCGACAATCCGTTTGATCGTCAGCAGACAGGAGTACCCCTCGTGACCGTCGTCGGGCCCTTCGGGCTGAGCGTGCGGGACCAGGCTCTTGAGGCCGATGTCCAGGCCGGGTTGGCGGCTGTCGAGGAAGGCCTGCTGGAGGCCACCAAAAGCGACGTGCCGTTCATCACCGAGGCCGCGCAGCACCTCGTCCGCGCAGGTGGCAAGCGGTTCCGGCCGCTGCTGGTGATGCTCGCCGCGCAGTTCGGCGACCCGCACACGCCGGGCGTCGTCCCCTCGGCCGTCGTCGTGGAGCTCACGCACCTGGCGACGCTGTACCACGACGACGTCATGGACGAGGCGGACGTACGCCGCGGGGTGGCCAGCGCCAACGCCCGCTGGGGCAACTCCGTGGCCGTACTGACCGGCGACTTCCTCTTCGCGCGCGCCTCGCACATACTGGCCGACCTCGGCCCGGAGGCCGTACGCATCCAGGCCGAGGCGTTCGAGCGCCTGGTGACCGGCCAGATCCTGGAGACGGCGGGACCGCGCGACGGCCGCGACCCGATCGAGCACTACCTGGACGTCATCGCGGGCAAGACCGGCTCGCTGATCGCGGTCGCCGGCCGCTTCGGCGCGATGATGTCCGGCGCCGACGAGACCACCGTCAACATCCTGACCCAGTACGGCGAACGCCTCGGCACCGCCTTCCAGCTCGCCGACGACGTCCTGGACATCGCCAGCGACTCCCACGAGTCCGGCAAGACGCCCGGCACCGACCTGCGCGAGGGCATCCCGACCCTGCCGGTCCTGCACCTGCGCGCCCTGGCAGACAGCGAGCACGGCACCGACAAGGACCGTGAGCTGCGCGATGTGCTGGCCGGTGACCTGACCGACGACGCCCGGCACGCCGAGGCGCTGGCCGGACTGCGCGCCCACCCGGCGCTGGAGCAGGCCCGCCGCGACACGGTGCGCTACGCGGAGGAGGCGCGGGCCACGCTGGCGCCGCTGCCGGAGTGCATGGCGAAGGCCGCCCTGGAAGGGCTGTGCGACTCGGTGGTGCACCGAGCGGGGTGACCTCCGGTACCCCCCCTAGGGTCCCCTCCGACTTTGGTCATACCGGTTCCGCTCTGCGGTGATGTGAGGTCATCCCACCGGAGTACGAGGAGTTGGCCCCCGGGGCTGACGCGTACGGCTGGCCGGTTTGGTGGGATTGGGAGCACCACGCCGCGGCGGAACGGGTCACAATGAGCCCGGGAGTGGCGACGAGTGCGTCGCGCAGCAGGCCGCCGCTTACGACGGAGGTAAGGCACATGCCACGGAACCAACCGACACAGGTCACCGACGAGTGGGACGGGGACGGGGGGCGCTCCGCGAGGCGCCGCAGGACGATGCGGTACGCGGTCCCGGCCGCCGTCGTGGGCGTCACGGCGGCCTCGATCGGGCTGGTCCCGGCGTTCGCCGGCTCCGGCTCCCCGGATCTGCCGAAGATCTCCGCGCAGGACCTGATAGCCAAGGTCGCCGCCTCGGACGTGCAGCAGTTGTCCGGCACCGTCCGCACCAGCACCGATCTGGGACTGCCGTCCCTGACGGGTGCCTCCGCCGGTGCCTTCGGCGGCGGGTCCGCCGGTCAGGACGGCAAGGATTCGGGTGCCGAGGACGGCGGCGCGGGCTCCTCCGCGAGCCCGCAGAACCAGCTGATGGATCTGGCGTCCGGGTCGCACACGCTGCGCGTCGCCGCCGACGGGCCGGACAAGCAGCGGGTCTCGGTCGTCGGCAAGGCCGCCGAGTACAACCTGGTGCACAACGGCCGGGACATCTGGGGCTACGACAGCAAGAGCAACACCGCGTACCACAGCACGGTCCCGGCCGAAGCGGGCAAGGACCGGCAGCACGGTTCGGACAAGTCCGGCAAGTCCGGTGACGCCGGTACGTCCGGCGACCTGAAGAACGCCACCCCGCAGGAGCTGGCCAAGAAGGCACTCGACGCGGTCGGCGACACCACCTCGGTGACCGTCGACGGCACGGCCAAGGTGGCCGGGCGGGACGCGTACCAGCTCTCGGTCAAGCCCAAGCAGGCCGGCTCCACCGTCGACTCGATCCGGATCTCGGTGGACGCCGAGACCGGCGTACCGCTGAAGTTCACGCTCACGCCCAAGGGCGGCGGCGCCGCGGCGGTCGACGTGGGCTTCACCTCCGTCGACTTCGCCAAGCCCGCGGCCGGCACCTTCGACTTCAAGCCGCCGAAGGACGCCAAGGTCGTGGACGGCGACCGGGCCCGCGCGAAGCAGCGTGCCGAGGGGCAGCGGACGGCCGAGGACCTGAAGGGCATCCTGGGCCGGTACGGCCTGGACGGCAAGAACGCCGGCAAGGGCAAGGGCGTCGACGTCATCGGCTCCGGCTGGACCTCGATCGCCCACCTCAAGGGCGCCGGCCCGGGCCTCTCCGGCAAGAACGCCTCCGGTGAGGCGGCCAAGCTGCTGGACAGCCTGGGCGAGAAGGTCAACGGGACATTCGGCTCCGGCCGCCTCTTCAGCACCCGCCTGGTCAACGCCCTGGTGACGGACGACGGCTCGGTCTACGCCGGTGCCGTGGACAAGGAGTCCCTGATCAAGGCGGCCGAGTCCGCCAAGTGACGGAAACGGCGTGGGGCGGGCCGGCCCGCCCGCCCCACGCCCCGGGGCCGCCGGCGCGACCGGCCGCGGCCACAGGCGCGACCACATGGGGGAGCCGATGACACAGCCGCCCGCCGCGGACCGGGTGATCGAGACCCACGGCCTGACGAAGACGTACCGCGGCGGGCAGCTCGCCGTCGACCGGCTCGACCTCGCCGTACCGCGCGGCAGCGTCTTCGGCTTCCTCGGCCCCAACGGCTCGGGCAAGACCACCACCATCCGGATGCTGCTCGGCCTGATCGAGCCGTCCGCCGGCGGGACCCGGCTGCTCGGCGAGCCGATGCCGCGGGCGGCCCGCCGGGTGCTGCCCAGGGTCGGCGCCCTCATCGAGGGGCCGGCCCTGTACGGCTTCCTCAGCGGGCGCGACAACCTCGTCCGGTACGACGCGGCCGACCCGGACGCCGACCCCCGCACCCGCGCACAGCGGGTGGACAGCGCGCTCGAACGGGTCGGGCTGGCCGCCGCGTCCCGCAAGAAGGCCCGCGCCTACTCGCTGGGCATGAAGCAGCGGCTGGGCCTGGCCGCGGCGCTCCTCCAGCCCCGTGAGCTGCTCGTACTGGACGAGCCGACCAACGGCCTGGACCCGCAGGGGATGCGCGAGATCCGTACGCTCGTCCGGGAGCTGGCCGGCGACGGCACCACCGTCTTCCTCTCGTCCCACCTCCTCGACGAGATCGAACAGGTCTGCACGCACGCCGCGGTGATGGCACGCGGCCGGCTCGTCACCCAGGGCACGGTCGCCGCGCTGTCCGCGGGCGCCCGCGGACGGCTGGTGGTCGAAACGCCCGACACCTCCGACGCGGTGCGGGTGCTCAAGGAGCACGGCGTGACCGACCTCGTGGTGACGCAGGAGCGGGTGACCGGGGACGTCCCGGCGTCGCCCGGCGGGCCGCCCGACCCGGCGGAGCTCAACGCCGCTCTCGTACGGGCCGGGGTACGGGTACGGGCCTTCGGTACCGAACGGGCCTCCCTGGAGGACGTGTTCGTGCAGCTGACCGGAGAGGGCTTCGATGTCGCGGGTTGAGACGGCCGGGGGCGCGGGGCCCTCCGGGGGCGCGGGTTCTGGCGGGGGCGCGGGGGCCGGGAGTGAGGACGTACGCCGTGCGCCGCGGCCGCTGTGGTCGCTCGGCCTGCTGCGCAACGAGACCGGTACGACCTTCCGGCGCTGGCGCACCCTCGCGCTGCTCGCCGTCCTCGCCGCCGTACCGGTCCTGATCGGTGTCGCCGTGAAGATCGAGACGAGCGGCGACGGCGGCGGATCGGGCGGTTCCGGCGGCGGCGCTGCGTTCGTCTCCCAGATCACCAACAACGGCCTCTTCCTGGTCTTCACCGCGCTGGCCGTCACCCTGCCGGTCTTCCTGCCGCTGGCGGTCGGCGTGGTCGCGGGCGACTCCATCGCCGGGGAGGCGCACGCCGGGACGCTGCGCTACCTGCTCGTCGCGCCCGCCGGGCGGACCCGGCTGCTGCTGGTCAAGTACGCGACGACGCTGACGTTCTGCCTGGTGGCCACGCTGGTCGTGGCCGTCTCGGCACTGGTGACCGGCGCGCTGCTGTTCCCGGTCGGCGAGGTGACGCTGCTGTCCGGGACGACCGTGCCGTTCGGCGAGGGGCTGCTGCGGGCGCTGGCCGTCGCGGTCGTCGTGGCCCTGTCCCTCGTCGGGGTCGCGGCCATCGGCCTGTTCGTCTCGACGCTCACCAACAGCGGCATCGCGGCGATGGCCACCACCGTCGGCCTGCTGATCATGGTGCAGATCCTGGACACCATCCCGCAGCTGCACGCGATCCAGCCGTACCTCTTCTCGCACCACTGGCTGTCCTTCGCCGACGTGCTGCGCGACCCGGTCTACTGGGACCAGCTCCAGAAGAACTTCGGCCTCCAGGCGGTGTACGCGGCCGTCTTCGGCTCGGCCGCCTGGGCGCGCTTCACGGCGCGGGACGTCACGGCGTGATGCCGCGACGCCCCGCACCGTCCGCGCGAAGGCCGCGCGGCCGGTGATCAGAAGGTGAGCTTCCAGCTGTCGATGTAGCCGGTGTCCTGCGGCCCGAGGTCCTGCACCCGCAGCTGCCAGGTGCCGTCGGCCGTCTCAGCGGACGCGTCGACGGTGTACGTGGTGATCACGTCCGGCGCCGAGTCCGAGCCGCTGGAGTTCTTCAGCCGGTACGCCTGCCCGCTCGGCCCGACGAGGTCGATGGCCAGGTCACCGCGGTAACTGTGCTTGATGTCCACGCCGGCCTTCAGGGCGGCCGGCGCGTTGCCGGTACGCCCGGAGACCGTCACCGGCGAGGTCACCGCGGCGCCCGCGTCCGGGATCTGCACGTCGGCGGTGTTCTCGAAGACGGTGCCGCCGGGCGGGGTCGTGGAGCCGACCCCCAGGGTCCACACCGCGTACGCGACGGCGTCGCTGTTGCGGTCCAGGGCGGTGTCGTTGATGTTCGACGACGTGTCGCAGGAGCGGTGGTAGCAGCGGTCGAAGGGCTGGCCCGCCGTGCCGCCCCACTTCTGCGCCTGGGTGGCCGTCTTGGTGTAGTCGGCGCCCGAGAACAGGCCGCCCACGCGGATGCCGACGTTCTTGAACGGCGCGTGGTCGCTGCGGCCGTCGCCCTCGGTCTCGATCTCCGTGGGGACGTTCAGCGAGGCGTAATAGTCCTTGAAGACGCCCTCGATGGTGCGGTCGTCGTCGTAGACGAAGTAGCCGGGGTTGGGCGAGCCGACCATGTCGAAGTTCAGGTAACCGGCGAACTTCGCCCGTTCCGTCGCGGCCAGCCGGCTCACGTAGTACTGCGAGCCGCGCATCCCCAGCTCCTCGGCGCCCCACCAGCCGAACCGCAGGTGCTTGGCGGGCGTGGCGCCCGACCGGGCGACGGCCAGCGCGGTCTCCAGGACCGCGGCCGAGCCGGAGCCGTTGTCGTTGATGCCGGGACCCGCGCTGACGGAGTCCAGGTGCGCGCCGGCCATCAGGATCTGGTTCGGGTCGCCGCCGGGCCAGTCGGCGATCAGGTTGTAGCCGGTGGCGCCGCCGGTGGTGAACTGCTGCACGGTGGTGGTGAAGCCCGCGGCGTCCAGCTTGCCCTTGATGTAGTCGATCGAGGCCCGGTAGCCGGGCCGGCCGTGGGCCCGGTTGCCGCCGTTGGCGGTGGCGATCGACTGGAGCTGGCTCAGGTGCGCCTTGACGTTGGCCACCGGTATGTCGGGGGCGGCGGCGGTGACGGTGGGGGTGGTGGAGCGGGCGGCGGCGGGTGCGGCAGTGGCCGCACCGGCCGCCCCGGGTATCGCAACGATCAGGCCGAGTACGGCACCGGCGGCGGTCAGCCCGAGGCCGCCGGGACCGGTGCCGCCGCTGCTGCCGGATCTTCGAAAACGCCTGGTCGTGCTGCGTATTGCGGCATTCCATGACATGAGGGGTCTCCGGATTCCGAACGTTGAATGAACGGACCGTGCATGGCGCGAAGCTGATGGTGGGCGCGCCATGGCCCGCTGACAAGACGGAATCCGGACACCCCGACCCGCATATCGCTCGGCCGGTGACAGGGCTCGGCGCGGGGCAGGATTCGGCGCGGGTCAGGGCTCGGAGACGCTGCGGGGCCCGGCGGTGGTCAGGGCTTGGCGGTGCCCAGTTCCGGGGCCGTGCTCAGCTCGGCGGCGGCTTCCGGGGCCGCCGGGGCCGCGGCCGTCTCCCCGACCGCCTCCTGGGCCGCCTTGCGGGCCGTGGCCAGCGCCGTACGCGCGGAACGGGCGGTGCGGATCGCGTCGTACGTCAGCACCACCAGCGCCAGCCAGACGAGGCCGAAGCCCGCCCAGCGCTCCACCGGCATCTCCTCGTGGAAGACCAGCAGGCCCAGCACGAACTGGAAGGTCGGCGCCAGGTACTGGAGCATGCCGAGCACGGTCAGCGGCAGCCGTACCGCCGACGCGCCGAAAGCGATCAGCGGCAGCGCGGTGGCCACGCCGCAGCCCATGAGCAGCAGCATCTGCCCCACCCCGCCGGATACGAAGCCGACCTCGCCGCGCGCGCCGAGGAAGGCCAGGATGCCCAGGGCGGGCAGGAACTGCATCGCCGTCTCGGCGCTGAAGCCCTCGATGCCGTCCAGCTTCACGCCCTTCTTGACCAGGCCGTACGTAGCGAACGTGAAGGCCAGCGCGAGGGAGATCCAGGGCACCTTGCCGTACGCCACGGCCATCACGACCACTGCCGTCGTACCGACACCCACCGCCGTCCACTGCAGCGGCCGCAGCCGCTCGCGCAGCACCAGGACGCCGAAGGCGATGCTGACCAGGGGGTTGATGAAGTAGCCCAGGCTCGCTTCGAGCACGTGTCCGGCGTTGACCGCCCAGATGTACAGGAACCAGTTGACGGAGATGACCGCGGCGCAGATCAGCACCAGACCGAGCCGCTTGGGCTGCCGTACCAGCTGCCGTACCCAGGACCAGCGGCGCATCGCGGCCAGGATGACGAGGGCGACCGGCAGCGACCACACCATCCGGTGGGCCAGGATCTCGGCGGGGGCGAGGTCGCCCAGCAGATGCCAGTACAGCGGGAGCAGGCCCCACACCACGTAGGCGGCCGTGCCGTAGACGAGCCCTGTGCGCTGGTCGGACTGGAGTTGCAAGGGGACCTCCGGAGGAATGCTGCTCCATCTGCGCCGGCGGTGGTGCGGTCGCGCTCTGAAGGTAACGCCGGACGGCCCAACTGTCATGTCCGTACCGGAATACGGTCATGACAGAGAGCCGCGCAAAAAGACGGTGCCCGTACGGTGCGTCCGAAGACGCTCCGTACGGGCACCGGAAGACCCGTGGCCGGCGGCTCAGCCGACCACCGTCCAGGTGTCGTTGCCGGCGAGCAGCGAGGCGAGGTCGCCCTTGCCCTTCTGTTCGATGGCCGTGTCCAGCTGGTCGCCCATGAGCGTGTCGTAGACCGGGCGGTCCACGTTGCGCAGCACACCGATGGGGGTGTGGTGCAGCGTGTCCGGGTCGGCCAGGCGGGACAGGGCGAAGGCGGTGGTCGGCGAGGGGGTGTGCGCGTCGTGGACGAGCACCGCGTCCGTGCCCTCCGCCGTCACGTCGATGACCTTCAGGTCGCCGGTGGCCGGATCCCGCACCACGCCCTTGGAACCGAGACCGTCCTCGGCGGGCGCGCCGAAGCGGATCGGCTGCCCGTGCTCCAGGCGGATCACGGCCTCCTCGGCCTGCTGCTTGTCCTTGAGGACCTCGAAGGCGCCGTCGTTGAAGATGTTGCAGTTCTGGTAGATCTCCACCAGCGCCGTGCCCGGGTGGGCGGCGGCCGCGCGCAGCACGCTGGTCAGGTGCTTGCGGTCGGAGTCGACGGTGCGGGCCACGAAGGACGCCTCGGCGCCGATGGCCAGCGAGACCGGGTTGAAGGGCGCGTCCAGCGAGCCCATCGGCGTCGACTTCGTGATCTTGCC
The DNA here is from genome assembly GCF_055573595.1 of Streptomyces sp. NPDC030165. NCBI lineage: Bacteria > Bacillati > Actinomycetota > Actinomycetes > Kitasatosporales > Streptomycetaceae > Streptomyces > Streptomyces sp. NPDC030165. Next base: position 569,132 of record NZ_JBVIBD010000002.1, on the reverse strand, counting down.
GACCTCTGAGGTGGGGCTGTACTGGCCCTTGGTCAGGCCGTAGATCCGGTTGTTGAACAGCAGGATCTTGAGGTTGACGTTGCGGCGCAGCGCGTGGATGAGGTGGTTGCCGCCGATGGACAGCGCGTCGCCGTCACCGGTGACGACCCACACCGACAGGTCACGGCGCGAGGAGGCCAGGCCGGAGGCGATGGCCGGGGCACGGCCGTGGATGGAGTGCATCCCGTAGGTGTTCATGTAGTACGGGAACCGGGACGAGCAGCCGATGCCCGAGACGAAGACGATGTTCTCCTTCGCCAGACCGAGCTCGGGCATGAAGCCCTGCACGGCGGCGAGAACCGCGTAATCACCGCAGCCGGGGCACCAGCGCACTTCCTGATCGGACTTGAAGTCCTTCATGGACTGCTTGGCCTCGGCCTTGGGCACCAGGGAAAGCGCCTCGATCGTCGAGGACCCCTCCGCGATCGTCTCAGTCATTGATGGCCTCCTTAAAGACCTCCGCAAGCTGCTCGGCCTTGAACGGCATCCCGCTGACCTGGGTGTACGAGCGGGCGTCGACGAGGTACTTCGCCCGCAGCAGGGTCGCGAGCTGGCCGAGGTTCATCTCCGGTACGACCACCTTGTCGTAACGTGCCAGCACCGCGCCGAGATTCCGCGGGAAGGGGTTGAGATGGCGCAGATGGGCCTGCGCGACGCGCCCCCCGTCGCGCCGGACGCGCCGTACGGCCGCGGTGATCGGCCCGTACGTCGAGCCCCAGCCCAGCACGAGGGTGTCGGCGCCCTGCGCGGCGGCCGCGCCCTGGCCGTCGCGGACGGCCGCCTCCGCCGTCGGGTCGTCGACCTCAAGGTCCGGAACCTCGATGCCGTCGACCTTCGCCTGGCGCGTACGCACCATGAAGTCGTGGTTGGCCGGGTCGTAGGAGATGTTGCCCGTGCCGTCCTGCTTCTCGATGCCGCCGATCCGGTGCTCCAGACCGGGCGTGCCGGGCACCGCCCACGGCCGGGCGAGCGTCTGCTCGTCGCGCTTGTACGGCCAGAACACCTCGGTGCCGTCGGCCAACGTGTGGTTCGGGCCGGACGCGAACTGCACGCGCAGGTCGGGCAGTTCGTCGACCTCCGGGATGCGCCACGGCTCGGAACCGTTGGCCAGATAGCCGTCGGACAGCAGGAAGACCGGCGTACGGTACGTCAGCGCGATGCGTGCCGCGTCCAGCGCCGCGTCGAAGCAGTCGGCGGGCGTCTTCGGCGCCACGATCGGCACCGGCGCCTCGCCGTTGCGCCCGTACATCGCCTGTAGCAGGTCGGCCTGCTCGGTCTTGGTGGGCAGGCCGGTGGACGGGCCGCCGCGCTGGATGTCCACGATCAGCAGCGGCAGTTCCAGGGAGACCGCGAGCCCGATGGTCTCCGACTTCAGCGCCACGCCGGGGCCCGAGGTGGTGGTCACCGCGAGCGCGCCGCCGAAAGCGGCGCCCAGTGCCGCGCCGATGCCGGCGATCTCGTCCTCGGCCTGGAAGGTCCGCACGCCGAAGTTCTTGTGCTTGCTCAGTTCGTGCAGGATGTCCGAGGCCGGCGTGATCGGGTACGAGCCCAGGTAGAGCGGCAGGTCGGCCTGCTGCCCGGCGGCGATCAGGCCGTACGACAGCGCCAGGTTGCCGGAGATGTTGCGGTACGTCCCCGTCGGGAACGCCTGGGTGGCCGGCGCGACCTCGTAGGAGACCGCGAAGTCCTCGGTCGTCTCACCGAAGTTCCAGCCCGCCCGGAATGCGGCGACGTTCGCCTCGGCGATGTCCGGCTTCCTGGCGAACTTCTGCCGCAGGAACGCTTCGGTGCCCTCGGTCGGCCGGTGGTACATCCACGACAGCAGGCCCAGCGCGAACATGTTCTTGCTGCGCTCGGCCTCCTTGCGGGACAGCCCGAAGTCCTTGAGCGCCTCGATCGTCAGCGTCGTCAGCGGCACCGGATGGACGTTGTACGCCTGAAGCGACCCGTCCTCCAGCGGACTGACCTCATAGCCCACCTTCGCCATCGGCCGCTTGGTGAACTCGTCCGTGTTGACGATGATCTCCGCGCCGCGCGGCACGTCCGCCAGGTTCGCCTTCAGCGCCGCCGGATTCATCGCCACCAGCACGTTGGGCGCGTCACCCGGCGTGAGGATGTCGTGGTCCGCGAAGTGCAGCTGGAAGCTGGAGACACCCGGCAGGGTGCCGGCGGGGGCCCGGATCTCGGCGGGGAAGTTCGGCAGCGTCGACAGGTCGTTGCCGAACGTCGCCGTCTCGGAGGTGAACCGGTCGCCCGTGAGCTGCATACCGTCACCGGAGTCGCCCGCGAACCGGATGATCACCCGGTCCAGGCGACGTACCTCTTTACCGCCGTTCCTCCCGCCGTCGGCGCCGGTCCCGGGAGCCTGCGGCTCCCGGGCGAGCGCTCCGTCGGCCTGCTCGGCTTGGCTGCTGACCTGGCTGGTCACTGCTTCGGACCTCCCTCGGGGCGGTGGCTCGGGACTCGTCGTGCCGACCGGTCGTCCCACGAACATCGTACGTGGGTAAGGGTCGCCTTCCCTGGGCCGATCACATGATGGACGCGGACATGAGACAGCGTTCTGTCAGGAATTGTCATGAAACAACCGCCCCCCGGCCCCCTTCTCCAAGACGCTCGCGCCTCGGCCATTGGTTCTACGCCTCAAGTCCCGGGCGGCCCCGGGGGCCGCCCACAACCTGCGGAACTGACAGCGTGTCGGTTTCTCAGGAGTCGAGATACGTGAGGACGGCCAGCACCCGGCGGTGATCCCCGTCACTCGGGGACAGGCCCAGCTTGAGGAAGATGTTGCTGACGTGCTTCTCCACCGCACCGTCGCTCACCACCAGCTGCCGCGCGATCGCGGAGTTCGTCCGCCCCTCGGCCATCAGCCCCAGGACTTCCCGTTCCCGTGGCGTGAGGTTCGCCAGCACGTCCTGCTTACGGCTGCGGCCCAGGAGCTGCGCGACCACTTCGGGGTCCAGCGCGGTGCCCCCCTCGGCGACCCGGACCACCGCGTCGACGAACTCCCGCACTTCGGCTACCCGGTCCTTGAGGAGATAGCCGACGCCGTGACTGGATCCCGCCAGCAATTCCGTCGCGTACTGCTCCTCCACATACTGCGACAGCACCAGCACCCCCAGCCCCGGGTGATCACGCCGCAGCCGCACCGCGGCCCGCACCCCCTCGTCCGTGTGCGTCGGCGGCATCCGTACGTCCGCCACCACCACGTCCGGCAGCTCGCCCTCGGCGGCCAGCTCCCCGATGACCTTGATCAACGCCTCGGCGTCGCCCACCCCCGCCACGACGTCGTGCCCACGGTCGGTCAGCAACCGGGTCAGGCCCTCCCGAAGCAGCACCGAATCCTCGGCGATGACCACCCGCACCCTGTCCTCCACGACTCTTCCAGCCCCCACGTTCCGTCATTGCCCCACCCTGCGCCCCCAGCATCCCAGCATCCGGTCCCGCCCGCTCCCACCTGGTGGGAATCGACGGGGGCACTCCGGACGGGGTGGGGTGGTGGGGGGAGAGAGAAGAGGGGCACTGGCGGCGGGAGGGGTGCGTGGCGGGAGTGCGGGTGAGGACTGGGAGCGGGGGCGACTGGGATGGGCTGGGCCGAGGTGGGCGGGGGAGCCTTCGGTCACGTCAGCCTCGCCTAAGCGGTCCGGGCGGTCTGGGCGGTCTGGGCGGTCCGGTCTGGGCGGTCTGGGCGGGCCGGGCGGGCCGGGCGACCTCGGTGATGCGGGCGGGTCGGCCGTGTCTGGCGGGTCCGGGCGGTCCGGGCGGGGCGGGGCGGCCCCGGTGGTCCGGGCGCGTCGGCCGTGCCTGGGCGGCCCGGGCGGGCGCCTCGGTCCGCCCGGTGTCCGGGCGTGTCAGGCGCGCCAGGGGAGGTCTGCCGTGATGGTGGTCGGGCCGCCGGGCGGGGAGTCGATGACGAGAAGGCCGTCGACCGCGCTGAGCCGTTCGGCCAGGCCCGCCAGCCCGCTGCCCGTTTCCGTACTCGCACCTCCGTGCCCGTCGTCCCCGACCAGCACCATGATCCGGTCCGCCACCCGCCAGACGTCGACGGTGGCGCTGCTCGCCCGGGCGTGCTTGGAGACGTTCTGGAGCAGCTCCGAGACGGTGAAGTAGGTGATGCCCTCGATGGCCGCGGCCGGGCGGTGGTCCAGGTCCACGGAGACCTTGACCGGCACGGTGCAGCGGGCGGCGAGAGCCGACAGGGCCGGGCCCAGTCCGCGGTCCGTGAGGATCGCGGGATGGATGCCGCGTGCCAGGTCCCGCAGCTCCTGCAGGGCCACTTTCACCTCGCCGTGCGCCTCGTCCACCATCTTCGCGGCGGCCGCCGGGTCCTCGGCCAGCTTCTCCTTCGCCAGGCCCAGGTCCATGGCCAGTGACACCAGCCGGGCCTGCGCGCCGTCGTGCAGATCGCGCTCGATGCGCCGCAGGTCGGCGGCGGCGGTGTCCACGACCACCCCGCGGTCCGTCTCCAGCTCCGAGACGCGCGTGGCGAGCCGGGAGGGGCCGAGCAGCCCGTACACCAGGACCCGGTCCACGTGGGTCAGCCCGCGTATCACCCACGGCCCGGCCAGGACCGTCAGCAGGCCGATCGCGCTGGCTGTCGCTATGCCGGGAGGGGTGTCGAGGTAGAGGCCGTCACCCCGGCCGTCGCCCCACAGCTGGATGCCCGGCTGGTCGAGGTAGGCGGGGAACGTCCACTGCCACAGCGGGTAGAGGAGCATGGACCAGCCCACCGTCCAGAACGTCACCGAGAAGCAGAAGGCGAAGACCGCCCAGGGGAAGTGGAGTATCGAGTACAGGAGGTGGCGCCAGGAGACGCCGCTCTTGAGGACCGCGCCGACCCAGCTCATCATCCCCGGCTCGGCGGCACGCACCGGCTCGGGATGGTCCACGTCCAGGTCCAGCAGAGCGCGCGCCCGGAGACGCTCCAGGACTCCGAATCCCCGGCAGCCGATCAGCCCGCCGGCGAGCACCGGTATGCCCAGGAACGTGATCAGCAGGCCCGCGCCGACGGAGACCATGGTGACGGCGTAGCAGAACATCACGCAGGCCACCGGGAAGCTCAGCAGGAGGTAGAGGAACTCCCGCCACGTACGGCCCGAGAACGGGGCGCGCAGCGCCACCGGCACGCGAGAGGCTGGTGGGTGAGGGCGTCCGTAGGCGGTGTCCATGGTGTCGTCGTCCGTTCTGCCAGGTCCGGGTCGGCTTGCCGAAGGTGCCCTTGCGCACCTTCGGCGATGTCCAGCTGCTGCCGCCGTCAGACCCGCTGCGTCCGGCTCTGCCGACTACCTCCAGCCTCCGCGCTCGGCGCCGCCCGCACCATGAGGGAAAGCGCAGTCTTCACCCTGGGGTTTTCCCCACCCCCGCGTACGTCCCACGGTGGCCGCTCCCTCCGTTCGCGTCCCGCGGCCGGCGCCGCCCCCCCCTCCGTTCGCGTCCCGGGGACACTGTGCCGGTCAGCCGCCGGTGCCCACGCCCTTCCGCCGAGACGCCCGGTGCCCCTTGTCCCGCCTGCGGGCCTTCCCGCCGCGCGCTGCCGCACCCGGTCCCGTACCCGTCCCTGTACCCGTCGCCACGCGCTTCCCGGCGGCCTGGCGTCCGCCCTCCTCCCCCGACCGGTCCCGCCACGGCAGCTCGGCCGTGACCCGCGTCGGCCCGCCGGGCGGTGAATCGAGGACGAACACCCCGTCCACCGAGCCCAGCCGTTCCGCGAGCCCGGCCATCCCGCTGCCGCCGTCCAACCGCGCACCGCCGCGCCCGTCGTCCTGCACCTGGATCAGCAGCCGGTCCTGGGCGCGCCACAGTTCCACCCGCGCCGCACGCGCGCCGCTGTGTTTGGAGACGTTCTGGAGCAGCTCCGAGACGGTGAAGTACGCGATGCCCTCGATCGCCGGCGCGGGCCGCTGCGCCACGTCCACCTCCACCGTGACCGGGACCGTGCACCGCCCCGCCAGTGAGGTGAGGGCCGGGCCGAGCCCGCGGTCCGTGAGGATCGCCGGGTGGATGCCGCGCGCGAGGTCGCGCAATTCCTGGAGGGCGAGCTTCACCTCGCCGTGCGCCTCGTCGACCATCCGTGCCGCCGCGTCCGGGTCCTCCAGCAGCTTCTCCTTGGCCAGGCCGAGCCCCATCGCCAGGGCGACGAGCCGGGCCTGCGCCCCGTCGTGCAGGTCACGTTCGATGCGGCGCAGGTCGGCGGCGGCGGTGTCGGAGACCGTCGCGCGGTCCGTCTTCAGCTCGGCGATCCGCCGCTCCAGCTCGTCCGAGGGCGACAGCAGGCCGCGCACCATCATCCGGTCGATGCTGGTCAGCCCGCGCGCGATCCAGGGCAGGGCCGGCCAGAGCAGGAACAACGAGACGATCGTCAGCGGGAAGGTCAGGATCGACCACGGCAGCCGGATGAACGCGTACAGCGCGTGCCGCCATCCGACCGGGTCCTTCAGGCGCATCCACAGCCAGGCGAAGAAGCCGTTGCCCGCCGTGTGCAGCGGGGTGGGTTCGGCCACCCGTACGCCCAGCAGGCGCCGCGCGCGGGCGCGTTCCAGCTTGCCGTACTGACGGCACACCAGGAGCCCCACCGCGAGCAGCGGCAGCCCGACGACGGTGACGGACAGCCCGATCCCCGCCACCAGCCAGACGGTCAGCACGGCGAAGGCCGGGACGCCCAGCGGAAGGTCGGTCAGGAGGTGGACGACCTCCCGCCAGGTCGCGGGGGCGAGCGCGGCCCGCGGCGGCGGCAGGGGCCCACCGTCGCCGTGACCGGAGAGGTGATCGTGGCGTCGGTCGTGAGCGGAACGTGCGGTCATACGCCCTAGCTTGCCGGTCACCACCCGTAGTGACCATGGGGAACGTCGGTGACCGGAGGTGGGGTTTTCCTCACCCCGCCGCCTCGCTCAACGCAGGCCGCGACGGGTGCGGCTTGTGCGAAGGCGGACACGGCAGCTTGGATCTGCGACATGAGTGAGTACCAGCAGGGACCGTACGGGCAGCAGAATCCGTACGGACAACAAGGACCATACGGGCAGCCGCCGAACGGACAGCAGGCACCGTACGGGCAGCAGCCGCCCCATGGGCAACAACCGCCCTATGAGGCGTACGGGTACGGACAGGCACCCGGATACGGGGCGCCGGGACAGCAGGGGTACCCCCCGTACGGGGCACCGCAGGCGGGCGGGCCGCCCATAGGCATGCTGGCCAGCCAGGGCGCGCGGCTCGGGGCGCGGGCGCTGGACGCGCTCTTCCAATTCGGCGCGGTCCTCGTCGTGATCGCGGTGATCGGCCTCGCCCAGGCCGTGCTGCCGCGCGGTGCCGGGGTGGGCATCCCGACGGCCCTCCTGGGGATCGCCCTGGTCATAGGGGTGCTGCTCTACGAGCCGTTCATGAACTGGAAGTACGGCGGCACGTTCGGCAAGCGGATCTGCGGAATGCGGATCGCCCGGCTGAGCGACGGTGCGGGGCTGTCCTTCGGGCAGGCGCTGGGGCGTTGGGCCGTGGTGTTCCCGATGGGATTCGTGCCGTTCCTGGGGCTGCTCAATGTGCTGTGGTGCTGCTGGGACGAACCGTTCCGCCAGTGCCTGCACGACAAGGTGGCCGGCACTGTGGTGGTCAAGCGCGTGTAGGCGGGCGGTTCCTGGCGGGGAGGGCGGGTCGTATCGTGTCGCGATGCGGTGCGGTGGGGTGGGTTCCGGTTCCAGTACGGGGGCGTGGTCGGTGTGATGAATGCTGAGGCCGGGCAGCGGGTGACGCTGCGACGGGTGGTGCTGGCGGGCGAACGGCGGCGGGTCGATCTGGTGTTGCCCGCACATGAGCCGGTCGGCGCGCTGCTGCCCGAGATCCTGCGGGCGGTCGGCGACCGGGCGGAGCACGAGCCGCTGACATGCCGTCTGGTGACGGCGGGCGGAGCCGTGCTCGCATTGAGCGAAACACTTGCTTCTGCGAACGTGGCGGACGGGTCCGCCCTGCGGCTGGTGCGGGAGCGGAGCACGCCGGAGACTCCGGCCGCGTACGGCGAGCACGACGCACGCAGCGGACGCAGCGGGCCCAGTGGATGTAGCGGGCCCAGTGGACGCAGCGGATACGGCGGACGCAGCGGATCCGGCGGGGACATCGGGGGCATCGGGCAGCAGGTCGGGCACACCGGGCTGCCCTGGCGGTGGGACGAGCGGAGCCGGACGTGGGCGGCGGTCGTGGCCGCAGTGCTGCTCGCCGCCGGCACCGGACTGTTCGCCGGCGACCGGTACGGGTTCGGCTTCGACCGGGCCGGACTGTGGCTCGCCCTCGCCGCGTCGGCCGCGGCCGGAGGCGGTGCGGCAGTCGGCGCGCTGCTCTCCAGGAGGGCACTGGGTACCGCGCTGCTCCTGGTGGGCGGGACGCTCGGCGTGCTCGCCTCCTGGGGAGCGGCCTCGGGCGGTGCGCCCCGCCTGGCCGCTGTCGGGCTGACGGTGGCGGTCGTCCTCGCACTGCTCGGGCTCTGTACGGGCCTGGGGCGCGGCGGACTGGTCGGGGCGGCGGCCGTCGCGGCCGCGGTCGCCCTCTGGGAGGCGGTGCTGGCGGTCGCAGGCCCGGAGCGTACCGGTGTCGCGCTGGGCGTGGTCTCGGTCCTCGTACTGGGCCACCTGCCCCGACGCGCCCTGGCATCGGCCGGGCTGACGCGCCTGGACGATCGCCACCCCGGAGGCACACCGGTCGGCAGGCAGCGCGCCGCGGCGGCGCTGGGCGCCACCCACCGCGGGCTCACCTTGGCCGCCGTCACGACGGCCGCGTCCGCCGGGGCGGCCGGTGTGCTGGCCGCCGGCGGCGCCGGGAACGCATCCGGCACGGCGGACGGCTGGTCGGTGGCGGCCGCGGTGCTGCTGTGCGTCGTGCTGTTCTCGCGGGCGCGGGCCTACCCGCTGGTCCTGGAGGTCGTGGCGCTGCTGGTGGCCGGTACGGCGGTCTGCGTACGGCTCGTCCTGCTGTGGGCCACCGACGGCGCGAACCCGGCAGGTGCTCTGACCGTGCTGAGCCTGCTGGTCGTGCTGCCGCTCGCGGCTCTCGCGGTGCGGCCGCCGGAGCGCGTACGGACGCGGGCGCGGCACCTGATGAACCTGGTCGAGTCGGTGAGTGTGGTGGGGCTGGTTCCGGTCGCCGTCGGGGCGTTCGGGGTGTACGGCAGCCTGCTGGACATGTTCTGACCAGTCGGCCGGCCGAAAATGCCGGTTCAGTCGACGAAGATGATCGGCCGCGACGGTCGACCGGATCGATCAGTCCGACCAGAAGGGGCGGCGGAGGGTTCATGTCGGGACAGGCGGGGCAGCCCGGGCGGGTGGGGCAGCCCGGACAGGTAGGGCAGCCAGAGTGGACGGGGCAGCCCGGGCAGGCGCGAGAGATGGGGCGGCAGGTGGCTCCGGGGCCGAGGCCGGGGACGGATTCGGAGCCGGCCCCGGGGGCAGGCCCGGGTCCGGGCCCGGTGGTGCCGCCGATGCCCGGGTACGCGCCGGGGGTGGGCGCCGGGGCGGCGCCGATGGCTCCTGGGGCGATGCCCGGCGCCATGCCGGTGGTGCCTGGCGCGGTGCCCGCATCGCCGGGCGCGGTGCCCGCTCCAGCGTCCGCGCCCGTACCGACGACGGTTGCGCCTCAAGTGACCCCGTCCGCTTCGACGACGGTTGCGCCTCAAGTGACCCCACCCGCCCCGATGGCGGCTGCGCCCCCGGTGCCACCGTCCGTCCCGGCCGGTCCGGCCACACCCATAGCACCCCTGGCGAATACGCAGTCGCAAACGCCGCAGTCGTATCACCCGTCTTCCGCCCTCGCCCCCACCCCCGTCTCCGTCCCCGTTCTCCCGCCCGAGCTGGACGGTGTGCAGGCCAAGCCACGGCACGGTGAGACCGTCGCCCGTAGGGCGGGGCGGGTGCTGCGGCGGGTGTTCGCCTCGTCAGCGGCGGCCGAGACCGAGGCCGTCACGCGTGCCGCGCACACCATCCAGCAGCCCGTGACCACCGGCCGCCAGCTGGCCGTCTCCAGCATCCGCGGTGGCGCGGGCAAGTCCACGGTCGCCGCCCTGCTGGCCCTCACGTACGCGCACTACCGCTCGGACCCGGTGCTCGCGGTGGAGGCCGATCCGGCGCTGGGCACGCTGCCGCACCGGTTGGGCGCGCGCGAGGTGCGCTGGTCCAGCACCGACCTGGCGCAGATCGTCGACCCGTCCATGCTGATCACCGACCTGACCGGTTATCTCCTGCCGTTCACGGGCGGCGGCTGGCTGCTGCCCGGCAGCCAGGGCTCGATCGGTACGCGGCTGGACATCGACACGTACCGCATCGTCATGACCTCCCTGCGCCGCCACTTCGCGACCACGGTCGTGGACTGCGAGACGCTGCCCGCCGAGGTGGCGCGCACCGCGCTGGTCACCACGCAGGCGCGGGTCCTGGTGACGCCCGCCACCGTCGAGGGCGTCCTGGCGACCAAGTCCGTACTGGAGTGGATGGGCGGGGTGCACCGCGGGCTGCTGCCGACCGCCGTCGTCGTGCTCAACCACACGTCGCCCGACGGAGGCATCGACGTACGCAAGGCCGTCGAGCACCTGGGGGCGGGCGGCGCCGCGGTGCTTCCGCTGCCGTACGACCGGCACCTGGCCGGCGGCGGTGCCGTCCGTACGGAGCTGCTGGGCGAACGGACGCGGGAGGCGGCGGCACGGCTCGCCGCCGAGGTGATGGACCGCGCCGTCTCGCGCGGGCCGGGCAGGCAGCGCGAGGGCTGACGCCGCCGTACGCGGGTCCCTGAGGGCGAGGAGCCGCGGAGTCGGGGACCCGCGGGGTCGGGGACCCGTAGGGCCGCTAAGGGAAGGGGCCAGGTGGGGCGAAGTCGGGCCATAGCTGCCCGCCATGTGACGCGACTGCTCACCTGGGACGGGCCAGGGCCTAGACTCCCGTGCGTACAGATCGTCGAAGTCGTTGAACAAGAGCAGTCAGGGAGCGAGGGCGGACGTGCCGGACGCGACCGTACGCACCAGCCTTGCCGCGGACTATTTCCAGGGGTACTCGGTCGTCGGGCTCATCGCCGTGATCGGCGTGCTCTTCGTGGCCGTGGCCTTCGGTGCCGGGCGGCTGCTGCGGCCCGTGGTGCCCACCCCGGAGAAACTGCTCACCTATGAATGCGGCGTGGACCCCGTGGGCGAGGGCTGGGCACACACCCAGGTCCGCTACTACGTCTACGCCTTCCTGTACGTGATCTTCGCCGTCGACTCGATCTTCCTGTTCCCCTGGGCGACGGTCTTCGCCGCCCCCGGTTTCGGCGGCGTCACGCTGGTGGAGATGTTCATCTTCCTCGGCTTCCTCGCCGTCGGCCTGCTCTACGCATGGAAGAAGGGCGTCCTGGAATGGACGTGACGAACGCGAAGCCGGCCACGGCGACGGGCACCGAACTGCCTGTCGTCTCCGCCGGCGGCACCGTCGAACGACGCCGGCTGGGCCCGCTCGCCCGCCTGGCTCCCGAACCCATGAAGGTGGTCCTCAACTGGGGCCGCCGCTACAGCCTGTGGGTCTTCAACTTCGGGCTCGCCTGCTGCGCGATCGAGTTCATCGCCGCCTCGATGGCGCGGCACGACTTCATCCGGCTGGGCGTGATCCCCTTCGCGCCGGGCCCCCGGCAGGCGGACCTCATGATCGTCTCCGGCACGGTGACGGACAAGATGGCGCCCGCGGTCAAGCGCCTCTACGAGCAGATGCCGGAACCGAAGTACGTCATCTCCTTTGGAGCCTGCTCGAACTGCGGAGGCCCTTACTGGGACTCGTATGCGGTCACCAAGGGCGTCGACCAGATCATCCCCGTCGACGTGTACGTACCGGGCTGCCCGCCCCGGCCCGAGGCGCTGCTGCAGGGCATCCTCAAGCTCCAGGAGAAGATCGCCCGCGAGTCGCTGGGCGAGCGGTACGGGGAGGCCGGCAATGACGCCGCGCCTGCCGGGCCTTCGGCCGCTGCGCTGCGCAGCGGGCTGGTGACGCCGCCGGTGCCGGGGGCTCCGGACGCGTCCGGGGGCGATACCACCGCCGACACCGCTGCTGACGCCGGTGGTGCCGCTGACACCGGTGATGCCACTGACGCCGCTGATGCCGGGAAGCCGAAGGGAGCGGGGGACCAGTGAGCGACGAACAGCCTCCGGCTCCGCAGGCCGGTCCGCCCACCGGGGGGACACCGACCGGCCCGCCCGCAGGGGAGACGCCGTCCGATGCGCCCGCGGAAGCGCCGGCCGAGGCCCCGCCCGCGCCGCCCGTAGGCTGGCTGCCCGGTCCCGCCACCGACCTCTTCGGCCCCGGCGCGACCGCGGAAGAGGCGTACGACCTGCTCACCGTCGACGTACCCGCCGACGCCTGGATCCCGGCGCTGACCGCCGCCCGCGACGACCTCGGGTGCAGCTACTTCGACTGGCTGAGCGCCGTCGACGAGCCCGGCACCTGCTTCCGCGTCTGCGCCCACCTCGCCGACATCGCCCGGCCCGGCCGCGTACGACGCCTGGTGCTGCGCACCACCGTCCCGCACGAGGCGGCCGTCCTCCCCACCGCCACCGGCGTGTACGCGGGCGCGGGCTGGCACGAGCGCGAGACGCACGAGATGTTCGGCGTGGACTTCACCGGCCACCCGTACCTGGAGCCCCTGCTGCTCCCCGAGAACTTCGAGGGCCACCCGCTGCGCAAGGACTTCGTCCTCGCCGCGCGGGTCGCCAAGGCATGGCCGGGTGCGAAGGAGCCGGGCGAGTCCGAGCACGGCGGGCCCAAGCGCCGCCAGATGCTGCCGCCCGGTGTGCCCGACCCGAACGAGTGGGGCCCGCTGAAGGGCCAGCTGCCGCCTGCCCCGGCCCGGCCCGCCCGTGGTGCCCGTGCGGCTGGCGGTGCACGTGCGGCCGGTGGGGCGGCGGGGGAGCGGCCTGCCCGCCGTACGCGTACGGCGAGCGCGGGCTCGGCGAGCCAGCAGAGCGCCGCGGACAGCGCGCGGACACCGGTCACGGACGCCCCGGTCACGGATGCGCCGACCGCTGCCGAGGCCGCTGCTTCGGCTCCGGCCCCGGCCGCCCGGCCGGAACGTCCCGCCCGCCGGATGCGCAGCGCCAGCCAGGGCTCGGCGAGCCAGCAGTCGTCCGATCAGCCGTCCGACCAGCCGCCTCAGCAGTCGTCCGGTCAGCCGTCCGGCCGGTCCAGTGATCAGCCGGCCGACCGGCCGACCCTTGCCGGACCGGCCGCGAAGACACCCGCCACCCCCGCCACCCCCGGCTCCCCCGACGCCCCATGGCACCACGCCCGTCCTGCCTTCGAAGACGAGCCGGAGCCGAAGCCGGAGCCGAAGCCGGAGTCGGAGACCGAGTCGAAACCCGCCGACAAACGCGAAGCCACCCCCGACCCGGCCCCGACCCCGGCCCCGACCCCCACTCCCGACAATGACGAAGGCACCGGTAAGACCTCCGGCGAAGGCACCGGCAACGCAGCGGAAGAAGGCGGGACCAGACCATGAGCGACGCCCTCGACATCGCCCTGCGCCTGATCGCCGTCTTCGTCGCCTTCCTGGTCTTCCCGCTGGTCATCGGCCAGACCGAGCACAAGGTCATGGCCCATATGCAGGGCCGCCTCGGCCCCATGTACGCGGGTGGCTTCCACGGCTGGGCGCAGCTGGTCGCCGACGGTGTGAAGTTCGCGCAGAAGGAGGACGTCGTACCGGCCGGTGCCGACCGGCGGATCTTCCAGCTCGCGCCCGCCGTCGCCCTCCTGCCGTACCTGCTGGTGCTGGTCGCCATCCCGCTCGGCCCGGACAACGCGGTCGGTCAGTCGCTGGACGCGGGCATCTTCTTCGTCCTCGCCGTGATGGGCGTCGGCGTGCTGGGCTCGCTGATGGCGGGCTGGGCGTCGGCCAACAAGTTCTCGCTGCTGGGCGGGTTGCGTACGGCTGCCCAGCTCCTCGCGTACGAGCTGCCGATGCTGCTCGCCGCGGCTTCCGTCGCGATGGCCGCCGGGACGCTCTCGCTGCCCGGCATCCTGGACGCCTTCCACTGGTGGTGGGTGCCGTGGCAGATCGTCGGCGGCCTGGTCTTCTTCACGGCGGGGCTGGCCGAACTGCAGCGTCCGCCGTTCGACATGCCGGTCGCCGACTCCGAGATCATCTTCGGCGCGTACACCGAGTACACCGGGCTGCGCTTCGCGCTGTTCCTGCTCGCCGAGTACGCGGGCATCCTCGTCCTGTGCGCCCTGACCTCCGTACTCTTCCTCGGCGGCTGGCACGGACCGTTCGGCGCCGACGGGCTCGGCTGGCTGTGGACGCTGCTGAAGACCGCGGTCCTGGCCTTCGGCGTGATCTGGCTGCGCGTCAGCTACCCGCGGCTGCGTGAGGACCAGTTGCAGAAGCTGGCCTGGACGGTGCTGATCCCGCTGGCCCTCGCCCAGATCGCCCTCACCGGCGTCGTCAAGGTGGTGATCTCGTAATGGCCCCGGAGAAGAAGTCCGGCTGGCCCGGCAGCGGTCTGGCCAAGGGCCTGGCCGTGACCCTTCGTACGATGACGAAGCGTTCGGTCACCGAGCAGTACCCGGAGGTCCAGCCCGAACTGGCGCCGCGCACCCGCGGCGTGATCGGGCTGTTCGAGGAGAACTGCACGGTCTGCATGCTGTGCGCGCGCGAATGCCCGGACTGGTGCATCTACATCGACTCGCACAAGGAGACGGTGCCGCCCGCCGCCCCCGGCGGCCGGGAGCGCAGCCGTAACGTCCTGGACCGTTTCGCCATCGACTTCTCCCTCTGCATGTACTGCGGTATCTGCATCGAGGTGTGTCCTTTCGACGCGCTGTTCTGGTCGCCGGAGTTCGAGTACGCCGAGACCGACATCCACAACCTCACCCACGAGCGGGACAAACTCCGGGCATGGATGTGGACGGTCCCGGAACCGCCCGCCCTCGACCCCGCGGCCGAGGAGCCCAAGGAGATCGCCGCCGCCCGCAAGGCCGCCGACAAGCTCGCCGAGCGGGAAGCAGCCGAGCGGGAAGCGGCCCGGCAGCAGGCGGCCGAGGCAGCAGCCGCGCAGCAGGCGGCCGGGGACGCAGCCCGGAACACCACTCAGGACCAGGAGGGGGAAGCGTGACGCTCGCCGCCGCAAGCCACGGCTTCCTCTCCCCGACCGGGGTGGAGATCGCCTTCCTCCTGGTCGGCCTCGTCACCCTCGGCGCGGCCGTGGTCACCGTCACCACCAAGCAGCTGGTGCACGCCGCCCTGTGGCTGGTGGTCGCCCTCGGCGGCATCGCCGTCGAGTACCTGCTGCTGACCGCCGAGTTCATCGCCTGGGTGCAGGTCCTGATCTACGTCGGGTCCGTCGTCGTCCTCCTCCTGTTCGGGCTGATGCTCACCAAGGCGCCCATCGGCCGCTCCGAGAACGCCGACTCGGGCAACCGCTGGGCCGCGCTCACCGTGGCCGTCGCCTCCGCCGCCGCGCTCGTCTGGGTCGTCACGGACGCGTTCCGTACGACCTGGATCGACCTGGACGGCGCGGTCCAGGGCTCCACCGAAGCCTCCGGGCGCAGCCTGTTCCAGTACTGGGTGCTGCCGTTCGAAGCGCTCTCCGTCCTCCTCCTCGCCGCCCTCGTCGGCGCGATCGTGCTCTCCCGCAAGAAGGGCGACGGCGAGCGGCCCGGCGGCAGCGAGCAGGCCGGGAACGGCAAACAGGCCGGTTCCCGCAGACGGCCCGCCGACCGCGCACGCCTCAGAGAGGACCAAGGCTGATGCATCTCGCCTATCCCGCCGTCCTCGCCGTCCTCCTGTTCTGCGTCGGCCTGTACGGCGTCCTCGCCCGCCGCAACGCGATCCTCGTCCTGATGTCCGTCGAGCTGATGCTCAACGCCGTCAACCTCAACCTGGTGGCGTTCGACGTCTGGCTGCGCGACAAGCTGCACGCCGGCCAGGCGCTCACCCTCTTCACCATCGCCGTGGCCGCCGCCGAGATCGGCATCGGCCTGGCGATCGTCCTGCTCGTGTACCGCAACCGCGGCAGCTCCGACGTGGACCGCCTCCGCGACCTCGCCGAGCGCCCGGACGGCAGCGACCCGAACGATGACCTCACCGGCGGCGCGGACGGTGCCGCCGGCCGGCCGCGGCCGGACCACCGGGCGGAGGCCGCCGCGTGACGACCACGACCACCGCCGTACTGGTACCCCTCCTCCCCTTCCTCGGCGCCCTCGCGGGCCTCTTCCTCGGCCGCCGGGCGCCCGGTTTCGTGCGTCCGCTGGCCATCCTGCCGACCGTCGCCGCGGCCGCGCTGGCCGTGGTCGTGGCCGTCTCCCAGGGCGGCGGCGCCGGTGCGGGGAAGGCTCCGGTGGACGCCGCGACCCGGCTCACCCCCACCGGCTCGGTCCCCGTCGACCTCGCCCTGCACATCGACGGTTTCGCCGCCCTTGTCGCCGTGCTCGTCGCCGTCGTCGCCTGCTGCGTGCAGATCTACTCGACCGGCTACCTGCGCGACGACCCGCGCTACCCCTCCTACGCCGCCCTGGTCTCCCTCTTCACCGCCGCGATGCTGCTGGTCGTCTACTCCGGTGACCTGATGGTGCTGCTGGTGGGCTGGGAGATCATGGGCATCTGCTCGTACTTCCTGGTCGGCCACTACTGGGAGACCGAAGCCGCCCGCTCCGCCTCCCTCAAGGCGTTCCTCGTCACCAAGCTGGGCGACGTCCCCTTCCTGTTCGGCATCTTCGCGCTCGCCGCCGACGCCGGTACGTTCCGCATCACCGGCATCCTGAAGACCGTGGCCGTCGGCGGCCTGGACCATCCCACCCTCGTAGCGCTGCTCCTTTTGGCCGGTGTCGCGGGCAAGTCCGCACAGTTCCCGCTGCACACCTGGCTGCCCGACGCGATGGCCGGCCCGACCCCGGTCTCCGCCCTCATCCACGCGGCCACCATGGTCGCCGCCGGTGTCTACTTCGTCGCCCGTCTCCTCCCCGTCTTCGCGGCCTCCGCCACCGCGATGGTCGTCCTCGCCGTCATGGCCGCGGCCACCATGGTCGGCTCCGGGCTCGCCGCCCTGGCCCAGGACGACATCAAACGCGTCCTGGCCTACTCGACGGTCGGCCAGCTCGGCTACATGACCGGCGCCCTGGCCGTCGGCGACCGCGGCGCCGCCGTCTTCCACCTCCTGTCGCACGGCGCGTTCAAGGCCCTGCTCTTCCTCGCCGCCGGCGTGGTCATCCACGCCGCCGGCACCAACTCGCTCGCCGCCATGTCGCGGATGCGCGGCCTGGCCCGGCGCATCCCCGACGCGTACTGGACGATGACGGTCGCGCTGCTCGCCCTCGCCGCCATCCCCCCGTTCGCCGGCTTCTTCTCCAAGGAAGCCGTCCTGGGCGCCGCCGAACACGCCGCCACCAGCCACGCGACGGCCTCCGGCACCCTGGCCGCCGTGCCCGCCGCGGCCGGCTGGACCGTGCTGATCGCCGGCCTGCTCACCGCCCTCCTCACCGCCGGGTACGCGACCCGGCTGTGGCTGCTGGCCTTCCACGGCAAGGGCCCGGAAACCGCCCCCGACCACGGCAGACAGCCGCTCGTGATGAACACCGTGCTGTGGGTGCTGTTCGTCCCCACCCTGACCCTCGGCCTCGCCACCCCCGTTCTCCCCGACTGGTTCGACGGCCGCTCGCTGACCCCGACCCTGACCACCACCGTCCTGGGCACCGGCGTCGCCCTCGTCGGCGCCCTGGTCACGTACGGAGCCTGGCGGCACACCACCGCCCTCGCGGCCCGCGTCCCGCTCGGCGCGGTCGCCGTGGCCCCGGACGCCGCCCCCGCGGACTCCGAGGAGAGCGCCATCGCCACCCACGCCGCGGCCTACGGCGACAACGCCGGCGCCCCCGACCCGGCCGACCCCGGCCGGCTCCTCCTGGGACCGCTGCACCGCCCGGCCGCCGTCGGCTTCCACCTCGACGCCGTCTACACCGCGCTGTTCGTCCGGCCGGTACGGGCCGGCGCCCGGCTCGTGCGCTTCCTCGACCGGGAGGTCGTCGACACGTACGTCCACGGCGCGGGCACCGCCTCCCGCTGGCTGGGGGCCGCCGTCCGCCGCGCCCAGACCGGCAATGTGCAGACCTACCTGGGCGCGCTGCTCGCGGGCTCGTTCGTCCTGGCCGTCGCCGTCGTCCTCGTCGCTACGGGCACGGGAGCCTGACCGTGAATCACACCGCTATGCAGCTTCTCCTCGCGGCTGTCGTCGTCCTCCCCCTGCTGGGCGCGGTCGCCGCGCTGCTCCCGGCACCGCCCGGTCTCCGGGGCCGCGACCCCGACCAGGCCGTACTGCGCCACGGCGTGACCGTCACCGGCGTCGTGCTGGCCGCGGCCGTCGCCCTGGCCGCCGGCTTCGACCACGACCACCCGGCCCGGATGCAGGCCACCACCGACATCAGCTGGATCCAGGCGCTCGGCATCCGGATCCATCTCGGCATCGACGGCATCTCACTCCCCCTCCTCGTCCTGACCGCGCTGCTGACCTTCCTGTGCGCGCTCTACAGCTACTTCCACCTGCCCGTGGGCCCGTCCCCCAAGGCATTCGTGGCCCTGCTCCTGGTCCTGGAGGCCGGCACCCTCGCCACCTTCGCCGTCCTGGACCTCGTGCTGTTCTTCCTCGCCTTCGAGATGGTCCTCATCCCGATGTACTTCCTCATCGCCCGGTGGGGCGGTGCGCAACGGACGTACGCGGCGTGGAAGTTCATCCTCTACACCCTCCTCGGCTCGGTCGTGATGCTGCTGGGCCTCCTGCTCGTCGGCCTGAAGTCCGGCACGTTCGACATGGTGGCACTCGCCACTGACAACGGCCCGAACTCCCAGCTCAGCCATACCGTCCAGCTGCTGGCGGTGCTCGCGATCGGCATCGGACTGGCCGTCAAGGCGCCGATGTGGCCCCTGCACAGCTGGCTGCCCGACGCGCACACCGCCGCCCCCACCGTCGGCTCGGTGCTGCTGGCCGGCGTGCTGCTGAAGATGGGTACGTACGGGTTCGTGCGCATCGCGCTGCCCATCGCGCCGGACGGCATGCACACCTTCGCCCCGTACCTCGCCGCCTTCGCCGCCGTCGGCATCGTCTACGGATCGCTCGCGTGCCTGGCGCTCGCCCGGCGCGGCGCCAAGGGCGATCTCAAGCGCCTGATCGCGTACAGCTCGGTCGGCCACATGGGCTTCGTCCTGCTCGGCATCGCGACCATGACACCGACCGGCGTCAACGGCGCGCTGTTCGCCAACATCGCGCACGGCCTGATCACCGGCCTCCTCTTCTTCCTGGTCGGCGCCCTCAAGGACCGGTACGGCACCACCGACCTCGACCGGCTCGCGGGCCGTACCGGCGCCGCCCTGTACGGGCGCGCCCCGCGCTTCGGCGGCCTGCTGGCGTTCGGCGCCGTCGCCTCCCTCGGGCTGCCCGGACTCGCCGGGTTCTGGGGCGAGATGCTGGCCATGTTCGGCGCCTTCGAGCCCGCGGCCGGTCTGAGCCGCCCGGCGTTCCTGACGTTCATGGCGCTGGCCGGAGTCGGCACGCTGCTCACCGCCGCGTACCTGCTGATCGTCGTACGGCGGGTGTGCATGGGGGGCAAGGAGGCGGCCGAGGGCGACGGGGCCGAGGCGGCGCTCGCAGCCGGACCGGACGACGCCTCGGCGGACCCGGGGGCCACCGGCGCCGGTGCCACCCGTACGGCCCCCGCCATCCCCGACCTGGCCCGCTACGAATACGCGGCCTGGTCCCCCCTCGCCGTTCTCACCGTCCTCGCCGGCCTGTGGCCCGCGGCCCTCCTGGGGCTCACCGACCCGGCCGTCCAGCAGCTCCTCGGAGGCGGTAAGCGATGAGTTCCGTGACCTCCCTGGTCCAGTCCGTCGACTGGGCCGCCGTCGCCCCTCCCACCATCACCGCCGTCGTCGCCCTGGCCGTCCTGGTCGCCGACCTCTTCGTCCCCCAGGACCGCAAGCTGCTCCTCGGGTGGTGCGCGATCGGCGGCCTCGCCCTCGCCGCGCTCTCCCTGATCCCCCTGGTGGCGGGGGACCGCCGTACCTTCTGCCTGACCACGGACCCCGGCGTGTGCAGCTACGCCGCCGACCACTTCGCCGTCGTCATCCAGTTCCTGGTACTCGCCGGGGCCCTGCTCACCGCCCTGCTGTCGGTCACCGCCGTCGAGGACCAGCGCCTGCCCGCGGGCGAGTTCTGGTTCCTGCTGCTGTCCTCCGCGGCGGGCGCGGCCCTGCTGCCCGCCTCCCGGGACCTGGCCACCCTCGTCATCGCCCTCGAAGTGGCCTCGCTGCCCGCCTTCGCCCTCGTAGGGCTCCGGCGCGCGAACCGCCTCTCCTCGGAGGCGGCCCTGAAGTTCTTCCTGTCCTCGGTGGCAGCCACCGCGGTCATGCTCCTGGGCGTCAGCTTCGTCTACGCGGCGACCGGCAGCCTGCACCTGAGCCGGGTCGCCACCGCCCTGGCGGACCTGCCCGACCCCCAACTGGCCACCCTGGCGTCGGCGGGCGTCGCCCTGACCCTCGTCGGGTTCGCCTTCAAGACCGCCGCCGTGCCGTTCCACTTCTGGGTCCCGGACACCTATGTGGGCGCGCCGCTGCCGATCGCCGCGTACCTGTCCGTGATCGGCAAGGCCGTCGGCTTCTCGGGCCTCATCCTGGTCACGGTCGAGGGTTTCCCCTCGTACGCGGACGTCTGGGGCCCGGCCGTCGCCGTCCTGGCCGCCCTGACCATGACCGTCGGCAACGTCGCCGCGCTGCGCCAGGCGCCGGAGCGCGCGCACAGCGCGGTCCGCCTGCTCGCCTGGTCCTCGGTGGGGCAGGCCGGCTACCTCCTGGTGCCGATCGCCGCCGCCGGGTACGCCGAGGACGCGGCGCACGCCATCGGCTCCACCGTGGCGTACGCCCTGATGTACGCGGTCGTGAACCTCGGGGCCTTCGCGGTCGCAGCCCTGGTCGCCCGTACGAGCCCCGCCAACCGCATCAGCGACTACCGCGGCCTCTCCACGCGCCGCCCGCTGGCAGCGCTCGCCCTCGGCTTCTTCCTGCTCTGCCTCGCCGGCCTGCCGCCCGGCATCATCGGCCTGTTCGCCAAGGTCACGGTCTTCTCGGCGGCCGTCGACGCGGGCCTGGCCTGGCTCGCGGTGGTCATGGCCGTCAATGTGGTGATCGCGCTGTACTACTACCTCCAGTGGACGGCGGTGCTCTTCCGTACGGAGGGGGAGACGGCCGGGGTGGAGACCGGGGCAGGAGCCGAGGCCGAGGTCAAGGCCGGGGCGCGGGGCGGTGCCGGAGCCGTAACGGGTGACGAGGGGCCTGCCCAGGGCGGTCCCGTGGGGCTCCGTACGCAGGCTCCCGAGGCTGCGAAGACGTCCGGGCTTCCCCAGGCGAAGATCCCGGCTCCGATCGCCGCCGCCATCGCCCTCGCCGCCGTCCTCGGCATCGTCCTCTCCGGGGCGCCGCAGCTGGTCCTCCGGTTCGCGTCCGGCGCGCTCCTCTGAGCGTGCCGGGCCGGCATACCCCGCCTCCCGCCCGACCGCTCACGGGCCGTTCGTCGCCCCTGCCCGACCGGCCGCTGCCCACTGCCTGACCGCGCACCGGCCACATTCCGGCGCTCCGACCGCGGTCCTCGGCCACCCCGTCCCGGATCCGTGGCCGTCTTCTGGCCGGAAGACGTCCTGCCCGCATCCGCCGCCGGGGGAGCGCACGGCGAACACCCGCGCGCGGGCTCACTCGCACGGCCGTACGCCGTCAGCGGATGCACAAGGGAACTAGCACCCCTCATCTGGCGTTGACCAGACAGAAAGGGTCCACTGAAAAGTGGAGGAAACGTCAGCAAAGGGTTCCCCTGCCGCACCACCTGGAGGGCGTACCGTGCACCGCAGGCACAACGGGCTCAAGACCGCCGTACTCCTCGGGGGACTGTCCGCACTCATCATCGTCATCGGCGGATTCTTCGGCCGTACGGGCCTGGTCATCGCGGTCCTCGTGGCCCTGGGAACCAACGCCTACGCGTACTGGAACAGCGACAAGCTCGCGCTGCGGGCCATGCGCGCCCGCCCGGTCAGCGAGTTCCAGGCCCCCCAGCTCTACCGCATGGTCCGCGAACTCTCCACGGCCGCGCGCCAGCCCATGCCCCGGCTGTACATCTCACCGACCCAGGCCCCCAATGCCTTCGCCACCGGCCGCAACCCGCGCAACGCCGCCGTCTGCTGCACGGAAGGCATCCTGCACCTGCTGGACGAACGCGAACTGCGCGGCGTCATCGGCCACGAACTCAGCCACGTCTACAACCGCGACATCCTCATCTCGTCCGTGGCCGGAGCCCTGGCCACGGTGGTGATGTTCCTGGTCAACTTCGCCTGGCTGATTCCCATAGGCCGCTCCGACGACGACGAGGGCCCCGGCATCCTGGGCATGCTGCTGATCATGATCCTCGGCCCGGTGGCCGCCTCCCTCATCCAACTGGCCGTCAGCCGCTCCCGCGAGTACCAGGCCGACGCCTCCGGCGCCCAGCTCACCGGCGACCCGCTCGCCCTGGCCTCCGCGCTCCGCAAGCTGGAGGCGGGCACCCAGCAGCTCCCGCTGCCGGCCGAACCGCGGCTGGAGACGGCGAGCCACATGATGATCGCCAACCCGTTCCGGCCCGGTGACGGCCTGACCAAGCTCTTCTCGACCCATCCGCCGATGCGCGAGCGCATCACCCGCCTCGAACAGATGGCGGGCCGCAAGTCCTGAAGCCGGGCCCCGCCCGCAACTGTTTTCGACCGTCGCTGCGTCTACCTGGAGGAAAGACACCACCACCGCACTTCAGATGCACGGAAGGCTGCCCACCATGAAGCTCATCCTCAACGTCATCTGGCTGATCCTGAGCGGCTTGTGGATGGCCATCGGCTACGTCATCGCGGGCATCGTGTGCTGCATCCTGATCATCACGATCCCCTTCGGCATCGCCTCGTTCCGTATCGCGGGCTACGCGCTGTGGCCGTTCGGCCGTACGACGGTGGAGCGGCGCGACGCGGGCGCGGGCTCGGTCATCGGCAACGTCGTCTGGGTCGTCTTCGCGGGCTGGTGGCTGGCGCTGGGCCACGTCGTCACGGGCGCCCTGCAGTGCGTGACGATCATCGGCATCCCGTTCGGCATCGCGAACTTCAAGATGGTCCCGCTCTCCCTGCTCCCGCTCGGCCGCGAGATCGTCCCGACGGACCAGCCCTTCGCCGGACGCTACTGAGCGACACCTTCCGGGCGCTTCCGGGCGCCTCCCGGCCGCTTCCCGGCCGCCTTCCGGACGCCCCGGAGGGCAGACCCCGGCCTGCTCACCGCCGTACGAGCCCCCGGGGCGTCACGTACCGCTTGAAGCCGAGCGGCGTGACGCCCGGGATGCCCGCGATCAGGTTCATCACCGCGCCGCCCTGCTGGAGTGACGTCTCGACCACGTGCTGGTGCGCGGCCTCGTCCGTCCACTCGCTGTAGTTGAAGACGCGGGTGCCGTCCTCGCTGATGTGGAAGTTCGAGGAGATGCCGCCGGACCCGGTCCGCGAGGTCTCGTCGGACCCCGGCTGCACGCCGTCCATCATGTCCAGCAGTCCGTCGACGAGCTGCCGTGCGGCCTCGTGCCCCGTCGTCTCGAAGGAGACGGCCACGACGCACCCCGGCTCCGGCTGCTCGCCCTGCGGCGGCAGGCTGCGGTAGTAGCGGTAGCGCCGCGCCCCGCCGGCCTCGACGGCCGCCTGGGACGGTCCGGCCTGCCCGTCCTCCCGCTGCCCGAAGCCGAGTACGGTGCGGTCGTCCGTACCGGTGAGGAAGACCTGCGAGACCAGGCCCTCCGGCAGCGGTGCCGCCCGCAGGGCCCGCGCGGCGCCCTCGGCCATGGCCTGCTGCCGCTCGGGGCTGCCCGCGTCCCACTCGCTGATCAGTACGGTGCCGACGCCGGCCCGCCGGATGTCGGGGAAGGCGTCCACCAGGAACTGCTCGTGCTCCGTCTGCTGAGTTTCCGTTTCCGAAGTCATGTGCACACTCTCGGACCTCGACCAAACTTGAGGTCAAGCGTCTGATTCCGAAGGAATCCCGGAGATCGAACTGTGCGCGAAGGTGTCGCCTCGCCGGGGGGGCATCAAGCGCGGGCCGTGCGCGGCGAGGGGCCCGCGCTCGGTCTCGCGCCGGTCACCGTTCTCCTGATGCGCCGTAAGTGCACCGGGCAGCCAGGCACAGGTGCGCGCACCGACGGCCCCGCGCAGGGAACGCGACGGGGGCGCCGCACCGAGACCGTTCCCGGCGCCGCGCCCCCGTCGTGACCTGCACCGGGCTCACCGGCGGGACACCGGCGAACTACCGGTAGTTCACGAACTGCAGCGCGAAGTCCAGGTCCTTGCCCTTCAGCAGCTGCTGCACGGCCTGGAGGTCGTCCCGGCTCTTGGAGCTGACACGCAGCTCGTCGCCCTGCACCTGCGCCTTGACGCCCTTCGGGCCCTCATCGCGGATGATCTTGGCGACCTTCTTCGCGTTCTCCTGCGAGATGCCCTCCTGGAGGGAGGCGAAGATCTTGTACTCCTTGCCGGAGGCCTGCGGCTCGCCCGCGTCCAGCGCCTTCAGCGAGATCCCGCGCTTGATCAGCTTGGACTGGAAGATGTCGAGGACAGCCTTCACCCGCTCCTCGGCGTTGGCCCGCATCTCGATCTTCTCGCCCGACCACTCGATCGACGCGCCCACGCCCTTGAAGTCGTAGCGCTGCGAGATCTCCTTGGCGGCCTGGTTGAGGGCGTTGTCGACCTCCTGCCGCTCGACCTTCGAGACGATGTCGAAACTGGAGTCGGCCATCTTGAGTTGGCTCCTCGTACGTAGATCCGTCAGGGGGTGCGGCCCGTCCAGGACCGCTCCGCAAGCCTAGTCACCCCGGGCATGATCGGTCCGGGAAGAACCGGGTGGCGAACCACCCCCGGCCATCGGGTATGGTTTACGTCGTTGCCACGGAGCGACGCCACAACGGCGGACCTCCCGGCAGCAAACCCAGGCGGTGTGCCCGAGCGGCCAAAGGGAGCAGACTGTAAATCTGCCGGCTCAGCCTTCCCAGGTTCGAATCCTGGCGCCGCCACAGGTCCGAAAAGGCCCTGGTCCGTGAGAACGGATCGGGGCCTTTTCGCTTGCCGCGCGGCGGACGGGCCGAAGCCCCCCGCCGCACTCTGCCCGAACCGCCGCTCCCCGCCCGAAGGCGGCGCGGTCAGCCCGCGACCGCCCGGACGGCCTCCTCGGCCGGAGTGTCGCCGCTGATCAGCTCCAGTGTGCGGCCGGCCGTGCGCGGCTCGTCCAGGAGGGCGACGAGTACGGCCGCCACATCGTCCCGGGGGATCTCGTCGCGGCCGGTCGACTGAGCCAGGCGGACCCGGCCGGTGCCAGGCTCGTCCGTCAGGCGGCCCGGTCGCAGGATCGTCCAGTCCAGGCCGGACCGGGCCCGTACGTCGGCGTCCGCGGCGCCCTTGGCGCGCAGGTACGCGGCGAACACCTCGTCGGTGCCCGCCGGCGGCTCCTTGTCGGCGCCCATCGACGAGACGACGACGAAGCGCCGTACGCCGGCCGCCTCCGCCGCGTCCGCGAACAGGGATGCGGCGCCGCGGTCCACCGTCTCCTTGCGTTCGATGCCGCTGCCCGGTCCGGCGCCCGCCGCGAAGACCGCCGCGTCCGCGCCTTCGAGGTGCCGGGCGACGTCTGCGACGGTGGCCGTCTCCAGGTCGCAGACGACCGGCTCGGCCCCGGCGGACAGCAAGTCCCCGGCCTGTTCGGGCCGCCGGATGATGCCCGCGACCTCGTCCCCGCGCCCGTGGAGCAGCCGCTCCAGCCGCAGCGCGATCTGACCATGTCCACCTGCGATGACAATGCGCATGATCCCGACCGTACGCCTGTCGGGCGGCCCGGCGCGGCATCCCGGCCCGCCGCCCGCCCCCCGGTCACCGCTGCGACTGCCGCGGCAGCTCCAGCGCCACCGCCGCCGCCGAGTCGCAGTACTCGCGCACCGCGCTCGTCCGCGCCACCACACGCCCCCGGTGCACCACGATCCGGCTGTACGCGAGCGACAGCACCCCGGCGAGGCTGTCGCCGCGTACGGCCAGCAGTTCCGCGGGGAAGCCCGCTTCGACACGGACCTCCGGGAGGCCCAGCGTCGCGCGGGCGGCCGTGCTGACCGTCCCGTAGGCGGCCTCGGGTCCTGCCTCGCCCAGGGAGGCCAGCAGGTACGCCGCCTCCAGGGGGTCGCCGCGGCCCACCGGGTTCGCCGCGTCGCGCAGGGCGCCGCTGCCGGCCGCCACCCGTACCCCGGCGGCCCGCAGCAGCCGTACGGGCGCGGAACGGGTCACCCGGCCGCCCGCGGCCCCGCCGTGCCCCGGGAGCCCCGTACCGTGCCGTTCCAGGGCCGCACAGCCCCCCTGCGGCAGGCAGACGACCGTCACGCCGGCCGCCGCGAGCTGCTCGGCCGTGCGCGCCGCCACCTCCGGCGGCAGCGCCGCCAGGCCCGCGCACGGCCCGATGGCCACACCGGGCCGCAGTCCGCCCGCCATCGCGGCGAACCGGGCGAGGCGCGCGGGGTCGTCGCCGTCCGTGTGGAGGTCCACCGCGCAGCCGTGCTCGTTCGCCAGCTCCAGCACGGTCTCGACGTACCCCGCGGGGTCGGGGTCCAGGTCCGGGCAGCCGCCGACGACCGTGGCGCCCATCTTGACGGCGTCCCGCAGCATCGCCAGCCCGTCCGCGCCGGCCGCCCCGGTGAGCATCCGCGGCACCGCGACCGCGGCCATCTCGGCCAGCCCGCGCAGCGACCGGCCCGCCTGGAGGACGGCCTCCAGCGACCGCAGCCCCTGGACGTCGCCGATCCGTACGTGGGTGCGCAGCGCCGTCGCGCCGTGCCCGAGTTGCAGGAGGGCCGCCTCGGTGGTGCGGCGCTGCACGTCTTCGAGCGTGTCGGCGACGGGCCCGGTGGCGTCGGCGGTCAGCGCGGTGTCGCAGTGCGCGTGCGGCTCGGCGGGGGCCGGGAGCAGCAGGTAGCCGCTGAGGTCGACGCGGGAGCCGTGCGGGGCGAGGCTGCCCGCTGTGCCGACCGCCTCGATGCGTCCGCCGCTGAGCCGTACGTCCACCACGCGGCCGTCGGCGAGCCGGGCGTCGCAGAGCACCAGGGTGCCCGCCGCGGCGCCCGTGCCGTCGCTCCCCGTGGCCTTGTCGGGCCCCGGCTGCGGCTGACTGCTGTCGGACATCGCGCTCCTCGAAGGACCGGGCGTGCAAGATCACGCAGCGTGGTCCGAGCCTAGGGCGCGCCCAGGGGTGCTTCACGGAGGCGCGAAATAGTCGTACCGGTGTGGTGCGAGGGGCGGCGGGGGCGGTGCTCCGGATACGGATTTCACCTTTGGCGGCAGGCCGTGTAATGTCTTCATCGCTCGCCCCAATAGCTCAGTCGGCAGAGCGTCTCCATGGTAAGGAGAAGGTCTACGGTTCGATTCCGTATTGGGGCTCTGATGTGTGAGGTATCCCGCCTTCGGGCGGGGTCCACTCGCATCACAGCGGTGTAGCTCAGTCGGTAGAGCAAGCGGCTCATAATCGCTGTGTCACCGGTTCAAGTCCGGTCACCGCTACTGACAGTAGCCGATTGTGGGGTCGGTCTCCCGATCGGCTACTCTTCTATGCGTTCACCCGTCCATCCGTCCGTCAAGGAGCACTCACGTGGCTGCCACCGACGTCCGCCCGAAGATCACGCTGGCCTGCGTGGAGTGCAAGGAGCGGAACTACATCACCAAGAAGAACCGGCGTAACGACCCGGACCGTCTTGAGATGAAGAAGCACTGCCCGCGCTGCAACTCGCACACCGCGCACCGCGAGACGCGATAACACCAGGCTCGTCCGCGAGGCCGTCCCCAGTCCCTGGGGGCGGCCTCGCGGCGTTGTGGTGCGATGTGCGAGGGGCGCGCCGCGCGGCGGCGGCCCTGCGCCGGCGTGCCGGTATGTCAAGGTCAGGGTCCTTTGCAGGGACCAGTACAGGGAGGTTGCGAGCCCATGGCGCTCGACCAGTCCTTTGTCGGGCGGAGCTACCCGGCCACCGCTCCTTACGAGGTCGGCCGGGAGAAGATCCGCGAATTCGCCGAGGCGATCGGGGACCCGGCGCCGGCGTACACCGACGCCGAAGCCGCCAGGGAGCTCGGTCACCCCGATGTGATCGCCCCGCCGACCTTTGTGTTCTCCATCACCTTCCGGGCCGCCGGGCAGGTCGTCGAGGACCCGCAGCTGGGTCTCGATTACAGCCGGGTGGTGCACGGCGACCAGAAATTCGTCTACACCCGCCCGGTGCGCGCCGGTGACCGGCTGACGGTCACCTCGACCATCGAGGCGATCAAATCCATGGCGGGAAACGACATTCTCGATATCCGTGGTGAGGTGCACGACGAAGCGGGCGAGCACGTGGTGACCGCTTTCACCAAGCTGGTGGCGCGCGCCGCCGGGCAGGAGGGCTGACGCGATGACGGCGAAGATCTCTTACGACGACGTCGAGGCCGGCACCGAACTCCCGGCGCGGACCTTTCCTGTGACCCGCGCCACGCTCGTGCGGTACGCGGGCGCCTCCGGCGACTTCAACCCGATCCACTGGAACGAGAAGTTCGCCAAGGAGGTCGGCCTGCCCGACGTGATCGCGCACGGCATGTTCACCATGGCCGAGGCGGTCCGCGTGGTCACCGACTGGACCGGCGACCCGGGCGCCGTCGTCGAGTACGGCGTGCGCTTCACCAAGCCCGTCGTGGTGCCCAACGACGACGAGGGCGCGGTCATCGAGGTCAGCGCCAAGGTCGCGGCCAAGCTGGACGACCAGGCCCGTACGGTCCGCGTCGACCTGACCGCGACCAGCGCCGGGCAGAAGGTGCTGGGGATGTCGCGCGCGGTGGTCCGCCTCGCCTGAGGCGAGTGATCGTCACTGCACGAGGGCGGCCCGGCCCGAGCGGCGGGGCCGCCCCCGTACTCTTGAGCCCGTGCAGGAACTCACCGATGCTCCCCTCGCCCCGCTGACCACCTTCCGCCTCGGCGGACCGGCCACCCGGCTGCTCACCGCCACCACGGACGACGAGGTGATCGCGGCCGTCCGCGCGGCCGACGCGGCGGGCACCCCGCTGCTCGTCATCGGCGGCGGCAGCAACCTCGTCATCGGCGACAAGGGTTTCGAGGGCACCGCGCTGCGCATCGCCACCCGCGGCTTCACCCTGGACGGCACCGACCTGACGCTGGCCGCGGGCGAGAACTGGTCCGACGCGGTGGCCCGCACGGTCGAGGCCGGGCTCGCGGGCATCGAGTGCCTGGCCGGCATCCCCGGCTCGGCGGGCGCCACACCCATTCAGAACGTGGGCGCGTACGGACAGGAAGTGTCCGCCACGATCACCGAAGTGGTCGCGTACGACCGCATAGCGGACGAGACCGTGACCCTCTCGAACGCCGAGTGCGCGTTCTCGTACCGCCACAGCCGCTTCAAGGAGCACCCCGACCGGTTCGTCGTGCTGCGCGTGCGCTTCGCCCTGGAGGACGCGGGCGGACTGTCCGCGCCGGTCAAGTACGCCGAGACCGCCCGTGCCCTCGGCGTCGAGGCGGGCGACCGGGTGCCGGCCGCCGACGCCCGCGAGACCGTGCTCAAGCTGCGGGCCGGCAAGGGCATGGTCTTGGACCCGGAGGACCATGACACCTGGTCCGCGGGCTCCTTCTTCACCAATCCGGTCCTCACCGAGACCGAGTACACCGGCTTCCTGGCCCGCGTCCACGAGCGCCTCGGTACGGACGTCACCCCGCCCGCCTTCCCGGCGGGGGAGGGCCGCGTGAAGACCTCGGCCGCCTGGCTCATCGACCGCGCGGGCTTCACCAAGGGCTACGGCGACGGCCCGGCCCGCATCTCCACCAAGCACACCCTCGCCCTCACCAACCGCGGCGCGGCCACCACCGAGGACCTGCTCGCCCTGGCCCGCGAGGTCCGCGACGGCGTCCGCGCGGCCTTCGGCGTCACGCTGGTCAACGAGCCGGTGACGGTCGGCGTCACTCTTTAGGACGCGCCCCCGGGCGAACGGCCCGTCAGTCCGCCCGCAGCCACGCCTCGATGCCCTCCAGCAGCTCACGCCGCACGCCCTCCGGCGCCCGCGACCCCAGCACCGACTGGCGGGCCAGCTCGGCCAGCTCCGCGTCCGAGAAGCCGTGCGCCGCACGGGCGAACTCGTACTGGTCCGCCAGCCGGGAGCCGAACAGCAGCGGGTCGTCGGCGCCCAGCGCCATCGGGACGCCGGCGTCGTACAGGGTCCGCAGCGGTACGTCCTCGGGCTTCTCGTAGACGCCCAGGGCCACGTTCGACGCCGGGCAGACTTCGCAGGTCACCCCGCGCTCGGCCAGCCGCCGCAGCAGCGCCGGGTCCTCCGCCGCCCGCACCCCGTGGCCCACACGGGACGCGTGCAGGTCGTCCAGGCAGTCCCGCACGCTCGCCGGACCCGCCAGCTCGCCGCCGTGCGGGGCCGCCAGCAGCCCGCCGTCGCGCGCGATGGCGAAGGCCCGGTCGAAGTCGCGCGCGAAACCCCGCCGCTCGTCGTTGGAGAGCCCGAAACCGATCACGCCGCGGTCGGCGTAGCGGACCGCGAGACGGGCCAGCGTGCGGGCGTCCAGGGGGTGTTTCATACGGTTCGCGGCCACCAGGACCCGCATCCCGAGCCCGGTCTCGCGGGAGGCGGCGTCCACCGCGTCCAGGATGATCTCCAGCGCCGGGATCAGTCCGCCCAGCCGGGGCGCGTACGAGGTCGGGTCGACCTGGATCTCCAGCCAGCCGGAGCCGTCCCGCACGTCCTCCTCGGCGGCCTCACGGACCAGCCGCTGGATGTCCTCCGGGGAGCGCAGGCAGGAGCGTGCGATGTCGTACAGCCGCTGGAAGCGGAACCAGCCGCGCTCGTCCGTGGCCCGCAGCTTCGGCGGCTCGCCGCCCCGCAGGGCCTCCGGCAGGTGCACGCCGTACTTGTCGGCGAGCTCCAGCAGGGTGGCGGGCCGCATCGACCCGGTGAAGTGCAGGTGCAGATGGGCCTTGGGCAGGGCCCGGACATCGCGTACACGTTCCATCCCAGGATCTTGCCGTACGAGGCGGACGCGCCGGTAGGCCCTTTCCCGAACGAGCGCCCGCCCGAAAGCAGATGCGGGCCCCGGGAGGGTCCCGGGGCCCGCACGCGTGCGAACAGGCGCTACTTCGCCTCGGCCAGCAGCTTCTGGACGCGCGAGATGCCCTCGACCAGGTCCTCGTCACCCAGCGCGTACGACAGGCGCAGGTAGCCCGGCGTGCCGAACGCCTCACCCGGCACGACCGCGACCTCGGCCTGCTCCAGGATCAGCTCGGCCAGCTCCACGCTGGTCTGCGGGCGCTTGCCCCGGATCTCCTTGCCGAGCAGGCCCTTGACCGACGGGTACGCGTAGAACGCGCCCTCCGGCTCGGGGCACAGCACGCCCTCGATCTCGTTGAGCATCCGCACCATCGTCTTGCGGCGCCGGTCGAAGGCGACCTTCATCTCCTCGACCGCGTCCAGGTCGCCGGAGACCGCGGCGATGGCCGCCGCCTGCGCCACGTTGGAGACGTTGGAGGTGGCGTGCGACTGGAGGTTCGCCGCGGCCTTGATCACGTCCTGGGGGCCGATGGCCCAGCCCACCCGCCAGCCGGTCATCGCGTACGTCTTCGCCACACCGTTGACGATGATGCACTTCTCGCGCAGCTCCGGCACCACCACCGGCAGCGAGGAGAACTCCGCGTCGCCGTAGACCAGGTGCTCGTAGATCTCGTCCGTCAGGACCCACAGGCCGTGCTCGGCGGCCCAGCGGCCCACCGCCTCGACCTGCTCGCGGGTGTAGACCGCGCCGGTCGGGTTGGACGGCGAGACGAACAGCAGCACCTTCGTACGGTCCGTACGGGCCGCCTCCAGCTGCTCCACGGACACCCGGTAACCGGTGGTCTCGTCGGCCACCACCTCCACCGGCACGCCGCCCGCCAGCCGGATCGACTCCGGGTAGGTGGTCCAGTACGGGGCCGGCACGATGACCTCGTCGCCCGGGTCCAGGATCGCCGCGAACGCCTCGTAGATCGCCTGCTTGCCACCGTTGGTGACCAGCACGTTCGCCGCCTCGACCGCGTACCCGGAGTCGCGCAGCGTCTTCGCGGCGATGGCGGCCTTCAGCTCGGGCAGGCCGCCGGCCGGGGTGTAGCGGTGGTACTTCGGGTTGCGGCAGGCCTCGACGGCGGCCTCGACGATGTAGTCCGGGGTGGGGAAGTCGGGCTCGCCGGCGCCGAAGCCGATCACCGGGCGCCCGGCGGCCTTGAGGGCCTTGGCCTTGGCGTCGACGGCGAGGGTCGCGGACTCGGAGATCGCCCCGACGCGGGCCGACACCCGACGGTCGGTGGGGGACTGTGCGGGAGGAGTAGCGCTCATGTAGTGCATGTTCCCAGACCGCCGTCGGGGCGGGCACACGGGTTTGAAGGCACCGCCCCGGGGCTTTCTGTTCGACGCGCGGCTACGAACCACGTACACTCGCTGACCGTTGGCTCCCGACAGGGCGCAAGCGGCCTCGCACCTGGTGCACCGGCCGTGATGCGGTAGGTTGGGGGAACAACAAAGGGTCGTAGCTCAATTGGTAGAGCACTGGTCTCCAAAACCAGCGGTTGGGGGTTCAAGTCCCTCCGGCCCTGCTACACGCACTCTTCACCGAGTCGCGTGCACGCGTACGTACTGAAATGCACCGCCGTGCGGCTCTACCGGGCGCGGCACGGCCAACGACCCGGATTCAGGTGAGGACGAGTGACGGACGCCCTGGGCTCCATCGACATGCCTGAGCGCGGTCGTTCCGAAGACGAGGGCTCGGACGCGAAGAAGCCCCGCCGCGGCGGCAAGCGCGGCAAGAAGGGCCCGTTCGCCCGCCTCGCGCTCTTCTACCGGCAGATCATCGCCGAGCTCCGCAAGGTCGTCTGGCCCACGCGGGGCCAGCTCTCGACGTACACCACTGTGGTGATCGTCTTTGTCGTCATCGTCATCGGTCTCGTAACCGTGATTGACTTGGGATTCAACGAGGCCGTCAAGTACGTCTTCGGCTGATCCCGCGAAGGGCGCCTTTGCGGGCGCCCCTTTGCATGTTCAACCCCTTGAAGCCAGGAAGAAGCAGCCACCGTGTCTGACCCGAACCTGAACGACGCCGCCGACTCCGTCGAGACGGCAGCGGCCGACGTTGACGCGGCTGCCTCGGCCGAGGTCGAGGGCGACGCTGCGGCGCTTGCCGACGAAGAGGCCGCGCGCGAGATCGTCGAGGGCGCCGACGCGGCCGACGAGCTCGACACCGAGGACGCCGAGGCGGGCGAGCCCGCCGAGGAGGCCGCGGTGAGCGTCGAGGACGAGGGTGCCGACGACGCCGACGAGACCGCCGACGTGGCGGAGACCGCCGAGGACGCGGCGGCGCAGGACGACGAGGAGGCCGAGCCGGCCGACCCGATCGCCGCGCTCCGCGAGGAGCTGCGCACCCTGCCGGGCGAGTGGTACGTCATCCACACCTACGCGGGCTACGAGAAGCGCGTGAAGGCCAACCTGGAGCAGCGCGCCGTCTCGCTCAACGTCGAGGACTTCATCTACCAGGCCGAGGTCCCCGAGGAAGAGATCGTCCAGATCAAGAACGGCGAGCGCAAGAACGTCCGCCAGAACAAGCTCCCGGGCTACGTGCTCGTGCGCATGGACCTGACGAACGAGTCCTGGGGCGTCGTGCGCAACACGCCCGGCGTGACCGGCTTCGTGGGCAACGCCTACGACCCGTACCCGCTGACCCTGGACGAGATCGTCAAGATGCTCGCCCCGGAGGCCGAGGAGAAGGCCGCCAAGGAGGCCGCCGAGGCCGAGGGCAAGCCGGCTCCGTCCCGCAAGGTCGAGGTCCAGGTGCTGGACTTCGAGGTGGGCGACTCGGTCACCGTCACCGACGGCCCGTTCGCCACGCTGCAGGCCACGATCAACGAGATCAACGCCGACTCGAAGAAGGTCAAGGGCCTCGTCGAGATCTTCGGCCGCGAGACCCCGGTCGAGCTGAGCTTCGACCAGATCCAGAAGAACTGACACCTTCTGGAACACCTGCTTCCGAACAGGTCAGGCGAGCCCCTCGGGGAGCGTCTGACCTGCTCGGTTTTTGGCCGCACGTTCATACCCGTTATCGTTGTGCGGTATGCCTCCATCCGGATGACCGGATGGTCTGGCGAAAAACCTCTCACTAGGACCCGGAGAGAGCATGCCTCCCAAGAAGAAGAAGGTCACGGGGCTCATCAAGCTCCAGATCCAGGCCGGTGCCGCGAACCCGGCTCCGCCGGTCGGCCCCGCGCTGGGTCAGCACGGCGTCAACATCATGGAGTTCTGCAAGGCCTACAACGCCGCGACCGAGTCGCAGCGCGGTTGGGTCATCCCGGTGGAGATCACGGTCTACGAGGACCGTTCCTTCACCTTCATCACCAAGACCCCGCCGGCCTCGAAGATGATCCTGAAGGCCGCGGGCGTGGACAAGGGCTCCGGCGAGCCGCACAAGACCAAGGTCGCCAAGATCACGGCCGACCAGGTCCGCGAGATCGCCACCACCAAGATGCCCGACCTGAACGCCAACGACCTGGACGCCGCGTCGAAGATCATCGCCGGCACCGCCCGTTCCATGGGCATCACGGTCGAGGGCTGACAGCCACCCCGCACCCGCCCCGCGGCACCCGCCGCACCCAGGGGCACGTGGCAGGGCCAGGCGCTGGCCCGCACCACGACTCCACCGTCACCATTCAGGAGCAGCAGTGAAGCGCAGCAAGAATCTTCGCAACGCGGACGCGAAGATCGACCGGGAGCGTCTGTACGCCCCGCTCGAGGCCGTCCGTCTGGCCAAGGAGACCTCCCCGGCCAAGTTCGACGCGACCGTCGAGGTCGCCATGCGTCTGGGTGTCGACCCGCGCAAGGCCGACCAGATGGTCCGTGGCACCGTGAACCTTCCGCACGGCACCGGTAAGACCGCCCGGGTCCTGGTCTTCGCGACCGGCGACCGTGCTGCGGCCGCGGAAGCCGCGGGCGCCGACATCGTCGGCTCCGACGAACTGATCGACGAGGTCTCCAAGGGCCGTCTGGACTTCGACGCCGTCGTCGCCACGCCGGACCTCATGGGCAAGGTCGGCCGCCTCGGCCGCGTGCTCGGTCCCCGTGGTCTGATGCCGAACCCGAAGACCGGCACCGTCACCCCGGACGTCGCCAAGGCCGTCACCGACATCAAGGGCGGCAAGATCGAGTTCCGCGTGGACAAGCACGCGAACCTCCACTTCATCATCGGCAAGGTGTCCTTCGACGACACCAAGCTGGTGGAGAACTACGCCGCGGCGCTCGAGGAGATCAACCGCCTCAAGCCGTCCGCCGCCAAGGGCCGCTACATCAAGAAGGCCACCATCACCACCACGATGGGCCCCGGCGTCCCGGTCGACGGCAACCGCACCCGCAACCTCCTCGTCGAGGAGGACGTGCTCGCCGTCTGAGTCTGACGGCAGGCACGCGCGTACGCGTGCGTCGGGCCCCGCACCTCACCGAGGTGCGGGGCCCGACGCGTTGTGCGGCGCAGGACGGCGCAGGACGGCGCAGGCCGCACAAGGGGGCGCGGGGAGCAGTGGAGAGCGGCGCGGGGCGGCAAAGGGGGCGCCACCGGCCGTACAGGGCGTCGCGGGGCCCGGCGCGGGGCGCTGTCACCCCTCTGCACTACGCTCAACCGCAGTCGTAAAGCTGATCTACAACGGGGAGACACACGTGCGTACTGCGCGGATCACCGCGGTCGCCGCAGGCGTCGTCATGATGGCGGGCCTGACCGCGTGCGGCGGCAAGGACGGCGGCAACAAGGCGGACGGCAGCAACGGCTCGCCCCTCCAGGTCGCCGCCGCGGCCCTGCGGACGGCCTCCGAGAAGACCGGTTCGGAGAACTCGGCCAAGGTCGAGGGCGAGAACAAGATGGGCGGCGCCACGCAGTCCCTCAAGGGCGCGATGGACTGGTCGAACGGCCTGCGGATGAACGTCGAGATATCCCAGCAGGGCGGCATGGGCGGCGGCAAGCCCATGAAGGCCGTCTACACGCCCGAGGCGATGTACATCAACCTCGGCATCGGCGGCAAGCCGTGGATGAAGTACGACTACGACGCGCTGGCCAAGAAGTCCGCGGCGGGGGCGCTGATCAAGGACCAGATGCAGAACAACAACCCGACGCGCTCCATGGAGCTGGTCATCGCGTCGGGCAAGGCCAAGAAGGTCGGTACGGAGGACGTACGCGGCGTCCAGGCGACCCGCTACACCGCCACCATCGACGTGGCCGAGCTGAGCCGGATGCAGGCCTCCAAGAACTTCAGCGAGAAGGACATGAAGGCGCTGGAGGACATGCTCAAGCAGTCCGGCACGAAGAACGAGACGATCGACCTGTGGATCGGCCCGGACAACCTGCTCGTCAAGAAGCGTGAGCAGGCCCAGAACAACCAGGGCGGCCTGGACTCCACGGTCTACTACTCGGACTACGGCACCAAGGTCGCGGCCGAGGAGCCGCCGGCCTCGCAGGTCACCGACGCGACCAAGCTCGGCGCCCCGGGCGGCGGCCTGGCGGGCTGACGCCTCCGCGAACCCGCCGTCCCCGGACCCGGCGCGCCGCCGGGTCCGGGGACGGATTTGCCTGCGCGACGGCCATTCGCGTACCGTGGCGAAGAAGCCAAAGACCGCTGGTTGTCTCTGTGCGCCCCCGGGCGTACGGAACCGAAGGATCCGCTAGCTGCGGACGGCCTGCGCAGGTGGACGAGGAAGAACTCCCGGAAGAACTCCGTTTCGCCCGGTCGAGCCATGCCCCGTGCGCTTGCGCCGGGGCGTTTGTTTTGCCCAGCCCCTTCTGCGCGGTCCTCATCACCCGGAAGGAGGCCGAGGCTCATGGCGAGGCCCGACAAGGTCGCAGCCGTCGAGGAGATCACGGAGAAGCTCCGTAACTCCAACGCCGCTGTTGTGACCGCGTACACCGGACTGTCCGTCGCTCAGCTCAAGCAGCTGCGCCGTTCGCTCGGTGACAACGCTCAGTACCGTGTGGTGAAGAACACGCTGACCAAGATTGCGGCCAATGAGGCCGGGATCACGCTGGACGAGCACCTCAAGGGCTCGACGGCTGTCGCCTTCGTGACCGGTGACCCGGTCGAGGCGGCGAAGGGTCTTCGTGACTTCGCCAAGGAGAACCCCTCTCTCGTCATCAAGGGCGGTGTCCTTGAAGGCAAGGCGCTGTCCGCCGACGACATCAAGAAGCTTGCGGACCTCGAGTCCCGCGAGGTTCTGCTCGCCAAGCTGGCGGGTGGCATGAAGGCGTCCATGGCCAAGGCCGCGGCGACCTTCCAGGCCCCGCTCACGAAGATGGTCCGCACCGCGGAAGCTCTTCGCAGCAAGGTCGAGCAGGGCGGTGCCGGTGAGCCGGCTCCCGCCGAGGCCGCGGAGTAACCACTTCGCAGTCCAGCGGGCACGTCTGCTCAGCACGCCCGCCGCAATGTACATCCGGCACCAGCCGAATTAGTGGAAGGACCGCCACCATGGCGAAGCTCACCCAGGACGAACTGCTGGCCCAGTTCGAGGAGATGACCCTGATCGAGCTCTCCGAGTTCGTGAAGAAGTTCGAGGAGAAGTTCGACGTCGAGGCTGCCGCCCCGGCCGCCGTCGTTGCCGCCCCGGCGCAGGGTGACGGTGGCGCCGCCGCCGCCGAGGAGCAGGACGAGTTCGACGTCATCCTCACCGGTGCGGGCGACAAGAAGATCCAGGTCATCAAGGTCGTGCGTGAGCTGACCTCGCTGGGTCTGAAGGAGGCCAAGGACCTCGTCGACGGCACCCCGAAGCCGGTCCTCGAGAAGGTCGCCAAGGACGCCGCGGACAAGGCCGCCGAGGCCCTCAAGGGCGCCGGCGCCTCCGTCGAGGTCAAGTGACCCGACGAGTCTGCTGACTCTTCGCAAACCTGAAGGCGATCACCCATGCGGGTGGTCGCCTTCGGGCGTTCGGGCCGCGGCTGCGCTGCCCCGCCCTTCCGTGCGAGTATGGTGATCTTCGTTGCCCGGCCGTGCACCCCGTGACGATCTTCCAGTGGGTGGGGGGCCTTGACGAACCGCACGCAGCGCGCAATTCTCAGGACGCGACGTCAGAAGCGATCCGGGTTCGAGGCATGGATCGCCGGCGAAGAGGGAAGCATCGGGGTGCGCCTGTTGGTGCACGGCTCGTGGCAGGCATAAGACGTTGGGCGTTGAGTCGAACAAAGAGGGGTACCTCCGTCACGGAGGGTGCCGCCTCCTGGAGGGAGAAGATCGGTATCACGGTGCTGAACCGGTCTCCGGAATCTCGCTCTGGACATCAGTGTGCCGAGTGGCTACACTGACCCTTTGCGCTGCCTGTTAGCTGCTCCCTGCCCGTCACCAGGGGCATACCCGAGCCCGAGCAATGCCGACTGATCCGCCCTGACCTGGGCCTTTCCTCCGGCTGTGTTCGGTCCGGGACCGGTACGCGCGTAGTGAGTCCGAGCCCTCGGAAGGACCCCCTCTTGGCCGCCTCGCGCAACGCCTCGACTGCCAATACGAACAACGGCGACAGCACCGCCCCGCTGCGCATCTCTTTTGCGAAGATCAAGGAGCCCCTCGGGGTTCCGAACCTCCTTGCGCTGCAGACCGAAAGCTTCGACTGGCTGCTCGGCAATGCCGCATGGAAGGGTCGCGTCGAGGCTGCGCTGGAAAGTGGTCAGGACGTCCCCACCAAGTCCGGTCTGGAGGAGATCTTCGAAGAGATCTCCCCGATCGAGGACTTCTCCGGGTCGATGTCGCTGACGTTCCGCGACCACCGATTCGAGCCCCCGAAGAACTCCATCGACGAGTGCAAGGAGCGCGACTTCACGTACGCGGCTCCGCTCTTCGTCACGGCTGAGTTCACCAACAACGAGACCGGCGAGATCAAGTCCCAGACGGTCTTCATGGGCGACTTCCCGCTCATGACCAACAAGGGCACCTTCTGCATCAACGGCACCGAGCGTGTCGTCGTCTCGCAGCTGGTCCGCTCGCCGGGCGTCTACTTCGACAGCCAGATCGACAAGACGTCCGACAAGGACATCTTCACGGCCAAGATCATCCCGTCCCGGGGTGCCTGGCTCGAGATGGAGATCGACAAGCGCGACATGGTCGGCGTGCGCATCGACCGTAAGCGCAAGCAGTCCGTGACCGTCCTCCTCAAGGCCCTCGGCTGGACGACCGAGCAGATCCTTGAAGAGTTCGGCGAGTACGAGTCGATGCGCGCCACCCTGGAGAAGGACCACACCCAGGGCCAGGACGACGCACTGCTCGACATCTACCGCAAGCTGCGTCCGGGCGAGCCGCCGACGCGCGAGGCCGCGCAGACGCTGCTGGAGAACCTCTACTTCAACCCCAAGCGCTACGACCTGGCGAAGGTCGGCCGCTACAAGGTCAACAAGAAGCTCGGCGGCGACGAGCCGCTGGACGCCGGCGTGCTGACCACCGACGACATCATCGCCACGATCAAGTACCTGGTGAAGCTCCACGCGGGCGAGACCGAGACGATCGGCGAGAACGGCACGGAGATCGTCGTCGAGACCGACGACATCGACCACTTCGGCAACCGCCGTCTGCGCAACGTCGGCGAGCTGATCCAGAACCAGGTCCGTACGGGTCTCGCCCGTATGGAGCGCGTCGTGCGCGAGCGCATGACCACCCAGGACGTCGAGGCGATCACGCCGCAGACCCTGATCAACATCCGGCCGGTCGTCGCCTCCATCAAGGAGTTCTTCGGCACCAGCCAGCTGTCCCAGTTCATGGACCAGACCAACCCGCTGTCGGGTCTGACCCACAAGCGCCGTCTGTCGGCGCTGGGCCCCGGCGGTCTCTCCCGTGAGCGGGCCGGCCTGGACGTCCGTGACGTGCACCCCTCGCACTACGGCCGCATGTGCCCGATCGAGACGCCCGAAGGCCCGAACATCGGTCTGATCGGTTCGCTCGCCTCGTACGGCCGGGTCAACGTCTTCGGCTTCATCGAGACGCCGTACCGCAAGGTCGTCGACGGCCGGGTCACCGAGCAGGTCGACTACCTGACCGCCGACGAGGAAGACCGCTTCCTGATCGCGCAGGCCAACGCGCCGCTCACGGAGGACATGGAGTTCGCCGAGGGCCGCGTCATGTGCCGCCGCCGCGGTGGTGAGGTCGACCTCGCCGCCCGCGAGGAC
The DNA here is from genome assembly GCF_055573595.1 of Streptomyces sp. NPDC030165. Classification (NCBI taxonomy): domain Bacteria; kingdom Bacillati; phylum Actinomycetota; class Actinomycetes; order Kitasatosporales; family Streptomycetaceae; genus Streptomyces; species Streptomyces sp. NPDC030165. The sequence goes on along the minus strand of NZ_JBVIBD010000002.1, from coordinate 528,854 downwards.
GTGGACTACATGGACGTCTCGCCGCGCCAGATGGTGTCGGCCGCGACCGCCATGATCCCCTTCCTGGAGCACGACGACGCCAACCGCGCGCTCATGGGATCGAACATGATGCGCCAGGCCGTGCCGCTGATCAAGGCGGAGGCCCCGCTGGTCGGCACCGGCATGGAGTACCGCTGCGCGGTCGACGCCGGTGACGTCATCAAGGCCGAGAAGGACGGTGTGGTCCAGGAGGTCTCCGCGGACTACATCACCGTCGCCAACGACGACGGCACGTACACCACGTACCGCGTCGCCAAGTTCACCCGCTCCAACCAGGGCACCTCCTTCAACCAGAAGGTCGTCGTGGACGAGGGCGCCCGCGTGGTCGTGGGCCAGGTGCTCGCCGACGGTCCCTCCACGGACCAGGGCGAGATGGCGCTCGGCAAGAACCTCCTCGTGGCGTTCATGCCGTGGGAGGGCCACAACTACGAGGACGCGATCATCCTGTCGCAGCGCCTCGTGCAGGACGACGTCCTGTCCTCGATCCACATCGAGGAGCACGAGGTCGACGCCCGGGACACCAAGCTCGGCCCCGAGGAGATCACCCGGGACATCCCGAACGTCTCCGAGGAGGTCCTCTCGGACCTCGACGAGCGCGGCATCATCCGTATCGGTGCCGAGGTCGTCGCCGGCGACATCCTCGTCGGCAAGGTCACGCCCAAGGGTGAGACCGAGCTGACCCCCGAGGAGCGCCTGCTGCGCGCGATCTTCGGTGAGAAGGCCCGTGAGGTCCGTGACACCTCGCTGAAGGTCCCGCACGGCGAGATCGGCAAGGTCATCGGCGTCCGCGTCTTCGACCGCGAGGAGGGCGACGAGCTGCCTCCGGGCGTGAACCAGCTGGTCCGCGTCTACGTGGCGCAGAAGCGCAAGATCACCGACGGTGACAAGCTCGCCGGCCGCCACGGCAACAAGGGCGTCATCTCCAAGATCCTGCCGGTCGAGGACATGCCGTTCCTGGAGGACGGCACCCCGGTCGACATCATCCTCAACCCGCTGGGTGTCCCGTCCCGAATGAACCCGGGACAGGTCCTGGAGATCCACCTCGGCTGGCTCGCCAGCCAGGGCTGGAAGGTCGAGGGCGACGCCGACTGGCAGAAGCGTCTCCAGGCGATCGGCGCCGACGAGGTCGCGCCCCGCACCAACGTCGCGACCCCGGTCTTCGACGGTGCGCGCGAGGACGAGCTCGCTGGTCTGTTCGACTCCACGCTGCCGAACCGCGACGGCGAGCGGATGGTCAAGGACACCGGCAAGGCCCGGATGTTCGACGGCCGTTCCGGTGAGCCGTTCCCGGACCCGATCTCGGTCGGGTACATGTACATCCTGAAGCTCCACCACCTGGTCGACGACAAGCTGCACGCCCGTTCGACCGGTCCGTACTCGATGATCACCCAGCAGCCGCTGGGTGGTAAGGCCCAGTTCGGTGGCCAGCGCTTCGGTGAGATGGAGGTGTGGGCGCTGGAGGCTTACGGCGCCGCGTACGCCCTCCAGGAGCTGCTGACCATCAAGTCCGACGACGTGACCGGCCGCGTGAAGGTCTACGAGGCGATCGTCAAGGGCGAGAACATCCCCGAGCCCGGCATTCCCGAGTCCTTCAAGGTGCTCATCAAGGAAATGCAGTCGCTCTGCCTGAACGTGGAGGTGCTGTCCTCGGACGGCATGTCCATCGAGATGCGCGACACGGACGAGGATGTCTTCCGCGCCGCGGAGGAGCTCGGTATCGACCTGTCCCGGCGCGAGCCGAGCAGCGTCGAAGAGGTCTGACGGGCCTGGCCGGGGCTCCTTCCCCCCAAGGAGCCCCGGTCGCCCCGGACCCGTACAGACCATGATGTAGAGCCCATTTTTTCGCTTACGCGAAGGGCACGACCCTGAAAGAGGGATTGACGACAGTGCTCGACGTCAACTTCTTCGACGAGCTGCGGATCGGCCTGGCGACCGCGGACGACATCCGACAGTGGTCCCACGGTGAGGTCAAGAAGCCGGAGACCATCAACTACCGCACCCTCAAGCCCGAGAAGGACGGCCTCTTCTGCGAGAAGATCTTCGGCCCCACCCGGGACTGGGAGTGCTACTGCGGCAAGTACAAGCGTGTCCGCTTCAAGGGCATCATCTGTGAGCGCTGTGGCGTCGAGGTCACTCGCGCCAAGGTGCGCCGTGAGCGGATGGGCCACATCGAGCTGGCCGCTCCCGTCACGCACATCTGGTACTTCAAGGGCGTTCCGTCGCGGCTGGGCTACCTGCTCGACCTCGCCCCGAAGGACCTGGAAAAGGTCATCTACTTCGCCGCCTACATGATCACGTGGGTGGACGAGGAGCGCCGTACGCGCGACCTGCCCTCGCTGGAGGCGCACGTCTCCGTCGAGCGCCAGCAGATCGAGCAGCGCCGCGACGCCGACCTGGAGGCCCGCGCCAAGAAGCTCGAGACCGACCTGGCCGAGCTGGAGGCCGAGGGCGCCAAGGCCGACGTGCGCCGCAAGGTGCGCGAGGGTGCCGAGCGCGAGATGAAGCAGCTGCGCGACCGCGCGCAGCGCGAGATCGACCGCCTCGACGAGGTGTGGAACCGCTTCAAGAACCTCAAGGTCCAGGACCTGGAGGGCGACGAGCTGCTCTACCGCGAGCTGCGTGACCGCTTCGGCACGTACTTCATGGGCGGCATGGGCGCGGCCGCGCTCCAGAAGCGCCTGGAGTCCTTCGACCTCGACGAAGAGGCCGAGAAGCTCCGCGAGATCATCCGCACCGGCAAGGGCCAGAAGAAGACCCGTGCGCTCAAGCGCCTGAAGGTCGTCTCCGCGTTCCTGCAGACCCGCAACAGCCCCAACGGCATGGTGCTGGACTGCATCCCGGTCATCCCGCCGGACCTGCGTCCGATGGTGCAGCTGGACGGTGGCCGCTTCGCGACCTCCGACCTGAACGACCTGTACCGCCGTGTGATCAACCGCAACAACCGCCTGAAGCGGCTTCTCGACCTCGGCGCGCCCGAGATCATCGTGAACAACGAGAAGCGCATGCTCCAGGAGGCGGTCGACGCCCTCTTCGACAACGGCCGTCGTGGTCGCCCGGTCACGGGCCCCGGCAACCGTCCGCTGAAGTCCCTCAGCGACATGCTGAAGGGCAAGCAGGGCCGTTTCCGTCAGAACCTGCTCGGCAAGCGTGTGGACTACTCCGCGCGTTCCGTGATCGTCGTCGGTCCGCAGCTCAAGCTGCACCAGTGCGGTCTGCCGAAGGCCATGGCGCTGGAGCTCTTCAAGCCGTTCGTGATGAAGCGCCTGGTCGACCTGAACCACGCGCAGAACATCAAGAGCGCCAAGCGGATGGTCGAGCGCGGCCGCACGGTCGTCTACGACGTCCTCGAAGAGGTCATCGCGGAGCACCCGGTCCTGCTGAACCGTGCGCCCACCCTGCACCGCCTCGGCATCCAGGCCTTCGAGCCGCAGCTGGTCGAGGGCAAGGCCATTCAGATTCACCCGCTCGTGTGCACCGCGTTCAACGCGGACTTCGACGGTGACCAGATGGCCGTGCACCTGCCGCTGTCCGCGGAGGCGCAGGCCGAGGCCCGCATCCTGATGCTGTCCTCGAACAACATCCTCAAGCCGGCCGACGGCCGTCCGGTCACCATGCCGACCCAGGACATGGTGCTGGGCCTGTTCTTCCTCACCACCGACGAGGCGGAGCGCGAGGTCATCGGTGAGGGCCGGTCCTTCGGCTCGGTCGCCGAGGCGATCATGGCCTTCGACAACCGGGAGCTGTCGCTCCAGGCGAAGGTCGACATCCGCTTCCCGATCGGCACCGTCCCGCCCCGCGGCTGGACCCCGCCGGCGCAGGAGGAGGGTGAGCCCGAGTGGCAGCAGGGTGACAGCTTCCGGCTCCGCACGACCCTGGGCCGCGCGCTCTTCAACGAGCTGCTGCCCGAGGACTACCCGTTCGTCGACTACTCGGTGGGCAAGAAGCAGCTCTCCGCGATCGTCAACGACCTGGCCGAGCGCTACCCGAAGGTCATCGTGGCGGCGACGCTCGACAACCTGAAGGCGGCCGGTTTCCACTGGGCGACCCGTTCCGGTGTCACCGTCGCGGTCTCGGACATCGTCGTGCCGGAGGCCAAGAAGGCCATCGTCCAGGGCTACGAGGCCCAGGACGAGAAGGTCCAGAAGCAGTACGAGCGCGGTCTGATCACCAAGGACGAGCGCACTCAGGAACTGATCAACATCTGGACCAAGGCGACCAACGAGGTCGCCGAGGCGATGAACGACAACTTCCCCAAGACCAACCCCATCTTCATGATGGTTGACTCGGGTGCCCGAGGAAACATGATGCAGATGCGGCAGATCGCCGGTATGCGTGGTCTGGTGTCGAACGCGAAGAACGAGACCATCCCGCGACCCATCAAGGCGTCGTTCCGTGAGGGTCTGTCCGTGCTGGAGTACTTCATCTCCACCCACGGTGCCCGTAAGGGTCTCGCGGACACCGCGCTGCGTACCGCCGACTCGGGTTACCTCACCCGTCGTCTCGTGGACGTCTCCCAGGACGTCATCATCCGCGAGGAGGACTGCGGCACCGAGCGCGGCCTCAAGCTCCGGATCGCGAGCAAGGGTGCGGACGGTGTGCTGCGCAAGGCGGACGACGTCGAGTCCTCCGTGTACGCGCGGATGCTGGCCGAGGACGTCGTGGTGGACGGCAAGGTCATCGCGTCGGCCAACGTGGACCTCGGTGACGTGCTCATCGACCAGCTGGTCGCGCACGGCGTCGAGGAGGTCAAGACCCGCTCGGTCCTGACCTGTGAGTCCGCGGTCGGCACCTGCGCCTACTGCTACGGCCGCTCGCTGGCCACCGGCAAGCTGGTCGACATCGGTGAGGCGGTCGGCATCATCGCCGCCCAGTCCATCGGTGAGCCCGGCACCCAGCTGACGATGCGTACCTTCCACACCGGTGGTGTGGCCGGTGACGACATCACCCTGGGTCTGCCGCGTGTCGTCGAGCTCTTCGAGGCCCGTACGCCCAAGGGTGTCGCCCCGATCTCGGAGGCGGCCGGCCGCGTCCGCATCGAGGAGACCGAGAAGACCAAGAAGGTCATCGTCACGCCGGACGACGGCAGCGACGAGACGGCTTACGGCGTCTCCAAGCGTGCCCGTCTGCTGGTGGGCGAGGGTGACCACGTCGAGGTCGGCCAGGCGCTGACCGTAGGTGCCGTCAACCCGCACGACGTGCTGCGCATCCTGGGCCAGCGGGCCGTCCAGGTCCACCTGGTCGGCGAGGTCCAGAAGGTCTACAACAACCAGGGCGTGGCGATCCACGACAAGCACATCGAGATCATCATCCGGCAGATGCTGCGCCGTGTGACGATCATCGAGTCCGGCGACGCGGAGCTGCTGCCGGGCGAGCTGGTGGAGCGCACGAAGTTCGAGAGCGAGAACCGTCGTGTGGTCCAGGAAGGCGGCCACCCGGCCTCCGGCCGTCCGCAGCTGATGGGTATCACCAAGGCTTCGCTGGCCACCGAGTCCTGGCTGTCGGCGGCGTCCTTCCAGGAGACGACCCGGGTCCTGACCGACGCGGCGATCAACGCCAAGTCGGACTCCCTGATCGGCCTCAAGGAGAACGTCATCATCGGTAAGCTCATCCCGGCCGGTACGGGTCTGTCCCGCTACCGCAACATCCGGGTGGAGCCCACCGAGGAGGCCAAGGCCGCGATGTACTCGGCCGTCGGTTACGACGACATCGACTACTCGCCCTTCGGCACCGGCTCCGGCCAGGCGGTCCCGCTGGAGGACTACGACTACGGTCCGTACAACCAGTAAGGGCCCGGCGGCCGTGAGCGGCCGTACCGGACACGCGCTGTGAGCGGCAGGGCGGTCACCCCTCGGGGTGGCCGCCCTGCGGCGTTCGGGCCCTGCGACGGCTTCCTGGACCCGTCCGTGGTGGCCGGGGCGGGACGGTGGCGCACCGCGGACTGGTTGCCGGGGAACCGTGCGGTCTCCTCGTGCGTACTGAATGATGGGGGTACTGCCGAATGTGGGGGAGGTGCTGAGAGTGGCGTTCCAGCCGTGGCAGGGTGGACAGCCGGCGCCGTGGCAAGACGGGCAGCCGGCCCAGGGCCCCGGCCAGGTTCCGGCGATGCGCGCTTCGCATGCCGACCGCGAGCGTGCGGTGGACGTGCTGAAGGCCGGTTTCGCCGAGGGGCGGCTTCCGCAGCAGGAGTACGAGCAGCGCATCGGCCGCGCGTACCAGGCGCAGACCCACGCCGAGCTGCAGCTGCTGGTGGCGGACCTGCCGCAGGGGCCGGTGCCGCAGTCGCAGTTCGCGCCGCGTCCGGCGGTGCCGCCGGCGTTCATGCCCATGCAGCCGGTATTGGCGCCGACCAACGGTTCGGCGACCGGCGCACTGGTCTGCGGCATCCTGACGCCGATGACGTGGGGCCTGACGTCGATACCCGCGGTCATCCTGGGCCACAAGGCGCGGGCCGAGATCCGCCGGACGGGGGAGCGCGGGGACGGTCAGGCGGTCGCCGGGCTGGTGCTGGGATGGCTGGGCATCAGCGGCTGGCTGCTGTTCTTCATCTTCATGATCCTGGTGGGTGTGGCGCGCACCTGAGGGCGCGGCTGCGGAGTGCGCGGACATCGGCGGCGCGGGGGCTGTCGGGGGCGGCTCCGCAGGCCGTACGACGGCCGTCACGGCTCGTGCGGCGTCGGTGGAGCCTTCTTCCGTACGGCCTCTGATCCCACTACGGTGGCCGCAGCGCCGGGGGAGTCCGGCGTGTCCTTCGCGTGTGCATTTGTTTTGACCGCAGCCCATGCGGTAGGTACGCTCTGACCTTGTGCCTGGGGTGTCCTCAGGCTGCCGTGCGTGCACTCGTCCGTACGGAAGCCGGGTCTCGACACCGCAATCTGCCGCCGTCCTCGTTCCAGCGAGGGGTCTGCAGTATTCGACACACCCGACCGCGTGGGTCGGGGACTGTTCCAGGTTAGCTTTACCGAGACTGGCACACAGAAACCGGAGAAACGGTGCCTACGATCCAGCAGCTGGTCCGCAAGGGCCGGCAGGACAAGGTCGAGAAGAACAAGACGCCCGCACTGGAGGGTTCGCCCCAGCGCCGCGGCGTCTGCACGCGTGTTTTCACGACCACCCCGAAGAAGCCGAACTCGGCCCTGCGTAAGGTCGCACGTGTGCGTCTGACCAGCGGCATCGAGGTCACCGCTTACATTCCGGGTGAGGGCCACAACCTGCAGGAGCACTCGATCGTGCTCGTGCGTGGCGGCCGTGTGAAGGACCTGCCGGGTGTTCGGTACAAGATCATCCGCGGCTCCCTCGACACGCAGGGCGTCAAGAACCGCAAGCAGGCTCGCAGCCGCTACGGCGCCAAGAAGGAGAAGTAAGAATGCCTCGTAAGGGCCCCGCCCCGAAGCGCCCGGTCATCATCGACCCGGTCTACAGCTCTCCTCTGGTGACCTCCCTCATCAACAAGGTCCTGCTGAACGGCAAGCGCTCCACCGCCGAGCGCATCGTCTACGGCGCCATGGAGGGTCTGCGTGAGAAGACCGGCAACGACCCGGTCATCACGCTGAAGCGCGCGCTGGAGAACATCAAGCCGACCCTCGAGGTCAAGTCCCGCCGTGTCGGTGGCGCGACCTACCAGGTCCCGGTCGAGGTCAAGCCCGGCCGTGCCGCCACGCTCTCGCTGCGCTGGCTCGTGGGCTACTCTCGCGCCCGTCGTGAGAAGACCATGACCGAGCGCCTCATGAACGAGCTGCTGGACGCCTCGAACGGCCTCGGCGCTTCGGTCAAGAAGCGCGAGGACACGCACAAGATGGCCGAGTCCAACAAGGCCTTCGCGCACTACCGCTGGTAGTCGCTACCCACATCGAGACCGAGAGAAGATTGAGCCACTATGGCCACCACTTCGCTTGACCTGGCCAAGGTCCGCAATATTGGGATCATGGCCCACATCGACGCGGGCAAGACGACCACCACCGAGCGGATCCTGTTCTACACCGGTGTCTCTTACAAGATCGGTGAGGTCCACGACGGCGCTGCCACGATGGACTGGATGGAGCAGGAGCAGGAGCGCGGCATCACGATCACGTCTGCCGCGACGACCTGCCACTGGCCGCTGAACGACGTCGATCACACCATCAACATCATCGACACCCCGGGCCACGTCGACTTCACCGTCGAGGTGGAGCGGTCGCTGCGCGTGCTCGACGGTGCCGTGACGGTGTTCGACGGCGTTGCCGGTGTTGAGCCGCAGTCCGAGACCGTCTGGCGCCAGGCGGACCGCTACGGCGTTCCGCGTATCTGCTTCGTCAACAAGCTCGACCGCACCGGTGCGGAGTTCCACCGCTGCGTCGACATGATCGTGGACCGCCTGGGCGCGACCCCGATCGTGATGCAGCTGCCGATCGGCACCGAGGCGGACTTCAAGGGCGTCATCGACCTCGTCTCCATGAAGGCGCTGGTCTGGTCCGCCGAGGCCGCCAAGGGCGAGATGTACGACACCGTCGACATCCCGGCCACGCACGCCGAGGCCGCCGACGAGTGGCGCGGCAAGCTGCTCGAGGCCGTCGCCGAGAACGACGAAGAGATGATGGAGCTGTACCTGGAGGGCCAGGAGCCCACCGTGGAGCAGCTGCACGCGGCGATCCGCCGCATCACCATCAACTCCGGCAAGGGCGGCGACACCACCGTCACCCCGGTCTTCTGCGGCACCGCGTTCAAGAACAAGGGCGTGCAGCCCCTGCTCGACGCGGTCGTGCGCTACCTGCCGTCGCCGCTGGACGTCGAGGCCATCGAGGGCCACGCCGTCAACGACGCGGAAGAGGTCATCAAGCGCCGCCCCTCCGAGGAGGAGCCGCTGGCCGCTCTGGCGTTCAAGATTGCGAGCGACCCCCACCTGGGCAAGCTCACCTTCATCCGGGTGTACTCGGGCCGCCTCGAGGCCGGCTCGCAGGTCACCAACTCGGTGAAGGGCAAGAAGGAGCGCATCGGCAAGATCTACCGGATGCACGCGAACAAGCGTGAGGAGATCGAGTCGGTGGGTGCCGGTGACATCGTCGCCGTCATGGGTCTGAAGCAGACCACCACCGGTGAGACCCTCTGCGACCCGTCGAACCAGGTCATCCTGGAGTCGATGGAGTTCCCGGCCCCGGTCATCCAGGTCGCCATCGAGCCCAAGTCCAAGGGCGACCAGGAGAAGCTGGGTGTCGCCATCCAGCGTCTCGCCGAGGAGGACCCGTCCTTCCAGGTCTCCACGCACGAGGAGACCGGCCAGACCATCATCGCGGGTATGGGCGAGCTGCACCTCGACGTGCTGGTCGACCGTATGAAGCGCGAGTTCCGGGTCGAGGCCAACGTCGGCAAGCCGCAGGTCGCGTACCGCGAGACGCTGCGCAAGCCCGTCGAGCGCCTGGACTACACGCACAAGAAGCAGACTGGTGGTTCCGGCCAGTTCGCGAAGGTGCAGATCGCGATCGCGCCCCTGGAGGGCGACGGTTACGAGTTCGAGAACAAGGTCACCGGTGGCCGCATCCCGCGGGAGTACATCCCGTCCGTGGACGCCGGCTGCCAGGAGGCGATGGAGTTCGGCGTGCTCGCCGGCTACCCGCTCACCGGTGTCAAGGTGACCCTGCTCGACGGTGCGTTCCACGAGGTCGACTCCTCCGAGATGGCCTTCAAGATCGCCGGTTCGATGGCCTTCAAGGAGGCCGCCCGCAAGGCCAGCCCGGCCCTGCTGGAGCCGATGATGAAGGTCGAGGTGACGACGCCCGAGGACTACATGGGTGACGTCATCGGCGACATCAACTCGCGCCGCGGTCAGATCCAGTCCATGGAGGACCGCAGCGGTGCCAAGCTCGTCACGGGCCTGGTTCCGCTCTCGGAGATGTTCGGCTACGTCGGAGACCTCCGCAGCAAGACCTCGGGTCGCGCAAGCTACTCGATGCAGTTCGACTCCTACGCCGAGGTTCCGCGGAACGTCGCCGAGGAGATCATCGCGAAGGCCAAGGGCGAGTAGTAGCGGCTCGCACGAGTCGTAAGACGCTTTAGGCTTGACACCGTCTGCCGGGGCCCGTCCCCGCCACCCGCGAGGGGGCCCCGGCGGCCGGCATCCCAGCAAAGATCACCTGGCGCCGATGAGTAAGGCGTACAGAACCACTTCAGGAGGACCCAGTGGCGAAGGCGAAGTTCGAGCGGACTAAGCCGCACGTCAACATCGGCACCATCGGTCACATCGACCACGGTAAGACGACCCTCACGGCCGCCATTACCAAGGTGCTGCACGACGCGTTCCCGGACCTGAACGAGGCCTCGGCCTTCGACATGATCGACAAGGCGCCCGAGGAGCGCCAGCGCGGTATCACCATCTCGATCGCGCACGTCGAGTACCAGACGGAGAACCGTCACTACGCCCACGTTGACTGCCCCGGTCACGCGGACTACATCAAGAACATGATCACCGGTGCCGCCCAGATGGACGGCGCGATCCTCGTGGTCGCGGCGACCGACGGCCCGATGCCGCAGACCAAGGAGCACGTGCTCCTGGCCCGCCAGGTCGGCGTGCCCTACATCGTGGTCGCCCTGAACAAGGCCGACATGGTGGACGACGAGGAGATCCTGGAGCTCGTCGAGCTCGAGGTCCGTGAGCTCCTCTCGGAGTACGAGTTCCCGGGCGACGACGTTCCGGTCGTCAAGGTCTCGGCGCTCAAGGCGCTCGAGGGCGACAAGGAGTGGGGCGAGTCCGTCCTCAAGCTCATGGCCGCGGTCGACGAGTCGATCCCGCAGCCCGAGCGTGACGTCGACAAGCCGTTCCTGATGCCGATCGAGGACGTCTTCACGATCACCGGCCGTGGCACCGTTGTCACCGGTCGTATCGAGCGTGGTGTCCTCAAGGTCAACGAGACCGTCGACATCATCGGCATCAAGACCGAGAAGACCACCACCACGGTCACCGGCATCGAGATGTTCCGGAAGCTGCTGGACGAGGGTCAGGCCGGTGAGAACGTCGGTCTGCTGCTCCGCGGCATCAAGCGCGAGGACGTCGAGCGCGGCCAGGTCATCATCAAGCCGGGCTCGGTCACCCCGCACACGGAGTTCGAGGCGCAGGCGTACATCCTGTCGAAGGACGAGGGTGGCCGCCACACCCCGTTCTTCAACAACTACCGCCCGCAGTTCTACTTCCGTACCACGGACGTGACCGGCGTCGTGACCCTCCCCGAGGGCACCGAGATGGTCATGCCGGGCGACAACACCGAGATGTCGGTCCAGCTGATCCAGCCGGTCGCCATGGAGGAGGGCCTGAAGTTCGCCATCCGTGAGGGTGGCCGGACCGTCGGCGCCGGCCAGGTCACCAAGATCGTCAAGTAACTCTGACGGTCGGGGTAACCCGGCAGCTCTTCCGAGCGATCGGAGAAGCCCCGCTCACCTTCGGGTGAGCGGGGCTTCTCGCTTGTCCGGGGCCGTATCGCGGGCAGGCCCTTCTCCTTCCTCCTCCGGCTGCCTAGCATGTGCGGGTCGGCGCGTACTCCGTTCGGGGACGCGACCCTTCTTCCGGAAGTGACGCCATGCTGCGCACCATGTTCAAGTCCAAGATCCACCGCGCCACCGTCACCCAGGCGGACCTGCACTACGTCGGCTCCGTGACGGTCGACGCCGACCTCCTGGACGCCGCCGACCTGCTGCCCGGCGAACTGGTCCACATCGTCGACATCACCAACGGCGCCCGCCTGGAGACGTACATCATCGAGGGCGAACGCGGCTCAGGCGTCCTCGGCATCAACGGTGCCGCCGCGCACCTCGTCCACCCCGGCGACCTGGTGATCCTCATCAGTTACGCCCAGGTGGACGATGCGGAGGCCAGGACGCTGCGGCCGCGCGTCGTCCACGTGGACGCGGAGAACCGGATCGTCGGCGTAGGGGCGGATGCTTCGGAGCCGGTGCCGGGGGGCACGGCGGAGCGGAGCCCCGGGGCGGTTGTGCGGGGGGTGTGAGGGGCGGACTGGTACGCCCGCGCGCGGGGCTGCTGCGCTGGGCCCGGCTGAAGGCCGAGTGGGCACCCGGGCGCCGTGCGCGCGTTTCGGGAGTGCGGGTCTCGGGTGGGGGCTCTGGGGGAGCGGGACCTGCGTAGTTCGTGGGGGGTGGGGGTCAGGGTGGGTTCGGGGGTGTGGGGAAGCCGAAGGTCATGTGGGCGCAGGTCGGCCCGGTGGCGTCGAAGTTGAGGCGGCGCATCAGGCGGGGGACGCCGGCGGGGATGGACGTCCTGCCGTGGACCACGGCCGTGTTGTCGGCGATCAGTACGTCGCCGGCGGCGAGCTTGAAGCTCAGCCGGTTCGCGGGGGTGGCGAAGAAACGGCACAGTTCCGCGTACTGGTCGCGCAGGTCGGGGCGCGGGACGACCCGCGACACGCCATCCGCCATCCGGAACTTCAGCGTGCAGACGCCGTCGCGGTACCGGAACAGCGGCTGGGTGCTGGTCTGGTCGGTACGGCTGATCGTCAGCGCGTCGGGCTCGGTCAGCGCGTCCCGCCGGCCGGGGAAGTGCCGCGCCAGGTGCGTGTAGGCCGCCTGGGCGCTGGCCAGGACGGACAGGCCGCCGCGTACGGCCGGCCGTACGCACTGGAGCGTGATCAGGGCCTCCGGGCTGTCGTGGAACGCGCCGTCCGTGTGCAGCGGGTGCTCCGCGCCGGTCGAGCCGAGGAAACCGGCGACCGGCTCCGCGGGGGTGATCGGCACGATTCCGTCGCCGTCCGCGCGCGGGTGCGGCACCGGGCTGCCGAAGCGCCGCCGCAGGCCGAGCAGGTCCTGGCGGCTCCCGGCGCGCTCCGCGCAGCGCAGGATCGCGAAGCCGTACCGGTTGAACGCGGCCAGCATCTCGCGCTCCTGCGTCATGGACATGTAGCTCAGGGAGGGGACGCGGACGGTCTGCGCCGCCACGGACAGGCCGGAGCCGAACGGGCGGCGCAGGTCAGGTGTCGCCATGGCCGGTGACCTCCGGGCGCGGTGCTGCGGTCGGTGCGGTGGCCCCTACCGCCCGCGCCGTCGGCTCCGCGGCGAGGGTGGCCAGCCAGTCGCGCAGTACGGCGGCGGCCATCCGCTCGGTCCCGGCGCGGTCGTGTCGTACGTCGCCGGGGGCGTCGGCGAGACCGTCCGGGTGGCGGTGGTGGAAGGCCGTGATGGCCTCGCTGTCGGCCGGGTACTCGGCCCCGCTCTCCATCCGGAGCATGATCTTCGCGAGGAGGGCGGTGGCCTTGTAGAGCACCCGCAGGTCCGGCTCGCCGAGCAGCAGCTGTTTGCGCAGGGTGACGGCGGCCTGGACGCCGTCGCGCACACTGACGTCCGCGTACGTCACGGCGTCCGGTACGGGCAGGGCGAGGCCGGGAGCGCACCACAGGGGCGCGATGGCACCCGCCCCGCTGAGGGTGAGGACGTGCAGCAGCCGCGGGGGCAGGGCGCCCGCGCGGAACTCGTCCTCGGTGAGCACCGTCATGGTCATCCGCACCCCGTCCAGCACCGGTTCCAGCTCCGCGCGCACGTGCCGGAGCCGGGGCAGGTCGTCCTGCCGTGCCAGCACGAGGACGTCCAGGTCGCTCCAGCCGTCGCGGTACGTCCCCCGGGCCGCGCTGCCGGTGACGGCGAGCAGACCCACGGCGGCCGTCGGCCGGGTGAGGCGTTCGCGCAGGTCACGCAAGTACGTGCCGAGGCAGGGCGGGAGGCCCAGGCTGTGTACGGAGACGGGCTTGAGCGGCCGGAACGTCCAGGCCGCGTCGAAGGCGAGGCGGTCCAGGCACCGCTGGAGGCTGAGGCGGGGCCAGGGGGCCGCGGCGTTCGGGGCGGTGGCGTCGGGGTTCGGGGAGGAGTCGTTCGGGGAGGTGGCCGGTCCGGGGGCCGGGTCGGGGCGTACGGCGTCGGGTCGTAGGGCGCGGAGCCGGTCGCCGAAGAGCTTGCGCAGTTCCTCGACGGTGGCGCGGTCACGTACGGGCTCGATGCTCACGCGGTCGAGGAAGGGATGCGCGGCGCAGTAGCGGTCGAGGCCGTCGGTGAGCCGTTCGGCCCGGGCCGCGGCGTCGTCGGTGCCCGTGGGGGCAGGAGTGTGCGGCGCGTCGTCGCTGAGGTGGCCGGCGGTGAGCCGGGCGTAGCCGCGGCGGGTGCGCAGGTACTCGCCGGCGGCGTCGCGCGCGTGGTCGCAGTCGCCGCCCAGCGCCACCACGCGTACCCGGGAGAGCGCGCATTCCGGGACCGCGGGGTAGAGCCGGTGCAGGGCCTGGCGCAGCTCGTGCTGGACATCGACCGCCGGGCGGTCGCCGACGACGACGGCGGTGTCGAAACGTCCCTCCTCGACAAGGCGGTTGATCTGCTCGTGCAGCCGCTGTTGGTAGTCCTCCAGGAGGCTGTCGGGTGCAGGGGACCGGGCCAGGGCGCGCGCTGCGCCGAGGGCGGGGTCCTCGTCGTGCAGCAGGACGACGCCGTACTCGGTCTTCTCGGCGGCGCGCAGGGCGGTGCGGTACGGGGCGAGTGCCATGCGCGCGTCGTGCGCCGCGCGCCCCGGACCGCGCCGCTCGCGCACGGCGACGACCGCGGCGAGCATCGCCTCCAGCATGGGCAGGCCCTGCCGTACGCAGCGCAGGTCACTGGCCCGGGGCTGCCGGGTGCGGGCCAGGAAGGAAGCGGCGAGCACGTCCGCCAGCTGCTGGCAGGAGGCGCCGTCCAGCCACCACCCGGTTCTCTCCGTACCGCTGAGGGCGGGCCACCGGGGGGCGTGTGCCTCGGCGCGGGCGGAGATCTCGATCTGCGGGGTACGGCGGGCCAGCATGCGGAGTTGGGTGTCCTTGCCCACGTGAGCCGGGCCGCTCAGGGCGATGACCCGGTGTGACGCCGACGGGCGGTCCTCGGGCTGTGGGTTCAGCGGCATGGTGATTCTTCCTCCGGTGGTGCACGGTCGGGTGGGGTGCGGATTTCGGGGGCATGAAATGGTGGGGTGTTTTTCTTTTCCGGGTGGTTTATTTCGCGGGTTCGAAATTGCGGTGTGGTGAGTGGAGGTGGGTGGTGGCGATCGCTGCTCGGTTTGCGGCAGTTTCCTTCTTTCGGCGCCGGTCTGATGCGGTCGCCGGAAATTCCGGGGTGTGCTGTCCATACGTAGGCGGATGACAGGAGGAGCGGGAAAGGCCGATGCCGCAGCCGGGGGTCACGTCTTCGCGGCGGTGCCCGCGTCCCCGTCCGTTCTCGTTTCCGTGCCGCTCTCCAGGTGCTTGCCCGCCCCCGGTGCCGC
This sequence comes from Streptomyces sp. NPDC030165, assembly GCF_055573595.1. Taxonomy (NCBI): domain Bacteria; kingdom Bacillati; phylum Actinomycetota; class Actinomycetes; order Kitasatosporales; family Streptomycetaceae; genus Streptomyces; species Streptomyces sp. NPDC030165. The sequence continues at coordinate 513,574 of NZ_JBVIBD010000002.1, read as the reverse complement.
CGCCGTCGCCGTACGGGACAGCGCGAAGCCGATGGCGGCGGCCGCGGCGAAGGAGGTCAGGCCGCCGGTGAGGAAGCCGGCGCGGGGGCCGCAGGTCTCGGTGATCCAGCCGACGGCCGGTGCGGACACCGGCGTGCCGCCCATGAACGCGATCTTGAACAGGCTCATCACCCTGCCCCGCGTCGCGGCGTCGGCCGTGAGCTGGACGTGCGCGTTGGCGGTGGCGGTGACGGCCAGACCGGCCATGCCGACCGGGACCAGCAGCGCCGCGAAGAGCCACAGGGCGGGGGCGAGCGCCGCGGCCGTCTCCAGCGCGCCGAACAGCATCCCCGCCACGGTCAGCACCCGCCGCGGCGGCGCCTGGCTGCGCGCCGCCCACAGCGCTCCCGCCACCGCACCCGCCGCCAGCAGGGAGCTGAGCAGCCCGTACACGCCGGAGCCGGTACGGAAGACGCCTGCGGTGAACGCGGTCAGCCAGACGGGGAAGTTGAACCCGAACGTGCCGATGAAGGCGACCAGCACGATCGGCCACAGCAGGCCGGGGTCGCGGCCGACCTGCCGCAGTGCTGCCCTGACCTGGCCGCTGCCGCGCGGGGCGCGCTCGGCTGGGTGCATCTCGCCGGGGCGCAGGAGGAGCAGGGCGGCCAGGGGCGCGAGGTAGGAGAGGCCGTTGAGGAGGAAGGCCCAGCCGCTGCCCGCCACGGCGATCACGACGCCGGCGGCGGCGGGGCCGACCAGGCGCGCGGTCTGGAAGGTGGCGGAGTTCAGGCTCACCGCGTTGCGCAGGTGCTCCGGCCCGACCAGTTCGGCGACGAAGGCCTGCCGGGCGGGGGCGTCCGCGACGGAGACCAGGCCCAGTAGGACGGCCATGACGTACACGTGCCAGGGCCGCACCTGGCCGGACAGCGCCAGTACGGCCAGGACGAGCCCCGTCGTGCCCAGCGCGGCCTGGGTCCGCAGCAGCAGTCGGCGCATGGGCAGCCGGTCGGCGATCAGGCCGCCGTGCAGCCCGAGGAGCAGCATGGGCGCGTACTGGAGGCCGATGGTGACTCCGACGGCGGCGGGGGAGCCGGTCAGCTCGACGACCAGCCAGTCCTGGGCGATGCGCTGCATCCACGTACCGGTGTGGGAGACGGCCTGCCCGGCGGCGAACAGCCGGTAGTTGCGGATGCGGAGTGAGCCGAACGTCGTCGCGCCCGGCTGTGCGGAGCGTCCGGGTCTTCCCTTCACGCGTCGAGAAAGGCGTCCGTGCGGGAAGCGGCGCCCGAACCGGGATCGGGGAATGAAATCCATGCTGAATTCCTCCTCCCCGCCGCCCGGTCGGTACGCATGCAGGATTCCCTCCGGAAGTGCCGCATAGTCGTCGGAGTTGCAGCTTCAGCCGGAAGGCTTTCATTTCTTGTGAGCTGTAGGATTGTGCGGACACTTCGATACGGTGGGTATTCGTCTGCGCCGGATATCTTTTTACGCTCGGCGGCCGAAGGGCGTACGGTCGCGCGCGGTCGTGAGCCGGAGCGGGGGAGGGGCGTGCGCTCCGCTCCGCCGCCCCGAGGTGCGGAAGTTCGGGTTGCGGGGTGCGGCGCGCACGAATTACCGAGGGAGCTTCCGTCATTTGGAGTAACGTGCTGGTGTCGGAGCGTCACCGCCCGGGGAGGGGGCGGCGCGCGCCGAGGGGTCAGGCGTCGCCAGGAAGTCCAGCCGGCACCAGAGGAGTCCGCCGCTCGTGGTAGTTGCTCACCCCGTCGCCCGCGCCGCGCCGCGCGGTGACGGCTCCGTGTCCGCCGCCCGGGAGTCGCGCGTGCACCACGGGCCGCCGAGGTGCGCCCCGGGGCCGTCCGTACGCGCCGACGGGCGGTGAGCGGGTGGTCGGCAGCGAGATCAGGCCCTGTGACCACCCCAAGAAGGACGTGCGGCGGGTGCTGGAGAAGTGGGCGGCCCGGGGGTGGGTGCTGCGCAAGGACGGGCACTGGGGGCGGCTCTACTGTCCGTGCGAGGGGCGGTGCACGGTCATTCCGGTGGCGGGCACGCCGCGCAGCGCCACGGCGCACGCGCGCGTGATCGACCGGCTGGCGGCGCGGTGTCCGCTGCCGGGCGACGCGGCGAACCGGAGTCTGACGGGGATGCCGCGCGGCGAAGCGTGACCGCTGCGTCAACTGAGGTGGGCGGTCGGCGGTCGTACGTTTTGCGACAGCTGCCCGGGCGGGATGCGACAGGCTTTGTCATGCTTTGTCTGTTGACGAACGTCAACAGACCTGCAACCCTGCCCAAGGACTAGGGGGACGCCGCCATGGACTACGACTTCACCTTCGTCGTCACGGGTGCGACCGTCGACGACCAGGACGCCGTCGATGCGCTGCGCGACACCTGCGACGCCCTTCTGGCGCGGGCCGGCGGCACCGACCTGCTCAGCATCACCTGGCCCGGCGACTGCGCGGTCCGGGCCGCGCTCGAAGCGGCCTCGGCCGCCCGGGCCGCGGTGCCGCGCCTGCGGGTGCGCCGCCTCGACCGCGACCTGGTCGGCATACACGAGATCGCCGAGCGCACGGGCCGCTCCCGGCAGAACGTCGCCCAGTGGGCCGCCGGGGCCCGCAAGGCCCAGGGCGCGCCCTTCCCGGCCGCCGAGGGGACTGTGGGGCGCTCCCAGGCGTGGCTGTGGCCGGAGGTCAACCGCTGGCTCGCCGCGCACGGCCTCGACGACGGTGCCGCGTACCCCACCCGCGAGGAGATGGCGGAGATCGACGTGGCGCTGGCCGGCCGGGTCTCGCTGACGTTCCGGTTCGCCGCGACCGCGGGCTTCCAGGAAGGGCGCCAGCGCGTCATCGACGAGCTGCGCAACCGCCACATAAACCGGTTCCTGGGCATACTGGCGGGGTTCGAGGGGACGACGGACGAGCACGGCGACCACGTCCTGGTCGTGGCCGACGGGCGCGAGCCGGCGCGCGGTGTCATGGAGCGCGTGGCGCAGTTCCCGCACGACGTGGTGCTGGTGACCGAGACCGACCGGTTCACCGTCACGGTCCTCTCCAGCCGCGGCCCGGACCGCTCCGGCCGCGTCGTCCCCGTATCCGGCACGGCGACGGTCGGCGAGTGGCTCCGCCAGGTCCGGGACTTCCCGCACGCGGCCTTCACCGTGGAGGGTGACGACCGTCTCACGGAGGAGTCCGCCCGTATCCAGTGGCAGCTGGCGATCGCCGCGTGACGGCGGGGCCGTCGCGCCCCGCCGACGACTCGTTCCGGCGTGCCGGGGGCGGGTCCGTGCATCCGGACGGTGCGCCGCGGTGTACGATCTCCGGCTCGATTGGCAGCGGTCACCGCTGGTATGGCACACTGTCCAGGTTGCTCGGTTGAGTGCCGATGCTGCGCGCCTCCCGCCGGGAGGACTGGAAGCGAGTCCTAGGTATTCGTCGTCTCTTGTCAGAGGCGGAAGTACGGGAATCTTCCGGGAAGCGTCAGCGGGGTGCCTCAGCCAGGCGCCCGGTGGGTGTTCATCCCCCACGTTTTCCTTCTCGAAGGATCGCCCTTGCGGGGATCTGCGGGAAGGAGCGCGACACGCCCGACCGCGTGGGTCGGTGGATGAACGGCAACGTACCGGGTCCCAGAGCGTTACGAGAGACAGGACTACGAAGTAGCCATGGCGGGACAGAAGATCCGCATCCGGCTCAAGGCCTACGACCACGAGGTCATCGACACGTCGGCGAAGAAGATCGTCGAGACGGTGACCCGTACTGGTGCGTCGGTCGCGGGCCCGGTGCCGCTCCCCACCGAGAAGAACGTGTACTGCGTCATCAAGTCGCCGCACAAGTACAAGGACTCGCGCGAGCACTTCGAGATGCGCACGCACAAGCGCCTGATCGACATCCTCGACCCGACGCCCAAGACCGTTGACTCGCTGATGCGCCTGGACCTTCCGGCCGGCGTCGACATCGAGATCAAGCTCTGAGAGGCGCAGTAGAGATGGCTAAGCAGATCAAGGGCATCCTGGGCGAGAAGCTCGGCATGACCCAGGTCTGGGACGAGAACAACCGTGTCGTCCCGGTCACTGTGGTCAAGGCCGGCCCCTGCGTCGTTACCCAGGTGCGCACCAATGACCAGGACGGCTACGACTCCGTCCAGATCGCCTTCGGCGAGATCGACCCGCGCAAGGTGAACAAGCCCCTCAAGGGCCACTTCGCGAAGGCCGACGTCACCCCCCGCCGCCACCTCGTCGAGGTTCGTACCACTGACGCCAGTGAGTACACCCTCGGCCAGGAGCTGACCGCCGAGACCTTCGAGTCGGGCGTCAAGGTGGACGTGACCGGCAAGAGCAAGGGCAAGGGCTTCGCCGGTGTCATGAAGCGTCACGGCTTCCACGGCGGCAAGGCTTCGCACGGTGCCCACCGCGTGCACCGCAAGCCGGGCTCCATCGGTGGCTGCGCCACCCCGGGCCGCGTGTTCAAGGGCATGCGGATGGCCGGCCGTATGGGCAACGAGCGGGTCACCACCCAGAACCTGACCGTCCATGCCGTTGACGCGGAGAAGGGCCTGCTGCTCATCAAGGGCGCAGTTCCTGGTCCGAACGGCGGCCTCGTCCTGGTCCGTACCGCGGCCAAGGGGGCCTGAGGTAACCGATGAGCACCATTGACATCCTTTCGCCGGCAGGCGACAAGGCCGGGACCGTCGAGCTCCCCACGGAGATCTTCGACGCGAAGGTCAGCATTCCGCTGATCCACCAGGTCGTTGTCGCGCAGCTGGCCGCGGCCCGTCAGGGCACGCACAAGACCAAGACCCGTGGCGAGGTCCGCGGCGGCGGCAAGAAGCCGTACCGCCAGAAGGGCACCGGCCGCGCGCGTCAGGGCTCGACCCGTGCGCCGCAGTTCGCCGGCGGTGGCGTCGTCCACGGCCCCGTGCCGCGTGACTACAGCCAGCGGACCCCGAAGAAGATGAAGGCCGCCGCCCTGCGCGGTGCCCTCACCGACCGGGCCCGCAACAGCCGCATCCACGTCGTCTCCGGCGTGGTCGAGGGCGAGGTCTCCACGAAGGCCGCCAAGGCTCTCCTCGGCAAGATCAGCGAGCGCAAGCACGTGCTCCTGGTCGCCGAGCGCGCCGACGAGGCCGCGTGGCTGTCCGCCCGCAACCTGCCCCAGGTCCACATCCTGGAGCCGGGCCAGCTGAACACGTACGACGTGCTCGTCTCCGACGACGTGGTCTTCACCAAGGCCGCCTTCGAGTCCTTCGTGTCTGGCCCCAAGGCCGTTGAGACCGAAGGGAGCGCCGCCTGATGGCTGAGGCGACCGTCACCAGCAAGTCCTTCACGGACCCGCGCGACATTCTCGTCAAGCCGGTCGTGTCCGAGAAGAGCTACGCGCTGCTGGACGAGAACAAGTACACGTTCATCGTCGACCCGCGTGCGAACAAGACCCAGATCAAGCAGGCCGTCGAGGCGGTCTTCTCGGTCAAGGTCACCGGGGTCAACACGATCAACCGCCAGGGCAAGCGCAAGCGCACCCGCACCGGTTTCGGCAAGCGCGCCAACACCAAGCGCGCCATCGTGACCCTCGCCGAGGGCGACCGTATCGACATCTTCGGCGGCCCGGTCTCCTAACGGAGTCCGAGTCGTCCGGAATCGGACGAGGACTGAGAAATGGGTATCCGCAAGTACAAGCCGACGACCCCGGGCCGTCGTGGCTCCAGCGTCGCCGACTTTGTCGAGATCACGCGGTCCACGCCGGAGAAGTCGCTGGTCCGCCCGCTGCACAGCAAGGGCGGCCGTAACAACGCCGGTCGTGTGACCGTTCGCCACCAGGGCGGTGGCCACAAGCGCGCCTACCGCGTGATCGACTTCCGTCGTCACGACAAGGACGGCGTGCCGGCCAAGGTCGCGCACATCGAGTACGACCCGAACCGCACCGCGCGCATCGCGCTGCTGCACTACGCAGACGGCGAGAAGCGCTACATCATCGCGCCGCGTGGCCTGGTGCAGGGTGCTCGGATTGAGAACGGCCAGGGCGCCGACATCAAGCCGGGCAACAACCTGCCGCTGCGCCACATCCCGGTCGGTACGACGATCCACGCCATCGAGCTGCGGCCCGGCGGCGGCGCGAAGTTCGCCCGCTCCGCGGGTGCCTCCGTGCAGCTGCTGGCGAAGGAGGGCTCCATGGCCCACCTTCGTATGCCGTCCGGTGAGATCCGCCTGGTCGACGTGCGCTGCCGCGCCACCGTCGGCGAGGTCGGCAACGCCGAGCAGTCGAACATCAACTGGGGCAAGGCCGGCCGTATGCGCTGGAAGGGCGTCCGCCCGACCGTGCGTGGTGTCGTGATGAACCCGGTCGACCACCCGCACGGTGGTGGTGAGGGCAAGACCTCCGGTGGTCGCCACCCGGTCTCGCCCTGGGGCCAGAAGGAGGGTCGTACGCGTTCGCCGAAGAAGGCTTCGAACAAGTACATCGTCCGCCGCCGCAAGACGAACAAGAAGCGCTAGGAGCGGGTTTAGATGCCGCGTAGTCTCAAGAAGGGGCCCTTCGTCGACGACCACCTGAGCAAGAAGGTGGACACGCAGAACGAAGCCGGCACCAAGAACGTCATCAAGACCTGGTCCCGCCGCTCCATGATCGTCCCGGCCATGCTCGGCCACACGATCGCGGTGCACGACGGCCGCAAGCACGTCCCGGTGTTCGTCACCGAGTCGATGGTCGGCCACAAGCTCGGCGAGTTTGCGCCGACCCGCACCTTCCGCGGCCACGAGAAGGACGACCGCAAGTCGCGTCGTCGCTGATCGACCGGAGTGCGAAGACTATGACTGACACCGAAGGGACAACCATGGAAGCCAGGGCCCAGGCGCGGTACATCCGCGTCACGCCCATGAAGGCCCGCCGCGTGGTGGACCTTATCCGTGGCATGGATGCCACGGAGGCTCAGGCGGTCCTGCGTTTCGCCCCGCAGGCCGCGAGCGTGCCCGTCGGCAAGGTGCTGGACAGCGCCATTGCCAACGCGGCGCACAACTACGACCACACCGACGCCGACAGCCTCTTCATCTCCGAGGCGTACGTCGACGAGGGTCCGACCCTGAAGCGGTTCCGGCCGCGCGCCCAGGGCCGTGCCTACCGGATCCGCAAGCGGACCAGCCACATCACCGTGGTCGTCAGCAGCAAGGAAGGAACCCGGTAATGGGCCAGAAGGTAAACCCGCACGGGTTCCGGCTCGGCATCACCACCGACTTCAAGTCGCGCTGGTACGCCGACAAGCTGTACAAGGACTACGTCAAGGAAGACGTCGCCATTCGTCGCATGATGACGAAGGGCATGGAGCGCGCCGGTATCTCCAAGGTGGAGATCGAGCGCACCCGTGAGCGCGTCCGCGTCGACATCCACACCGCTCGTCCGGGCATCGTCATCGGCCGCCGCGGCGCCGAGGCCGACCGCATCCGCGGCGAACTGGAGAAGCTGACCGGCAAGCAGGTCCAGCTGAACATCCTCGAGGTCAAGAACCCCGAGACCGATGCTCAGCTCGTGGCCCAGGCCGTCGCCGAGCAGCTGTCCTCCCGCGTCTCCTTCCGTCGCGCCATGCGCAAGAGCATGCAGTCGACGATGAAGGCCGGCGCCAAGGGCATCAAGATCCAGTGCGGTGGCCGTCTCGGCGGCGCCGAGATGTCGCGCTCGGAGTTCTACCGCGAGGGCCGCGTGCCCCTGCACACGCTCCGCGCCAACGTCGACTACGGCTTCTTCGAGGCCAAGACCACCTTCGGCCGTATCGGTGTGAAGGTCTGGATCTACAAGGGCGACGTCAAGAACATCGCCGAGGTCCGCGCCGAGAACGCTGCCGCCCGTGCGGGTAACCGCCCGGCCCGTGGTGGCGGCAACGACCGTCCGCGCCGCGGTGGCGAGCGTGGCGGCCGTGGCGGCCGCAAGCCGCAGCAGAACGCCGCTGCCGAGGCCCCCAAGGCCGAGGCCGCTGCCGCTGCTCCGGCTGCTGAGAGCACCGGAACGGAGGGCTGACCGACATGCTGATCCCTCGCAGGGTCAAGCACCGCAAGCAGCACCACCCGAAGCGCAACGGTATGGCCAAGGGTGGCACCGAGCTTGCCTTCGGTGAGTACGGCATTCAGGCCGTGACCCCCGCCTACGTGACGAACCGGCAGATCGAGTCCGCTCGTATCGCCATGACCCGTCACATCAAGCGTGGCGGCAAGGTCTGGATCAACATTTACCCGGACCGCCCGCTGACGAAGAAGCCGGCCGAGACCCGCATGGGTTCCGGTAAGGGTTCTCCGGAGTGGTGGGTCGCGAACGTCAAGCCCGGTCGGGTGATGTTCGAGCTGTCCTTCCCGAACGAAAAGGTTGCGAAGGAGGCGCTGACCCGCGCCGCCCACAAGCTTCCGATGAAGTGCCGCATCGTGCGGCGCGAGGCAGGTGAGTCGTGATGGCGGCCGGTACCAAGGCGACCGAGCTGCGCGAGCTGAATGGCGAGGACCTCGTCAAGAAGCTTCGTGAGGCCAAGGAGGAGCTGTTCAACCTCCGCTTCCAGGCGGCGACCGGACAGCTGGAGAACCACGGCCGGCTGAAGGCCGTCCGCAAGGACATCGCCCGGATCTACACCCTGATGCGCGAGCGCGAGCTCGGCATCGAGACGGTGGAGAGCGCCTGATGAGCGAGAAGAATGTGACTGAGACGAACGAGCAGCGCGGCTTCCGCAAGACCCGCGAGGGTCTCGTCGTCAGCGACAAGATGGACAAGACCGTCGTCGTCGCTGTCGAGGACCGTGTCAAGCACGCGCTGTACGGCAAGGTCATCCGCCGTACGAACAAGCTCAAGGCGCACGACGAGCAGAACGCTGCCGGTGTCGGCGACCGCGTCCTCCTGATGGAGACGCGTCCGCTTTCGGCGAGCAAGCGCTGGCGCATCGTCGAGATCCTCGAGAAGGCCAAGTAAGGAAATTCCCGTTCGGGAATTCCTATAGATACCGCCTGGGGGGTTTCCCCCAGGTCAGTTCCGCCAGGCTCGGCGGTGGGCCTCAGCCATGAGGCCCCCGCCGGGAACCGGCAGACGATCAGGAGATAGACGTGATCCAGCAGGAGTCGCGGCTTCGGGTCGCCGACAACACGGGTGCGAAGGAAATTCTCACCATCCGTGTTCTCGGTGGTTCGGGCCGCCGCTACGCGGGCATCGGTGACGTCATCGTCGCCACCGTCAAGGATGCGATCCCCGGTGGCAACGTGAAGAAGGGTGACGTCGTCAAGGCGGTCATCGTTCGCACCGTCAAGGAGCGCCGCCGTCCGGACGGCTCGTACATCCGCTTCGACGAGAACGCGGCCGTCATCCTCAAGAACGATGGCGACCCCCGCGGCACCCGCATCTTCGGCCCCGTGGGCCGGGAGCTGCGCGAGAAGAAGTTCATGAAGATCATCTCGCTCGCGCCGGAGGTGCTGTAACCGATGAAGATCAAGAAGGGCGACCTGGTCCAGATCATCACCGGCAAGGACAAGGGCAAGCAGGGCAAGGTCATCGCGGCCTTCCCCCGCGAGGACCGTGTCCTGGTCGAGGGTGTCAACCGGGTCAAGAAGCACACCAAGGCCGGTCAGACCGCTCGCGGCTCCAAGACCGGCGGCATCGTGACGACCGAGGCCCCCATCCACGTCAGCAACGTTCAGCTGGTCGTGGAGAAGGACGGCAACAAGGTCGTCACCCGCGTCGGGTACCGCTTCGACGAAGAGGGCAACAAGATCCGCGTTGCCAAGCGGACCGGTGAGGACATCTGATGACTGCCACCACCAACGCGCCGCGCCTCAAGCAGCGCTACCGCGAAGAGATCGCCGGGAAGCTGAAGGACGAGTTCTCCTACGAGAACGTCATGCAGATCCCCGGTCTGACCAAGATCGTGGTCAACATGGGTGTGGGCGACGCCGCCCGCGACTCCAAGCTGATCGAGGGTGCCATCAAGGACCTCACCACGATCACCGGCCAGAAGCCGGCCGTCACCAAGGCCCGTAAGTCCATCGCGCAGTTCAAGCTGCGCGAGGGCCAGCCGATCGGTGCCCACGTCACCCTCCGCGGTGACCGCATGTGGGAGTTCCTGGACCGCCTGCTGTCGCTCGCGCTGCCGCGCATCCGCGACTTCCGTGGTCTGTCCCCGAAGCAGTTCGACGGTCGGGGCAACTACACCTTCGGTCTCACGGAGCAGGCGATGTTCCACGAGATCGACCAGGACAAGATCGACCGGCAGCGGGGCATGGACATCACCGTGGTCACCACGGCGTCCAACGACGATGAGGGCCGCGCCCTGCTTCGTCACCTCGGCTTCCCGTTCAAGGAGAACTGACCGTGGCGAAGAAGGCTCTGATCGCTAAGGCGGCCCGCAAGCCGAAGTTCGCTGTGCGCGCGTACACGCGTTGCCAGCGCTGCGGCCGGCCGCACTCCGTCTACCGCAAGTTCGGCCTGTGCCGCGTGTGCCTTCGTGAGATGGCTCACCGTGGCGAGCTGCCGGGCGTGACCAAGAGCTCCTGGTAACACCCCCTCCCGCTCGTCCGACCAGCGCCCTCTCGGGCGCCCGGCGGACGGCAGGAATCACGTGGGTGGTTCCGGAGTCTCTCGGTAAGCATCTGATCGGCGGGGGCCCGCCCTTTGATCCCGTAGGGTAGAAGGGTTGGGCGCCCGCCGCCCAGGAACGACTTACTACGCCGAAGGTCCCCGCGCCGCACCCGTCCCGACCCTGATCGGGGAGAGGGATGGCGCATACAGGAAACCCCGGCGAGAGAGGCCGAAGGCCAATTCATGACCATGACTGACCCCATCGCAGACATGCTCACGCGTCTGCGGAACGCGAACTCGGCGTACCACGACACCGTCGTGATGCCGCACAGCAAGATCAAGTCGCACATCGCGGAGATCCTCCAGCAGGAGGGTTACATCACCGGCTGGAAGGTCGAGGACGCCGAGGTCGGCAAGAACCTCATCCTCGAGCTGAAGTTCGGACCGAACCGCGAGCGCTCGATCGCCGGCATCAAGCGCATCTCGAAGCCGGGCCTGCGGGTCTACGCAAAGTCCACCAACCTGCCGAAGGTGCTCGGCGGCCTGGGCGTGGCGATCATCTCCACGTCGCACGGTCTCCTCACCGGTCAGCAGGCCAGCAAGAAGGGCGTAGGCGGAGAAGTTCTCGCCTACGTCTGGTAATTCGGGAACGGAGGAATAGCTAATGTCGCGTATTGGCAAGCTGCCCATCCAGGTTCCCGCTGGTGTGGACGTCACCATCGACGGCCGCACGGTTTCGGTGAAGGGTCCCAAGGGCTCCCTGCAGCACACCGTCGCCGCGCCCATCGAGGTCGCCAAGGGTGAGGACGGCGTCATCAGCGTCACCCGCCCCAACGACGAGCGTCAGAACAAGGCCCTGCACGGCCTGTCCCGCACGCTGGTGGCGAACATGATCACCGGCGTGACCCAGGGATTCAGCAAGGCGCTCGAGATCAGCGGTGTCGGTTACCGCGTCCAGGCGAAGGGCTCCAACCTGGAGTTCTCGCTCGGTTACAGCCACCCGATCCTGGTCGAGGCGCCCGAGGGCATCTCGTTCAAGGTCGAGTCCCCGACCAAGCTGAGCGTCGAGGGCATCGACAAGCAGAAGGTCGGCGAGGTCGCCGCGAACATCCGCAAGCTGCGCAAGCCCGACCCGTACAAGGCCAAGGGCGTCAAGTACGCCGGCGAGGTCATCCGCCGCAAGGTCGGAAAGGCTGGTAAGTAAGCCATGGCATACGGTGTGAAGGTCGCGAAGGGTGACGCCTACAAGCGCGCCGCCGCCAAGCGTCGCCACATCCGCATCCGCAAGCGGATTTCGGGTACGCCGGAGCGTCCGCGTCTGGTCGTGACGCGGTCCAACCGCGGTATCACCGCCCAGGTCATCGACGACATCAAGGGTCACACCCTGGCGTCGGCGTCGACCCTGGACGCGTCGATCCGCGGTGGCGAGGGCAACAAGACGGACCTGGCCAAGCAGGTCGGTTCCCTGGTCGCCGAGCGCGCCAAGGCCGCCGGCGTCGAGGCCGTCGTGTTCGACCGTGGTGGCAAGCAGTACGCCGGGCGGATTGCCGCTCTGGCCGACGCCGCCCGCGAAGCCGGGCTGAAGTTCTAAGCCCCGGTTCCGTAGCTAGCGGACGTAACAGAGAGAGGTAATTCCAATGGCTGGACCCCAGCGCCGCGGGAGCGGTGCCGGTGGCGGCGAGCGGCGGGACCGTAAGGACCGGCGGGACGGCGGCGCAGCTGCCGAGAAGACCGCCTACGTCGAGCGTGTTGTCGCCATCAACCGCGTCGCCAAGGTTGTGAAGGGTGGTCGTCGCTTCAGCTTCACCGCGCTGGTCGTGGTGGGCGACGGTGACGGCACCGTGGGTGTCGGTTACGGCAAGGCCAAGGAGGTGCCGGCCGCCATCGCCAAGGGCGTTGAGGAGGCCAAGAAGCACTTCTTCAAGGTCCCCCGTATCGGCGGCACCATCCCGCACCCGATCCAGGGCGAAGAGGCCGCGGGCGTCGTCCTGCTCAAGCCGGCTTCCCCCGGTACCGGTGTGATCGCCGGTGGCCCGGTGCGTGCCGTGCTGGAGTGCGCGGGCATCCACGACGTGCTGAGCAAGTCGCTCGGTTCGTCGAACCCGATCAACATCGTGCACGCCACGCGCGCCGCGCTCCAGGGCCTTCAGCGGCCCGAGGAGATCGCTGCCCGCCGTGGCCTGCCGCTGGAGGACGTTGCTCCCGCCGCTCTGCTGCGGGCGCGTGCCGGGGTGAACGCGTAATGGCTTCGCTCAAGATCACGCAGACCAAGTCCATCATCGGCAGCAAGCAGAACCACCGCGACACCCTGCGCTCGCTCGGTCTCAAGAAGATCAACGACGTGGTTGTCAAGGAAGACCGCCCCGAGTACCGCGGCATGGTGCACACCGTCCGCCACCTCGTGACGGTCGAGGAGGTCGACTGACATGGCGGAGAACAACCCGCTGAAGGTCCACAACCTCCGTCCTGCCCCGGGCGCCAAGACCGCCAAGACCCGTGTGGGTCGTGGTGAGGCGTCCAAGGGTAAGACCGCAGGTCGTGGTACCAAGGGCACGAAGGCCCGTTACCAGGTTCCGGAGCGCTTCGAGGGCGGGCAGATGCCCCTCCACATGCGCCTCCCGAAGCTGAAGGGCTTCAAGAACCCCGCCCACAAGCAGTTCCAGGTCGTGAACCTGGACAAGCTGGCCGCGCTCTACCCGCAGGGTGGCGAGGTCACGGTGGCCGACCTGGTCGCCAAGGGCGCGGTGCGCAAGAACGAGCTCGTCAAGGTCCTGGGCCAGGGCGAGATCTCCGTGGCGCTGACGGTGACGGTGGACTCCGTCTCCGGCTCCGCCAAGGAGAAGATCACCGCTGCCGGTGGCAGCGTCACCGAGCTCATCTGAGTTCAGTGAACCAACTGACCGGGGATGCCCACGTATTGGGGCATCCCCGGTCGGTCGTTCCAAGGGGGGCGTGGTCGCCGGTAAGGTGGCGTGCACTGTTGCTGTATTTTCCGGGGGTTCTTCCCCCGGGCCCCCGCCGCGTGGGCTAATGTCTGCGCGGTTTTGGCCGCTTTGTATCCGTCATCCTCAAGACCGTCACCTCTCGCTCCAGAGGCGGGAGGCGCAGGAGGCACCGTGCTCACCGCGTTCGCCCGAGCGTTCAAGACGCCCGACCTGCGCAAGAAGCTGCTGTTCACATTGGGCATCGTGCTCGTCTACCGGCTCGGAGCGCACGTTCCGGTGCCCGGGGTGAACTACTCCAATGTCGACACCTGCATGAAGCAGGCCGGTGCCAATGGCGGTCTCTTCGGCCTGGTGAACATGTTCAGCGGTGGTGCGCTGCTCCAGATCACGATCTTCGCGCTGGGGATCATGCCGTACATCACGGCGAGCATCATCCTCCAGCTGCTGACCGTGGTCATCCCCCGTCTGGAGGCCCTCAAGAAGGAGGGCCAGTCCGGACAGGCGAAGATCACTCAGTACACCCGGTACCTGACCGTCGCGCTGGCGGTCCTGCAGGGCACCGGCCTGGTCGCCACCGCCAAGAGCGGCGCGCTGTTCCAGGGCTGCCCCGTCGCCAGCGAGATCGTGCCGAGCGACACGATCTTCACGACCATCACCATGGTCATCACGATGACCGCCGGTACGGCCATGGTCATGTGGCTCGGTGAGCTGGTGACCGACCGCGGCATCGGCAACGGCATGTCGATCCTGATGTTCGTCGGCATCGCGGCCGGCTTCCCCGGCTCGCTGTGGCAGATCAAGATGTCCGGCAAGCTGGCCGACGGCTGGATCGAGTTCTTCTCCGTCATCGTCGTGGGTCTGGCCATGGTCGCCCTGGTCGTCTTCGTCGAGCAGGCCCAGCGGCGGATCCCCGTGCAGTACGCCAAGCGGATGATCGGACGTCGCTCGTACGGCGGTACGTCCACCTACATCCCGCTCAAGGTGAACCAGGCGGGTGTGATCCCCGTCATCTTCGCTTCGTCGCTGCTCTACATCCCGGCCCTGGTGGCACAGTTCAGCGGGTCGAAGGCCGGCTGGGCGACCTGGATCGAAACCAACTTCACCAAGGGCAACCACCCGGTCTACATCGTCACGTACTTCCTGCTGATCGTCTTCTTCGCGTTCTTCTACGTCGCCATCTCCTTCAACCCCGAAGAAGTTGCCGACAACATGAAGAAGTATGGTGGCTTCATCCCGGGGATCCGGGCCGGTCGCCCCACAGCCGAGTACCTCAGCTACGTGCTCAACCGGATCACGTGGCCGGGCTCGCTGTACCTGGGTCTGATCGCGCTGGTGCCCACCGTGGCGTTGGTGCTGTTCAAGGCCAACCAGAACTTCCCGTTCGGCGGGACGAGCATCCTGATCATCGTGGGTGTGGGTCTGGAGACCGTGAAGCAGATCGAGAGCCAGCTCCAGCAGCGCAACTACGAAGGGTTCCTCCGCTGATGCGAATCGTCCTCGTCGGGCCTCCTGGGGCAGGCAAGGGTACGCAGGCCGCGTACCTCGCCAAGAACCTCTCGATCCCGCACATCTCCACGGGCGACCTGTTCCGCGCCAACATCAGCCAGGGCACCGACCTCGGCAAAGAGGCGAAGTCCTACATGGACGCGGGCAACCTGGTACCCGACTCGGTGACGATCGCGATGGCCGAGGACCGGCTGAACCAGGAGGACGCCCGGCAGGGCTTCCTGCTGGACGGCTTCCCGCGCAACCTGGGCCAGGCCGAGGCGCTGGACACGTACCTCAAGGGCAAGGCCGTGAAGCTGGACGCCGTCCTGGACCTGGAGGTCCCCGAGGACGAGGTCGTCAAGCGGATCGCCGGCCGCCGGATCTGCCGCAATGACAGCAGCCATGTCTTCCACGTGGACTACCACAAGCCGAAGACCGAGGGCGTCTGCGACATCTGCGGCGGCGACCTGTACCAGCGCGAGGACGACCGCGAGGAGACCGTCCGCAAGCGGCTGGAGGTCTACCACACGGAGACCGAGCCGATCATCGACCACTACAAGGCGCAGGACCTGGTCGTCACGATCCCGGCCCTCGGCAAGGTCGACGAGGTCACCCAGCGTGCGATGGGCGCGCTCGGCAAGGCCTGACAAGGCACGAGAAGTACGCATACGGCCGCGGTGCCCGGGCACGGGCACCGCGGCCGTATCGTGTGTAGAGGCGGCCGTGTGCTGCCGCAGCAGCGTCGTAGTAGTCGGTTTGAGGAAGGCGTCAGCCCCCATGGTGGAGATCAAGAACCCCGAGCAGATCGCGAAGATGCGCGAGGCGGGGCTGGTGGTCGCCGCCATCCACGCGGCCACCCGTGAGGTGGCGGTGCCCGGCGCCACCACCAAGGACCTGGACGACGCCGCGCGCAAGGTGCTGGCCGAGCACGGCGCCAAGTCGAACTTCCTCGGGTACGGCGGCTTCCCCGCGACGATCTGCACGTCGGTCAACGACGTCGTCGTCCACGGCATCCCCGACACCGACACCGTCCTGAAGGACGGCGACATCATCTCCATCGACTGCGGCGCGATCATCGACGGCTGGCACGGCGACGCGGCCTACACCGCCTTCGTCGGTTCCGGTCACTCTCCGGAGCTGGTCGAGCTGAGCCGGGTCACCGAGGAGTCCATGTGGGCCGGCATCGCGGCCGTCCGCAAGGGCAACCGCCTGGTCGACATCTCCAAGGCGATCGAGGGCTACATCCGCCGCCAGCCGCGTCCGGCCAACGGCAAGTACGGCATCGTCGAGGACTACGGCGGCCACGGCATCGGCTCGCAGATGCACATGGACCCGCACCTGCTGAACTACGTCGACCGCAAGCGCGGCCGCGGACCGAAGCTGGTCCCGGGCTTCTGCATCGCCATCGAGCCCATGGTCAACCTGGGTACGGCCAAGACCCACGTCCTGGAAGACGACTGGACGGTCAAGTCGAACGACGGCAGCTGGTCCTCGCACTGGGAGCACTCGGTCGCGCTGACCGAGCAGGGCCCGCTGGTGCTGACCGCCCCCGACGGCGGCAAGGCCAAGCTGGCCGAGCTGGGTATCGAGGCCGCGCCCGACCCGCTGGCCTGAGGCCCGCACCCGGCCGGCGGTACGGTCCGGGCCCGAGGCGTAACGATCACTGTCCGTGGGCAATAATCGTGGATTCGTCTTTTCGGGAACGCTGACGTAGACTGACGCGTCGGCTGTCGTGCATCCGTGTGCCTGTTTTCCGGGTATGCGTGCGCACGCAGTCGATCAAGGTAGCCGATTCGAAGGGCGAAGCGTGGCCAAGAAGCAAGGTGCCATCGAAATCGAGGGCACCGTGATCGAGTCCCTCCCGAACGCGATGTTCAAGGTGGAGCTTCAGAACGGTCACAAGGTCCTCGCGCACATCAGCGGCAAGATGCGGATGCACTACATCCGTATCCTTCCGGATGACCGGGTCGTCGTGGAGCTGTCTCCGTACGACCTGACGCGTGGCCGGATCGTCTACCGCTACAAGTAGATCTTGTCGACGTCCCCTCCCGTGGGGCGGCGGCACTGACCCGGAGAACCTCACATCCCATGAAGGTCAAGCCGAGCGTCAAGAAGATCTGCGACAAGTGCAAGGTGATCCGCCGCCACGGCCGGGTCATGGTGATCTGCGACAACCTGCGCCACAAGCAGCGCCAGGGCTGACGCACGCCGACCTCTCTGCATTTCGCAGTATCTTCGCGCGACGCAAACGCACAGTAATACGTACATACGCAGACACCCGACCCCTCGTGCTCGCTCACGTGGGGACGACACCCCCGGCTCGGAGGCCGGGGACCCGGCTCGTAATGCTCCAGAGTCTTACGGGAACGGTGCTGCGGAAGACCTCCGAATACCTCAGGAGCCTATAAATGGCACGCCTCGCAGGCGTTGATCTCCCGCGCGACAAGCGCGTCGAGGTCGCCCTCACCTACGTCTTCGGCATCGGGCGCACCCTGTCGCAGCAGACCCTCGCCGCCACCGGCGTGAACCCGGACACCCGCGTTCGCGACCTGGCCGAGGAAGACCTGGTCAAGATCCGCGAGTACGTGGACAACAACCTCAAGACCGAGGGTGACCTCCGTCGCGAGATCCAGGCCGACATCCGCCGCAAGGTCGAGATCGGCTGCTACCAGGGTCTGCGTCACCGCCGCGGTCTGCCGGTGCACGGTCAGCGCACCAGCACGAACGCCCGTACCCGCAAGGGCCCGCGTCGCGCGATCGCCGGCAAGAAGAAGCCGGGCAAGAAGTAGTCCTCAGCGGACGCTCATCAGCGGTCTTCGCTGTAGGACCGACCACCTCCACCGGGAGTAATACATGCCTCCGAAGGGCCGTACGGCCGGCGCCAAGAAGGTGCGCCGCAAGGAGAAGAAGAACGTCGCCCACGGGCACGCTCACATCAAGAGCACGTTCAACAACACCATCGTTTCGATCACCGACCCCACGGGCAACGTGATCTCCTGGGCCTCGGCGGGCCACGTGGGCTTCAAGGGCTCGCGCAAGTCCACGCCGTTCGCCGCGCAGATGGCTGCCGAGTCGGCCGCCCGCCGCGCGCAGGAGCACGGCATGCGCAAGGTCGACGTCTTCGTCAAGGGTCCCGGCTCCGGCCGTGAGACCGCGATCCGCTCCCTCCAGGCCACCGGCCTCGAGGTCGGCTCGATCCAGGACGTCACCCCCACGCCGCACAACGGCTGCCGTCCGCCCAAGCGCCGTCGCGTCTGACGCCGCGCGGCCGCACGACGGCCGCAGCCTGTCGGTCCGCGCTCCGGCGCGGGCCGTCACCGGGCACTTTTCGGGCGGTACGCCGCGACTCCTGGGAGCCGCGCCGTGCCGCCCGTACCCTTGTAGAAACCGCCGGGCCACCGTCCGGCGCAGCTGGCATCAAATAGCGGGTGCCAAGACTGGAAGGCGAAACACCTCATGCTGATCGCTCAGCGTCCCTCGCTGACCGAAGAGGTCGTCGACGAATACCGCTCCCGGTTCGTGATCGAGCCGCTGGAGCCGGGCTTCGGCTACACCCTCGGCAACTCCCTGCGTCGTACGCTCCTGTCCTCGATCCCGGGTGCGGCGGTCACGTCCATCCGCATCGACGGTGTCCTGCACGAGTTCACCACCGTGCCGGGCGTCAAGGAGGACGTCACCGACCTCATCCTCAACATCAAGCAGCTGGTCGTCTCCTCGGAGCACGACGAGCCCGTCGTGATGTACCTGCGCAAGCAGGGCCCCGGCCTGGTCACCGCCGCGGACATCGCCCCGCCGGCCGGTGTCGAGGTGCACAACCCCGACCTGGTCCTCGCCACCCTCAACGGCAAGGGCAAGCTGGAGATGGAGCTGACCGTCGAGCGCGGTCGCGGCTACGTCTCCGCCGTGCAGAACAAGCAGGTCGGCCAGGAGATCGGCCGCATCCCGGTCGACTCCATCTACTCGCCGGTCCTCAAGGTCACCTACAAGGTCGAGGCGACCCGTGTCGAGCAGCGCACCGACTTCGACAAGCTGATCGTCGACGTCGAGACCAAGCAGGCCATGCGCCCGCGTGACGCCATGGCGTCCGCCGGCAAGACCCTGGTCGAGCTGTTCGGTCTGGCCCGCGAGCTGAACATCGACGCCGAGGGCATCGACATGGGCCCGTCCCCCACGGACGCCGCCCTGGCCGCCGACCTGGCGCTGCCGATCGAGGAGCTGGAGCTCACCGTTCGGTCGTACAACTGCCTCAAGCGCGAGGGCATCCACTCCGTGGGTGAGCTCGTCGCCCGCTCCGAGGCCGACCTGCTCGACATCCGCAACTTCGGTGCGAAGTCGATCGACGAGGTCAAGGCGAAGCTGGCCGGCATGGGCCTGGCCCTGAAGGACTCGCCCCCCGGGTTCGACCCGACCGCCGCCGCCGACGCCTTCGGCGCCGACGACGACGCGGATGCCGGTTTCGTGGAGACCGAGCAGTACTGAGCCCGCCTGCGGCGGGTCGGCTGAATTCGGTCGGCCCGCCGTTCGGGTGCGGCTCCCATCGGCCTGCGGCCTCGTCCTCAAACGCCGGATGGGCTGGATTGTGCCTGGCCAGGCCGGAGCGATGAGCCCGGTCGAGACTGGAGGCGGCAGGGCAACCTGTCGCGGCCAGCGTGAATGATCTTCCGCGGGGCACCCGCCTCGTGGGAACTGACACCGGTACCTGATACGGCCGGTGCAGCAATGAAGGAGAAATACCATGCCGAAGCCCGCCAAGGGTGCCCGTCTGGGCGGCGGCGCAGCGCACGAGCGTCTCATGCTGCGCAACCTGGCCACCGCGCTGTTCGAGCACGGCCGCATCACGACGACCGAGGCCAAGGCCCGTCGTCTGCGTCCGTACGCCGAGCGTCTGGTGACCAAGGCGAAGAAGGGTGACCTTCACAACCGCCGTCAGGTCATGCAGCTGATCTCGGACAAGAGCGTCGTGCACACGCTCTTCACGGAGATCGCGCCGCGCTTCTCGGAGCGTCCGGGTGGTTACACCCGCATCACCAAGATCGGCAACCGTCGCGGCGACAACGCCCCGATGGCCGTCATCGAGCTGGTCGAGGGCGAGATCGCCAAGAAGGCCACCGTTGCCGAGGCCGAGGCCGCGACCAAGCGCGCGGTGAAGGAGTCCGACGAGGCCGCCAAGGCCGAGGACACCAAGGGCGAGGCCGCCGAGGCCCCGGCCGAGGAGTCGAAGGACGCCTGAGCCTGACACAGGCCACCGGACGGGCCCGCTCCCCTCAAGGGGGGCGGGCCCGTTCCGCTTGAGAGGATGCACGCGTGAGCGATGAAGTGGAGCCCGGGTTCGTACGGGTGCGGCTGGACCTTTCGTACGACGGCAAGGACTTCTCGGGCTGGGCGAAGCAGCGGGCGCGGCGCACGGTCCAGGAGGAGCTGGAGACCGCGCTGCGGACGGTGACGAGGTCGGCGCAGACGTACGAGCTGACCGTGGCCGGGCGGACCGACGCGGGGGTGCACGCGCGCGGGCAGGTGGCGCACGTGGACCTGCCGGCGGAGCTGTGGGCCGAGCACGCGGACAAGCTGTTGCGGCGGCTGGCCGGGCGGCTGCCCAAGGACGTACGGGTGTGGCGGGTGGCCGAGGCGCCGTACGGGTTCAACGCGCGGTTCTCGGCGATCTGGCGGCGGTACGCCTATCGGGTGACGGATCACCCTGGTGGTGTCGATCCGCTGCTGCGCGGCCACGTGCTGTGGCACGACTGGGACCTGGACGTGGCCGCGATGAACGCGGCGTCGCAGGCCCTGCTGGGGGAGCACGACTTCGCGGCGTACTGCAAGCGGCGTGAGGGCGCGACGACGATCCGTACGCTCCAGGAGCTGAGCTGGGTGCGGGACGCGGACGGGATCATCACCGCGACGGTGCGGGCGGACGCCTTCTGCCACAACATGGTGCGGTCGCTGGTGGGCGCGCTGCTGTTCGTCGGGGACGGGCACCGGCCGGTGGAGTGGCCGGGGAAGGTGCTGGCCGCCGGGGTACGGGACTCGGCGGTGCACGTCGTACGGCCGCACGGGCTGACCCTGGAGGAGGTCGGCTATCCGGCGGACGACCAGCTCATGGCCCGTAACAGGGAGGCACGCAACAAGCGGACCCTGCCGGGGGGCGGCTGCTGCTGAGCCGCCCCGGGGCGGGCGTCAGGACTGGGCGCGCGCGACCTTCGCCGCCTGGTCCTTGCCGCGCTGCCAGATGCGGTTGAAGGCGTACGTGCCGCCGTCCCGGGCTATCTGCAGGGCCTTGGCGGACGCCTTGGTGACGGGCGAGCCGTCGAGGTTGCCGGCGATGGTGAAGTAGGCGTAGCGGCCGGTGGCGTTGGTGTACATGGTGCAGGCCGTGCCCTGGCAGAAGGAGCCGAGGCCGTCGCCCGCCAGCGGGGCGAGGCTGGGCTTGTTGGCGGCCTTGACCTTGAAGGCGGCGGCTTTGGAGTCGAAGACCGCGACGCCGACGGTGACCGCCACGCCGTCCTTGGCATACGTGGCGCGCAGCAGCTTCTTGCAGCCGTTGTGCTTCAGGACCGAGCCGAGGGCGCCGTGGGTGCCGGCCGTGCAGTCGTCGGTGGCGGCGGTGGTCTTGCGGGGGT
Source organism: Streptomyces sp. NPDC030165 (assembly GCF_055573595.1). Taxonomy (NCBI): domain Bacteria; kingdom Bacillati; phylum Actinomycetota; class Actinomycetes; order Kitasatosporales; family Streptomycetaceae; genus Streptomyces; species Streptomyces sp. NPDC030165. The sequence goes on along the minus strand of NZ_JBVIBD010000002.1, from coordinate 492,025 downwards.
AGCTGTTCTTGCCGAGCACCATGTTCTGTTCGGGGAAGAGGGTGGCGGGGGTGAGGGCCGCGGTGTCCTTCTTGGGGTCGGTGATGTAGTCCCGCGGGTTCGGCGGCGGCGGGACGGAGACCTCGGAGAAGGACGGTTTGGGGGCGTCGGGCTCGTCGGGCAGCTGCTGGGCGTGCGGCAGGTTGCCGTCGTCCTTGTTACTGGTGATCACGGCGGTGGCGACGATGCCGGCCACGGCGACGGTGGCCAGCGCGCCGCCGCCGATGTACAGCCAGCGCCGGCGTCTGCCGCGTGCTTCGCTCTCCTCGGCGAGTGCCTCCCAGTCAGGAGTCGAGGAGTCCGGTCCCCCGGGGCCGAACGGCCCACCATGCCCAAAGCTCATGCCGCGCATCCTAAACCGGTTGGTGGAACGCGCGGCGGGCGGAGACAATCCGGGCCATGGGACACGTGGAGGCCGGGCATCTGGAGTACTACCTGCCGGACGGGCGGGTGCTGTTGGGCGATGTGTCCTTCCGGGTCGGTGAGGGCGCCTCGGTCGCCCTGGTCGGCGCCAACGGGGCGGGCAAGACGACGCTGCTCCGGCTGATCGCGGGGGAGCTGCAGCCGCACGGCGGCGCGGTGACGGTCAGTGGCGGGCTGGGGGTGATGCCGCAGTTCGTGGGTTCGGTGAGAGATGAGCGGACTGTGCGGGACCTGCTGGTCTCGGTGGCGCAGCCGCAGATCAGGGCAGCCGCCGCGGCGGTGGACGCGGCCGAGCACGCGGTCATGACGGTGGATGACGAGGCCGCGCAGATGGCGTACGCGCAGGCGCTCAGCGACTGGGCCGAGGCGCGCGGGTACGAGGCCGAGACGGTGTGGGACATGTGCACCATGGCCGCGCTGGGCGTCCCGTACGAGAAGGCGCAGTGGCGGCAGGTGCGCACGCTCAGCGGCGGCGAGCAGAAGCGGCTGGTGCTGGAGTCGCTGCTGCGTGGCACCGACGAGGTGCTGCTGCTGGACGAGCCGGACAACTACCTGGACGTGCCGGGCAAGCGCTGGCTGGAGGAGCGGCTGCGCGAGACGAAGAAGACGGTGCTCTTCGTCAGCCACGACCGGGAGCTGCTGGCCCGCTCCGCCGAGAAGATCATCAGCGTCGAGCCGGGGCCCGCCGGGTCGGACGTGTGGGTGCACGGCGGCGGCTTCGCCACGTACCACGAGGCCCGCAAGGAGCGCTTCGCGCGCTTCGAGGAACTGCGGCGGCGCTGGGACGAGAAGCATGAGCAGCTGAAGAAGCTGGTGCGCAGCCTGCGGCAGGCCGCGGAGAACAGCCACGAGCTGGCCTCTCGCTACCACGCGGCCCAGACCCGGCTGCGCAAGTTCGAGGAGGCCGGCCCGCCGCCGGAGCCGCCGCGCGAGCAGGAGATCACCATGCGGCTGCGGGGTGGCCGTACCGGCGTACGGGCCGTGACCTGCGAGAACCTTGAGCTGACCGGGCTGATGAAGCCGTTCGACCTGGAGGTCTTCTACGGGGAGCGGGTCGCGGTGCTGGGGTCGAACGGGTCCGGGAAGTCGCACTTCCTGCGGCTGCTGGCGGGCGACTCCGAGAACCCGGTCGCGCATACGGGGAGGTGGAAGCTGGGCGCCCGTGTCGTACCCGGTCACTTCGCGCAGACGCATGCGCATCCGGAGCTGGAGGGCCGCACGCTTCTGGACATCCTGTGGACGGAACACGCCAAAGACCGGGGCAAGGCGATGAGCGCGCTGCGCCGGTACGAGCTGGAGCGGCAGGCCGAGCAGCGCTTCGACCGGCTGTCGGGCGGCCAGCAGGCGCGCTTCCAGATCCTGCTGCTGGAGCTGGCGGGGACGACCGCCCTGTTGCTGGACGAGCCGACCGACAACCTCGACCTGGAGAGCGCGGAGGCCCTTCAGGAAGGGCTGGAGGCGTACGAGGGCACGGTGCTGGCGGTGACGCACGACCGCTGGTTCGCGCGGTCCTTCGACCGGTACCTGGTCTTCGGCGCTGACGGGCGGGTGCGGGAGACGGCGGAGCCGGTGTGGGACGAGCGCAGAGTGGAGCGGAAGCGGTAACGCCGCGTCACCGCTTGGTGTACGCCCGGTGGTGGGGCTGCGGGGGCGGCTCTTAGATGGACGCATGAGCGCGGAGAGAACGGGCCTGGCGGGCGTCGGCGGGGGTGGGGCCGCGACCGGGGCCGCGGACACCCCGCTCGTCGGGTGGCTGCTCCGGCGCGCCTCGTGGCCGCTGTGGGCGGTGGCCGCCGTACTGATGGGTGCGGTGATCTTCAACGTCCAGCGGCACAGTCCCACCGTCGGCATGGACAACGACTTCGTCGTCAAGGCCGCGCGGGCGCTGCTGCACGGTGAGGCGCCGTATGCCGACAAGCGGTTCCTGTATCTGCCGAGCGCGGTGCTGGCCGCGGTGCCCGAGGCGCTGCTGTCCGCGGGGAAGCTGCGGCTGCTGGTCCCGGTGGCGGGGGTGGGGCTGGTGGTGCTGGGCTGGGCCGTCTCGCTGCGGATCTTCCGGATCCCGGTACGGAGCCGGCTGGCGGTGCTCGGGGTGGCGGCCCTGGCGTTCTTCGAGCCGTTCCGCAACGTGGTGAACATCGGGAACTGGACGCTGGCCTCCGTGGCGGCGCTGCCCGTGGTGCTGCTGCTGGCGCTGCGTTCCCGGTGGGTGGCCGCGGGCGCGGTCCTCGGGCTCGCGCTGGCCCTCAAGCCGCTGCTGGCGCCGCTGCTCCTGCTGCTGGTCCTGGCGCGGCGGTGGCGGGCCCTCGCGGTGGCGGTGGCGGTGCCCGTGGTGGCGTCCGTGCTGGCGGCGCTGGTGATGCCGCGGCCCGGCATGTTCTTCACCCGTACGCTGCCGTTCCTGCTGCGTGGGCAGGACAGCTTCGCGCGGCCCTTCGACGCCTCGCTCGGCATGATCCTGACCCGTCTGGGCGTGCCGGAGACGGCGGCGTACGGGGTCGCGGCGGTGGCGGCGGTCGCCGGGGTCTGGTGCGCCTGGGCGCGCTGGCGGCGGGGCGACGCGGGGGCGCTGCGGCTGGTGGAGACCGCCGCGATGCTGATGCTCGCGGCGTTCCTGGTGTCCCGGCCGTCCTTCGACCACTACCTGCTGGTGGTGCTGCCGCCGCTGGTGGCCTCCGTCACCCTGCCCGGCTCGGTGCCCCGTGCGGTCTGGTTCTGGGTGGCTCTCGTGCCGCAGGTCAGCGGGCTGGTCTGGCCGCATCTGGAGGGGCTGCACCGGCGGGCCTTCAAGGACGCGGCGATGCTGTGGACCGTCGCGGCCGTGCTGGCGTGGTCCTGTGTCCGGCCGCGGGTGCTGCGGGCGGTGGCTATCATGCCCGTGGGGCCCGAGAGCGCGGATCGCACGCCGGTTCGGGACGTATTTTGACCCGGCTGGGGGCGGCCCGGTATTCTGCCAGTTCGTTATGCGTATTGGCTTGCTCTATCTCACGTGAGGGGCCCTTACGCCGGTCCACCGGGCCGATGACCAGCGGCAGGAACCCGGGTTGCGTCCCCGTGGTGCCGCCAGTGCTGGGCGATCGACCGAGGTGGCCAGTACAGGACCCTATTCACTGAAGAAGCGAAGGCTAACCGTGCGTACGTTCAGCCCCAAGCCCGGCGATGTCCAGCGCCAGTGGCACATCATTGACGCCCAGGACGTCGTCCTGGGCCGTCTGGCCTCCCAGGCCGCTTCCCTCCTGCGGGGTAAGCACAAGCCGGTGTACGCGCCGCACGTCGACACCGGCGACTTCGTCGTCATCATCAACGCCGACAAGGTGCACCTGTCCGGCAACAAGCGCAGCCAGAAGATGGCCTACCGCCACTCCGGCTTCCCGGGTGGTCTGCGCTCGGTCCGTTACGACGAGCTTCTCGAGAAGAACCCCGAGAAGGCCGTCGAGAAGGCCATCAAGGGCATGCTCCCCAAGAACACCCTGGGCCGTCAGATGCTCTCGAAGCTGAAGGTCTACGCGGGCGCCGAGCACCCGCACGCTGCCCAGCAGCCGGTCCCGTTCGAGATCACCCAGGTCGCGCAGTAAGTCCGGCCACCCCCTAAGACGAAGAGAATCTGAGGAGAATCGTGGCTGAGACCACCGCCGAGACCCCGCTCGAAGAGGTAGAGGTCGAGGAGTACACGACCGAGACCGAGGTTCCGCTGGAGGGTGAGTACACCTCCGAGTCCCTCGCCTCGCGCTTCGGCGACCCGCAGCCGGCCGCCGGCCTGGGCCGCCGCAAGAACGCCATCGCCCGTGTCCGGATCATCCCGGGCACCGGCCAGTGGAAGATCAACGGCCGCACCCTTGAGGGCTACTTCCCGAACAAGGTGCACCAGCAGGAAGTCAACGAGCCCTTCAAGGTGCTCGAACTCGACAACCGCTACGACGTGGTCGCCCGCATCTCCGGCGGCGGCATCTCCGGCCAGGCCGGTGCGCTGCGCCTGGGCGTGGCCCGTGCGCTGAACGAGGCGGACGAGGACAACAACCGCGGCCCGCTGAAGAAGGCCGGCTTCCTCAAGCGCGACGACCGTGCGGTCGAGCGCAAGAAGGCCGGTCTGAAGAAGGCCCGCAAGGCCCCGCAGTACAGCAAGCGCTAATTGCCGCTCGGCTGCTCGCGCGGCTCTTGGCGAACGCCCCGGTGGCACCATCCGTGCTGCCGGGGCGTTCGGCTATCCGGGACCAGCGGCGTATACCTGGACGCAACGCTCTGGTCCACGTACATCAACTCGGAGGACACCAGTGGGACGACTCTTCGGCACGGACGGTGTGCGCGGTGTCGCCAACGCGGATCTCACGGCGGAGCTGGCGCTCGGTCTGTCGGTCGCGGCGGCGCACGTGCTTGCGGAGGCCGGCACCTTTGAGGGGCACCGGCCGGTGGCCGTGGTCGGACGCGATCCGAGAGCGTCGGGGGAGTTCCTGGAGGCCGCCGTGGTCGCGGGCCTGGCCAGCGCGGGCGTGGACGTGCTGCGGGTGGGCGTGCTGCCGACCCCGGCCGTGGCGTACCTGACCGGGTCGCTCGGCGCCGACCTGGGCGTGATGCTCTCCGCCAGCCACAACCCGATGCCCGACAACGGCATCAAGTTCTTCGCCCGCGGCGGCCACAAGCTCGCCGACGAGCTGGAGGACCGCATCGAGCGCACCTACCGGTCGCACAGCTCCGGCGAGCCGTGGGAGCGGCCGACCGGCGCCGGCGTGGGCCGCGTCAAGGACTACGACCAGGGCTTCGACAATTACGTCGCCCACCTGGTGGGAGTCCTCCCCAACCGCCTCGACGGCCTGAAGGTCGTCATCGACGGCGCGCACGGCGCGGCGTCCCGCGTCTCCCCGGAGGCGTTCGCCCGGGCCGGCGCCGAGGTCGTCACCATCGGCACCGACCCTGACGGCCTGAACATCAACGACGACTGCGGCTCCACGCACATCGCCGGCCTGCGCACCGCTGTCGTCGAGCACGGCGCGGACCTCGGCGTGGCGCACGACGGCGACGCGGACCGCTGCCTGGCGGTGGACCGCGACGGCAACGAGATCGACGGCGACCAGATCCTGGCCGTCCTCGCCCTCGGCATGCGCGAGGCCGGGACGCTGCGCAAGGACACCGTCGTGGCGACCGTCATGTCCAACCTGGGCTTCAAGCTGGCCATGGAGCGCGAGGGCCTGACCTTCGTGCAGACCGCGGTCGGCGACCGGTACGTCCTGGAGGAGATGAAGTCCGGCGGCTACGCCCTCGGCGGCGAGCAGTCCGGGCACGTCATCGCGCTGGACCACGCGACGACCGGCGACGGCACGCTCACCGGCCTGATGCTGGCCGCCCGCGTCGCGGCGACCGGCCGCCCGCTGGGCGAGCTGGCCGGCGTCATGAAGCGCCTGCCGCAGGTGCTGGTCAACGTGCCGGACGTGGACAAGACCCGGGTCGGTACGTCGCCGGAGGTCACCTCGGCGGTCGCCGAGGCGGAGCGCGAGCTGGGCGCCACCGGGCGCGTACTGCTGCGCCCCTCGGGCACCGAGCCGCTGGTACGGGTCATGGTCGAGGCCGCCGACATCGAGCAGGCGGGGGCCGTGGCCGGCCGCCTGGCCGATGTGGTGAAGTCGGCGCTGGGCTGACGCGAGCCGGTCAGCGCTGCCGCTGCCTGGCCCAGTACAGCTTCTGGGCCAGCAGCGTCAGCGTGCCCGCCAGGACGATGCCCAGCAGGTTCAGCAGGAGCTGTTCCGTGGAGCCCCACGCCTGCCGGTACGAGCCGTAGCCGAAGGCGGCGGCCGCGTTGGCGGCGGCCGGCACGGTAGTGACCGAGATCGCCACGCCGACCAGGGCTCCGGACTTCGCCGAGGTCAGCGAGAGCACGCCGGCGGTGCCGGCGAGGACGGCCACGACGAAGGAGAACCAGTCCGGCCGGTAGATGAAACCGGTGTTCGGCCGCTCGGCGGTCAGCGCGTCGGCGTGGAAGAGGCCCACGGCGTCCATGAACAGGCTGAAGCCGACCGTGACGGCCATGGCCACCGCGAAGCCCGCGACCAGGGCCAGCAGGGAGCGCCAGGCCGGCCGGGGCGCGCGCCGGACCAGGGCGGTGCAGATGCCGGCCAGCGGGCCGAACTCGGGCCCGACGGCCATCGCGCCGACGATCAGGATCGCGTTGTCCAGCACCACACCGCAGGCCGCGATCATCGTGGCGAGCGTCAGGAACGCCAGGTAGGTGACGGAGAGCGTCGACTCCTCGTGGGTGGCGTCGGCCAGCGACTCCCACAGGACGGCGTCAGCGCCCTCGCCCGGCGCGTCGTCCTCGGCCCGGTCCGCGCGGGCGGACAGGGACAGGTCGATGTTCTCGACGGCGATCGAGCCGTCCCGGTCGACGCCGAGTTCCCGCAGCGCGCGCAGCAGCCCGTCGCCGGCCTCGCGGGCCACGTCGCACAGGATCACGTCGCCGCGCGGGTCGCGGGCCGCGCCGGTCAGGACCGCGAGGTGGGCGGTGCCGACGGTGCTCTCCACGAGCCGTACGACGTCGTCCGTACGGTCGGCGGGGACGATCAGGCGCAGGTGCAGCACGGGCGTACTCCTCGGGGCGGCGCGACGGCGGCGGGCAGCCTCACAGCTTGCGCAGCGACAGCCGCTGCACCTTGTGGTCGGGGCCCTTGCGCAGGACGAGGTTGGCGCGGCCGCGGGTCGGGGCGACGTTCTGTTCCAGGTTGGGCTTGTTGACGGTGCGCCAGATCATCCGGGCGTAGTCGAGGGCTTCTTCCTCGGAGACCTGGGTGTACTTGCGGAAGTACGAGAACGGGTTCTGGAAGGCGGTCTCGCGCAGCTTGCGGAAGCGGCCCAGGTACCAGCGTTCGATGTCCTCCGTGCGGGCGTCCACGTACACCGAGAAGTCGAAGAAGTCGGCGAGGCCGAGGCGGGTGCGGCCGTCCTTGCCGGGCAGGGCGGGCTGCAGGACGTTCAGGCCCTCGACGATGAGAATGTCGGGGCGGTGCACGGTCAGCCGTTCGCCCGGCACGATGTCGTAGATCAGGTGAGAGTAGACCGGGGCGCTGACCTCGGCCTTTCCGGATTTCACGTCGGCGACGAAGCGGGTCAGGGCGCGGCGGTCGTACGACTCGGGGAAGCCTTTGCGGGACATCAGGCCGCGGCGGTGCAGCTCGGCGTTGGGGAACAGGAAGCCGTCGGTGGTGACCAGTTCGACGCGCGGGTGCTCCGGCCAGCGGGCCAGCAGCGCCTGGAGGAGCCGGGCGGTGGTGGACTTGCCGACCGCGACGCTGCCCGCGACCCCTATGACGAACGGGGTGCCGGGCTGGGCGCCGTGGCCGCCGCCCGCGTCGCCGAGGAAGGTGTTCAGGGCGCCGCGCAGGCTGCTGGACGCGCCCACGTACAGGTTGAGCAGGCGGGACAGCGGGAGGTAGACGTCGCGTACCTCGTCCAGGTCGATCACGTCGCCCAGGCCGCGCAGCCGCTCGACCTCCTCGGCGGTCAGCGGCAGCGGTGTCTTCTCCCGCAGGGCGCTCCACTCGGCGCGCGTCAGGTCGACGTACGGCGTGCGCTCGGCGCGGCGGCGGTGCTGCGACTCGGTGGGCTCTGTGGTGAGGGGCACGCGCCCATTGTCCGCAGGCGCGGGGGCCGGTTCACCCCGGGGTGGGGTTGTGGCCGCCCGGTGCGCGTGTCGCGGCGCGGACGGTTGCGCTCCGGCCGTGGCCGGGACCCCGTGGGTCGGCCGGATGGAGCGCGGGTATTGATCGCGCCGCCCCGTAGGCTGCCCTCATGTGCGGAATCGTGGGGTATGCGGGCGGCCGGTCCGCCCTGGACGTCGTGCTCACCGGGCTGAAGCGGCTGGAGTACCGCGGCTACGACTCGGCCGGGGTGGCCGTGCTGGCCGACGGCGGGCTCGCGGCGGCGAAGAAGGCGGGCAAACTCGCCAACCTGGACAAGGAACTGGCCGACCGTCCGCTGCCGGCCGGCACGACCGGGATCGGGCACACCCGGTGGGCCACGCACGGCGCGCCGAACGACACCAACGCCCACCCGCACCTGGACAACGCCGGTCGGGTCGCCGTCGTCCACAACGGCATCATCGAGAACTTCGCGGCGCTGCGCGCGGAACTGGCCGAGCGCGGCCACACGCTGGCATCCGAGACGGACACCGAGGTCGTCGGGCACCTGCTGGCGGAGAACTTCTCCTCGTGCGGGGACCTGGCCGAGGCGATGCGCCAGGTGTGCCGCCGCCTGGAGGGCGCGTTCACGCTGGTCGCGGTGCACGCGGACGCGCCGGACGTGGTGGTGGGCGCGCGCCGCAACTCGCCGTTGGTGGTGGGCATCGGCGAGGACGAGGCGTTCCTCGCGTCGGACGTGGCGGCGTTCATCTCGTACACCCGCGAGGCCGTCGAACTGGGCCAGGACCAGGTCGTCGAGGTGCGCCGGGACGGGGTGACGGTCACCGGTTTCGACGGCGCGCCGGGCGAGGTGCGCCACTACCACGTGGACTGGGACGCGTCGGCCGCCGAGAAGGGCGGCTACGACTACTTCATGCTCAAGGAGATCGCCGAGCAGCCGAAGGCCGTCGCCGACACGCTGCTGGGCCGGGTGGACGGGTCCGGGGTGCTCTCGCTGGACGAGGTCCGCATCGACGACACGGTGCTGCGCGAGGCCACCAAGGTGGTGATAGTGGCCTGCGGCACGGCCTTCCACGCCGGAATGATCGCCAAGTACGCGATCGAGCACTGGACCCGCATCCCCTGCGAGGTGGAGCTGGCCAGCGAGTTCCGCTACCGCGACCCGATCCTGGACCCGCGCACACTGGTCGTCGCCATCTCGCAGTCCGGCGAGACGATGGACACCCTGATGGCCGTCCGGCACGCCCGTGAGCAGGGCGCGAAGGTGCTGGCGGTGTGCAACACCAACGGCTCGACGATTCCCCGCGAGTCGGACGCGGTGCTCTACACGCACGCCGGGCCCGAGGTCGCGGTCGCCTCGACCAAGGCGTTCCTGACGCAGCTGGTGGCCTGCTACCTCCTCGCGCTGTACCTGGGCCAGGTGCGCGGCACCCAGTGGGGTGACGAGATCCGCGCGGTGGTGCGCGAACTGGCCGCGATCGGTACGCAGGTCGACCAGGTCCTGGGCACGATGGAGCCGGTACGGGAGCTGGCGCGCAGCCTCGCGGACAAGAACACCGTGCTGTTCCTGGGGCGGCACGTGGGCTACCCGGTCGCCCTGGAGGGCGCGCTGAAGCTCAAGGAGCTCGCGTACATGCACGCGGAGGGCTTCGCGGCGGGTGAGCTGAAGCACGGGCCGATCGCGCTGATCGAGGAAGGCGTGCCGGTCGTCGTGGTCGTACCGTCGCCGCGTGGCCGGTCCGTCCTGCACGACAAGATCGTCTCCAACATCCAGGAGATCCGGGCCCGGGGCGCGCTCACCATCGTCATCGCCGAGGAGGGCGACGAGACGGTCGTCCCGTACGCGGACCACCTCGTGCGCATCCCGCGCACGCCGACCCTGCTCCAGCCGATGGTCTCCACCGTGCCGCTCCAGGTCTTCGCCTGCGAACTGGCCACCGCGCGCGGCAACGAGGTCGACCAGCCGCGCAACCTCGCCAAGTCGGTGACCGTCGAATGATCATCGGGGTGGGGATCGACGTCGCCGAGATCGACCGGTTCGCGGCGGCGCTGGAGCGCACCCCCGACATGGCCCAGCGGCTGTTCGTCGAACGGGAGTTGACGCTGCCCAGCGGCGAGCGCCGGGGCATCGCCTCGCTCGCCGCGCGGTTCGCGGCGAAGGAGGCGGTGGCCAAGGCGCTCGGGGCGCCCGCCGGGCTGCGGTGGACGGACGCGGAGGTGGCGGTGCTCGACTCCGGGCAGCCGATACTCCGGATCCGCGGCACGGTCGCGGAGCGGGCGGCGGAACTCGGCGTGCGGTCGTGGCACGTGTCGCTCAGTCATGACGCGGGGGTGGCGTCGGCGGTGGTGATCGCGGAGGGGTGAGCGGCGGCCGTACGCGGTCCGGCTGCCGGGCGAGCCGGGAGGAATGCCCGCGCCGTCCGGGGTGAGACTGGGGGCATGAGGACTGCGTACAGCGTGGATGTCGTACGGGCGGCCGAGCGGGACCTGATGGCGCGGCTGCCCGAAGGTGCCCTGATGCAGCGGGCCGCCGCCGGTCTCGCGGTGGCCTGCGCGGAGCTGCTGGGGCGGGTGTACGGGTCCCGGGTCGTGCTGCTCGTGGGCAGCGGCGACAACGGCGGCGACGCGCTGTACGCGGGCGCCCGGCTGGCCCGGCGCGGCGCGGGCGTACGCGCCGTCCTGCTGTCCCCTGACCGGGCCCACACGGGTGGCCTGGCGGCACTGCGCGCGGCGGGCGGCCGGGTGTCCGGCGACGCCCTGGCCGACCTCGCGCGGGCCGACCTCGTCGTGGACGGCATCGTCGGCATCGGCGGCAAGGGCGGGCTGCGCCCGGAGGCGGCCCGGCTGGCCGGTGCGGCGCGGCAGGCCGTGACCGTCTCCGTCGACCTGCCGAGCGGCGTGGACGCGGACACCGGGGAGGTGCCCGGGGACGCCGTACGGGCCGATGTGACGGTGACGTTCGGCGCGTACAAGCCGGGGCTGCTCATCGATCCGGCGCGCGAGTACGCGGGCGCGCTGCGGCTGGTGGACATCGGCCTGGAGCTGCCGGGGGACGCGACGGCCGAGGCGCTCCAGTACGCGGACGTGGCGGCGCTGCTGCCCCGCCCCACGGCGGAGAGCGACAAGTACCGGCGCGGTGTGGTGGGCGTCGTCGCAGGGTCCGCGCGCTATCCGGGCGCCGCCGTGCTGGCGGTCTCCGGGGCGCTGCGGGGCGGCGCGGGGGCCGTACGGTACGTCGGCCCGGCGGCCGACGCCGTCCTCGCACAGTTCCCGGAAACCCTCGTGCACGCCGGGCCGCCCTCGAAGGCGGGCCGCGTCCAGTCCTGGGTCATCGGCCCCGGCATCGGCGACGACGGCGACGCCATGGGGGACGTCCTCGACTCGGACGTACCCGTCCTGGTGGACGCCGACGGGCTGCGCTTCCTGGACCCCGCGCGCGTCCGCGGCCGTGGCGCGCCGACCCTGCTCACCCCGCACGCCGGAGAGGCCGCCGCCCTGCTCGGCACCGACCGGGCGGACGTGGAGGCGTCCCGCCTGCGCTCGGTACGGGAACTGGCCGAGCGGTACGGCGCCACCGCCCTCCTGAAGGGCTCCACGACGCTCGTCGCCGACCCGGCGGGCGGCCGGGTACGCGCCAACCCCACCGGAACGGGCTGGCTGGCCACCGCGGGCAGCGGCGACGTGCTGTCCGGGCTGACCGGATCGCTGCTGGCCACCGGCCTGCCCGCGCGCGACGCGGCCGCCGTGGGCGCGTACCTGCACGGCCTGGCCGCCCGCCTGGCGGGCGGCCCGGACGGCGCGCCGATCCTGGCGACGGACGTGGCCGGGGCGCTGGGGGAGGCGTGGCGGGACATCAGCCGGTCCTGAGGCGGGCGGGCGCCGGCCGGTCCTGAGGCGGGCGGGCGCCGGCCGGTCCTGAGGCGGGCGGGCGCCGGCCGGTCCTGAGGCGGGCGGGCGCCCCGGCGGTTCCGAGGGCGCCGGCCGGTCCTGAGAGGGGGCGCCGGCCGCTTCCGAGGGCGTCGGGCAGCCCCGTACGCCGGGGGCACGGGCCCCTTCCCCACACCCCCGCGCACCTGCCTCTCCGTGCCCCAACACCCCGTTCTGCGACACTGGGTGGATGAACCATGCAGTCATGCGGGCCCGTGCGGCCGTCGATCTCGACGCGGTGCGCTCCAACGTGCGAGCGCTGCGGGACCGTGCGCCCCGGGCCGAGCTGATGGCCGTGGTGAAGTCCGACGCGTACGGCCACGGCGCGGTCCGATGCGCCCGGGCCGCCCGCGAGGCCGGGGCGGCATGGCTGGGCACCGCGCTCCCCGAGGAGGCGTTGGCGCTGCGGGCCGCGGGCGACACCGGCCGGCTGCTGTGCTGGCTGTGGACGCCCGGCGGGCCCTGGCGGCAGGCGGTCGAGCAGGACATCGACGTGTCGGTCAGCGGGATGTGGGCCCTGCGTGAGGTGACCGCGGCGGCGCGGGCGTGCGGCCGTACCGCCCGCGTCCAGCTCAAGGCCGACACGGGGCTGGGCCGCAACGGCTGCCAGCCCGCCGACTGGGCCGAACTGGTCACCGCCGCGCGCGCCGCCGAGGCCGAGGGCGCGATACGGGTCACCGGCGTCTGGTCGCACTTCGCCTGCGCCGACGAGCCCGGCCACCCCTCCATCGACGCCCAGCTCGCGGCGTTCGCCGAGGCCGACGCGGTGGCCCGCCGGGCGGGTCTTGACCCGGAGGTGCGCCACCACGCCAACACCCCGGCGCTGCTCAGCCTCCCGCACGCGCACTTCGACCTGGTGCGCGCCGGGATCGGGATCTACGGCGTCTCGCCCAGCCCGGAGATCGGCGTCCCGGAGGACTTCGGACTGCGGCCCGCGATGACGCTGGAGGCGTCGCTGGCGTCGGTCAAGCAGGTGCCCGGCGGTCACGGCGTCTCGTACGGGCACCGCTACACCACGTCCGGCGGGACCACCCTCGCCCTGGTCCCGGTCGGCTACGCCGACGGCATCCCCCGCCATGCGTCGAACAGCGGGCCGGTGCTGGTCGCGGGCAAGTGGCGGACGGTCGCCGGAACCATCGCGATGGACCAGTTCGTGGTCGATCTGGGCGGGGACCCGGCCCAGGAGGGCGACGTGGCCGTACTGTTCGGCCCTGGGGACCGGGGTGAGCCGACCGTCGAGGACTGGGCGCGTGCGGCGGGCACGATCGGGTACGAGATCGTCACGCGGATCGGTACCCGGGTGCCACGCGTCTATCTCGGTGAGCGCGCGGACACGGGGAGCGGGACATGAGCGACAGGACGGGGGCGGCCGCCGACGCCGCGATCGACGCGGCGGCCGAAGCGGCCACGACGGCCGGCAACTGGACCCGGGCGGGACGCCAGGCGGGCCTCGCGGGCGCCGCGATCGGCGTGGTCGCCGCGGGCGCCGCGGCGGGCGTGGCCATCGAGCGGCTGACGGTCGGCCGGGGCGTACGGCGCAAGGCACGGCTCGCCCTGGACGCGGCGGGCCCGTACGGGACGCTGCGCGGCACGCCGGGCACGGCGGTGGCCGAGGACGGCACCGAGCTGCACTACGAGATCGACGAGCCGGCCGACGGCAAGGGCGGCAAGGGCGGCGGAACCGGCAGCGCGCGCCGCAAGCGGCTGCTGGGCCTGCTGGGACGCCGCTCCGGGGCGCCCACGGTCGTCTTCAGTCACGGTTACTGCCTGAGCCAGGACTCCTGGCACTTCCAGCGCGCGGCCCTGCGCGGCGCGGTACGCAGCGTCCACTGGGACCAGCGCAGCCACGGCCGCTCGGAGCGCGGCCGGGCCCAGCGCGACGGCACCGAGCGGGTCACCATCGAGCTGCTCGGCCGGGACCTGAAGGCGGTGCTGGACGCCGCCGTGCCCGAGGGGCCGATCGTGCTGGTCGGGCACTCCATGGGCGGGATGACGGTGATGGCGCTGGCCGACCAGTATCCGGAGTACGTCGCGGAGCGTGTGGTCGGCGTGGCCCTGATCGGCACGTCGGCGGGCCGGCTCAGCGAGGTCGCCTTCGGGCTGCCGTCGCTGGGCGTCAAGGCGTTCCACCGCCTGGCGCCGGGCGTGCTCAAGGCGCTGGGCGCGCAGAGCGAGCTGGTCGAGAAGGGCCGCCGGGCGACCGCCGACCTCTTCGCCGGGCTGGTCAAGCGCTACTCCTTCGGTACGCCGAAAGAGGTGGACCCCGGGGTGGCGCGGTTCGCCGAGCGGATGATCGAGGCGACCCCGATCGACGTCGTCGCCGAGTTCTTCCCCGCCTTCGCCGTGCACGACAAGACCGAGGCGCTGGCCGCGTTCGATCCCGTACCGGCCCTGGTGCTGGCCGGCGACCGGGACCTGATCACCCCGTCCGACCACAGCGAGGCCATCGCCGAGCTGCTGCCGGGCGCGGAGTCGGTGTGCGAGGCGGGAGCGGGCCACCTGGTGATGCTGGAGCGCCCCGAGGTGGTCACCGGCCACCTGGAGACCCTGATCGAGCGGGCGGCGGCGACGGCAGCGGCGGCGCGGTCGGCGCGGGCGTAGGGCGGGCTCGCGGCGGCCGCCCGCGGGGGCGTGGGCCGGGCTCGCGGCGGCCGCCCGCCGCGGGTGTGGACCGGCCTTCCGGTGTCCGCCCGCCGCGGACGGGTTCGGAATGCCGGTTGTGTGCGCCGTACCATCGGCGCATGAGCGCCACCGAGACGATCGAGCACGTAACCGTCAAGTCACCTCAGCGGATGCAGGAGTTGGGCCGCACACTGGCCGGGCTGCTGCGCCCAGGGGACCTGGTGCTGCTGACCGGGGAGCTGGGAGCGGGCAAGACGACGCTGACCCGCGGGCTGGGCGAGGGCCTCGGCGTCCGTGGCGCGGTCACCTCGCCGACGTTCGTGATCGCCCGGGTGCACCCGCCGCTGGCCGGCGGCCCGGCCCTGGTGCACGTGGACGCGTACCGGCTCGGCGGCGGCCTCGACGAGATGGAGGACCTGGACCTCGACGTGTCGCTCCCGGAGTCGGTGGTGGTCGTGGAGTGGGGCGACGGCAAGGTCGAGGAACTGTCCGAGGACCGGCTCCACGTGGTCATCGAGCGCGCCGTGGGCGCGGACGCGCCCGCCGCTCCCGGCGACGGCGAGCCGGGGGACGAGGACGACGTGCGGGAGGTCACGGTCCGTGGCGTCGGACCGCGCTGGGCGGCGGCGGATCTCTCGGTGCTGGCCGGGGAGTAGGCCGCGGCCGTACCGTAGTTTCCGACAAGCCGTCGGGAAGATGTTGCGCGCGCGGCGCCGGACGTGGTCACATGGGTGAAGAGAGAGCCGGTTAGGTCTGCCTAACTACGCCCGCTTGCCCAGGAGCCACGGGAGGCATCCATGTCGGCCCACCAGCCCGCCACCGCAGCGGTCCGCAACGGCGCGGCCGAACCGTCGCCGACCATGAACGAGCTGCTGGCGGCGTGCGCCGCGGCCAGCGCGGTGTCCACGCCCCCGCAGCCGCCGTCCCGCGCCGAGGAGGACGAGCAGGAGCCGCAGGACGCGCCGGACGACGTGCGCGACGCCGCGGCGGAGGACGCTGGTCCGTGTCCGCACGGGACGCGCGACGCGGCGTAGAAGGGGCGCGCGAACGGCGCGCGCGGGCGTACCCGCCTACCGGAGCCTGCCCGCCGCCCTACCGGAGGCCGCCCCGCCTCACTTGACGACGACGACCTTCGTCTTGTGCAGCGCGAAGTCCCACATCGCCGTACCGTCCGCCCGCGACTCCCGGATACCGCCGGTCTTCTTCGTCGCGCCCGGATCCGGCATCGAACCGTCGATCGCCGCGCTGAAGCCGATCACCACACCGTCGGCGACCGTGAACCGCACCACGTGCTCGATCGGCACCCCGTCCGAGCCCGCGACCTTCAGCGACCGCCCGTTGACCTTGTAGGTGCCCGGCGCCGGGCTGACCGTGCTCGGCGTGACCTCGTACGTCCGCTTGACCTTGCCGTCCGCCGTGACCAGCCACACCCGGCGCGCGCCCAGCGAGTAGACGACCCGCTCGCCCTCGCCCGAGTCGGGCGGGACCGGCACCTCGGCCTTCCGCTTGTCCGCGCCGTCCTCGCCCTTGCCCGGGGCCGGGCTCGCGGTGGCCGACGGCTGCTTGGCCGCGGTGGTGTGGTCGGGCGCCGAGGCGGACGCCTGGTAGGCCAGGAAACCGACGGCGGCGAGTGCAGCCGTGGTCAGAGCGGTGACGATCGAGCTGCTCTTTGCGGACACCGCCGTGCCACCTTTCGTACGCGCGTGACTACGGGTGACGGTAGCACCCGGCAAGGCACCCGCAGCCGCGCCGTAGTCTTGGAGGCGTGCTGCTGCTTGCTCTGGACACCGCAACCCCCGCCGTCACCGTCGCCGTCCACGACGGCTCCCGCGTCCTCGCCGAGGAGCGCCAGGTCGACGCCCGCCGGCACGGCGAACTGCTGCTGCCCGCCGTCGACCGGGTGCTCGCCGAGGCCGGCGTGAGACTCGGCGCGGTCAGCGACATCGTCGTCGGGGTCGGCCCCGGCCCGTACACGGGCCTGCGGGTCGGCCTCGTGACGGCCGCGACGTTCGGGGCCGCGCTCGACGTGCCCGTACACGGCCTGTGCACGCTGGACGGCATCGCGTACGCCGCCGGGCTCGACGAGCCGTTCCTGGTGGCGACCGACGCCCGCCGCAAGGAGGTCTACTGGGCGCGCTACGCCGACGCCCGCACGCGGCTCACCGAGCCCGCCGTGGACCGCCCCGCGGACATCGCGGACGAGGCCGGCGCGCTCCCGTCGGTGGGCGCGGGCGCGCTGCTGTACGCCGGCACGTTCACCGGCGTACGGGACGGCGGCCCCGAGCACCAGTCCGCGGGCGCGCTCGCCGCGCTCGCCGCCGAAAAACTGGCGCGCGGCGAGGAGATGCTGCCGCCGCGGCCGCTGTACCTGCGCCGCCCCGACGCGCAGGTCCCCGCCAACTACAAGGTGGTCACCCCCAAATGACCGCGCGGCCGGCAGCCGGGGACGGTGCGCGGGACGGCGCCGTACTCCGCGAGATGCGCTGGTGGGACATCGCGCCGGTGCTGGACCTGGAGCGCGAGCTGTTCCCCGAGGACGCCTGGTCGGCGGGCATGTTCTGGTCCGAGCTGGCGCACGCGCGCGGGCCCGCCGCCAACCGCCGCTACCTCGTCGCCGAACTGGACGGCCGCCTGGTCGGCTACGGCGGCCTGGCCGCCGTCGACGGCACCGGCGACATCCAGACCATCGCCACCGCCCGCGACCAGTGGGGCACCGGCCTCGGCTCCCGGCTGCTGACCGAGCTGCTGTCCGCCGCCACCGCCTTCGAGTGCGCCGAGGTGCTGCTCGAAGTACGCGTCGACAACACCCGGGCGCAGCGCCTGTACGAACGGTTCGGCTTCGAGCCGATCGGCTTCCGGCGCGGCTACTACCAGCCGGGCAACGTGGACGCCCTCGTCATGCGCCGTACCACCGTGTCCCCCTCCGAATCCCCGGCCGATTCCACCCCCGGACCGGCCGGTGACACCCCCGCTTCCTCCCCCTCCTCCCCACCCCCCGCACAAGGAACCCGGACCCATGGCTGACGAACCGCTCGTCCTCGGCATCGAGACCTCCTGCGACGAAACCGGCGTCGGCATCGTGCGCGGCCACACGCTCCTCGCGGACGCCGTCGCCTCCAGCGTCGACGAGCACGCGCGCTTCGGCGGCGTCGTCCCGGAGGTGGCCTCGCGCGCGCACCTGGAGGCGATGGTCCCCACCATCCAGCGCGCCCTGAAGGAGGCCGGCGTCGCGGCATCCGACCTGGACGGCATCGCGGTCACCGCCGGGCCCGGCCTGGCGGGCGCCCTGCTGGTCGGCGTCTCGGCCGCCAAGGCGTACGCGTACGCCCTCGGCAAGCCGCTCTACGGCGTCAACCACCTCGCCTCGCACATCTGCGTCGACCAGCTCGAACACGGCGCCCTGCCCGAGCCGACCATGGCCCTGCTGGTCTCCGGCGGCCACTCCTCCCTCCTGCTCGCCCCCGACATCACCTCCGACGTACGCCCGCTCGGCTCGACCATCGACGACGCGGCGGGCGAGGCGTTCGACAAGGTCGCCCGCGTCCTGCACCTCGGCTTCCCGGGCGGCCCGGTCATCGACCGCTACGCACGCGAGGGCGACCCGGAGGCGATCAGGTTCCCGCGCGGCCTGACCGGCCCGCGCGACCCGGCCTACGACTTCTCCTTCTCCGGCCTCAAGACCGCCGTCGCCCGCTGGATCGAGGCCAAGCGGGCCGCGGGCGAGGAGGTCCCCGTCGCGGACGTCGCGGCGTCCTTCCAGGAAGCGGTCGTCGACGTCCTGACCCGCAAGGCCGTACGCGCCTGCAAGGACAACGGCGTCGACCACCTGATGATCGGCGGCGGCGTCGCGGCCAACTCCCGCCTCCGCGCCATGGCCCAGCGCCGCTGCGAGGACGCGGGCATCACCCTGCGCGTCCCCCGCCCCAAACTCTGCACCGACAACGGCGCCATGGTCGCCGCCCTCGGCGCCGAAATGGTCGCCCGCAACCGCCCCGCCTCCGCCTGGGACCTCCCGGCCGACTCCTCCCTCCCGGTGACGCAGCCGCACGTCCCGGGACCGGACCACGACCATGCCGACCACCCTCATGGACACGGCCACGGACACGGCCACGACCATGACCACTTTCACGAGTTGAGCAAGGACAACTTGTACTCGTAGGGGCGTGGGGAAAGGCGCTGCGGCAGGCTTCCCGGCACATGCCGCGCCACTCGTTCGCATGAAGCATCCCGGTTCCCGCTGGCTACTCTGGGCCCACGGCCCAGAATCCCGCCCATGGGAGAATCGATGACCGGCAGTGCCTCCGAGCGCCCCCTCATCCCACAGCCGCCGGCGTCGATCACGCTGCTGCGTGATGCCGTGGCGCAGATCGCCCCCGCCGCCCTGCCCGCATTCGCCCGCGAGCTTTCCCGGGCCGCCGATCAGGCCCGGCAGGGCTCCGATCTCCTGCCGCTGCGGCGCTTCACGACCCAGTGGGCCGTCTACGTGCACATCCAGCGTCACCCCAAGATTGCCGCCAGGTTCCGGGAACTGGAGGACCTGGCCGTGGCCACCGACAACGCTGACGAGGCCCGGAGCGCCGCGGCGGAACTCGGGCACATCCTGGACGCCGCCCACGCCGCCCACGCCGCCGTGGCGCAGGAAGCGTCTTGAAGGAACGCTGGCCGTGGGAGTACGACCCCGACTCCCAGCAAGTGACGGGGGGCTTGCCCCCGAGGTGGTGGCCGAGGCCGAGCACCTGGTCGGCCAACTCGTCGAACTGGCCGATGTGGGGGTCGACATCACTGACATGGGCGAAGGGCCTCGCCCCGGTGGGATGCGCCGGATGGATGCAGCCGGCGGATACTTCTTCTTTCTTCCCGCTCCCCGGAGCAAGCTGGTGGTGGTCACGCGCATCATCCCGCCGTTTGCGGGCCTCTGAAAGAGCGCCGCCCTGCCCCACCCCACCCCTGACACCAGGTCATACCCTGGCCAGAGCTGACATATGCGGTGACGGGGAGGGGCAGGCTGTGAACTGGTTCTGGTGGGTGTTTGTGTTTTTCATGGCGGGGGGTTTCGCCAAGGTCGCCGATGTGGGGCGGAAGGCGATGAGTACGCGGCACGCGCGGAAGATGGAGCGGCTGGAGAGTGCGCGTCGGGAGCGGCTGGAGCTGGAGGCGGCGCAGCGGCCGCCGGAGCCGGTGTGCGGGTGTACGCATCATCTGGCCAAGCACGACAAACAGGGCAAGTGCCATGAGGTGACGCAGGTGCCGACGGCCTGGGACGAGGAGCGGAAGCCGGTCAGGTACGAGCCGGGGCAGTGCACCTGCCAGCAGTACGTCGGGCCGCAGCCCCTGTCGCAGGTGTTCGCGGAGGAGCTGACGGACCGGGCGTAGGCGGCGGGGTGCGCGTCAGGGCGTGGGGGCCGTCTGGCCGAGGAGCATGGTGGGGGCGCCTGCCACCCGCGTCAGGAAGATGACGCAGGAGTGGGGGCCGGAGAGCTTCAGCTTCTTGCGCAGTTCCTCGGGTTCGACGGCCGAGCCGCGCTTCTTGACGACGGCGACGCCGATGCCGCGTTCGCGCAGCAGTGCCCGGAGTTTCTTGACGTTGAACGGCAGCGTGTCGGTGATTTCGTAGGCGGTGGCGTACGGGGTGGGGCGGTGGTCGTCGGCCGTGACGTAGGCGATGGTGGGGTCGATCAGGCGGCCGTTCACCTGCTGGGCGACCTCTGCGACGAGGTGGGCGCGGATGACGGCGCCGTCCGGTTCGTACAGCCAGCGGCCGACGGGGCCCGGTCCGGGGTCGGGCAGGCCGGTGCCGAGCAGGTGGTCGCCGGCGGGCAGGAGTGTGGCGCGGCGTGCGCCCGGCGTGGTGCCGAACCACAGGACGGCTTCCTTCACGTCACCGCCGTCGGAGATCCACTCCGCCTCCGCCTCGTCCGGGACGATCTCGTGCGGAATGCCCGGCGCGATCTTGAGTGCCGCGTGCGGCGCCGTACGGGCGGCCTGTACGGCCCAGGACAGCGGCGGCGAGTACGCCTCGGGGTCGAAGATCCGCCCGCCGCGTCCGCCCCGGCCGCCGCGCCGCGCCGGGTCGACGAAGACCGCGTCGTACGCGGAGGTGTCCACCTCGGTGACGTCGGCGCAGCGCACCTCGATCCGGTCGGCCAGTCCCAGCGCCTCCGCGTTGGCGCGGGCCGCCGCGCAGGCCAGCGGGTCGCGGTCGACGGCCAGGACGTGGATGCCGGCGCGGGCCAGGGCGATGGCGTCGCCGCCGATGCCGGAGCACAGGTCGGCGAGCGTGCGGACGCCGAGGGCGGCGAGGCGGGTGGCGCGGTGGGCGGCGACCGTGCCGCGGGTGGACTGTTCGACGCCGTTGGGCGTGAAGTACATGCACGCGGCGTCCGCCCCGAACTTGGCCGCGGCGCGCTGGCGCAGCCGTGCCTGGCCCAGTGCGGCGGAGACCAGCGGCGCGGGGTGGTCGCGCCGCAGCCGGGTTGCGGTCGCCAGTTCGTCGGCCGGGTCGTGGTCGCGCAGTTCGGCCAGCAGTGCCTGGCCTTCGGGCGTGTGCAGCGCGGAGAAGGAGTCGAGGTCGTTCGCCTGGTTCACCTGGTCCATTGTGGGCCAGCGCGCGCGTACGGGAGCGGCGGGACCCGGGGAGGGGGCTACCCGCGCGTACGGCGGGCGCGGCGGCCGTGGCCTGCGGTGCGTCCGCCGGTCTGGGGCGTGGCGGGGGCGGGCAGCGCCGCGACCACGCGGGGTGTGGCCTGTGTGGCGTCCAGGTCCACCGCGTCGCGGGCCCGCCGCCTGCGCCGCCCGCCGTGCCCGCCCGGCTGCCCTATCGGCTCGCGGCGGCGCTGCGCGCTGTCGCTGATGCGTATGAGCAGCGCGACCATCACCCAGTTCGCGACGAGTGAGGAGCCGCCCTTGGCCAGGAAGGGCAGTGCCTTGCCGGTGAGGGGTATCAGCCCGGTGACGCCGCCTGCCACGACGAAGACCTGGAGCAGCAGCGCGCTGGCCAGGCCGACGGCCAGGAGTTTGCCGAAGGGGTCGCGGGCGGTGAGGCCGACGCGCAGGCCGCGCTGGGCGAGCAGTACGTACAGGAGCAGGACGGCCATCACGCCGGCCAGGCCCAGTTCTTCGCCGACGGTGGTGAGGATGAAGTCGCTGTTGCCGGCGAAGCCGATCAGTTCGGGGTGGCCCTGGCCCAGGCCGGTGCCGCTGATGCCGCCGCTGCCGAAGCTGAACAGTGCCTGGGCGGCCTGCTCGGAGACCAGGCCCGGCGGCCGCTGCTTCTCGGGCAGGAAGATGTCCATGGGGTGCAGCCAGGCCATCACCCGGCCTTTGACGTGTGGTTCGGTCGAGCCGACGACGGCGGCGCCGATCACCGCCATGGCCAGGCCGCACAGCACCCAGCTGGTGCGTTCGGTGGCCATGTAGAGGGTGATCACGAAGAGGCCGAAGAAGATCAGCGAGGTGCCGAGGTCGCGTTCGAAGACCAGCACCAGGAGGCTGATGATCCAGATGGTGAAGATCGGCCCGAGCTGGCGTCCGGGCGGCAGCTGGACGCCCATGACGCGGCGTCCGGAGAGGGCGAGCGCGTCGCGGTTCAGCGTCAGGTAGCCCGCGAAGAACACCGCGATCATGATCTTCACGAACTCGCCGGGCTGCAGCGACAGCGGCCCGACGAAGATCCAGCGCTTGGCGCCGTACGTGTCACCCGGGAAGAACGCCGGGGCCATCAGCAGCACCAGCGCGACGGCCATCGTCAGGTAGATGTACCGCTGGAGGAAGCGGTGGTCGCGCAGCAGCATCAGCACGCCCGTGCAGACCGCCACCCCGATCACCGTCCACACCAGCTGCCCGCCCGCCGCCGGGGCCATGTGCAGGCCGGGCTTGGCCGCGTACGTGATGTCGAGGCGGTTCAGCAGCACCAGGCCGATGCCGGACAGCAGTGTGGCGAGCGGCAGGATCAGAGGGTCGGCGCGCGGCGCGAAGCGGCGCACGATCAGGTGCGGGACGAGCGCCATGAAGAAGACGGCGGCGGCGAAGCCGGGCAGCCCGGCGGGCAGCCGGCCGTTCATCGACAGGCCGGTGTACGCGTAGCCGAAGACCGTGATCAGTACGGCGAAGGCGAGCAGCCACATCTCCGTACGCCGCCGGTTCGGGGCCTGGGCGAGAGCGGCGAACGTCATCGTGCGCTCGGCGTCGCTCTCCGGCGCCCCGGAGGGCCGGAGCGAGCTCGTCAGTCCACGCACGGGATGCCTCCGCCATCAATCATGGGAGCCGTCTGCCCGGAACCACCCGTCCCGGAACCGGACTCCACCGTCGATGGAGAAGACGAGGGCGGCGGTTGCAGGGTTCCCACAGGCGAGCGAGGGGCGGCCGGGCCGTCGCCGGGGATGTCGGTGCTGGTCGGGGCGGCGGAGCCGCCGGCGCCGGGTCCGATTTCACGGGCGACCAGCCGCCGTATCTTGTCCGGATCCACCCGGTTCACGTCCTCACCGCGATGCTTGGCGAACCCCTCCACGGGCAGCGTGCTGAATCGTACATTCCCGCCCGAAAGGTTCTTGGCCTGCTGGACGAACGACAGCAGGTCCCAGCCTTCGTCGGTCACCAGGTCCTGCTTGGCGACGTCCATCAGCTTCAGCAGCCGCAGCGGGTCGGTGAAGGTGCCGGCCGAGTTCAGCCGGTGCGTGGCGGAGGCGAGGAACGCCTGCTGGCGGCGCGTACGGTCCAGGTCGCCGCCGGGCAGACCGTGCCGCTGCCGTACGAAGGCCAGCGACTGCGGCCCGTCGAGCGTCTGCCGCCCGGCCGGGAAGTCGGCCCCCGAGTACCGGTCCTCGACCGCGTGCTTCAGGCACACCGGTACGCCGCCGAGCGCGTCCGCGATGTGCAGGAAGCCCACCAGGTTCACCTCGGCGAAGTGGTCGACCGGCACGCCGAGGAAGTTCCGTACCGTCTCGATCTGTGCCCGGCGGCCCGCCTCCCGGCCCTCGCGCTCCAGCCGGCCGTGGCCGGTGACGCCCTGCCGCGCGAGCCGGTCCTCCGTCTCGGCCTTGGCCAGCCCGTACGCCTTCTTGATCTTGTCCTTGCCGTGCCCCGGTATCTCCACCAGATCGTCGCGCGGAATCGAGAACGCGGTGGCCCGGCCGCCGCCACTGGGCACGTGCAGCAGGATCAGCGTGTTGGTGTTGTAGCCGCCGATGTCGGACGACGCGCCCGCGTGCAGCTTCGCCAGCACATCGTCCGGCAGGTCGTTCCCGTCCTGGTCCTTACGGCTGTCCAGCCCCATCAGCAGGATGTTCGTCGCCCCGCCGGACGACCTGGGCGCCCCGTCGCCGAGCGCCCGCGACGAGCCGATCCGCGCGGCGAGGTCCCGGTAGAGGTACCAGCCCGCGCCCGCCGTGCACAGCACGAGCACGGCGACGCACAGGGCCAGCCTGCGCAGCACGACACGGCGCCGGGACCCGCGCCCGCGCCGCGCCCGGCGCCGGTGCCCTCGCGGACGGGCTGCGTCCGGGGTGGTGGTGAGCCTGCGACGGTGCTTCATCCGACCAGGCTGGCCGGACGGCACTGAAGAAATCCTGAAGGTCCTGAAGGGAGGCTCAGAAGCGACCGGCCCGGCGGCCGTACGGCTCGGCATGCACGGGCTTTACGGGCAGAACAGCCACGAAGCGGGCGCCGGCCCGGCCGTCCTCCCTGCCCCGTACGGTCAGCTCCCCGCCGTGCGCACGGGCGATCCCCCGGGCGATGGCCAGGCCCAGCCCCGTACCGCCGGTCTCGCGGTCACGCGACGCGTCGAGGCGGGCGAACCGTTCGAATACCTGCTCCCGGTCGCCCTCCGGAATGCCCGGCCCGTCATCCGTCACTTCCAGGACGGCCTGAGCGCCGCCGCCGTCTCCCTGCCCCCGGGTACGCGCGACGACACGCACCTCAGAAGCCGCATACCGCAGACCGTTGTCGACCAGATTGGTCAGCAGACGCTCCAGCTGCGCCGGATCGCCCCGTACGGGCACGGGCTCGCCCGCCTCCACCACCAGCCGGGGCCCGCCGCGTGCGGGCCGGCGCGCGGCCTCCTCCTCCGCCAGCAGCGCCAGGTCGGCCGGCTCCGCGGCCCGCGCGGCGTGCGCGTCGAGACGGGCGAGGAGGAGCAGGTCGGCGGCGATCCGCTGCAACCGCTCGGTGTCGCGAAGGGCGGCACGGACAGAGTCGTGCAGAGACGCGCGGGCGGCGGGGCCGGCAGTGCCCTCGCTGTCGTCCGCGAGCGCCACCTCCAGCCGGGACCGCACCGCCGCGATCGGGTTGCGCAGCTCGTGCGACGCGTCCGCGACGAACTGACGCTGCCGGGTGACGGCCTGTTCCAGCCGGTCCAGGGTGGCGTTGACCGTACGGGCCATCAGCGCGATCTCGTCACCGCCCGCCGGGTCCGGCACCCGCCGGTCCAGCTCGCTCGCGCTGACGGCTGCCAGCTCCGTCCTGATGGCCGTCACCGGGCGCAGCGCCAGCCCGGTCACCGCCCAGGCGATGGCGGCGGCCAGCGCGATCAGCGGCGGGGCGCTGGCGAGCAGGGCCACGCCGATCGCGTGGGTCGCGTCGTCCACGTCCGAGAGCACGGTCACGGCGTACACGTACCGTTCCCCGCTGCCGGCCGGCGGCGTGGCACGGACCACCACCACGTCCGCGCGCGCACCCCCCGCCGCGGCGGCGGGGGAGCCGGTGATGACGCGGTCGGCGGAGTCCTGGCCCGGGGCCGGGCGGAAGTCCCGCAGCTCGGCGGCGAGCGGGTCGGCGGTACGGAGACTGGTCGCGACGACCTCGCCCGCCGCGTCCAGGACCAGCACCAGGTCGACGCCGTCGGCGGGCGACGACAGCACCTCCGGAAGGGCACCGCTGTCCGCCTGCGCGGCGACCTTGCGGGCGGCCACTTCGGTACGGCTGGTGGTGTTGTCCAGCAGGTTGGCGCGCAACAGCACGTAGAGCCAGCCGCCGCCGACGGCCAGCACCAGGCCCATGGCCAGGGCGGCGGCTGCGGCGGTGCGGCCGCGCATGGACGCGGGGCGGGGGCGGAACCGGGCCGGTGGCCGGCGGTCAGCCGTCATCGGGCGCCATCCGATAGCCCGTGCCGTGCACCGTACGGATGGAATGGCGGCCGAAGGGCACGTCCACCTTCTTGCGGAGCGAGGAGACGTACACCTCGACGATGTTGGGGTCCACGTCGGCCGGCGCGTCCCAGACCTCGTCGAGGATGTCCCGCTTGGCGACCGCCTGGCCCTCACCCGCCATGAGGCAGCGCAGCACGGCCAGTTCCCGAGCGGTCAGTTCGATGTCGGTGTCGCCGCGGCGGCAGCGGCGGGCGTCAGTGTCCAGAGTGAGATCGCCGCTCTGCAGCGTTCGTGGCCGCTCGGCGGCGCGGCCGCGCCGGGTGAGCGCCCGCAGCCGGGCAAGCAGCACAACGAACGAGAACGGCTTGGCCAGATAGTCATCGGCGCCCGCGTCCAGCCCTTCGGCGACGTCGTACTCGCCGTCCTTGGCGGTCAGCATCAGCACGGGCGTCCAGTCGTCCTGCCGCCGCAGCCGCCCGCAGATCTCGTACCCGCTGGGCCCCGGCAGCATCACGTCCAGCACGATCGCGTCGTACGACCCGCTCAACGCGAGCTCCAGCCCCCGATGCCCGTCCCGAGCCACGTCAACCCAGTGCCCCTCAGCAGCCACCCCCCGCCGCAAGGAGTCAGCAAGCCCCTCTTCATCCTCCACGACCAATATGCGCATGCCCCCCATTGTCACGGTTCCACCCCATTCCCGAGGCCAGCCGCCGGGGAGTCCCCGAGGAGCAGCCATCGATGACCTCGCCCCCAGGAGAGCGGGCGCCAGGGTGATCGGCAATCTCCCCCCAGTACAAAGCAATGCGATCCGCGCGACAGCGCAAACCCACGTGCGCGGCGCGCAACGCACAGCACAACCCAGGATTGCCAAGCTCCCCACCTGGGCAAGGTGCCCACGGACCGGCACCCCCCGAAAGACGCGCCGCAAGGTGCATTGGCACTCCGCTTGACCGAGTGCTAACCGCGTCATAGTCTCGGCTCTGGCACTCTCCACCGGGGAGTGCCAAACACAGCGACGGGCAGGTCCGGCACCCGCGACGACGGATCCACCTGGTCGCCACCTCAGACAGTTAACCCCGTGAGATCTCCGAAGGGGGAGGTCGGATCGTGACGACCGCCAGCTCCAAGGTTGCCATCAAGCCGCTTGAGGACCGCATCGTGGTCCAGCCGCTCGACGCCGAGCAGACCACGGCTTCGGGCCTGGTCATTCCGGACACTGCCAAGGAGAAGCCCCAGGAGGGCGTCGTCCTGGCCGTGGGCCCGGGCCGCTTCGAGGACGGCAACCGTCTTCCGCTCGACGTGACCGTCGGCGACGTCGTGCTCTACAGCAAGTACGGCGGCACCGAGGTGAAGTACAACGGCGAGGAGTACCTCGTTCTCTCGGCGCGCGACGTGCTCGCGATCGTCGAGAAGTAATTCACCGAAGATTGCCTTGATCTGCGCCCCTGGTTCCCGCGTCTAAACAACCGGTTTCCCGGGGCGCAGTTCGTTGGAGAGAACGACTAAGGACACGTAACTCATGGCGAAGATCCTGAAGTTCGACGAGGACGCCCGTCGCGCCCTTGAGCGCGGCGTCAACAAGCTTGCCGACACCGTGAAGGTGACGATCGGCCCCAAGGGCCGCAACGTCGTCATCGACAAGAAGTTCGGCGCCCCCACCATCACCAACGACGGTGTCACCATCGCCCGTGAGGTCGAGGTCGACGACCCGTACGAGAACCTGGGCGCGCAGCTGGTGAAGGAGGTGGCGACCAAGACCAACGACATCGCTGGTGACGGCACCACCACCGCCACCGTGCTGGCGCAGGCGCTGGTCCGTGAGGGCCTGCGCAACGTCGCCGCGGGTGCTTCCCCGGCCGCCCTGAAGAAGGGCATCGACGCCGCGGTCAAGGCTGTGTCCGAGGACCTCCTCGCGACCGCCCGTCCGATCGACGAGAAGTCCGACATCGCCGCCGTGGCCGGTCTGTCCGCGCAGGACAAGCAGGTCGGCGAGCTGATCGCCGAGGCGATGGACAAGGTCGGCAAGGACGGTGTCATCACCGTCGAGGAGTCCAACACCTTCGGTCTGGAGCTGGACTTCACCGAGGGCATGGCCTTCGACAAGGGCTACCTCTCGCCGTACATGGTGACCGACCAGGAGCGTATGGAGGCCGTCCTCGACGACCCGTACATCCTGATCCACCAGGGCAAGATCTCCTCGATCCAGGACCTGCTCCCGCTGCTGGAGAAGGTCATCCAGCAGGGTGGCAGCAAGCCCCTGCTGATCATCGCCGAGGACGTCGAGGGCGAGGCTCTGTCGACGCTGGTCGTCAACAAGATCCGCGGTACCTTCAACGCCGTCGCCGTCAAGGCGCCCGGCTTCGGTGACCGCCGTAAGGCGATGCTGGGCGACATGGCCGCGCTGACCGGTGCGACCGTCATCGCCGAGGAGGTCGGCCTCAAGCTGGACCAGGCCGGTCTGGACGTGCTGGGCACCGCCCGCCGCGTGACCGTCACCAAGGACGACACGACCATCGTGGACGGCGGCGGCAACTCCGCCGACGTCGAGGGCCGCGTCAACCAGATCAAGGGCGAGATCGAGGCCACGGACTCGGACTGGGACCGCGAGAAGCTCCAGGAGCGTCTGGCGAAGCTGGCCGGCGGCGTCTGCGTGATCCGCGTGGGTGCGGCCACCGAGGTCGAGCTGAAGGAGAAGAAGCACCGTCTGGAGGACGCCATCTCCGCGACCCGCGCCGCGGTCGAGGAGGGCATCGTCTCCGGTGGTGGCTCCGCTCTGGTGCACGCCGCCAAGGTGCTGGAGGGCTCCCTCGGCAAGGAGGGCGACGAGGCCACCGGTGTCGCCGTGGTCCGCCGCGCCGCCGTCGAGCCGCTGCGCTGGATCGCCGAGAACGCGGGCCTGGAGGGCTACGTCATCACCTCGAAGGTGGCGGAGCTGGACAAGAACCAGGGCTTCAACGCCGCGACCGGCGAGTACGGCGACCTGGTGAAGGCCGGCGTCATCGACCCGGTCAAGGTCACCCGTTCGGCGCTGGAGAACGCCGCGTCGATCGCCTCGCTGCTGCTCACGACCGAGACCCTGGTCGTCGAGAAGCCGGCCGAGGAGGAGCCCGAGGCCGGTCACGGCCACGGCCACGCCCACTGAGGCAGCTCACAGCCGTTCGAGGCCCGGTCCCCTTTCGAGGGGGCCGGGCCTCGTCCCGTTGACGAGGCCCGGCTGGTCCGCCGTATTCGCGCCGGGGCTCGCTCCGGCTCCGCTTCAGGCCGAGCGGCCGAGGCCTTCCGGGCGTACGGGGTCGGCGAACGGCAGCCCTTTCGTGTAGCGCTCGATCTCGTCCAGGGCCTGGTCGGCCATGCGGTGGAGTTCGCCGCCGAGGGAGCCGGCGATGTGCGGGGTGAGCAGGACGTTCGGGAGGTCGTAGAGGGGGGAGGAGGGGGGCGGGGTCTCGGGGTCGGTCACGTCCAGTACGGCGTTGAGGCGGCCGGAGACGAGTTCGGGGAGCAGGGCCGTCTCGTCGACGAGGGTGCCGCGGGCCGTGTTGATCAGGGTGGCACCGTCCGGCATCAGGGCCAGCCGGTGGGCGTCGAGCAGGTGGTGGGTGGCGGGCAGTCGGGGCGCGTGGACGGTGACCACGTCGGAGGCGGCGCAGAGGGTGTCGAGGGGCGCGGGGGTGACGCCGAGGCGGGTGGCTTCGGCCTCGTCCACGTAGGGGTCGTGGAGGAGGACCGTCAGGTCGAAGGGGCGCAGGAGGCCGATGACGCGGCGGCCGATGCGGGAGGCGCCGATCACGCCCACGGTGCGGCGGTGGTTGCCGGCGCCTGCCAGTTCCTGGTGCCAGTCGTGGGGGGCGCGCAGCGCGCGGTAGCGGTGCGCGGTGTGCAGGACGCGCTTGTTGGCGAAGAGGATCGCGGCGAGCGTGTATTCGGCGACGGGCTGCGCGTTGGCGGCGGCCGCTGAGGTGACGGTGATGCCGCGCTTCCAACAGGCCCCGGTGACGTGGGGTTTGACGGACCCGCCGGCGTGGACGACGGTGCGCAGGCGCGGGGCCCGGGCGAGGACGGCGGTGGTCAGCGGGGTCGCTCCCCACGACGTCAGGAGGATCTCGGCGTCGGCCAGCGCGGTGGCTACGGCCGGGGGCGGGTCGGTCAAGTCGTGGGCGACCAGGCGGGGATCGGTGCGGGTGAGGGCTGTCAGGCGGGTGCGGTGCTGGTCGGTGAGCAGGCGTTCCGCGAGGCCGGGTTCCATGGCGAGCAGCAGAGTGGGGCGGGAAAGTGCCTGGTCGGGGCGATTGTCAGTGGTGTGGTGCATGGTGGAAGCGTGCTCCTGGTTCGGGGCGTCACTTGACGCTTCCGGCGGCGAGTCCGGCCTTCCAGTGCCGCTGGAGGGTCACGAAGGCGATGATCAGGGGGAGGACGGCGAGGAGGGAGCCGGTGACGACGAGGGGGTAGAAGGACGGTTCGCCGTGGGCGTTGCCGTTCCAGGCGTACAGGCCGAGGCTCACGGGGAAGAGTCGCTGGTCGGAGAGCATCACGAGGGGGAGGAAGAAGTTGTTCCAGATCGCGGTGAACTGGAAGAGGAAGACGGTCACCAGGCCCGGCGCGACCATACGCAGGCCGATGGACCAGAAGACGCGCAGCTCGCCCGCGCCGTCGATACGGGCCGCTTCGAGCGCCTCGTCCGGGATGTAGCCGGCGCTGAAGACCCGGGCCAGGTACACGCCGAACGGGTTCACGAGTACGGGTACCAGCACCGACCAGTAGGTGTTGACCACGCCGGTCCTGCTGGCCAGCAGGTAGAGGGGGAGGGCCAGCGCTGTGGTGGGCACCAGCACGCCGAGCAGGACGACGCCGAACAGCTGCTCCTTGCCGGGGAACGCGTACTTGTCGAAGGCGTACCCGGCGGCCACGGAGACCAGGGCGCACAGCGCGGCGCCGGCGCCCGCGTAGAGCAGGCTGTTGGCGTACCACCGGAAGTAGATGCCGTCGCCCTCCGCGGCGAGGCGGGAGAGATTGCCGGCCAGGTCGAAGCCCTCGAAGGACAGGGCGTCGCCGGCCAGCAGGCCGCCCGCGTCCTTGGTGGCGGCGGTGACCAGCCAGACGAGGGGGAAGAGCGTGTAGAGGACGGCGAGGCCGAGTGCCGCGTTGACGGCGGCGGGGGAGAGCCAGCGGCAGCGCGGGCGGCGGCCGGCGGTGCGTACGGACCGGATGCGGGACGGGCGTACGGGCGCGGGGGCCGCCGGGCCGGCGACGGCGGTACGGGGCGGGGGCGCCATCAGGTCCTGCCCTTCGGGTGGGCGAGCGGGGGACGGGCCGGTCCGGGCAGGCGGCGGCCGGGCCGGGGCGACCGGCCGGAGAGGCGGGTGACGGCGAAGGACAGCAGTGCGGCGGCGAGGGCGAGCAGGACGGACGAGGCGGCTGCCAGGCCGTAGTCGTTGCGGGCGAAGGCGGCGGTGTAGGCGTACATGTTCGGCGTCCAGGAGGAGGTGACGGCGGATGCCGAGCCCTGGCTGAGGATCAGCGGTTCGGTGAAGAGCTGGAGCGAGCCGATGACGGTGAAGAGGGCCACCATGACGAGGGAGGAGCGGATGAGGGGGACCTTGACGCCGGTCGCGACGCGCCAGGCGCCCGCGCCGTCCACGGTCGCGGCCTCGATCACCGAGCGGTCGACGGCCTGGAGGGCGGCGTAGAAGATGACCATGTTGTAGCCGAGCCACTCCCACAGGGCGATGTTGACGACCGAGGGCAGCGCTCCGGAGGGGGACAGGAAGTCGAAGCCGAGGCCGCCGGACTCCATCGCGGTCACGACCGGGCTGAGCTGGGGCGTGTAGAGGTAGACCCAGATCAGGGCGGCGATGATGCCGGGCACGGCGTGCGGCAGGAACAGGGCGAGCTGGAAGAAGCGCCGGGCACGGGCGAGGGCGGAGTCGAGCAGCAGGGCCAGGGTCAGCGCGCCGGCCAGGAGGAGGGGGATGTAGAGGGCGCAGTAGCCGAGGAGGACGAGGAAGCCGTCGCGGAAGGCGTGGTCGCCGAGCGCCGCCGCGTAGTTGCCGAGTCCGCTGAAGACCGTGTGGGTGCCGCCGAAGCCGAGGCCGGACTGTTTCTCGGTGAAGAGGCTGAGCCAGACCGCGTACCCGACCGGGACGACCATGACCACGGCGAACAGGACGAAGAAGGGGGTGAGCAGGACGGTGACGGCACGCGCCTTGGCGTTCACCGGCCCATGACCTTCAGGCCGCGCCTCTTCAGTTCGCGTACCGTCGCGTCGCTGCCGGCGCGTACGGCGGCGGCGAGGGAGCCCGTGCCGCCGCGCGCGCCCGCCGCCTTGCCGAACTCGTCCTTCAGCGTGGTGTTGGTGGTGCTGGTGGCCGGGCCCCAGCCCCACTTCCCGTCGACCGAGGCGGCCGCGGCGTCGAAGAGCGCGTAGACGTCCTGGCCGCCGTAGTAGCGGGTGTCGAACGCCTGCCGGGCTACCGGGCGCAGCGCCGTTGCGGCCGGGTAGGCACTGGACTCGCCGGAGGCGACCCGGGCCTTGACCGCGTCGGCGGAGGTGGACATCCAGGTCGCGAACCGCACCGCGGCTCCGGTGTGCCGGCTGCTCTTGGTGACGGCTGTCGTCGATCCGCCGAGCATGCCGCTGGCGGGCCTGCCGTCCCAGCTCGGCACGGGCGCCGCGGCCCACTTGCCGTTCTGGTCCGGCAGGGTGCCCTTGAGGACGCCCGCGCCCCAGGAGGCGCCGAGGTAGCCGACGGTGCCGCCGCTCTTGAGCGAGTTGGTCCAGCCGGGACTGAAGGAGACGTGGGTGTGGACGAGGCCGTCCTTGAGGAGGCCCTGCCAGTAGGCGGTGACTTTCCTGGTGGCCGGGTCGGTGGTGTTCAGCTTCCAGGAGTCGCCCTGGGTGGTGAACCAGTGGGCGCCGGCCTGCCAGGCCATCGCCTCGAAGGTGGTCGGGTCGTCGGGGAAGAAGGTGGCGACGCGCGCCTTCGTGTCGGCCTTCTTCACCGCGGCCGCCGCGGTGCGGAAGGCGTCCCAGGTCCGCGGTACGTCGATCTTGTGCTGGGTGAAGAAGTCCTTGCGGTAGTAGTAGACCTGCGGCGCGGCGTCGAAGGGGACGGCCCAGCTGCGGCCGCCGAGGGTGGTGAGCTGGACGGCCTGCGGCAGCAGTTTCTTCTTCAGGCCGGGTGTGATGTGCGGGGTGATGTCCTGGAGGGCGCCCTGGCTGACGAACTCGGGGAGCGTCGGGTATTCGACGCTGACCAGGTCGGGCGCGTTGCCCGCCTTGACCGCGTTGGAGATCTTGGCGTACCCGCCCGCGGTGCCCGAGGGGATCTCCTCGAACCGTACCTTCGTGTCGCGGTGGGTGGCGTTGAACGCGTCCACGGCTTGTTTCGTGCCCTTGGTCCAGCCCCAGTACGTGAGGGTCACGGGGCCTTCGCTCCCGGCGGCGCCACTGCCCCCGCCGCAGGCCGTCAGCAGGGTCAGGGCGGTGAGGCCGCCGGCTAGCGCGAGCGTCGTTCTGCTCCAACTGCGGCTCATGGCGCGGCTCCTGAGCATGAGGAGGGGGCGGCTCGAAGGTGATGGCCGCGATCCGCGATCCTTGGGCCGGCCTTGAGCGAAGTCAAGAGCGAAAGATTGATTGATCGAAAAAAGAACAGGATGGGGGAGGTGAAGGGTGGCGTCCGGAGGTGGTCAGGCGAAGTCGCCGTCCGGAGCGGCCCCGGAGGCGGCACCGCTCCCGGTGCCGGTGCCGGTGCCCCCGTCGGCGGCGCCGGAGCCGGCCCCCGTGCCGCCCCCCGCCCCGCACGAAGCGCGTACCCGCAGGGCCGGCAGCAGGGTGAGGTGGCGTCGCGGGGCCGGTTCGCCGACGGGGCCGCGCGGCAGGCCCGGCACCGGCGTCGCCGCCGCGAGTCCGTCCCCGTCCGCCGCCCCGCTCCCGTCGGCCCCTTCGCGCAGCCGGTCCACCAGCAGCCGCGCCGCTTGCCGGCCCACCTCGCGCTTGGGCGGTGCCACGGCCGTCAGCGGGGTGTCCGCCAGTGCCGCCACCTCGTCGTCGTACGCGACCAGCGCCAGGTCGCTGGGTACCCGTACGCCCAGTTCGGCCAGCCGCTGCACCATCTGGATCGCGTCCACGTCGTTGTGCACCAGCGCGGCCGTCGCCTCCCCCGAGGCCACCGCCGCCCGCAGCTCCCGTACGGCGCGCTCGAAGCCCTGCGGGTCCAGCTCGGCCGGTACGGAATCGATCACCGGCCGCGGCCGCGGCACGCCGAGGGCCCGCAGCGCCGCCGCGTACCCCTCGCGCACCGCGAGCGCCGTCGGGCTGTCGGCGCGGGCCACCAGCAGCGGTGCCGCGTGCCCCTGTGCGATCAGGTGGCGCAGTGCGAGGAGCACCCCGTGGCCGTGGTCCGAGCACACCCGGTCCAGTCCCGCCAGCGGGCTGCCCGGTGGCACGCTGCGTTCCAACAGGACGACGGGTACGGGCAGTTCGGCGACCCAGCCGCCGTACTCGGCCGGATCGCCCGGCCCGCGCCAGCCCGGCGCGACGAGCAGCCCCTCGGCCCCGGCCGACAGCAGGCCCTCGGCGCGCGCCGGGTCCTCCTCGGGCCGGTAGTCGGATATCCGCAGGACGAGCCGGGCCCCGGCCCGCGCCGCCGCCTCGTGGGCGCCGCGGATCACATCGGCGAAGTAGTACGTGGCGGAGGGCGCCAGCAGGCCCAGTACGGGTCCCTCGGCGGCGGGCGCGCGGCCGTCGGCGGCCCGGTCGCGCCGCCGGGGCCAGGACACCGCGCCGTGCGCCCGGTCGAGCAGGCCCTTGCCGGTCAGCGCCTCGACGTCGCGCCGTACGGTGACGGGCGAGACGCCGAGCTGGTCGGCCAGGTCGGTGACGCGGGCCGAGCCGCGTTGCCGTACCAGGGCCAGCAGGCGGTCATGACGTTGCACAGCACGCTCGCGCACGGCGGCAGCCCCTCGTGGTGTGGTGGACCGGTGGCGGCCGGGACGGCGGCCGGCCCGGGCCCGTCTCCAAGGTGAAGACGCACCCTAGTCCAGTCTGATCGAACCGGCTGGTAACCGGTCGTTCGATCAGGCCCCCTTGACGTTCGATCGCGGCGAGTTGAGGATTCCTGGGTCGCCGACCGTGAGGGAAACGCCCATGACCGTGCCCCCGTCCCAGCAGCCCGCCCACCGGGAGGCCGGTCCGCTCCCGCCCGAGGACCGCGAGCTCAGCCCGTACACCGGATGGACCCGCGCGCACTGGGAAGCCACGGCCGACCGCCTCCTGGGAGCGGTCGTCCCGTACGCGTCGCCGCGCAACGGGCTCATCAACCTCCCGGGCGCACGGCCCAGTTGGGCGGGGCCGCGCTCGGACGGCCTCGAAGGGTACGCCCGTACCTTCCTGGCGGCCGCCTTCCGGGTGGCCGGCAGCGGCGGCCGGGACCCGCACGGCTACCTGGCCCGGTACGCCGAAGGGCTCGCCGCGGGCACCGAACACCCCGTGACCGAACCGGGCCTCGGCGGCCCGCACCCCGACGCCTGGCCGGTCATGCCGGACACCCGGCAGGCCATCGTCGAATCCGCCTCCGTCGCCCTCGGCCTGCGGCTGACCCGCCCCTGGCTCTGGGACACCCTGGACGACAAGGTCCGCGCCCGGGCCGTGGACTGGCTGCTGCCCGCCCTCGACCCGCCGCCCATCGACAACAACTGGTGGCTGTTCGGCCTCACCGTCGGCGGTTTCCTCCTCGACGCGGGCATCGAGACGGAGCGCGCGCAGGCGTCCGTCGACCGCGCGCTGGAGCGCATCGACGGCTGGTACCGGGGCGAGGGGTGGTACAGCGACGGCGACAATCAGGCGTTCGACCACTACAACGGCTGGGCGCTGCATTTCTATCCCGTCCTGCACGCCCATCTCTCCGGCGACCGCGTGCTGCTCGACACGTACGGCGAGCGGCTGCGCGCCCACCTCGACGGTTACCGTCGCATGTTCGACGCCAACGGCGCGCCGATGCCGTTCGGCCGCTCGCTCACCTACCGCTTCGCGACCCTCGCCGCCCCCTGGCTCGGCGCGCTCACCGGCCACACCCCGCTCACCCCCGGCGCCACCCGCCGCCTCACCTCCGGCACGTTGCGGCACTTCCTCGACCACGGTGCCGTGACGGACCAGGGTCTCCTGCCGCTCGGCTGGTACGGCCCGTACGCGCCCATGCTCCAGGGCTACTCCGGGCCCGCCTCCCCGTACTGGGCCTCCAAGGGCCTCCTCGGCCTGCTGCTGCCGGACGGCCACCCCGCCTGGACCGCACGCGAGGAACCGCTGCCCGCCGAGACGGCGGACGCCGTCACCACGCTGCGCGCGCCCGGCCTGCTCGTGCAGTCCACGGCCGCCGACGGGCTGGTCAGGCTGCACAACCACGGCAGCTCCTCGGTCTTCGGCCCGGCCGACCCGAACTACGCGCGGTTCGCCTACTCGACGCGTACGGGCCCGTCCGCGGCGGAGGACGCGGGGACCAGCCCGGACACGTCGGCCAACCCCGGCTCGGACACCACCCCCGCCGAACTTCCCGACAACCACTTCGCCCTGCTCGTGGACGGCACGCCCACCGGCCGCGGCGCGGTCGAACCGCGGGGCAGCGGCCCCGGCTGGGCCGCCTCCGCGCACATCCCGCGCCGCGCGGACGGCTCCGAACTCACCGGCGTACGGGTGCTGTCCGCGACCCTGGCGCACGGCCGCGCCGAGGTACGCGTCCACCTCGTCACCGGGGCCGCGCCCGGCACGCCCGTACGGCAGACCGGCTGGGCCGTCACGGACGACGGGCCCACCGCCCAGCTGCACGCCGTGCACGGTTTCGGTGAGGACGCCGGGCAGCCGAGGACCGTACCGACCGGCAGTACGCCCTTCGGGGACCACACCCGTACCGCCTGCCTCGACGGCACCGTGCCCGACGACGCCCCCGGAGGCGCCCTGTTCGTCTCGCTCGCCTCCCTCACCGCCGAGCCCGGCCCGGCGCCCGTCCACGAACTGGCCGAGGTCCGGCTCACCGGCCGCCACACCCTCCACGTGACCTGGGAGGACGGCACCACCAGCACCCTGTCGCCCGACTCGCTCGACGACCCGGCCGGCAAGGACACCGCCACCGCCCCGTAAGGGAGGCAGCGACCATGAGACCCGAGACGGGCCGGGGAGCGCACGTCACCGCACGCGCGCTCTCCGCCGTACGCGCGCTCTCCACCGCCCTCGCCCTGGCCACGGCGCTCACGCTCGTCACAGCCCCCGGCGCGCACGCCGCCGACCACCCCTCCGCTTCCGCGGGCCACGTCTTCCACGTCGACTGCGCCGCGCCCGCCGGGGGCGACGGCTCCCGCGCCCGCCCCTGGTCCACCCTGGCCCAGGCCAACGCCCGCCCGTACGGCCCCGGCGACCGCCTGCTGTTCCGCCGCGGCAGCACCTGCACCGGCACCCTCGCCCCCAGGGGCGCGGGCTCCGCCACCGCCCCCTTCACCATCGCCGATTACGGAAGCGCCGCCGCCCGCGCCCGGCTGGACGGCGCCGGCGCCCACGACACCGTGCTGCTCGCCGACACCCGGTACGTACGGCTCACCGCCCTGGAGATCGTCAATGCGGCCCGCCCGGGCAGCGAACGCAACGGCGTACGGCTGCGCCTGACCGATTACGGCACCGCCCGCGGGATCGCGGTCACCGGCCTGTACGTGCACGACGTACGCGGCGGCGACGCCAAGACCCTGACCGGGTCCAGCGGCATCCACGTGGCGGTCGAGGGCACGGCGCGGCCCAGCCGCTACGACGGCCTGGAGATCGCCCGTAACCGGATCGAGGACGTCGACCGGGAGGGCGTGTACGTCAAGTCGACCTGGTCCAGGCGCGCCCTCGTCGGCAACCAGCAGGACCCGCACACCTACCCCGGCGCCTGGACCCCGAGCACCCGCGTCCGCGTCCACCACAACACCCTCAGGTCGCTGGCGGGCGACGGCATCAAGCTGGACACCACGGCGGGCGCCGTCGTCGAGCACAACCGGGTGGACGGCTTCCAGCTCCGCTCGCCGTCGGCCAACGCGGGGATCTGGACGTTCAACACGGACGACACCCTCATCCAGCACAACGAGGTCTCCGGCGGCGGCAGCACCCACGACGGCATGTCCTTCGACGCGGACGGCGCCTCCCGGAACACGGTGTTCCAGTACAACAACAGCCACGACAACAAGGGCGGATTCCTGCTGCTGTGCCCGTACAGCGGCGCGAAGACGATGGGCACAACCGTGCGCTACAACATCAGCCGCAACGACGGCGCCCGGCTGATTCAGAACTGCGCGGGCCCCATCCTCGACACCCGCATCTACAACAACAGTTTCCTCAACACGGACCGCATCCCCGCCTACCTGGTCCAGGACGACACCGCCGCCCCGGCCACCACCCACCACCGGCTGACCGTCCGCAACAACATCTTCGCCAGCCGCGGACAAGGCGGCTACGCGCTCAAGAACCCCACACCCGGCCTGCGCTTCGACCACAACGTCTTCCACGGGCTGCCGCCCGCGCACCTGCCCGCCAACCCCGGCGGCACCACGGCCGACCCCGGACTGCGCGACGACTTCCGCCTCACAGCCGGGTCCCCGGCCCACGCCGCCGGACGGCACGTGACGGGCAACGGCGGCCGCGACTACTTCGGCACACCGCTGCCCGCCGGGGCCCCCACCATCGGCGCGTACGAGGGCCCCGGCGTCCGCTGACGACTTCCCCGGCGGCGGTACGGGCCGCACGCTTCACCCGCGGCCCGTACCGCACCGCGTCACTGAGGCCCGTACTTGCGGCCCGTCTTCGACGTGATCCCGCCGAGCAGATTGCGCGGCGCCAGCTTCGCCACGCCCATCAGCGCCTTGTAGCGCGGGTCCGGGATCGACAGCGACTTGCCGCGCGCCAGGTCCTTCATCGCCGCGGCCACCAGCTTGTCGGCGTCCAGCCACATCCAGTCGGGGATGCTGTCCGTCCCCATCCCGGCCCGCTCGTGGAACTCGGTCCGCACGAAGCCGGGGCACAGCGCCATCAGCCGTACGTTGCTGCCCGCCAGGTCGCGGGCGGCGCCCTGCGTGAACTGCACGACCCACGCCTTGCTCGCCCCGTACGTGCCGCGCGGCACGAACGCGGCCACCGAGGCGACGTTGACGACCCCGCCGCGGCGCCGCTCGCGCATCCCCTTCAGCGCCTCGGACGTCAGCCGCAGCACCGCTTCGCAGTGCACCTTGAGCATCTTCAGCTCGTCGGCCATCGGCACGTCCAGGAATTCACCCTTGTTGCCGAAGCCCGCGTTGTTGACCAGCAGGTCCACCGGGTGGGTGCGGTCGCCGAGCCGCTGCTCGACCGCCGCGATGCCGTCGTCCGTCGCCAGGTCGGCGACCAGCACGGACACCTCGACGCCGTGCCGGTCGTGCAGCTCGGTGGCCTGCTCACGCAGCCGCTTCTCGTTGCGCGCCACGAGCACCAGGTTGTGGCCGTCGCCCGCCAGGCGGCGGGCGAACGCGGCGCCGATGCCCGCCGTCGCTCCCGTAATCAATGCAGTCGTCATACGGGCACGCTATCCGCATACGGACACGCCACTCGCCCCGGCCGCTACGCACCGGCCGGGGCCGCGGCGCCCCGTTCACCCGGTTCAAGCCTCTTGGTCACGGATGTACTTGAGCGCCCATTCGCGCAGCTCCGGGTGGAGTGCCTCGCCCGCCTCCAGGAGCCGCGGCAGCACCGGGCGCTCCGTGGTCATGCCGCGGAAGGCGAGGGCGATCGTCACGTCGTGGTCCGGGCGGTGCTCGACGGTGATGGTGTCCCCGGCGCGTATCTCTCCCGGCTCGACGACCCGCAGGTACGCACCGGGCACGCCGGCCTGCGTGAAGCGCTTGACCCAGCCCGGCTCGCCCAGCCGCCCCTGGAAGGTCATGCAGGGGATGCGCGCGGAGGTCACCTCCAGCAGCAGCCGGGGGCCGACGCGCCAGCGTTCGCCGATGCGGGCGTGGGTGATGTCCAGGCCGCTGGTGGTGAGGTTCTCGCCGAACAGCCCGGCAGGCAGTTCGCGGCCCAGCTCCTTCTCCCAGGTGTCCAGGTCCTCGCGGGCGTACGCGTACACCGCCTGGTCGTCGCCGCCGTGGTGCTGGAGGTTGACCACCGCGTCACCGGCCAGGCCGCT
This sequence comes from Streptomyces sp. NPDC030165, assembly GCF_055573595.1. Classification (NCBI taxonomy): domain Bacteria; kingdom Bacillati; phylum Actinomycetota; class Actinomycetes; order Kitasatosporales; family Streptomycetaceae; genus Streptomyces; species Streptomyces sp. NPDC030165. The sequence continues at coordinate 452,137 of NZ_JBVIBD010000002.1, read as the reverse complement.
GCCGGCGATCCCTTTGGGACCGGGCGCGGAGACCGCCACCGGCCCGTCGACGGGCTGTTTCCCGATGCCCGTACTGCCCGTGGCGCCGCGGTACTCCATGGGCCGCGGCCGCCCCACATTCACAGACAGAAGCTTCATGGCGGCACGCTACTGGCACCCGGCCAAAGCCGCGACCCATTATTTCCCGTCCGCTCCAAGGCTCGCTTATGCTCGAAGCATGATCGAGGCCCGTCATCTCCGCGTGCTGCGCGCCGTCGCCCGGACCGGCTCCTTCTCCGCCGCCGCCCGCGAGCTGGGCTGCACCCAGCCCGCCGTCAGCCAGCAGATGAAGGCGCTGGAGCAGTCCGCCGGCACCCCGCTGCTGATCCGTACGGGCCGCGAGATGCGGCTGACGCAGGCGGGCGAGGCGCTGGTGCGGCACGCCACCGGCATCCTGGCCGGGCTGACCGCCGCCGAGGAGGAGGTCGCCGCCATCGCGGGCCTGCGGGCCGGGCGGGTACGGCTGGTCTCCTTCCCCTCCGGCAGCTCGACGCTGGTGCCCACCGCCCTGGCCGCCATGCGCGCCGCCCACCCCGGCACCCGCGTGTCCCTGGTCGAGGCCGAGCCGCCGCGGTCGGTCGAGATGCTGCGCAACGGCGACTGCGAGATCACGCTCGCCTTCCGGTACCCGGAGGTGCGCGGCGCCGACCCCGCCGCCGAGGCGGAGTGGGACGACCTGGTCGTCCGGCCGGTCCTGGTCGACCGGCTGGTGGGGCTGGTCCCGGAGGCCCACCGGCTGGCCGGGGCCGGGACGGCGGGCTACGCCGACCTGGCCGGCGAACCGTGGATCGCCGGCTGCCCGCGCTGCCGGCGGCACCTGGTCGAGGTCTGCGAGGGGGCGGGCTTCACGCCGCGCATCGACTTCGCGACGGACGACTACCCGGCGGTGATCGGCCTGGTCGGCGCGGGGCTCGGGGTCGCCGTCCTGCCGGAACTGGCGCTGGAGTCGGTACGGCACAAGGGGGTCCGTACGGTCACGATGGAGCCGTGCGTGCAGCGCGAGGTCGTGGCGCTCACCCTGCCGGACCTCGCGCAGGTCCCGGCGGTCGAGGCGATGCTCGGCCGGCTCGCGGGGGCGGTCAGCCGCTGAGGCGGCGGGGCTGAGGCGCGCACAGGCCGCCGAGACGGCGGGCCGGGAGGGGCGGGCGCAGGCTCCGGGGCGCCCGGCCGGGGTCCGGCCATGGGTTCAGGGGGCGGCGCGCGGCGGGGACCTGGCCTGATTGCGCCGTCCGGGTGAAGTTTCTGAGGAAACGTTTCTTCAGTCCGTGCTCTCAAGCACCCCCGGCGCCGGGGTGTCCCACTGCCGCCGTCGCCGGCACCAGCCGGTGCCGCGCCCGGCCCATCAGCTCTTCGCGCTCGTCCTCCGTCAGCCCGCCCCACACCCCGTAGGGCTCGCGCACCGCGAGGGCGTGCGCCGCGCACTGGGCGCGTACGGGGCAGCGCATGCAGACCTCTTTCGCCGATGTCTCACGCGCGCTGCGGGCGGCGCCGCGCTCGCCCTCGGGGTGGAAGAAGAGGGAACTGTCCACGCCACGGCACGCGGCGAGCAGCTGCCAGTCCCAGAGGTCTGCGTTCGGGCCCGGAAGGCGCGAGAAATCTGCCATTGCTAGTCCCCTCGAAGCGGTACCGGTTCGGGCTCGTTGCTCACGACCGTACATCTACTGTCTAAGTAGATGTAAATATGACTCATTGCGAATCTAGCCACAGACACTGTGAAAAAGGAAGAAAAGCCACCAAATAGGGCATAGCGCTACAAAGGGGGGCGTTGCTCGGCGTCGCATCTTCTGCGTGTCCGGGCCCTCACGTAGAGTGCCGAATAGGGCTGTCCAACCCGTAACTCTTTCGAGTGACCGTCGTTGAGAGGGCGGAAGCGGTTGGCGGAGGTAGGTCTCGGGCAGGTGTCCGAGGCGGTCGATCGCTCAGGTGACGATACGTACCAGCCTGGAGGCTCAAGGTGACGCGCATCAGCTGCGGAGGGCGGTCATGACATCCGTCCTCGTCTGTGACGACTCCCCGCTTGCCCGAGAGGCGCTCCGCCGCGCGGTCGCGACCGTGCCCGGTGTAGAGCGTGTGACGACGGCGGCCAACGGCGAGGAAGTCCTCCGCCGCTGGGGCGCCGATCGCTCGGACCTGATTCTGATGGACGTGCGGATGCCCGGCCTAGGCGGGGTCGAGACGGTGCGCCGGCTGCTCTCCGCCGACCCCGGGGCCCGCATCATCATGCTCACGGTCGCCGAGGATCTGGACGGGGTCGCCCTGGCGGTCGCCGCCGGCGCCCGCGGCTATCTGCACAAGGACGCCTCGCGCGCCGAACTGCGGGCGACGGTCACCCAGGCCCTCGCCGACCCCACCTGGCGGCTCGCCCCGCGCCGGCTGCGGTCCGCCGAGATGGGGGCCGCCCCGACCCTGACCGCGCGCGAGATCCAAGTGCTGGAGGGCATGAGTCACGGCCGCTCCAACGCGGAGATCGGACGTGAGCTGTTCCTCTCCGAGGACACGGTCAAGACCCACGCCCGGCGGCTGTTCAAGAAGCTCGGCGCCTCCGACCGGGCCCACGCGGTCGCGCTCGGATTTCGCTGGGGTCTGGTCCGCTAGGACGGCCGTGACGTGCAGCGATGCGGGGGATTGAGGGTCCCCGCCCGCCGCGTGGCGGGCGGGGTGGCAAGTGGTCCCGCAGGCGCCGGTCCGGGAGCGGCATCCCGGTTCGGCGCGCGGTGCCGCATCCTTGAGGTATGGAGTTCCTCGGGGACGGGCCGATCCGGTGCGAGGGGAGGGCGCGGGAGATGACAGCCGGCGCACCTGCCGCGCATAACGCTTCGGTGCACAAGTACGGACCTGATGCCGCGGATCGCGCCGCGCCAAGGCACCATGGACCGATGCGCGATGACGGGATTCAGGAGATCGGCGATCTCGTCGCACGCGCCGTGGAAGGGGATCGCCGGGCCACCCACGACCTGCTGGCCCACGTGCACCCCCTCGCGCTGCGCTACTGCCGCACCCGGCTGTCCCGGCTGCCGGGTGACGCGCGCCACTTCGTCGAGGACCTGGCGCAGGAGGTCTGCGTCGCGGTGCTCTGTGCGCTGCCGCGCTACCGGGACACCGGAAAGCCCTTCGAGGCGTTCGTCTTCGCCATCGCCGCCCACAAGGTCGCCGACCTCCAGCGGGCCGCGATGCGCGGCCCCGGCAGCACGGCCGTGCCGTCCAACGAGATGCCCGAACAGCCGGACGACTCCCTGGGCCCCGAGGAGCGGGCGCTGCTCAGCAGTGACGCCGAGTGGGCCAAGAAGCTGCTGGCCAACCTGCCGGAGAACCAGCGTGAGCTGGTGCTGCTGCGGGTCGCGGTCGGGCTGACGGCCGAGGAGACCGGGCAGATGCTGGGGATGTCGCCGGGCGCGGTGCGGGTGGCGCAGCACCGGGCGCTGAGCCGGCTGCGGGCGCTGGCCGAGCAGTAGGAGCGGCGTCGGGGGCGGGGTGCCGGAGGCCGGGGCGACCGGACACCCCGGGGGAACGTACAGTCGAAGCATCGTGCAGCCGTAGGAATGTACGTCCGTACCGCGGCGATTTTCATGGGAACGCACAAGTGATGCGCTCCTCACCGGTTGTGGAATGAGACGCCTGTGGTGGCCGTTAGCATGGGTGTCCGCGCTGAGGCAAGACCATTTGGGAAGGTGTCATGACTGACAACGTCGACGGAATGCCCGCCAAATTCGCGATGCTCGGTCTGACATATGACGACGTGCTGCTGCTGCCCGGCGCCTCCGAGGTGCTGCCGAACGCGGTCGACACCTCGTCCCGGGTCTCGCGCAACGTCCGGGTGAACATCCCGCTGCTCTCCGCCGCCATGGACAAGGTCACCGAGGCGCGGATGGCGATCGCCATGGCGCGGCAGGGCGGCGCGGGCGTGCTGCACCGCAATCTGTCCATCGAGGACCAGGCCAACCAGGTCGACCTGGTCAAGCGCTCCGAGTCCGGCATGGTCACCGACCCGATCACGGTCCGCCCGGACGCCACCCTCGTCGAGGCGGACGCGCTCTGTGCGAAGTTCCGCATCAGCGGTGTGCCGGTGACCGACGCGGCGGGCAAGCTGCTGGGCATCGTCACCAACCGCGACATGGCCTTCGAGCTGGACCGCAGCCGCCAGGTGCGCGAGGTCATGACCCCGATGCCGCTGGTCACCGGCAAGGTCGGCATCTCCGGCGAGGACGCCATCGAGCTGCTGCGCCGCCACAAGATCGAGAAGCTGCCGCTGGTCGACGACGCGGGCGTCCTCAAGGGTCTGATCACGGTCAAGGACTTCGTGAAGGCCGAGAAGTACCCGAACGCGGCCAAGGACGCCGAGGGCCGCCTGGTCGTCGGCGCCGCGGTGGGCGTCGGCGACGAGGCCTTCGACCGCGCCCAGGCGCTCGTCGAGGCCGGCGCGGACTTCCTGGTCGTGGACAGCGCGCACGGCCACAGCCGCGGCATCCTCGACATGATCGCCAAGGTGAAGTCCAACATCCGCGTCGACGTGGTCGGCGGCAACGTCGCCACCCGTGACGGCGCCCAGGCGCTGATCGACGCCGGCGCGGACGGCATCAAGGTCGGTGTCGGCCCGGGCTCGATCTGCACCACCCGCGTCGTCGCCGGCGTCGGCGTGCCGCAGGTCACCGCGATCTACGAGGCCGCGCAGGCCGCGAACGCGGCGGGCGTGCCGCTGATCGGGGACGGCGGCCTGCAGTTCTCCGGCGACATCGCCAAGGCCATCGCGGCCGGCGCCGACACGGTCATGCTGGGCTCGCTGCTGGCCGGCTGCGAGGAGTCGCCGGGCGAGATGGTCTTCATCAACGGCAAGCAGTTCAAGTCGTACCGCGGCATGGGCTCGCTCGGCGCGATGCAGTCCCGCGGCCAGGCGCGCTCCTTCTCCAAGGACCGCTACTTCCAGGACAACGTCCTGTCCGAGGACAAGCTGGTGCCCGAGGGCATCGAGGGCCAGGTCCCCTACCGCGGCCCGCTCGGCTCGGTGGCCCACCAGCTCGTCGGCGGCCTGCGCGCCTCCATGGGCTACGTCGGCTCGGCGAGCATCGAGGAGCTGAAGGACAAGGGCCGCTTCGTCCGCATCACCGCGGCGGGCCTGAAGGAGAGCCACCCGCACGACGTGCAGATGGTGACCGAGGCGCCGAACTACGCGCGGCGGTGAAGCCGGTAGGCTTGAGGCGCCTGTTCAAGGGGGTCTGATGTCGTACTCGGTGAGTTACAGCGAACGCGCGGCTCACATGCGCGACACTTTGACCGAGGACCGCCGGGCTTCGCTGGAGCGGGGCCTCAAGAAGCTCGCGGACGACCCACGGCCGAAGATCTCGATACCGTTTCCGAACGACGAGAACACCCGGTCGCTGGCGCTCACCCAGAACATCGCGATCGAGTACGTCATCAGCGACGGTCTGCTGATCGTCCTCGTGGTCCATGTCGTGGACACCTCGCAGGTGCTCCTCGAAAACGAGGAGTGATCAAGCCCTGATACGTCCCCAGCGTCCCCGGTCGGGGATACTGGGGACGTAATCGTATGGAAGGGCCAACACGTGACTGAGATCGAGATCGGGCGCGGCAAGCGCGGCCGCCGGGCGTACGCCTTCGACGACATCGCCGTCGTACCGAGTCGGCGCACCCGCGACCCGAAGGAGGTCTCGATCGCCTGGCAGATCGATGCCTACCGTTTCGAGCTGCCGTTCCTGGCGGCCCCGATGGATTCGGTCGTCTCGCCGCAGACCGCGATCCGCATCGGTGAGCTGGGCGGCCTGGGCGTACTGAACCTGGAAGGGCTCTGGACGCGCTACGAGGACCCGGAGCCGCTGCTCGCGGAGATCGCGGAGCTGGACGGCGACGCCGCCACCAAGCGGCTCCAGGAGATCTACGCCGCGCCGATCAAGGAAGAGCTGATCGGGCAGCGCCTCAAGGAGGTGCGCGACTCCGGTGTGGTCACCGCCGCCGCGCTCTCGCCGCAGCGCACGGCCGAGTTCTCCAAGGCCGTCGTGGACGCGGGCGTGGACATCTTCGTCATCCGCGGCACCACCGTCTCCGCGGAGCACGTCTCCTCGGCCGCCGAGCCGCTGAACCTGAAGCAGTTCATCTACGAGCTGGACGTCCCGGTGATCGTCGGCGGCTGCGCCACGTACACCGCGGCCCTGCACCTGATGCGCACCGGCGCGGCGGGCGTGCTCGTCGGCTTCGGCGGTGGCGCCGCGCACACCACCCGTAACGTGCTCGGCATCCAGGTGCCGATGGCGACCGCGGTGGCCGACGTGGCCGCCGCCCGCCGGGACTACATGGACGAGTCCGGCGGCCGGTACGTGCACGTGATCGCCGACGGCGGCGTGGGCTGGTCCGGCGACCTGCCCAAGGCCATCGCCTGCGGCGCGGACGCCGTGATGATGGGCTCGCCGCTGGCGCGCGCCACGGACGCGCCGGGCCGCGGCCACCACTGGGGCATGGAGGCCGTGCACGAGGACGTGCCGCGCGGCAAGCGGATGGACCTGGGCGCGGTCGGCACCACCGAGGAGATCCTGTGCGGTCCCTCGAACAGGCCGGACGGTTCGATGAACTTCTTCGGCGCGCTGCGCCGGGCGATGGCGACCACCGGCTACTCCGAGCTGAAGGAGTTCCAGCGGGTCGAGGTGACGGTCGCGCCGTCGCAGCACGACAAGCACTGACGGCCGGCCGGGCGGGTTCGCCCGGCCGCCTGTGACGCCCGAAGGGCCCGGACCGCGTGTGCGGTCCGGGCCCTTCGTGTCGTGCGATCCGTCAGGCGCCCAGCTTCTTGGCGACCTGGAAGCCGCCGGCCCCCGCCAGCAGGTAGAAGACCACGTCGATCGCGCCGAGGTACTCCTTCCACACCGCGTGGACCAGGTCGAAGTGGCCGAAGACGGTCTCGGTGAGCGTGGCGTGCGCGGCGTCGGCCGTGAGGAGGGCCATGCCGAAGACCTGACCGAGGTAGAGCCCGGCCAGACCGAGCACCGCGGCGACGACCGGCAGCGCGGCGCCGCGGCCGCCGACCTTGCCCACGACGGCACCGATCAGCGCGCCGACGGCGAGCGCCGCGTATCCGATGGAGGCGCCGTCGACGGCCTTGAGGACCGCGCCGTAGATACCGGCCGCGACCAGCGTGACGACGACGCCGAGCGCGACGGCCAGGCCGGCGTTGCCCTGGCGGGCGGCGGGCGGGGCCATCGGTGCCGGGAAGCCGCCCGGTGCGGGAGCGCCGTACGGAGCCTGCGGCGGCTGGTTGGGCTGCTGCGGCTGCTGAGGCGCGGGCGGCCAGGGCTGACTCATGAGGTTCCCCCGAGGTGGTGACCGTCGTGGCGCTGGGCGCGGGACCGGTCGGTGTGGACGCGCACTACGTTCGATGCGCGGACACAAGCTAACAGACCGGTCTGACATGTCCACTATGGAATTCCGCTGTGCCCGGAGCTGCGCTCGGAGCCGGTGCTCAGAGCCGGTGTGCGGAACCCGTCGGCGTCGCCCCCCGGGTGTCCAGCAGCAGCTGGGCCTTGACCGCCAGGCCCTGGAGGTCGTACGTGCGGTGGTGCTGGAGCAGCAGCGTGAGGTCGGCCCCTGCGGCGGCCTCGTAGAGGGCGTCGGCGCGCGGGACGGGCCGGTCCCGGACCTGCCACTGGTGGACGTACGGGTCGTGGTACGTGATGTGCGCGCCCAACTCCATGAGCCGGGAGGCGACTTCGCGGGCGGGGGAGCCTTCCTCGTCGCCGGTGTCCGGCTTGTAGGTGACGCCGAGGAGCAGGACGCGGGCGCCGCGCGCGGACTTGCCGTGCTCGTTGAGCAGGGTCGCGCAGCGCTGTACGACGTAGCGCGGCATCCGGCTGTTGACCTCCTGCGCCAGCTCGACCAGGCGCAGCGGGTAGCCGAGTGAACGGCCCTTGTAGGAATAGTAGTTGGGGTCGATGGGGGCGGTGTGGCCGCCGACGCCGGGGCCGGGGCGGAACGCCTGGAAGCCGAACGGCTTGGTCTCGGCGCAGCGGATGACGTCCCACAGGTCGACGCCGATGTCGTGGCAGAGCACCGCCATCTCGTTCATGAGCGCGATGTTCAGGTGCCGGTAATTGGTCTCCAGCAGCTTGGCCGTCTCCGCCTCGCGCGGGCCGCGGGCGCGTACGACCTTGTCGGTGAGCCGGCCGTAGAACGCCGCCGCGGCTTCCGTGCAGGCGGGGGTCAGGCCGCCGATGACCTTCGGGACGGTGGCGTAGGGGTGGGTGCGGTTGCCGGGGTCGTGGCGGGCGGGGGAGCAGGCGAGGTGGAAGTCGCGTCCCGCGGTCAGGCCGGAGCCCTCTTCCAGGAGGGGGCGCAGGAATTCCTCGGTGGTGCCCGGGTAGACGGTGGATTCGAGGACCACCGTGGTGTGCGGGCGCAGGTGCGCCGCCAGTACGCGGGCGGCGTCGGCGACCGCGGTCAGGTCGAGGGCGCCGTCCTCGCCGAGTGGGGTGGGGGCGCAGATGACAGCCGTACGGACCCGGCCGAGCACGGTGGGGTCGTCGGTGCTGCGGAAGCCGGCCGAGAGCAGCCGGCGGACTTCGGGTGCGGTGAGCGGGTTGTGCGCGGCGGGCGCGGTGGCGGCCGGGCGTCCTTCCGGGGGCGCGGCCGCGGGGGCGCCCGGTGCGGCCGTCGCCGGTGGCGGTTCGGGGTCGTAGCCGATGGTGCGGACGCCGGCGAGGGTGGCGGCCTGGGCGAGGGGGAGGCCGATATGGCCTAGTCCGATGACGGCGAGGTCTGCGGGCATGGCTGGCTGCCGTCCTTCCCGAGCGGTTCCGGATGAGGCGTTGAAGCATAAGAGCATAAGTAGACTAAGCGGACATTTGGCCCAGAATAGGGATTGGCGGACCGGTGCGGCGGGGTGTTGCCCTGCCCGCCGGAGGGTGGATACGGGCCGGTGGCGCGGCCAAAATCGACGGACGGGGAGTGTGGCCCCGACCACAGCGGGAGGCAGCGGTGAGGACAGCGACACTCGGACCGGCCCAGCGTGCCGAAGCGCTCGCACGGATGGCCGAACGGGAGCTGGACATTTTGGTGGTCGGCGGCGGAGTCGTCGGCGCCGGCACGGCACTGGACGCGGCGACCCGCGGTCTGGACACCGGACTGGTCGAGGCCCGTGACTGGGCGTCGGGCACGTCGAGCCGGTCGAGCAAGCTCATCCACGGCGGGCTGCGGTACCTGGAGATGCTGGACTTCGCGCTCGTACGCGAAGCGCTCAAGGAGCGCGGACTGCTGCTGGAACGGCTCGCACCGCACCTGGTCAAGCCGGTCCCGTTCCTCTACCCGCTCACCCACAAGGGCTGGGAGCGCTGGTACGCGGGCTCCGGCGTCGCCCTGTACGACGGCATGTCGGTCTCCTCGGGCCACGGCCGCGGCCTGCCCGTCCACCGGCACCTCTCGCACAAGTGCGCCCTGCGCGTCGCGCCCTGCCTGAAGAAGGACGCCCTGGTCGGCGCGTTGCAGTACTACGACGCCCAGATGGACGACGCCCGCTTCGTGATGAACCTCGTCCGCACCGCCACCGCCTACGGGGCGGACGCCGCCAACCGGGCCCGGGTGGTCGGCTTCCTGCGCGAGGGCGAACGCGTTGTCGGTGCCAGGGTGCAGGATGTGGAGGCAGGGGGTGAGTACGAGGTACGGGCACGCCAGGTGGTGAACGCGACCGGCGTGTGGACCGACGACACACAGGCCCTGATCGGGGAGCGCGGCCAGTTCCACGTACGGGCGTCGAAGGGCATCCACCTGGTCGTGCCCAAGGACCGGATCCACTCGACGACCGGGCTGATCCTGCGCACGGAGAAGAGCGTGCTCTTCGTCATCCCGTGGGGCCGGCACTGGATCGTCGGGACGACCGACACGGACTGGGACCTGGACAAGGCGCACCCGGCCGCGTCCAGCGCCGACATCGACTACCTGCTGGAGCACGTGAACTCGGTGCTCGCGACGCCGCTGACGCGCGACGACGTCGAGGGCGTCTACGCGGGCCTGCGCCCCCTGCTGGCGGGCGAGTCGGACGCGACCAGCAAGCTGTCGCGCGAGCACACGGTCGCGCACCCGGTGCCGGGGGTCGTGGTGGTCGCGGGCGGCAAGTACACGACGTACCGGGTGATGGCCAAGGACGCGGTGGACGAGGCGGTGCACGGGCTCGACCAGAGGGTGGCCGAGTGCGTCACCGAGGACACGCCGCTGGCCGGCGCCGAGGGCTACAAGGCGAAGTGGAACGCGCGGGCCCACACGGCGGCACGCACCGGTCTGCACGTGGTGCGCGTCGAGCACCTGCTGAACCGTTACGGCTCCCTGGCCGACGAGGTCTTCGAACTGATCCTCGCCGACCCGGCGCTCGGCGACCCGCTCGCCGCCGCCGACGACTACCTGCGGGCCGAGGTCGTCTACGCCTGCACCCACGAGGGCGCCCGGCACCTCGACGACGTCCTCACCCGGCGTACGCGCATCTCCATCGAGACCTTCGACCGGGGCACCCGCAGCGCCCGCGAGTGCGCGGAACTGATGGCGCCGGTGCTGGGCTGGGACGCGGACCAGGTCGACCGCGAGGTGCAGCACTACGAGAAGCGGGTGGAGGCGGAGCGCGAGTCGCAGCGGCAGCCGGACGATCTGACCGCCGACGCGGCACGGTTGGGGGCGCCGGACATCGTGCCGCTGTAGGGCCCCGGCCCCCAGCCGGCCCTGCCGGGCGGAGTCGATGCATCCGGAGGTGACGCGTCCGGACCCGACGCGTTCGGACCCGCCCGGCAGGACTCCGCCGCCGGCACCGCGGGTGTCCCGGCCGTCGTCTTCGCCGTGTCCGTGTTGTCGCGCAGGCTCAGTACGTACCGTCCGTCCGCTTCGCGTTGCGTGGCTGCCGTGTCCCGCGCGGCTCGGACCGAGGGCGGTGGACTCCACCCGGCGCGCGCCGACGGGGGAGCAGTCCCGCCCGTACGGCTCGGGCAGCCCGGGAGCGGGGCCATGCACTGCGGGGCCCGGCCGCCGGAGTACGCGGTGCGGGGGGGGGCGAGGGCCGTCAGGATGGCGGTGAGGGTGAGCAGGCGAAGGAAGGTACGGGCGGGTGCGATGCGCGGGACGCGGGGAGAACCGAGGGGAGGGCTGAGGGCGTGGAGGGAGTAGGGGCATCGGAGTGAGCGGAGGGAAGGGGGGCGGAGCCGGGCGGAGTGACGAAAGGGACGCGGGAGGCGCTGGAGGAGATGAGACCGGTGGTGTCGGAGGTGCGGGCGGCGGGTCCGGAGGTGTCGGAGACGGCGACGGAGCGGGCGGCGCACCGGGCCCTGGCGCCCGCGGTCCGGGAGACGGCGGGAGGGGCGCGGTGCATCGCGGTTCCGCCCTCGCCCCGGTCCGCGTTTTCCGTCCCGGGGCCCGTCGGCACCGCGCCGACGATGCCCTCGTCAGCGGGGATGCCGCCCTTCCAGGCCATCATGGCTGGTGCACAACAGGCGCCGAGTCGTGGACCCTGGCCTTCCCCACGGGCGCGGATGAGAGAGAATGAAGGCTCCGCCAGGGTGGGTTGTCCGAGTTGGGCCAGTTTGGTGATCGACAAGTGTTCGAGATGCCAACTCGGCTGGATTGCAGAGGGGATTCAGTGGGCGACGAGGTCGAGATGGACGGCAAGGAGGGCAGGCTGCTCGCCGGCCGGTACCGGCTCGCCGAAGTCCTCGGCCGGGGCGGAATGGGTACGGTCTGGCGCGCACGGGACGAAGTGCTCGGCCGTACGGTCGCGGTCAAGGAACTGCGCTTCCCTGGCGGGGTCGAGGAGGACGAGAAGCGCCGCCTGATCACCCGTACGCTGCGGGAGGCCAAGGCGATCGCCCGGATCCGCAACAACGGCGCGGTCACGGTCTACGACGTGGTCGACGAGGACGACCGTCCGTGGATCGTCATGGAGCTGGTCGAGGGCCGCTCGCTCGCCGAGGTGGTGCGCGACGACGGCCCGCTGACGCCCCGCCGGGCGGCCGAGGTCGGCCTCGCCGTCCTCGATGTGCTGTGCGCCGCCCACCGCGAGGGCATCCTGCACCGCGACGTGAAGCCCTCCAACGTCCTGATGTCCGACGACGGCCGGGTCGTGCTCACCGACTTCGGTATCGCCCAGGTCGAGGGCGACCCCTCGGTGACCTCCACCGGCATGCTCGTCGGCGCCCCCTCCTACATATCGCCCGAGCGGGCCCGCGGCCAGAAGCCGGGCCCGCCGGCGGACCTGTGGTCGCTGGGCGGCCTGCTGTACGCCTGTGTCGAGGGCGTGCCTCCGTACGACAAGGGGTCGGCGATCGCCACTCTGACCGCGGTGATGACCGAGCCGCTGGAGCCGCCGAAGAGCGCCGGCATGCTGGAAGAGGTCATCTACGGGCTGCTGGTGAAGGATCCGGCGGCGCGGCTCGACGACCGGGCGGCGCGGGCGCTGCTCCTGGACGCGGCCAGCGCGCCGGAGGACACCGGACCGGAACCGCCCGCCCCGGACGCCACGCGGGCGATGGCGCTGCCGGTCGTCCCCGAGGAGCCCCCGGCGAAGGCCGGGGACCGTGGCCGGGACAAGGACCGTGACCGGGAGCAGACCCGGTCGAAGCCGTCGGTGCCGCGCCCGCAGTGGAAGCCCAAGCCGCGCGCCAAGGAAGCCGAGAGACGCGCGCCGGAAGCGCGCCGTGGCGCCTCGCGCCCGGGGTCGTCGGCCGCGGGTGCGGGTGCGGGTGCGGCGTCGGCTGCCGCGCCGCTCGCGGACACCGGGTCGCGCACGGGATCCGGCCCGGGGTCGCGTACGGGTGTGGATTCCCGTACGCGCACGGCTGCCCGTACCGGACCGGGTACGGGCACGGGGGCCGGAGGTGCGGCGGCGTCCGCCTCGACGACGCGGAGCACCACCGGCAGCCAGTCGGCGCAGACCGGTTCGACGAACGGGCCGAAGAACTGGCCGACGGCGGTCGGCTCGGCCGGCCGGACGGGCTTCGAGTCGGAGGGCGCCAAGGAGAAGGTGCGCACCGCGCTCCAGGCGGTGCGCAAGGCGGCGGCCGCCGCGGCCGCCGCGGCCCGCCCGGAGTCGAAGCCGGCCGACGGCACGCGCCCGTCCGGCCCGCCGCGGGCGTCCGTCACCGATGTCGTACCCCGCCGTACGCTCGTCATCGTTGCCGTGGTCGTGGTGCTCGCCGTGCTCGGCACGGTGCTGGCCTTCGCGCTCAGCGGGAACGACGAGCAGGGCGGCGGCCGGGCGGCGGGCGCCGGCCAGGCCGCCACCGGCCAGGCCGAACCGTCCGGGGGCGGCGACACGGGCGAGGGCGCCGACGGGAACGCGTCCCGGCCGTCGGACGGCAGGCCGGGCGGCGGCCAGAACGGCAAGCCGGGCGGCGACGCTCAGGGCAAGGCGGTGCCGCAGGGCTACGCGACGGTGGCGAACGGCGGGTTCCACTTCGCCGTGGCGCTGCCGTCCGGCTGGAAGCAGACGGACACGGCCGGCCGGAACTCCGGCGCGATCTACAGCGCCTCGGGCGGTTTCCCGCGCGTGCAGATCGACTACAACGCCAAGCCCGGCAGTGACGCCGCGGCCGCCTGGCGCAGCCTGGAGCCCGCCGTCCGCGGCAGCGTCCAGAACTACCACCGCATCGACATCAGGGCGATCGAGTGGCGCGGCTACCCGACGGTCGCCGACTGGTCGTTCACGCGCAAGCAGAACGGCCAGGACGTACGCGTGCTCAACCGCGGCTTCCGGGCGGACGACCAGCACGGCTACGCGATCATGGTCACCTGCAAGGCGGACGCCTGGGACGCGGCGGAGTGCCGGCAGCTGCGGGACACCGCGTTCGCGACCTTCCAGGTGAAGGACTGACCTCTCGGCTCACGGCACGGCCTTCCGGGGCACGGCACGGCCTTCCGGGGCACGGCACGGCCTTCCGGGGCACGGGCCGGCCTTCCCAGGTGAACAACATGCCTTCCGCGGCGTGCGTACCGGAGAGGTGCGCAGGCTGTCGCGGTGTGCGCGGTGACGGGCGCAGGGCGGAAGCGAAGTCCTGGGGGAACTGTTGGCCGGAGCGCTCCTCAACTCACGCCTCCGGCACGTATCGTGAGACCCCGAAGACCGTACGCAGCCGCAATCGGAAGATATGCGACCGGTTTTGACCACTCGGGGTAACCGGTGGGGCCGGGAGATCCCGGACAAAGACCGGCAGGCGGCGTGAATCGCGCGCTGGGAGGCGTCGTGGACGAGTACGCGGGAAGAGTGCTCGCCGAGCGCTACCGGCTGCCGGTGCCGCCGGCGGACGAGTACGAGTCCGCCGAGACCCGCGCCTTCGACACGTACAGCGGGCAGGAGGTCCTCGTCCGGCAGGTGCCGCTGCCCGAGGTCGTGGACGCCGAACTCCTGGACACCGGTCACCCGTGCGGGCGGCCCGTGCCGGGCGAGTACGGACACCGGGCGCCCGGCGCCGACCGCACGCCGCAGGACCCCGCCGTACGGCGCGCCCTGGAGGCCGCGACCGCCGCGGCCCGGCTGCCGGACCACCCGCAACTCGATCAGGTCTTCGACGTCTTCGCCCAGGACGGCAGCCTGTGGATCGTCAGCGAACGCGTCGCCGCCCGCCCGCTCGCCGCTCTCCTCGCCGAACGCACCCTCACTCCGCACCGGGCGGCGGAGGTCGCCGCCGACCTCCTCACCGCCCTGCGCGCCCTGCACGCGCACGGCTGGACCCACCGCAACATCACCGTCCGTACGGTCCTGGTCTGCGACGACGGGCGGGCGATCCTGACCGGCCTGGCGGCGGGTGCGGCGGAGGAGGCGCTGTGCGGGTACGACCCGGTGCCGGGGGAGGGGGCGGCGGGAGAGGGCGCGCCTGTTCCGGGGCGGGTGTCGGTGCCGGGGCAGGCTTCTTCCGCGTCGCATCAGGTCTCCGCGTCGCATCAGGTCTCCGTGCCGGAGCAGGTTTCCGCGTCGGCCGATGCGGGGACCGAGGCGGAGGATTCCGTTCCGGAAGCGGGCGGTGACGGAGGGACGGGCGCCGCGTCCGAAGCGGATGCCCGCCGGGCCCGGGCCGGGGCCATCGCCGCATACCAGGCGGGCACCCGTGCGGCGGCCGCTCGTACGGCCACCGGCCACAAGGCTGCCGGCAACACCGCCACCGGCAGCACGGCCACCGGCGACGGCCCACCCGCGCCCTGGCCCGCCGGCCGCGCGCACCCCGCCGACCCGCACTTCAGCCCGTACCGGGACCACATCACCGCGCCGGCGCCTCCGACGCGGCCGGGCAGCGCCGCGTACGGCGGCAGCCTCCCGGGACCGGGGCCGCACCCGGGTGGCGTACGGGTCCCGAATCCGCTGCCGATACAGCGCCCGGCGCCGGAGTCGGGTCCCTCCCTGGCCAAGGCGCCGGAGAGGACGGAGGAGTGGGCGGGGGCGTACGAGCCGAGGAGACCTCACGAGCCGAGGAGGCTTGACGGGCCGAAGGAGCCGCCGCAGCAGCCGGAAGGCCAGGCCCCGGCCGGTTCCTACGGGCGTCCGGGCGCGGCCCTGGCCGCCGAGCGGGCGCGGCAGATACGCATCAGCGTCGTCGGCCCGGTCACCGAGCGCTGGGCGCCGGAGCAGGCCGGTCCGGTGCACGCCAACTGGCAGCTCGCGCCCCCGATCGGCCCCGCCACCGACCTGTGGGCGGTCGGCGCGCTGCTGTTCCGGATCGTGCAGGGGCACTCCGCCTACCCCGAGGACAGCGCCGCCGAGCTGGTGCAGCTGGTGTGCTCGGAGCCGCCGTCGTACGCCGAGGAGTGCGGCGCGCTGCGGCCCGTCGTCGAGTCGCTGATGCGGCAGGACCCGGCCGACCGCCCGGACTTCGAGGAGCTGCGCGGCTGGCTGCGGTCGCTGATCCGTACCGCGCCGGAGCCGGAGGTGGGCAGCCGGGTCGTGACCGTACCGTCGCTGGAAGGGCCCGGTGACTCGCGGCGGCTGCCGATCCTGCGGCGCCGGGGCGAACTCGTACGCAAGGGGCGGCAAGGGCGGCACAAGAAGGCGCGCCAGTCCCGGCCGCCGCGCCCGGCCAAGCCGCCGCGCCAGCCGAAGGGCAGGCGTTCCGCCGTGGCGTACCGGGAGACCACCCAGCACGCCCAGCCCGGCCTCACCGAGACGCCCGCCGAGCAGCCGCAGCACCGCACGCCACCGGCGCCCCAGTCTCAACACCCCACCCACCCGCAGCCACAGCCGCACGCAAACCCCCAGTCACACCCGCATCCCACCCAGAACGACCACCACTCCCGCCACTCCCACCAACCTTCTTCCTCACCGCCGCCCCCACCCCCGCACACCGCGGCCACAGCCCGGCCCCCGCGCCGGCCCGAACCGGCCCGCGCGCCCAAGCAGCCCCGCCCCGCCGGACACCACCGCCCGGCCAGGCAGTTCCGGCGCGTCGAGGGCGCCACATCTACGGGCTCAGGCAGCCCGCGCCGCCTCGGGCTGCTTCTCGTCGGGCTCGTGCTGCTGCTCGTGGTGGGCACGATCCTGGCCGCGGTGCTGTTCATGCCGAAGACCGGCTCGGGCGAGGGCGGCGCGGGCAGCGTGCGGGAGCGCGGGGGCGCGGTGGGCACGCAGAGCTCGACGCCCGACGACCGCTCCGGCGACCAGGGCTCACGCAAACAGCAGCCGCAGACGACCGAACCCGCCGACCTCGCCGAAGGCTTCGCGGTCCGCAAGGACCCGGAGGGCTTCCAGGTCGCCGTCCACCAGGGCTGGCAGCGTCGTGGGGAGAACGAGCGCGGCCAGGTCCGTTATCTGGGGAACGACTTCGAGCTGCTGATCGTGCCCGGCCGCGACACGACGTCCCGCTACGGCACCGATCCGATGGCCTACCAGCAGGACAAGGAGGCGGAACTGGCCCCGTACCGGGAGTCCAGCTGGTCCGGCTCCTCCGGCCTGCGCCGTATCGACGTCGGCAAGGCCGCGATGGCCGAGGGCACCTTCACCTGGCAGGACAGCAGCGGCCGCCAGGTCTACGTGCGCAACCTCGCGATGATCCACGAAGGCCGCTACCACGTCATCCTGGTCATCGGCCCGGACAACGAACGCCGCGAGGTCGACCGCCTGTACGACCAGGCGACGGGGTCCTACCGGCCCGGTTAGCCACCCGCCGGCCTTCGGGCACCGGCTCTCACGCGCTCAACTCCCGCTCCAGCGGGGTACGGAAGCGAGGCGTGACCCGTACGTCCCCGGTCCACCGCGTCAGCCGCTCCGCCTCGGCGCCTACGGCCTCCGCCGCCTCCCGGCCCGCGTCCGTCAGGAGGCGCCAGGTGACATCGCCTCCGGGGCGCTGGGCCCAGCCGCCGATGACGCGGCCGTTCCACCAGACGGTGGGGCCGATGTTGCCGTTGCGGTCGAAGAGGGGGCGGACGTGGTCCGGGTCGAGATACCAGTCGCGGTGCTTCCAGCCCATGGCGGTCGGGTCCAGGGAGGGCAGCAGGGCCGCCCAGGGCGCGGGATCCGGTACGGGATCCAGGTCGTCGGGGAGGGCGAGACCAGGGACGGAGACGGCTTCGGAGCCGGACCCCGCACGGGAGCCGGCCCCCGACCGCGCCCCGGAGCCGGAGCCGGAGCGTGCGCCCTCGGACAGGTCCACCTCGACCTCGACCGCACCCGCGGCGGCGGCCGCGCGCCGGGCGTCGGTGAGGGTCCAGCCCGTCCACCACTTGAGGTCCTCGACCGTCGCCGGGCCGTACGACGCCAGCCAGCGGCGGGCCAGCTCGGCCCTGGCCGCGGCGGGGTCGGGTGCGGGCAGGTCGGCCCAGGCGGTGCCGGGTGACCAGCGGAAGGAACTGCTGGTCCAGCCGCCGCGCGGCCGGCTGCGCCGGACCCGCCCCTCGGCGGCGAGGGTGCGGAGGATGCGGCTGGAGACCGCGACGGTGGCTTCGTACGGCTTGCCGGGGGACACCACGATCGTGGCGCGCAGTTCGGGCACGTCGGCGGCGAGATCGGCGGCGGTGGCCTCACCGCGCGCTTCGAGTGCGGCGAGAGTTCTGGCCTCCACCTCGGCCAGCCGCCGTGCGTCCCAGTCCGGCAGGCCCTCGATGACCCACTTGGTCATGGCGAGCCGTTCCTTGGCGGCGACCGGGGCCGCGGCGGACGCGGCCACCACGGGGGCCAGCGTGGTGCTGACGGCGAAGAGCGTCCGGCGCATGCACAGCATCCGGACGAGGGTGCGGTCCCGGTAGAGGGCGCGGTCGAGCTCGTCGGGGTCCGGATCGGCCAGTCGGGCCCGGGCCGTGAGATGCACGGTGGCGGCGTCCGTGGCGTGCAGGCCCACGAGGGCGTCGGCCGCCTCCTCCGCCGTGGCGGCCTTGGCGGCGGCCGCGAGCAGCTGCCGGTGCCCGAGACGGGCGCGGCGCTGGGCGGCGTCGATGCGGGGGCGGGGGGTGGCGGGGCTCATGGTGCCGACAGTACGGGGGGTGTAGGGCGGGGGCTGTCCTACGGGGCCGGTGGCGCGCGTCAGGCTCTCGCCGTGTGCCTTGCCGGGGCGTGGGAGCCCGGCTAGCCTGCCACCTGACGGCCCGTCAGGAGCGTTGTCGCGGCGGCTCGTCGAGCACCGGTCGGTGGGAACCGCGTAAGGGGAACCGGATGGAGAACCGGACGGAGCTGCCGCGCATCGTCAGCGTCGACGACCACGTCATCGAGCCCGCGCACCGCGACGAGATGACGCTGGAAGGCATCACCCGCGCCGAGACACGCCCCGGCCGCTGGGGCCCGGCCGAGCGGCTCAGGGACATGGACCTCGACCACGTCGAGGCGTCACTGCGCTTCCCGGCCTACTCCCGCTTCTGCGGCCACCTGGGCCCCGTCCGATGGATCTGACGTACTCGCCCGAGGAGGAAGAGTTCCGGGCGCGGCTGCGGGAGTGGCTGGCCAAGACGCTCCCGGACCTGCCGGCACGTCCCGACCCGCTGGACTGGCCCGGCCGGCGCGCCTACGACCTCGGCTGGCAGCGGCGGCTGTACGACGCCGGGTACGGCGCCCTGCACTGGGACGCCTCGCCCGCCCAGCGGCTGATCTTCCTGGAGGAGACGGAACGGGCCGGCGCGCCCTACGTGGGCGCCAACTTCGTCGGACTGCTGCACGCCGGACCGACCATCGCCGCCGAGGGCACGGACGAGCAGCGCGCCCGCTGGCTGCCGCCGATCGTGCGCGGCGACGAAGTCTGGTGCCAGGGCTTCAGCGAGCCGGAGGCGGGCTCCGACCTTGCCGCCCTGCGCACGCGCGCGGTCCGCGACGGCGACGCGTACGTGGTCACCGGGCAGAAGATCTGGACCTCGCACGCGGAGATCGCGGACTGGTGCGAGTTGCTGGTGCGTACCGACCCGCAGGCGCCCAGGCACCGGGGCATCTCCTGGCTGGCGATGCCGATGGACGCGCCCGGGGTCACCGTACGGCCGCTGCGCACGCTCGCCGGCCCGGCCGAGTTCGCCGAGGTCTTCCTCGACGCGGTACGGGTTCCGGTGGCGAACCGGGTCGGCGCCGAGCACGACGGCTGGCGCGTCACCATGGTCACGCTCTCCTTCGAGCGGGGCACCGCCTTCGTCGGCGAGGTCGTCGCCTGCCGCCGTACGCTCGGCGAGCTGGCCCGTACGGCACGGGCGGACGGACGCTGGGACGACCCGGTGCTGCGCCGCCGGCTGGGCCGGCTGAACGCCGAGTTCGCGGCCCTGTGGCGGCTCATCCAGCGCAACGTCGGCGCGGCCCGGGACACGGGCGGGGTGCCGGTTGCGGGCGGTTCGGTCTTCAAGCTGCGCTACTCGCAGGCCCGCCAGGAGCTGTATGACGCGGCCGCCGAGGTGCTGGGGGTGGCCGGCGCGCTCGACGCGGACCAGCGGTGGACGGCGGACCGGCTGTCGTCCCTCTCGTACACGATCGCCGCCGGCACGTCGCAGATCCAGCGCGACATCATCGCCGAGCGCATCCTCGGCCTGCCGAAGGGACGGTGAGCGGCGCCGTGGACCTGCGGCCCAACGCTGATCAGCGCGCCTTGCAGGCGGGGACCCGTGAACTGCTGGCGCGGCGCTTCGGGAGGGAGCGGCTGCGGGAGGCGGTGGAGAATCCCGCGCTGGACCGCGCGCTCTGGCGCGAGCTGGGCGCGGCCGGCTTCTTCGCGCTGCGGCTGCCGGAGGCGGACGGCGGGGTCGGGCTCGGGCTGCCGGAGGCGGTGCTGGTCTTCGAGGAGGCGGGCCGGGCACTGCTGCCGGGGCCGCTGGTGGCGGGACAGCTGCTGGCGGGGGCGGTGCCGGGCGTGGCCACGGGGGAGCGGGTGGTGGGGCTGTGCGATGTGGGGGTGGGTGGGGGGCGGTTGTGGGAACACCCTGGGGACTGCGATGAGTTGATCTTGGTGGAGGGCGGCTCGGAGGGCGGCTCGGAGGGCGGCTCGGAGGGCGGCTCGGAGGGCGGCTCGGAGGGCGGCTCGGAGGGCGGTTCCGAGGGTGGCTCGGAGGCGGACGCGTACGGGCGGGCCTTCTGGAACGCCCGCGACTGGCCCGTCCTGGAGCCCTTCCGCTCGATCGATCCGCTGACGCCGCTCGCGCGCGTGGTGTCCTACCCGCGCCGTGCGCCGCGCTCTCTGGACGTGCCGCGGCTGCGGCGCGAGGCCACGCTGCTGACGGCGGCGCTCCAGCTGGGCAGCGCTGCCCGTACGGTCGAGATGGCCGTGGAACACGCCGGGCGCCGTGAGCAGTTCGGCGTACGGATCGGATCGTTCCAAGCGGTGAAACATCTGTGCGCCGAGATGCTGATAAGAGTGGAGATAGCGCGAAGTGCCGTATATGCGGCTTCGCTCACCGGACGGTCACTCGCAGTGACCGGCGCCAAGCTCCTCGCCGACGAGGCCGCGGTGCGCAACGCCCGGGACTGCCTCCAGGTGCACGGCGGCACGGGCTTCACCTGGGAGGCCGATGTGCATCTGCATCTCAAGCGGGCGTGGTGCCGAGTCGAACAATGGCAAAGCAGGCGAAAGGCGGAGGAAGCGCTCGCAGAGGGCTTATTGGCCAGCGATGTCGACGTGTAGTGCGGTGTGTGCGGAATGTCGGATTCCGTACATGTAAGCGGTCACGGAGGGTCGATATCGGGTTGCGTCCTGGGCGTAACTCGTCACAGGGGGGAGTCGGCGTCCCGCTCGGGTACGCTCCCTTGGGTGCGAGTGGTCCTGAGGCGCAACTGTTCCCGTGGGGTCGTGGTGACCGACCCGGAATGCCGAATGCGCTCCGCTCGCCCTCGAAGGAGGGGCGTCAGGCCTTCTTGTTCGACTCCCGGCAAAGCGCGTCGCACAGTATGCACCACGCATACTCCCTTGCGCTGGAATATGCCCGAAGCGCTTGTTGGGGTGACTGAACGTCAACCATGCTGTGCATCACCGGGGTCACGGAGTGTGACCCCGAGGAGGCGCGAGGCGATGTGTCCGCCGGTTCGGATGGTGTGAGCGGTGCAGGTGCTTCAGGTGCAGTTGGAAGTCCGGCCCGACCCCGCGGAGGTGGGGCGGGCCCGGAGGTGGGCCCGGTCTCGGCTGGCCGGCTCGGGTATAGGGGCCGACGAGCCGCTGGCGGAGACGCTGATCCTGCTGATCTCCGAGTTGGTCACCAACGCCGTCGTGCATACCGGGAACCCCGCCGAGCTGCGGATGTGCTTCTCGGGCTCGGGTGCCGCGGTCGGCACCGTAAGAGTCGAGGTCGCGGACCGCAGCGCCCGCGCGCCACGCCCCCGGCGCGCCGACGGTGACGACACGAACGGCCGCGGCCTGGAGCTGGTCGACGGGCTGGCGGACCGCTGGGGCTGGCGGCCCGAGGGGGCCGGCAAGAGCATCTGGTGCGAGGTGGACCGTGGCCAGTCGTTGCTGATGGCGGCGGGTTCGGACCTGGGCGCGTACGACCCGCACTGCGCCGTTCCGCACCGCGCCTGAAGCCGCGTCCGGGTCCGCGTCCGACCCGGAGAAGTCCGGACCGGACGTCGGTGCGGGTGTTGACGTGTCGTGTCCACTTGATCACGCTGGGGTGGAGCGATTCGCCGCGAGGGGACGCCGAGGGTACGGGGGCGGGAGCCTCGGCGAGTGCGGGTCGTGTCCCGTAGCCGGGTGGTGGTCCGCGGTGCCGCGCTCGGGGTGCGCACGGGCGTACCGCCACCCGGCTGGGACGATCCCGCCTCACGGCCGGCCGGTGTGCGGCGTGAGATCCCGCCGTACGGCCCGCCTCACAGCACCGCGACCGGCGCCACCGGCGCCCCGGTGCCGCCCACGAACGGCTCCGCCGTCGCGGTGAGGAAGAACGCGTAACGGTTCTCCTCCGCACACGCCCCGGCCAGCTCCTCCAGGTTCCAGTTCTGGCCCTGGAGCATGCCCATCTCCACCAGGTGCAGCGCATGCACGGGCAGCCAGAGGTTCTCGATCTCCGGCGGGAAGATCTCGAAGGTGAGGGTGTCGTTGGCGACCGCCGCGACATCGCGGGCGTGGAACCATTCGGGCGTACGGACCGACAGTCCCGGGGACGGGAAGGCGTACGCGTCCCGGTCGCCCGCCAGGTAGTGCTGGATCTGCCCGGTGCGGACGAGGACGATGTCGCCGGACCGCACCCGTGTACCTGCCAACTCCTCCGCCGCGTCGAGATCTTCCGGTGTCACCACGTGGTCGGCGGGCAGCCGCCCGGGCCCTTCGGTGTCCCCGCGACGGGCGCGGGCCACGTCGAGCAGGACGCCGCGCGAGACGATCGGCGGCGCCTTCTCGATGCCGAGGACGGTGGCGCCGCCGTGCGCGGTGACGGTGTCGGCGGGCCGGTCGTTGTACAGGCGTCCGGAGTGCGAGACGTGGGTCAGGCCGTCCCAGTGGGTGGCCGCCTGGAGCCCCATGGTGACGGCGTCGTCGGAGGTGGCGACCGTCCCCGGGCCGAAGATCTCCTGGTTGATCGCGGTCATGGTGTGCAGCGGGTTGACGCGGCCGGGGATCAGGCCGGTCTGGACGCCGTCCTGCCGCAGCGGCAGCGCGAGCGCGACGCGGCGGCCGGAGCGGACGGTGGCGGCGGCCTGCCGTACCACCTCGGGTGTCAGCAGGTTGAGCGTGCCGATCTCGTCGTCCGCGCCCCAGCGGCCCCAGTTGTTCACGCGCTTGGCGAGGGCGTGGAACGCGTCGGGCAGGGGCATGGGGCCTCCTCGGGCGGTCGATCCGGTCGGCCCGGTCGATCCATGGGTGGGCTGCGGGGTGCGCGGGTCTTGTGCTCGGTGCGGCGCTGCCCAAAAATCTAACGGGCCGTCAGAAACCGTGGGAAGGGGCTCGGCATGGGGAACTTCTTGGCGGACAAGGTGATCGCCGTCACCGGTGCGGGCCGCGGCATCGGGCGCGCGGTGGCCCTCGCCTGCGCCGCGCAGGGCGCCCGGGTGGTCGTCAACGACTACGGGGTGGCGGTCGACGGCGCCGAACCGAGCAGCGAGATCGCCGAGGCGGTGGTCAAGGAGATCGGGCAGGCGGGCGGCGACGCGGTCGCCGTCGCGGACGACGTGTCCACCATGGAGGGCGGGCAGCGCGTCATCGACACGGCCCTGACGCGGTACGGGCGCGTGGACGGCGTGGTGTGCGTGGCCGGCATCCTGCGCGAGCGGATGCTCTTCAACATGACCGAGGAGGAGTGGGACCCGGTCGTCGCCACCCACCTGAAGGGCACGTTCACCGTTTTCCGCGCGGCCTCGGCGGTCATGCGCCGGCAGAAGTCCGGCACCCTCATCGGCTTCACCAGCGGCAACCACCAGGGCAGCGTCTCGCAGGCCAACTACGCGGCGGCCAAGGGCGGCGTCATTTCGCTCGTACGCAGCGCCGCGCTCGGCCTGAGCCGGTACGGCGTGACCGCCAACGCGGTCGCTCCCGTCGCCCGTACGCGGATGTCCGCCAATGTACCGACGGAGCTGACGGAGATCGGCGAGCCCGAGGACGTCGCGGCCCTCGTCGTCTACCTGCTCAGCGACCGCGCCGCGGCGGAACGGATCACCGGGCAGGTCTACACGGTCGCCGGGCCGAAGATCGCGGTCTGGGCCCAGCCGAGGGAGCTGCGCTCCGGGTACGCGGAGGGCGGGTGGACACCGGAGAAGATCGCGGACTTTCTGCCGGGGACGGTGGGGGTGGATCCGATGCCGTTGCTGTCCCGGGTGGAGTCGATGGCCGCTGACGCGGCCGGGAGGCGGCGGCCCAACGCGTAGCCCCGACGGGGGCCGGTCGGTGGCCGGTGGCCGTCCGGGTCCGCCTGCGGCGGGGTTGGCTGTGTCGCCGGTGGCGGGCTGCTTGCGGGTGCCGCGCTGCGCCTGCGGCGGGCCTGGCTGTGTCGGTGGCGGGCTGTTCGCGGGTGCCGCGTCGTTGCCGCTGCGGCGGGCGGTGGCCGCTGCGCGGGGCTGTTCGGTTCGGGGACGGGCCTGCGCGGCAGGCCGCTCCGGCCCGTCCCCTTCTGTGAGTGGGAGGGGGAGGCGTGGTCGGGGGTTGATGCCGGTGGGAGGTGTTCGGTGGATTTTTCGTTCGGGGTTACCGATGAGGTGTTCCGGGGCGAGGCCCGTTGTTGGCTTGCGGAGCATTTGGGTGAGGGGTGGGACGTCGGGTGTGCTGATTGGGGTGTACGGCGTTCCTGGGAACGGGAGTTGGGGCGGGGTGGGTGGATCGGGATCGGATGGGACAGGGGGTGTGGCTCGTACGGGAACCGGGGGGCCACGCTTACGGAGCAGGTGGTGTGGGCCGAGGAGTACGCCGCGGCGCGTGCGCCGGAGCGGGTGGGGCACATCGGGGAGAACCTGCTGGCGCCGACATTGATCGCGTACGGGGACGCCGCGCAGCAAAAACGTTTCCTGCCGCCCGTCGCGCGCGGTGAGGAACTGTGGTGCCAGGGGTACAGCGAGCCCGGCGCGGGATCGGACCTCGCGGCGGTCCGGACGGTGGCCGAGCGCGACGGGGACACGTACCGGATCAGCGGACAGAAGATCTGGACCTCGCTGGCGCGGGAGGCCGACTGGTGCTTCGTGCTGGCCAGGACCGATCCGGGCGAACGGCGGCACCGGGGGCTGTCCTTCCTGCTGGTGCCGATGGACCAGCCGGGGCGCGTCGAGGTGCGGCCGATCCGGCAGCTGACGGGGACGGCCGAGTTCAACGAGGTCTTCTTCGACGGGGCGGTGACGCGCGCCGAGCATGTGGTGGGCGGGCCCGGTGCCGGGTGGCGGGTGGCGATGGGGCTGCTGGCGCTGGAGCGCGGTGTCTCCACGCTCGCCCAGCAGGTCGGATTCGCGCGGGAGTTGAGCGAGGTGTGCGAGACGGCCGTACGTACGGGTGCGGTGCGTGATCCCGTACTGCGGGACCGGCTCGTACGGCAGTGGGCCGAACTGCGGGTGATGCGGTGGAACGCGCTGCGCACGCTCGGCCCGGTGGCCGGGGACGCGGGGGCGCCCAGTGTGGCGAAGCTGCTGTGGTCCGGCTGGCACCAGCGGATGGGGGAGCTGGCGATGCACGTACGGGGAGCGGGCGCGGCGTGTGGGCCAGGGGCGTGGACGGCGGACGTCCCCTACGAACTGGACGCGCGACAGCGGCGGTTCCTCTTCAGCCGGGCCGACACGGTCTACGGCGGTTCGGACGAGATCCAGCGCATGATCATTGCCGGGCGCGTGCTCGGCCTCGACGGAGGGCGGGAGCGGTGATGCGAGGCGTCATCTTCGAGGTCGGGCAGCCACGGGTCGTGGCCGACCTGGAGGTACGGCGACCGGGGCCCGGCGAGGTGCTGGTCGGCATCCGGGCGGCGGGGCTGTGCCACAGCGATGTGTCAGTGGTCGATGGGACGATTCCTCATCCGGTGCCGGTGGTGCTGGGGCATGAGGGCGCGGGCGTGGTCGAGGAGGTGGGGGACGGGGTCACCCATGTAGCGGCAGGAGATCATGTAGCGCTGTCCACGCTGGCCAACTGCGGGACGTGCGCGGAGTGCGACCGGGGCCGGCCGACGATGTGCCGCGCGTCGATCGGGATGCCCGGCAAGCCGTTCCGGCACGGCGGCCGGGAGGTGTACAGCTTCGCGTCCAGCTCCGCCTTCGCCGAGCGTACGGTCGTCAAGGCCGTGCAGGCGGTGCGGATTCCCCGCGGGATACCGCTGACGTCGGCGGCGCTGATCGGGTGCGGCGTGCTGACCGGGGTCGGTGCCGTCCTGAACCGCGCGCGGGTGGAACAGGGCGACACGGTGGTGGTCATCGGCACGGGCGGCATCGGGCTGAACGTGCTCCAGGGTGCCCGGCTGGCCGGCGCCTCGGTGATCGTCGCGGTGGACGTCAACCCGGCGAAGGAGGCGGTGGCGCGGCGCTTCGGGGCGACGCACTTCGTCGACGCGTCGGCGGTCCCGGACACCATCGAGGCCGTACGCGGCGTCCTGCCGTCCGGCGCCGACCACACCTTCGAGTGCGTGGGCCGTACGGAGCTGATCCGGCAGGCCGTGGACCTCCTCGGCCGGCACGGCCAGGCGGTGCTGCTGGGGGTGCCCCCGGCCACCGCGGAGGCGTCGTTCCTGGTCTCGTCGATGTACCTGGACAAGTCCATCCTGGGCTGCCGTTACGGTTCCTCCCGCCCGCAACGCGACATCGCACGGTACGCGCGCTTCTACGAGGAGGGCCGTCTCCTCCTGGACGAGCTGGTGACCAGGACGTACGCGGTCGCGGACTTCGCGAAGGCGGTGGAGGACATGCGGCGGGGGCGGGTGGCGCGTGGGGTGGTGACGTTCTGACGGGATGGCGGCCTGACGTTCTGTCGGCCTGACGTGCTGACGTGCTGAGTCAGGGCCCCGGGGGCTGTTACGCGCTGAAGCGGCCGAAGGCGCCCCGGTGGAAGAGGAGCGGGCCGGTCCGCGCGGCTTCCGGGTCCGTACCGAGGGCGGCGACCCGGCCCACGACGATGAGGTGGTCGCCGCCGGTGTGCACGGCCTGGATGACGCAGTCGATCCAGGCGGGGGCGCCCGCCAGGCACGGTGAGCCGGTGACGGGGGCGGGGGAGTGGGTGACTCCCGCGTACTTGTCGGCGCCGCTGACCGCGAAGGCGCGGCACAGGTCCTCCTGGTGCGCGCCCAGGATGTTGACGCAGAAGACGCCGGCGCGGGCGATCCGGGGCCAGGTCGTGGACGTACGGGCCGCCATGAACGTGACCAGCGGCGGATCGAGGGAGAGCGAGGCGAAGGACTGGCAGGCGAAACCGGCCGGGCCGTCCGTCGGGGCACCGTCCGTGCCGTCCGTGCCGTCCGCCAGGCTGTCCGCCGGTGCGCCGGTCGTGGGTGTGGGCGTGGGCGTACAGAGATCGGGTGCGGACGCGGGTGCCGGCGCGGGTGCCGTGACGATCGTGACGCCGCTGGCGAAGTGGCCGAGGACGGCACGGAAGGCGGCCGGGTCCAGCGGCGCGCGCTCGTCCTCCCGTACGGCTCGGAGGGCGCGGCGCGGCGGTACGGCGGTGGCGCGGGCCGGGGCCGCAGCCCCGGCCGAGGTCGGCGCGCCCACCGACCGCAGATAGCGCACCGCGGTGGCTGCCATGGCGGCGTGTCCCATCATGGCCCCATTGAACCTGACGGTTCGTCAGTTCGGAAGACCGGCGGGCACCCCGCCGGTCTTCTCACCACCCGCGGTAGGTCGGCCGTCGGCGCTCCACGAAGGACACGACGCCCTCCTGCGCGTCCGCCGTCGTCATGTTGATCTCCTGGGCCGCCGCCTCGGCGGCGAACGCCGCTCCGCGGTCGCCGTCCAGGGAGGCGTTGACCAGCTGCTTGGTGAGGGCGAGGGCCCTGGTCGGCCCGGCGGCCAGCCGCTCCGCCCAGTCCCGCGCGGCCTGCTCCAGCCCGGCGTCCGGGACGACCCGGTTGACCAGACCCATCCGTTCGGCGTCCGCGGCCGTCACGGCGTCGCCGAAGAACAACAGCTCCTTCGCGCGCCGCGGGCCGACGAGCCGGGGCAGCAGGTACGCGCCGCCGCCGTCCGGTACGAGCCCGCGGCGCGCGAACACCTCGATGAACGTGGCGGACTCGGCGGCCACCACGAGGTCGCAGGCGAGGGCGAGATGCACGCCGAGCCCTGCGGCGGTGCCGTTGACGGCGGCGAGGACCGGCTTCTCGCAGTCCAGGACGGCGCCGATGAGGCGCTGCGCGCCGCGCCGGATCATCCGGGCCACGTCGCCCGCGACGCGCTCGGGCGGCTGTGGAGCCCCGGTCTCTCCGGTGGGTTCGGCTTCTCCGGTCGGTTCGGCCTCCCCGGCCCCTGGAGTGGCCGACCTCCCGGCTCCTGCGCCGGGATTCGCGCCTCCGCCTCCCGGCCCGCCACGGAGGTCGGCACCCGAGCAGAAACCTTTGCCCGTGGCGGTGAGGACGACGGCTCGTACGGCCGGGTCGGCGGAGGCGTCGGAGAGCAGCGTGATGACGCGTTCGCGCTGGTCCCAGGTGAGGGCGTTGAGGGCGGCGGGGCGGTTGAGAGTGATCCACAGCACGGCGTTGTCAGTGGTGCGGAGTATCAATGAATCAGCGGGGTCGGGGCCGGATGCGGAGTCGGGTCCGGGGCCGCGTGCGGGTGCGGACGCGGGGCCGGATCCGGGTTCGGGGGACACGGGGGTGGAAGACATGGCGAAGCGGCTCCCAGCAGTGCGGTCGGCGGTGCGGTCGGTGGCGTGCCCGATGGCGCGGGCGATGGTGCGCACGATGGCGCGGGCGGGTGTCCGGGCGGTGGCGCGGACGGGTGTCCGTACGGCCGCTCGGGCGACCGGCGGGCCCACCGCGCGGTCAGTGGCACACGGCGAGCGCGTCGAGCGCGACGGCGCCCTGGCCGCGCGGCAGCACCATCAGCGGGTTGATGTCCAACTCGGCCAGTTCGCCGCTCAGTTCCAGTGCCATCCGCTGTACGCGCAGCACGACCTCGACGAGCGCGTCCACATCGGCCGGCGGCGCGCCTCGTACGCCGTCCAGGAGGGCGTGCCCGCGCAGCTCGCCGAGCATCGCGCGCGCCCGGTCCTCGCCGAAGGGCGGCACGCCGACGGCGGTGTCCCGCAGGACTTCGACGAGTACGCCGCCCAGCCCGACCGTCACGGTCGGCCCGAAGAGGCTGTCCGCGGTGACGCCCACGACCATCTCCACCCCCCGCTCGACCATCTGGCAGACGAGCACGCCGTCCAGCTCGATGTCCTCGTAGCGGGCGATGTCGGTCAGCTCCCGGTAGGCGTCCCTGACCTGGCTGGCGGAGGTCAGGCCGGTCTTGACCAGTCCGAGTTCCGTCTTGTGCGCGAGCTGCGGTGCGGAGGCCTTCATGACGACGGGATAGCCCACCA
This sequence comes from Streptomyces sp. NPDC030165, assembly GCF_055573595.1. Taxonomy (NCBI): domain Bacteria; kingdom Bacillati; phylum Actinomycetota; class Actinomycetes; order Kitasatosporales; family Streptomycetaceae; genus Streptomyces; species Streptomyces sp. NPDC030165. Next base: position 422,801 of record NZ_JBVIBD010000002.1, on the reverse strand, counting down.
GGCTCGCGGCGCGCACGGCCGCCGCCGCGCTGGTCACGAGCTGCTCGCGGGGCACCCGGATCCCGTAGGCGCGCAGCAGCTGCTTCGCCGCGTGTTCGCTGAGCTGCTGTCCCGGGCGCATCAGGTCCTGTGCCTTGCGCGCGGAGGGGGACGGGGTGCGCGGGGCGTCGTCGAAGGGGGAATGGTAGCCGGTGGTGAAGCGGTGGTGGGCCAGGTGGGCGCGGACGGCCGTGACGCAGTTGGCGAAGGTGCGGAAGGTCGCCACGCGCCGGGAGCCGAGGAGCGTGTGCCGGTAGGCGTCCTCGGTGCCGACCGGCGAGCCCCAGACGACGCACACCAGCTTGTCCGTCTGCTCCGCCGCGTCCACGAGGTCCTGCGCCAGCTTGTCGCTCATCGGCGGGAAGGGGCCGGTGATCGGGCAGATCAGTACGCCGACGGACGGGTCGGCCAGGATCGCGTCGATGATCTTGCGGCCGCGCCAGTCGCCGACCGGGTGCCCGCCGCTGTCGACCGGGTTGGCGACGCTCAAGTAGCCCGGGATCCACTGGTGCAGCTCGTCCTGCTTCGCGCGGCCCAGTGCGGGCAGCCGGAGCCCGGCGGCCGTCGCCAGGTCCGCGAAGTGGGCGCCGGTGCCCCCGGATATCGAATAGACGGCGACGCCGTCGGCCGTCGGTGTACGGGCCCGGGCGAGCAGGGCCGCGGTGTCCTGCAGCTCGTCCAGCCCGTCCACCCGGATCACGCCGAACTGCCGCATGGCCGCGTCCGCCACCGCGTCGGCGCCGGTCAGCTTGCCGGTGTGGGAGGCGGCCGTACGGGCCCCGGTCTCGGTGCGGCCGACCTTGACGGCGACGACCGGGACCTTGTTGCGGGCCGCCCGGTCGGCGGCGAGCAGGAAGCTGCGGCCGTCCTTGAACCCTTCGACGTACGCGGCGATGGCGCCGACCTCGGGACGGGAGGCGAAGTAGGAGAGGAAGTCGGCGGTCTCCAGATCGGCCTCGTTGCCGGTCGGGGCCCAGTGCGAGAGGCGGATGCCCAGTTCCTGGAGGGAGAAGACGGGGCGGCCCTGGTGGCCTGACTGCGTGATCAGGGCGATGGCGGGGCCGTCCAGGTCCTCGCGGAACGACGCGAAGGCGTTGAGGTTGGTGTTCGGGCCGAGCAGCCGGATGCCGGTACGGGCCACGGCCTCGGCGAGCCGGTCCTGGGCGGCGGCGCCCGCCGCCCCGGTCTCGGCGAAGCCGGAGGCGAAGGCCACCGCGAACCTGATCTTGGCGTCGGCCAGTTCCTCGATGACCGGTACGGGGTCCGCGACCAGCAGTACGGCGAGATCGACCTGCTCGGGCAGGTCGGAGACGGAGGTGAGACAGGGCAGGCCGAAGACGCTGCTGCGGCCCGGGTTGACCGGGTGCAGGCGGGCACCGACGCGTTCGGCCCACGCCATGAGCTGCCGGGTGATGCCGGTGTTCGGGCGGCCCTCGCTGTCGGAGGCGCCGACGACCGCCACCGACTCGGGCCGGAAGAACCGGTCCAGGTCGGGGACGGGGGCGTACAGCGGTCGTCCGCTGACGTCCAGGTCGGGCCCCGTGGTGCCGACGTGCGCGCTGTCGGGGTGCGCGCCGTCGGGGGGCGGGCCACCCGCGTGCGGTACGGCCGTACCGTGCACGGTGTGCGATGGTGTCGCCCCGCATGCCACGACGCGGGCCGGGCTGGAGTGAGTGGTGAGGCTGCCGTAGGTCGATCCAAGCATCGCTGACGCCCGCTCCCGTGTGACGAGTGCCGATTCAACTGACGCTCGGTCAGGTTAGGGGACCTGACGGCCCGTCAGGAATGCTCGGGAGCGGTAAACCTTCCGGGTGGGCCTTCTCGTCGGTCGCGTACGCGGCGGCGACGGCGCGGGCGATGCGGCGGGCGTCGGCGGCCAGTTCGCGGAACATGCCGCTGATCGGGTTGGTGTAGCCCGTGAAGTGGAGGCCGGGGGCGGAGGGGAGGGTGCGGGGGCCGTGGACGCGCGGCCGGCCACGGGTGTCGAGGAGGCCGAGGTGGCCGACGAGGCCGTCCAGGCCGCGCCGGTAGCCGGTGGCGGCGATGACGGCCTCCGGTTCGATCGCGTCGCCGTTCGCGAGCCGTACGACGGCGCCGTCGAAGGACGCCACCGCCGCGACCGGCCGAACCGCCCCGCGCCGTACGGCGTCGATCAGCCCCACGTCCTGGACGGGGATCGCCCCCTCCAGGACCCGGCTGTACAGCCCGGTGTCCGGCATCGGCAGCCCGTGCGCCGACAGGTCCGGCACGGAGAGGCGGCGCATCACGTGGGCCGCCCGGTCCACCATGCGCGGCGGCAGGCGGCGTACGAGGATGCCCGTCGCCTGGGCGGGCCAGCCCGCCGTCGAGCGGCGCACGATGTGCGGGGCGGTACGGACCGCCAGCCGCACCCGTGCCGCGCCGCCCTCCGCCAGGTCGACCGCGATCTCGGCCCCGGTGTTGCCGGTGCCGACGACCAGGACGTCCTTGCCCACGTAGGGGCGGGCGTTGCGGTAGGCACCGGCGTGCAGGAGTTCGCCGGGGTAGCTGTCGCGGCCGGGCCAGTCGGGGAGGTGCGGGGTGTGGTTGTAGCCGGTGGCGATCACGACCGTACGGGCGGCCGGCTCGCGCCCGCCGTTCGCGCGCAGAATCCATTCGCCGCCCGCCGCGCGGTCCATGTCCGCCGCGCGGTCCACGCGCCGCACTTTGACCCCCAGGGCGACTTCGAGCTGGTGGTGCTCGGCGTACTGCTCCAGGTAGCGCACCACGTCGTCGCGCGCGACCCACCGCCCGTAGGCGCGCGGGATGGGCAGGCCGGGCAGGCCGGAGAGGCGGCGCGTGGTGTGCAGTCGCAGACGGTCGTAGTGCCCCCGCCAGGAGGCACCCACCGCGTCACCCTTTTCGAGGACGACGGCACGGATGCCATAGGCGCCGAGGGCGGCGGCCGTGGCGAGCCCGCCCGGCCCGCCCCCGACGACGTACACGGGCGGGACGGCGGCAGGCGGCGTGGTGCTGGGTGCAGGTGTACTGGGTGCAGGCGCGGCGGATGCGGGTGTGGTGGATGCGGAGGAGCTGGCGTGCGCTGCGTCGTCCGGCATGCCGGTGAGGGTAGCCGCGGAGCGCGCGCATGTCGCCGTACGGGGAACTGTCCGTGCTCGCCCCCTTGCGCGTACCGGCCGACTTCGATTGAACTGACCTGGCGTCAGGAGGCTGGCGGAGAGCGATCGAAGGCTGGTGGTCCGGGGTGGAACCCAAGGTGGAGGCCGAGCCCGGGGGAGTGTCGAGCGATGTGTCCCCACCTGCCTCGCCCAGGTTCGACGTGCCCGACGCCGACGCGTTCAGCCGCGCCTACTGGGACGCGGCAGCCCAGGGCCGCCTGCTGCTGCGCCGCTGCCGCGCCGATGACTGTGGCGCGGCGCACCACTATCCGCGCGAGTTCTGCCCGCGTTGCTGGAGCGAAGACGTGGAGTGGGAGGAGGCGAGCGGGCGGGCCACGCTCTACACGTGGTCGGTGGTGCACCGTAACGACCTCCCGCCGTTCGGCGAGCGCGTGCCGTACGTGGCCGCGGTGGTGGACCTGGCCGAGGGGCCGCGGATGATGACGGAGATCGTCGAGTGCCCGGAGGCGGACCTGCGCATCGGGATGGCGCTGCGGGTGCGCTTCCGTACGGTCGGGGACAGGGACAGGGACAGGGACAGGGGCAGGGACAGAGATCCCCGGAGGGGCACGGGCGGGACGGCGGAGGCAGGCGCTCCCGGCCTGGCCGTCCCCGTCTTCCGCCCCGCTTGAGCGAGCGCGTACGGCGCGCAGTCGCGCATGCCCCGTCCTCGCGCACGCCCCACCAGTCACCGAAGACGGACACACCCGCCAGTCACCGGAGGCGGCCCCACCCGTCAACGCCTGAGCGCGCTCGCGCACCGGCCGGGACGGAAATTCGCTGGCCCGCCGCGCCCGCCCCCGTCATGCTGGCGCGCGTGCTGATCCGAGAAGCGACCGCGGCCGACTGGCCCGCCATCTGGCCGTTCTTCCGGGCCATCGTGGCGGCCGGAGAGACGTACACCTACCCCCGCGACATGGACGAGCCGACCAGTCGTGCGACATGGCTGCTCGCCCCGCCGAGCCGTACGGTCGTCGCCGTGGACGACGGCGGTACGGTCCTGGGTTCGGCCAAGATGAACGCCAACCACATGGGCGGCGCCGCCCACATCGCCAGCGCCTCCTTCATGGTCGATCCGGCGCACAGCGGCCGCGGTGTGGGCCGCGCGCTCGGTGAGTACGCCGTCGACTGGGCGCGTGCGACGGGCTTCCGGGCCATGCAGTTCAACGCGGTGGTCGAGACCAACACGCGTGCCGTCGCCCTCTGGAAGTCACTCGGCTTCGAGATCATGACGACGCTCCCCGAGGGCTTCCAGCATCCCTCCGAGGGCTACGTCGGCCTGCACATCATGTACCAGCGGTTCTGAGCGCCGGCGCGGGACGGACCCGTCCGTCTCAGCCGCCCACAGTGATCACTTCATACCGTTTCGCGGTGGGCGGCGTGCCCGTATGGAGCTTGGCGTTCACCACCGCGAGCGTGTCCCCGAAGCGAGCCGCCGTCGACGGGGTCCGGAACAGCCGGGACGTGATCGTCTTCTGCACCTTGCCGCTGGTCAGCGAGGCGTTGAGCGCGATCCGCCGCACTTGGTCGTGAAAACCCTGGACGGCCCACACGGTGCGCCCGCGCAGCACGATGCCGTCGACACTCGGTACGCGCACCCCGTCGACGGCCGTGCTGCGCCCGCTCGCCGGATCGACCGTGTACAGCGCGCCCTTGCGGGAGTGCGCGACGATCAAGGTCCGTCCGTCGGGCGTGGTCTGGATGCCGTTGAGGTTGAACCGGCCGGTGATGTCGGAGGCCGGGCCGCTGACGCGGAGCGTGGTGAAGCGGCCGGGCGTTCCGTGCCGGTCGACGGGTACGAAGTAGAGCTTGGCCCGGAGGGAGTCGGTGAACCACGCGCCGTCCCGGGTCAGGGCCACGTCGTTGATGAACGCCGAGCCCGCGGGACCGAACCGGTAGCTCGCCACCGTGCGCTTGGTCCCGGTGTCGTAGACGTACGCCCGCCCGGCCTGCCCGCCGGCGACGAACAGCAGGTCATGGCGGTGGTGTGTCTTCATGCCGAGGGCGTGCCTGCCGCGCGGCGCGTCGATGAAGCGGGTGGCGGTGCCTGCCTCGATGTCCCCGCGGAAGATGTCCCCGCCGAAGTAGTCACCCGCGTAGAAGGTGGAACCGTGACCGGCGGCGATGCCTTCGGCCGAGGTGGCGCCCGGCAGCACGATCGTCTTTCCTGACGCCGCCTTCCCCGCCACCGCCTTCCCCGGCGCCCCCGCCCTCTCAGGTACAGCGGCCGCCCTCCCCGGTACCGGGCCCGTCGACACCGTTACGGCGGCGAGTGCGAGCAGGGACAGGAACGCTCCTCGCACCCCCCGGACTGCTCGTGGGCGGCTCCTGGTCGTACGGCGCATCGGCGGCCCCTCCACCTCACGCGGGCGTGATCCGGTCGGGCCCGCTGCCCTCCCGGCACCGTAGCCGCGTGCCGCGCGTGTCATGCGTGGCATTGCCCCGGTTGACCCGAATGCCATAAGAAGGGCGGTAAGGCCGGATACGGGCCGGGCGTAGGGCAAAGGGGATGAAAGCAATCACATACCGGCCCATGTCCCGTGGGTGGCAGTGGGCGGCGCCGGCCTCTGACGCCGCACCCGCCTACGGCCAGAGGAGTTCCCGGGCCCAGGCCTCGCCTGCCCGGCGGTAATTGATGCGTACGTGGCGGCGGCGGGCATCGCCCTGGAAGAACTCGACCTCGTCGGGGCGCAGGACGTACAGGGTCCAGCTCGGGACGGGAGCGGTCGGGTCCTGCCGGGCCCGCTCCCAGGCGGCTTCCGAGGCGCGTTCGAGGTCCGCGTACGAGGCGAGGACTTCGCTCTGGTGGCCCACCAGGGCGGCGGCCAGGGCACCCGTGGAGCGGCGGTGCAGGTCGGCCGCGCTCTCCTCCGGGCGCGCCTCGGTGACCCGGCCCCGTACGCGGACCTGGCGGCCGACGCCCGCCCAGTAGAAGCCGAGGGCGGCGCGCGGCCGGGCGGCGAGTTCGCGGCCCTTGCGGCTGCCGCGGTGGGAGGCGAAGTGCCAGCCGCGCTCGTCGGCGTCGTGCAGCATCAGGGTGCGTACGTCGGGGTCGCCGGCCGCGTCCGCCGTCGCGAGCGTCATGGTGTGCGGCTCGGGCACGCCCGCCTCCGCGGCCTCCCGCAGCCACTGCCGGAAGAGCGGCAGCGGGTCGGCCGGGGCGTGTGCCGGATCGGGGTCGACGGCGGGCAGCTCGCAGTCCCAGACGCGGAGGGAGCGAAGGAGGGCGTGGAAGCGCTCGTCGGAGTCCGGGCCCGCGCCCGCATCCGCCCCCGTGCCCGTTTCCGTGTGCGGGGGCGCGTTCTCTGCCGGGTGTTCGACCATGGCCGGCAGCCTAGTCCGCCGGCCCGCGGGCGGCGGACCAGGCAGTGCCTGGCGCGAGTCGGCCTAGTGGCGGGTGACCGAGCGGATCCAGGCGAGTTGCTGGGAGACCTCTCCGGCCTGGGCGACCGTCTCCCGGTCCGAGCCGTTGAAGACGCCGAGGAGGGTTTCGGTGCCGCGCGGTCCGATGCTCATCACCGGGCCGCCGGAGTCGCCGCCGGCCGGGATGCCGGTCACCTTCTCCATGCAGAAGTCCGGGCCGCCCGGTGCCGTGTAGCCCTTGCAGCGGCGGTCGTCCGGCCGTACGACGCGCAGGTCCGACTGCTTGAGCACGGGGGACTGGCAGGTGTTCTCGTCGTCGGTGCAGGTGGCGCCCCACCCGTACTGCCGCACGGTCTGGCCGACGCGGACGCCGGCCGTGGCCAGGCGCGCCGTGGGGATCTTCATCTTCGGGACCTTGACCAGCATCATGTCGGCCTTCGCGCTTCCCACGCGCTTGCCGGGCAGCGGCCGGACCGTGGTGCCCTTGCGCATGTCGAGGTTGCCGACCCGGAAGGAGATCCGCTTGTCGGCGACCGGCTTCGCCTGCTCGTAGAAGCAGTGCGAGGCGGTGAGTATCCACTGGGGAGCGACCGCCGTCCCCGTACAGGTCGGTTGGCCGTCGATGAGCATGCGTACCGCCCACGGGCCGTACGTGCTCTTCGCCCCGCCGATGACGGCGGAGGCCGGCGCGGACCAGATCACCGAACCTGTCAGCAGCAGTGCGGCTGTCAACAGCAGCACCCGAACTCGACGCACCATACGGACAACTCCTCCACCAGGCCGGGCCCTTACGGGGAGAGAGATGCCCCGCCGGGGCAAAAGGTTCCGACTTACGCCGATGTGGGAGCCGGGGCCGGGGGATGGGTGCCGTACGGCTTGAGGGTGATCGCGCGGGCGCAGCGCTGTACGTCCTCGGCGAGCTTCTTCGCCACGTAGTTCTTCCACGGCATGTGGGGCAGCAGCCGCAGCATCATGTGCCGGAAGCGGATCGCTCCCTTGGAGGCGGGTGTCATCTGCGGTACGAATTTCTCCGCCATCCGCTGGTTCGCCGTGACGTACGGGCGCATCTCCGCCTCGTAGCGCGCGAAGCCCGTACGCGGGTCGCCGCCCGCCGCCGCGAGTTCCCCGGCCAGTACGTACGCGCCCACCAGCGCCATCCCCGTACCCTGCCCCGACGCGGGTGACGCGCAGTGCGCGGCGTCGCCCAGCAGCACCACGCGCCCGCGCGACCAGCGGTCCATCTCGATCAGGTGCAGCCCGTCGAAGTAGAAGTCGCCGGCGGCGCGGGACGCTTCGAGGAGCCGTGGCACCTGCCAGTCGACGCCCTCGAACGCGTCGGCCAGCAGCTCGCGTTGCGCGTCCGCGTCGCGGTGGTCGTAGTCCAGCCGGGGCGAGCGGAAGGTGAGCCACGCCTTGGCGCCGCTGTCCCCGTCACCGTTACCGTCACCGGCCGCGCTGTACGCGCAGACGAGCCGGCCGGGAGCCAGGTGGTACAACTCCTCGCGCGGCGACACCAGTTCCCCGGGAACGCTGAACGAGGACATGTACGCGCCGATGTGCCGCAGATACCGGGACTCGTCGCCGAAGGCGAGGCGGCGAACGGTGGAGTGCAGGCCGTCCGCGCCGACGACGAGGTCGAAACGGCGCGGTGCCGCGCGCTCGAAGGTGACGTCGACCCCCGTGCCGTCGTCTGTGAGTGAGCTGACCGAGTCGCCGAAGACGTACTCCACGTCGTCGCGCGTGCGGTCGTAAAGGATGCGGGTCAGGTCGCCGCGCATGACCTCGTCGTCGCCGTCCACCCGGGCGCCGAAGATGTCGGCGGGCAGCGTGGCCACCCGCCGGCCGTCGCCGTTCACGTACGCGCCGGTCCGCATGTCCGTACTGGCGCGCCGGATCTCCGGCAGTACGCCCATACGGTCTGCGGCCTCGATGGCCGCGCCCCGCAGGTCGACCTTGTAGCCGCCGGTACGGAGTCGCGGCGCGCGCTCCACGAGGGTCACGGCGTAGCCGTAACGGTGCAGCCAGTACGCGAGGGCGGGACCGCCGATGCCGGCGCCGGAGACGAGGGCGTGAGGACGGGTTGTCGAGGTCATGCCGCCGACTATACGGATGTCTTATACGCTTGTCTAGTACGGATGTATGGATTCATGTGGCTCACGGTGCGTGCAGGGCTTGGTCGAGCCTGCGGCCCCGGCTGTCGGCCACGCGTACGGCGTCGCTCAGTGACTCGGTGAGGCGGTTGGTGATGAAGCGCAGCTCGGTGGGGGTGGGGGGCTCGGGCCGGTTCAGGGTGGCCCGCGAATGGTCCAAGAGATGGACGGCCATGGAGAGTTGCAGTTCCTCCAGCTCGTCGGCCAGGTCGGACACGGGGCCGCGCCCGTCGCCGATCACGTAGCAGGGCTTGCCGTCCTGACTGGCCCAGGGGAGGAGGCGTGGCTCCTGGGGGTGGTTTTCGGTCGTCATGGCTTCAATGGTCGGCACGTGTGCGTAGCGTCACCAGGAGTTGGTGGCATACAAGGTGGGTTGTGGGGTGGTTGATCATGGTCGTGCAGGGGGCGGACCCCTCACCCGCACGCGTGCATGTCGGTGGGCTCATCAGCTCTTGGCGGCAGCGCGCGGGGATGACGCAAAAGGAATTGGCCCGTGAGGCACACGTTTCGGAGTCGCTGGAGGGGGCTTACGAGCGTGCGGAACGCATCCCGAGTGCGGGCTTTCTGGCCGAGGCCGACCGGCTTACCGCAGCTGAGGGCGAGCTGGAGTCGTGCATCGGCCTGATGGAACAGGAGCCGGAGCGTGATCAATTCCGGGAGTGGAAGGCGCTGGAGAGCGAGGCCCTGAGTCTGGAGGGGTACCAGAGCCTCGTACTGCCCGGGTTGCTGCAGGCACCCGATTACGTTTGGGCCCTGTTCCGGACTCGGCTGCCGGCGTACAGCAAGAGCGAGGTCGAGCGGCTGGTGCAAGAGCGGCTGGAACGGAAGTCCGCGCTCATCCGGGACCCGGCCCCGACGGTGAGCTTCGTGGTCGAGCAGTCGGTGTTCGAGCGGCCGATCGGCGGTGTTGCGGCATTCAAGAGGTGCCTGCTTCACGTCGTGAAGACCCTTCACGAGCTGGATCACGTCATGCTGCAGGTGATGCCCACGAACGTGACCGAGCACGCGGGACTCAGCGGTCCGCTGGACGTGGTGTTCTCCCCGGACGGGCGATTCAGCATCTTCATGGAGGGGCAGGGCAAGGGTAGGTTGCTGACGAGGCCGACTGAGGCCAATCAGTACGCCCAGAGGATCGCTGCCCTCCGGTCTCAGGCCATGGACCCGCAGAGGTCGCTGGAATTCGTCGAGAAACTGGCAGGGTGAGCGTGAGCCCCAAACTGACCTGGTGCAAAAGCAGTCACAGCAACCCCGATGGTGAAACGTGCGTCGAAGTCGCCCCAACCCCCACCACCATCCACATACGCGACTCCAAGAACAAGACCGGCCCGGCGCTCGCCGTCCCCCCGGCCGCCTGGGCCGACTTTCTCCGGCTCATTTCTCAGGGCCGGACTGCACGTACTCGGTGACCCGTTCGTTGAGGGCCTGCAGCCGCTCGTCCCAGGAGTAGATCCGGCGCAGATCGTAGCCGCCCGTGTCGACCGGCTCCTGCACGATCACTTCGCGGCCCGACAGCTCGACCGACCGGGGGCGCTGTGAGACGCCCAGGATCTGGGTGATCACCCCGTCCTTGACGGTGAAGGACCACAGGGACAGCCAGCTGTCGCTGGTCTCGATGGCGAGCAGCAGATCGTCCTTGCCGTCGCCGTTCAGGTCCCGGTAGTGCGGTGTCTGTACGGCGCACGACTTGTGGCGGAGGCCCCGGCACTCCTTGATCTTCTTCGCCGTGTCGTCGTCATCGCTCATGGTCTCCGCCGCGGCCCGGGCGATGACGAGCGGCGCGAGCTCATGGATGTCGCCGGACGGTACGCGCGGCAGCGACCGCAGCGGTGTCGGCCTGCCGGCGGAGTTCGGCGGCCCCAGGGGCTCCGGGGGCGTCTTTCCGGTCCACACCCGCTCGGGAGCGCTCGCGGCCGGTGTGCGTCCGGCGCTCTTCGCCGCACCCGTCCCGTCGCACCCGCTGAGCACCGTGCACGTGGCGGCCAGGGCGGCGAGGGCCACGGCCGGCAGGGAACGGAGCATCGGTACGTCATTTCCGGTCGGGCCTGAAGGGCGATGGCGGGCGGGGCTCCCACCGCACATGATGTTGTCTGTCCTTTGTTGCGGCAATTCGGCGAGGGCGTAACGGCACGCCGTAGACGCGGGTGCAGAGGTGTTACGGACCGGGCCCGCCCGCACAGGACCATGTAGGACACGTCCTGTCCTGCATGACGCCTAGCGTCTTCGACATCGGCCAGCGCGGCCGCCCCGGCCGCCCCGCACCGTGAGGAGCACGTCATGAGCCGTGTCACCGGCAATCAGCCCGACGGAACGCCCACCTGGATCGAGCTGGCCGTTCCCGATCTCGGCCGCGCCATGGACTTCTACGGGGCGCTGTTCGGCTGGACGTACGAGACGGAGGCGATGGAGGGCGGGCGGTACGCCGTCGGGCTCGTGGACGGGCGGCGCGCGGCGGGTCTGATGGAGCGGCCCGACGCGGCGGGCGGCGCGTGGACCATGTACATGGCCGTCGATGACTGCGACGGCACGGCCAAGCGGATCGCCGACGCGGGCGGCCGGGTGCTGTGGGGTCCGGTGGAGATCCGGGACTACGGGCGAGCCGCCCTCGCGGAGGACTCCGTAGGGGCGCAGTTCGGGCTCTGGCAGGGACGCGCCCACGTCGGCTGCGAGGTCGTCAACGAGCCGAACTCCCTCGTACGCAACGACCTGGTGGCGCCGGACGCCGCCCCGGCCCGCGCGTTCTATGCGGCGGTCTTCGGCTACACCCTGGACGGCAACCCGGACCTGCCGGACGTCGACTTCACCTTCCTGCGGCGCCCGGACGGGCACGAGATCGGCGGGATCGTGGGCGACCCGTCCGCCGGGGCGGCGGGCTGGGCGACGCTGTTCGAGGTCGCGGACACGGACGCGGCGGTGGCGCGGGCGGTGGCGGCGGGCGGGACGGCGTCCGAGCCGGAGGACACGGTGTACGTGCGGCAGGCGCGGGTGACGGATCCGTTCGGCGCGGAGTTCGTGGTCGGGGCGCGGCCGGCGGCGTAGAGCGGGACCGGTACGGCGCTACACCAGCGCCTCGCGTGTCCACGCCGCCAGGCCCGCGACGAAGCCCGCGCGGTCGCGGGGCGAGAGGGTGTCGAGGGCGCGCAGCAGCGGCTCGGAGCGGGTCGCGATGAAGCGTTCCACGGCGGGGCGGTGGTCGGGGGTCAGCGAGACGAGGATCCGGCGGCGGTTGGCCGGGTCCTCGTTGCGTTCCACGATGCCGGCCCGGGTCAGGGCGCCGACCAGTTCGCTGGCGGTCGGCAGGGAGACCCGTAGCCGCCGGGCCAGGTCGCCGACGGTCAGGGCGCCCGCGAGGAGCTGCGGGAGTACCGCGCCGTGCCGTGGGGTGAGGTGGTGGGACGTCATCGAGCCGAGGAGGGGTTCCGGCATGACGCCCTGGACGAGGCCCTTGCGGAAGTACGGGGCGAGCAGCGGGATGAGGCCGATGACCTCGACTTCTTCGGGGGTCGGTACCCGCGCGGAGTTCTCGTCGGGGGCGTGCGGCATACTGCGAGTCTAGACGGTTTGTATTTCCGAACTGTTTGGCTGTCAGCGCGCACGGGAGGGAGTCGGGATGCCGTCGGTCAGCTATCACGACGCGGTCAACGAAGCACTGGAGCGTATGGACGACCTGGGGTACGAGCGAGGCGTCGGAGCGGACCTCGCCAACCACGGGCCGATGGGCGCCGAGGCGCTGGCGATGCTCGGGCACGAGGGGGAGGTGGCCGGGTGGGTGGAGCGCTACCGGGTCGCGATGCCCCACCACGAACCGCCCGCCGCACGCTTCGCCCTCGACCCCGCCGACGAGAGCTCCTGGCGGCCGGCGCTCGGGGCGTTCGACCGGGCCGGTGACTGGGAGGGGCTGTTCGCACGGGAGCTGGCCGAAGCGTCCTGGCACGACGTACTCGCCCGCTGGTGGCCGCGCCTGCTGCCGGGGCTCTTCGCGGGGCTGACGCACGGCCTGATCCGTACGGCGCATGCGGTACGGGCGCTCTACGGCGCGGACGGCGGCAAACCCACGGACGCGCAACTCACCGAACTCGCGCGCGGGCTGGCGTACTGGGCGGCCCGCTACACCGTCCTACCGGGGCAGGCGCGGCTGCGCGGGACGTACGACCTGGCGGGGGCGATCGCGGCGCTGCCGCGCATACCGGGCGACGGCGGGCCGATGAACCCGGGCGTGGCGGGCGGGCGGCTGGCGCGGCTCGCCGAACTCCCGGGCTACGGCGAGGCGCTGGACGCGCTGGCCGTCGACCACGCGCCGCGGCTGCTGAGTGAGATGACGACGCAGTTCTCCGACGTGTACCTGAGCCACGACGAGGTGTTCCCGGTACCGCTGATCCACGGCGTCACCGCGCCCGCCGCCGTACGGCTCGTACTGCCGCACCTGCCCGCCGAACAGTACGAACCGACGCTGGCCGCCCTGTGGCAGGTGCACACCGCGCTGCTCCTCGCCTTCACGACGAGCAGGCGGGGGGAGGGGACGGGGGTGTGGCGCCGCGAGCTGTCCGGTGAACTCGCCGACGGACTGCCGTCGTTGGACGAACTGGGGGCGCGGGCCGTCGAGCACGGTGACGAGCACGTAGTGAAGTTCACGGAGGCGTGCCGCCGGGAGTACGCGCTGCGGCCCGATCCGCGGTTCCGGGCGGCGGTGCTGGTGGCGCAGCGGCGGATTGCTCCACTGGGGGGCTGAGGGCCGGTCGTTCGTCGGGGCGCCCGGGCGGCCTGGCGGCCGGGCGCCCCGTCGTTCGGTCTCAGCCGCGGTCGGCGGCGGTGCGGCGGCGACCCGCCAGCACCAGGACCGCGCCCGCCGTGACGCCGATGGCGGCGCTGCCGGCGGCCCACGGGGTGATGGGGCTGACGCCGGTGGAGGCGAGGCTGCTGCTGCCGCCGCTGCCGGTGTCGGTGCCGCTGCCGGTGGACGTGGGGGCGTGGCCGGAGACCGTGCCGGAGGGGGCGGTGGCGCCGGGACCGCCCGCGGACTTGGTGTCGACGGCAGGCGTGACGTTCTTGCCGCCGCCCTTGGCTTCCTCGGCCGCCTTGTCCCCGGCCGCCTTCTCCTTCGCGGCCTTGTCCTTCTCCGCCTTGTCCTTGGCGGCCTTCTCCTCCTTGGCCTTCTTCTCGGCGGCCTCGTCCTTGGCGCGGGCCTCGTACTGGCCTACGGCGAGGAAGTGCTCGATCGCGGCGTCGTCGTTGCCCCAGAGCGCATCGCGGGCAGCCGCGTTCACGGCGGGGCCGCCGATGCTTGCGATCTGGGTCGCCCGGATGCGGATGTCCGTACGGTACGCGTCGCGCCGACCGGTCTCCAGGAACCGCACCCGGTCCTGCGGGGACCCGTCGAGCGCCTCACTCGCCGCCTCTTTCAGGCACGGCCCGACGTCCTTGCCCGCCAGAATCCGGAAGATCGCGAAGGTGTTGTCCTCGTCGCGTGCCGCGTACTGGCCCGTCTCCAGGAAGCGGCGCAGGTCCTCCGGAGTGCCGTCGAGCGCACTGTTGGCCTCGCGGACGAGCGCCTTACCGGCGTTCTTGTCGGCGAGCATCCGCAGGATCGCGATCCGGTCCTCTTCCACGGACCGGTCATCCGACTTCTTCGCGGGCGCGTCCGGCTTCGCCTCCGCCCCGTGGTCCGGCGCCGACTTGGCGGCGGCGGGAGCCTCGGCGGCGACCGCCGGGGAGGAGAACAGTACGGCCGGTGCGACGGCGGCGGCCGCGAGGAAGGCCGTGAGACGGGCCTGCTTCTTCATGCGCTCACACAATATTTCGGTCGATCAACGGAAAATAACCCTTACAGACTAAGGGGTCTTCACGCCTAGCGTGAGCGGCATGAATGCACCACAAGACCACCGCCACCACCTGTTCTTGGGCGGCCGCCGCCTGTCCTATCTCGACTTCGGCCCAGCCGCCGGAAAACCCCTCCTCGCCCTGCACGGGCATTTCTCCGAAGGCCGCAGCTTCGCCATGCTGTCCGCCGAACTCGCGCCGGAATGGCGGCTGATCGCTCCCGATCAGCGCGGCCACGGCGAGTCGGACCGCGCGCCGGACCACTCCCGCGAGGGCTATGTGGCCGATGCCGTGGCCCTGCTCGACCACCTGCGGCTGCCGTCCGCCGTCGTACTCGGCCATTCCATGGGCGGCAAGAACGCGTACCACCTCGCCGCCCGGCACCCCGGCCGGGTGCGCGCGCTGATCAACGTGGACGACCCGGTCGTGATCACGGACACCGGCCCCAGCGGTATCGCCTTCTGCCTCGACTGGCCTCAGCGGGCGCCGACCCGTGAGGCGCTGCTCGACGGTCTCGGCCCGGCGGCCCCCCTGGTCGCCGACGGGCTGCGGCAGGAGGCCGACGGAAGCTGGCGGCTGCCGTTCGTGCCGCAGGACATCGTCGCGTCCGACCTGGGCGTACGCGGTGATCACTGGCCGGTCTGGCTGGGCAGCGACTGCCCGGCGCTGCTCGTCCACGGCCGTAAGAGCTTCCTGCTGACGCCGGAGCTGGCCCGGGAGATGGCGGAACGGCGGCCGCGCACCCGCCGTGTGGAGCTGGACGCCGGGCACTTCATCCCGGCCGAGGACCCGGAAGGCCTGACCAGGGCCGTACGGGACTTCCTCGGCACCCTCGGGTGAGCGGCCTGCGGGGTGCCGGGACCATAGTGGACAGAGGGGAGATATTCTCCATAAGGTAAAGAAATGGCAAACTTCGTTGAATGTATAACCGATCCGGACCGTGCCGGTGAGCTGTGGTGCGGAGACCGCACGGTCGCCGTGCTCGCCGCCCGCCCCCAGGGAGCCGTCGAAGGGTCGGTCGCGCTGATGGATATCGGCGCCCCCGACCCCGCCCTGCGCTTCGTCGCCGTCCTCGACTGCGCGGAGGACGCGCTCCTGATCCCCCTGCTGCGGGCAGCGGCGGACGTGGCCCGCAAGGCGGGCGGTACGGCGCTGCGGTGGATCACGGAGGAGGACGCGAGCCCCGGCAAGGCGGCGGTGGAACTGGGGGCCCTGGAGAGCGGTGAGGTCTACCGCTGGTGGCGGCGCGGCCTGCCGGCCGGTGTGCCCGTGGGCGATGCGGCAGTACGGCAGCTCCCCTCCGAGGAGGAGGGCGTCGCGTTCCGTATCGGTACGGACGACGCCTGGTACGACGTCGAGCTGGACGGCGACCGCGCCCGCCTGGTTCACAACCGCGAAGCCGACAGCACCGCCGACGCGCTCACCGCCCTCACTTCGGCAGCCCTGCACACCCTCGACACCGACCACGCAGGCCTCCGCGACACCGAGGTCAACGCGGCGCCCGACGACGAGGAACTGCACGACGCGCTGCGCAGGTTGGGCTTCGAGCCGACGACTTCGCGTGCCGTGGAGTACACCCTGGCCTTCTCGTAGGGCAGCGGCACAGACGCGCGGCCTGCCGTGTGGCTCCGCTCGCCATGACCGGTGAAACGGGTCACGCGGGCACCAGGTTCCCCGCTCACCTCGCCCCCGCCCCGTCCTACCCCCGCCCCAGCACCAATGTCCCCGACGAGCAGAACCAGCCGCCCGTGCCGGAGGCTACGGCCAGTTCCGGGAGGGCGCCGTCCGGGCGTCGTACCTGGCGGCCCTCGCCTGCCTCGCCGCGCAGTTGGCGTACCGCCTCGACCAGCAGGAACAGGCCGCGCATGCCGGGGTGGCAGGCGGCCAGGCCGCCGCCGTCGGTGTTGACGGGGAGGGCGCCGTCGCGCAGCAGGCGGCCCTTCGCCACGAATGCGCCGCCCTCGCCCTTGGCGCAGAAGCCGAGGTCTTCCAGCGTCACGAGGGTCATGTAGGTGAAGGCGTCGTAGATCTGGGCCACGTCGATCTCCGACGGGCGTACTCCGGCCCGTTCGAAGGCGAGGCGGCCGGAGACGGCGGCGGGGGAGACGGTGAAGTCGTCCCACTCGGACATCGCGGAGTGCGATACGGCGGTGCCCGTGCCCAGGACCCGTACGGGCGGCCTGGCCAGGTCGCGTACGTACTCCTCGGCGGCCAGGAGGACCGCGCAGCCGCCGTCGGAGCGGATGCAGCAGTGGAGCTTGGTGAAGGGGTCGGCGATCAGCGGGCCCGACAGTACGTCGTCGACGGTGACCGGCGTGCGGTACATGGCGTCCGGGTTCGTGGCCGCGTTGGCGCGCGCTTGGACGGCGACCTCGGCGAGCTGGGCAAGGGTCGTGCCGTACTGGTGCATGTGGCGGCGCGCGGCCATCGCGTACTTGGCGACGAGCGTGTGGCCGTACGGCACCTCGTACTGGAGCGGGCCGCGGGCGCCGAAGGAGAGGTTGGCGGTACGGCGGCCGGCCTTGAGGTCGGCGCGCGTCGTGGACCCGTACACCAGCAGGACCGCGCGCGCCTGCCCGGCCCCGATGGCATCCGCGGCGTGCGCGGCCATCACCTCCCAGGTGGCGCCGCCCACCGAGGTGGAATCGGCCCAGGTGGGACGCAGTCCCAGGTACTCGGCGACCTCCACGGGTGCGAGAGTTCCGAGCCCGGCCGAGGCGAAGCCGTCGACCAGTGAGCGGTCGAGGCCGGAGTCGGCCAGCGCGCGGCGGGCGGCCTGGGCGTGCAGGGCGTACGGAGTGGCCCCGTCCACGCGTCCGCAGTCGGAGAGGGCGACACCGGCGATGGCGACCTTGCGGGGGGACGTTACTGCACTCCCTGGCGGCATGAACCTGACGGTACATCAGGTATGGGCGAGGCGGGAGGGCGCGGCTGCTGGGTGACAAGCGCGCGTGAGGCTGGGAAATGACGGCTGTCGTACCTACTATGACGACCCGTCAGGTCGGCGGTGCCGGGTGCTCGGACGGCCCGGGCCGCCGGCTGTGCCGGACCAGGTCGTCGAACGGTCGGGAGGAGCCCGCCGATGGATGCCGCGTTCACCGAGGAGCAGGACGAGATCCGCCGTACGCTGCGCGAACTGCTCCACAAGCGCTGCGGCCCCGACGACCTCCGGGCCGCCGTGCGCACCCCCGAAGGGTACGACCCCAACCTCTGGCGACAGCTCGCGCAACAGCTGGGGCTGCCAGGACTGGCACTGCCCACCGCGTACGGCGGCGTCGGCTGCGGGCCCACCGAGCTGGCGCTGGCCTGCGAGGAGGCCGGACGGGTGCTGCTGCCGTCGCCGCTGCTGCCCACCGCCGCCCTCGCCGCTCCGCTGGTGCTGGCGCTGGGGACCGACCGGCAGCGTACGGAGCTGCTGCCCGCCTTCGCGTCGGGCGAGCTGACGGGCGCGCTCGCCGTACCGGGCGGGCAGCTGGGCACGGCCCTCGCGCTCACCGGCCGGAACGGCGGGGACTGGGCGGGCGGCGGCCGGGCCGGTGGCATCCAGGCGCGGCGGAGCGAGGGGGCGAAGGGATCCGGGGCGGCGGAGGAGTGGCGGCTGTACGGGGAGGCCGCGCAGGTGCTGGGCGGGCACAGTGCGGGGCTGCTCCTGGTGGCCGCGCACACGGGCGGCTATGCGCGCAGCCGTACGATGCTCTTCGTCGTACGGGGGGACGCGCCCGGTGTGGTGCGGGTGCGGCAGACGGTGATGGATGAGACCCGGGCGCTGGGAGCCGTCCAACTGCGCGATGTGCGCGCGTCGTTGCTCGGCGCGGACGGGGCGGATGGGGTGCACGAGGCGGACGGGCAGGTCGGGCGCGTGCTCGCGCGGGCGGGGGCCGTGGTCGCGGCGGCGGTGGCCGCCGAGGCGGCCGGGGCGGCGGACGCGGCGCTCGGGCGGACCGTCGAGTACGTCCAGGTGCGGGAACAGTTCGGCCGTGCCATCGGCTCCTTCCAGGCCGTCCAGCACCGGCTGGCGGACCTCTACGTACAGGTGCAGGCGGCCCGGTCCGCGGCCTACTACGCGGCATGGGCGGTCGGCGGCCCCGAGGGGAGCGCCGAACCCGGCGCCCCCGGCCTCGCGCTCGCCCACGCCCTGGAGGCGCTGCGCGCGGTGTCCGGGGAGGCCATCCAGTTGCACGGCGGTATCGGCTTCACCTGGGAGCACGACGCCCACCTCTTCTTCAAGCGCGCGGTCTGCGACGAGCTGCTGCTGGGACCTGTGCACCGGCTGCGGGCGCGCGCCGCCGAAGTGGCGGGAGTGTTCGGGGGCGGCGGGGTGCGCGCAGGGGTGTCCGTATGAGAGCGCCCGGCGGCCCGGGGGCATGCGGCGGCCCGGGAGCGTCCGGCGGCGCGGCGGCGTCCGCCCGGGTGAAGGCGTCCGGCAGGCGGGTGGTGCAGAAGGTGTCCGCGACGCGTGCGTTCGCGCGGGTGGCGCCGTACGTCGTGCCCGCCGTGGACCGTACGGTGCACCGGCTCACCCGGGGCCGGCTGCTGCTGAGCGCGCGGATGCTGCCAGGGGTGGTCCTGACGGCGACGGGGGCCCGGACCGGCCTGCCGCGGCGGACGCCGCTGGCCTGCCTGCCGGAGGAGGAGACCGGGACCTGGCTGCTGGTCGGCAGCAACTTCGGCCGCCCCGGGCACCCGGCCTGGACGGCCAACCTGCTGAAGAACCCGGAGGCGGAGATCAGTTGGCGGAGCCGGGACGTTCCCGTACGGGCCCGGCTGCTGACGGGCGCCGAGCGGGCGGAGGCGTGGGCGGCGGCGGTCGGGTTCTGGCCGCCGTACGCCGCGTACCAGGCGCGCGTCACCCGGGAGATCCGGCTCTTCCGGCTGGAGCCGCGCTGAGCGCCGGCGCCCCGGCCCGCCGCTGCGCGGTCCGCAGACGCGCACAGCGGGTGCCGGCCGGCCCCGAGGGGCGGACAACACCCGCTGTGACGTACAGCTATGGCAGGACGAGCGCGAACGGAGAACGTTCCATGGGCTATTTCGTGAGGTATTCCCGAGTTGTGTGGTGGGGTGGGAAGCAGGAGTGAGCCGTGGGGCGAGCCCTGGGTTATTTGGTGGGCTTTTTCCCGGTGACGCCCAGGTGGACCAGGAGCGCCAGGTTCGGCTTCAATTCCTGCTGTTTGACGCCCCAGCTCGTGAAGCCCTTCTGATGGGCGGCGACCGCCGCCAGCATGGCGACGAGCGAACCGGCCATCGCGGCCGCGCTGACGTCCTTGTCGACCTTGCCCTTGGACTGGAGTTCCTTGATGGAGTCCGTAAGGGAGTTGGTGACGGCATTCAGGATCTTCATGCGGATCTTGTAGAACCGTTTGTCGCCCTCGGCGGCACCGAGGTCGACGACGCGCAGGATCGCGTCGTTTCTGCGCCAGAAGGAGAGGAATCCCTCGACGAGTTCCTCGGCCGCCTGCCGGCCGGACTTGCCCACCCAGGAGCGTCCGGCCACCAGATCGGTCAGGCTCGCGCCCTCTTTGGCCATCTCCTCGGCGATTTCCAGTACCGCGCCCTCGACATCGGGGAAGTACTGGTAGAACGTCGCGGGCGAAGTGCCCGCTTTGCGGGCCACATCGATGACCTTGACGTCTCTGTACGGGGACGAACTGAGCATGTCGCTGAGGCAGTCGAGCAGCTTCTGCCGGGTCGCCTGTCCACGGCGCCCGGCGACTCTGCCGTCGACGGTCCGAACTTGTCCTGTCATGCCGTCAGCTTACCGAGGGGTGATCGGAGCGCGATTTGGCTGCCTGCAAATGGGGATGCGGGAGTTCGGCCGTATCGGTCCTGGCCGGCCCTGCGCACCGGCCGGCCGGTGCGGCCCGGGCAGGGCCGGGGGACGCCTTGGCCCGAACAAGTGAATCGTATTGTCAACAGGCTGTGGACAACTTTCCGGTAAGCGGGGGGCGGGATTCCGCCGGAGAGCGCCCGTCGCCGGACAGCCGGGGAATGTCCGGTAATGAACGTGATCACAGCGAATTGGCAAAATGTTCGATTAATCTCCGGGCGCGGAGCTTGATCCGGGGCTAGTTTGGCCCCATGACTGCATTCGCTGCGGGCGTCCCGTGCTGGGCCGATGTCATGCTTCCCGACCTGGAGGCGGGCAAGAGATTCTACGGAGAGCTGTTCGGCTGGACCTTCTCCGAAGGCGCTCCGCAGTTCGGGAACTACACCGAGGCGTACAAGGACGGCAGGGCGGCCGCCGGGCTGATGCCCAAGCGGGACGGCCGGATGCCCACCGCGTGGAACATCTACTTCGCCACCCCGGACGCCGCCAGGACCAGCGCGCGGATCCTGCGGGCGGGCGGCCGGATCGTCTCGGAGGCCTCACCCGTCGGCGACTTGGGCACCATGCTGGTCGCCGCCGACCCGACGGGCGCGGTCTTCAGCGTCTGGCAGGCCGGCACCCACCAGGGCTTCGGGGCCCGGCGCGAGCCCGGCGCGTATGTCTGGACGAGCCTGAGCACCCGTGAGCCGGAGCAGGCCGACGCCTTTTACGAAGAGGTCTTCGGCTTCGAGAGCGTGGCCGACAGCCCGGCGTCCGACGAGCGCTTCCGGCCCTGGCGGCTCGCCGGGCAGGACCAGGAGATCGGCGGCCGCATCCGTATGGACGAGCACGCCCCCGCCGCGATGCCGGCGCACTTCACCGTCTGCTTCCTCGTCCCCGGGATGGACGACGCCGTACGGACCACCACTCGGCTCGGCGGCCGGATCACGGTGGAGCCGGTCGGCACACCGGGCGGCCCGTTCGCGGTGTTCGCCGACAACCAGGGTGCCGGCTTCGGCGTCATGGCCCCTAAGTAGGCACCCACCCACCACAATTGGGACCGGTAGCAGCTCCCGCTGTCGGGCCGCGGACGGCGCGGCCCGGCAGCGGGTCTGTGCGGAGCCTGTGGAGGACCTGTGAGGGGGAGCCTGCGCGAGGGCACTCGTCCGGGCAGAAGTGACCACCCGGCGGGGCAGCGCGACGACCTTGAGTACGGCACAGTGGGTACGGCCGCGCCGGTGCGCGACGGCACGGCGGCGCCGACCCGGCACGGGGTCCGCGCGCGGGGAGAGAACGGGGACGGGGCGCATGACCGGTACGGACAGCAGGCTCGGCGGACGCCTTCCGCTGCGTGCGGGGGAAGGCCGGGGGCCGCGGGACATACCGGCGCTCGACGGACGTACCCGGACGAGGTGACGGCCCGGCGCCGGTTTCGGGCGAGGTGACGGCGCGGCGACCGCACGGCGCGGCGCGATCCGGTCGTACGGTGTTCGACAGCCCGCCGGCGGCCCGCGCCGGTGCCCCGGGCACACCCGTACGGACGCCCGTCCGCACGGGCCCGTCACGGCATGTGACGGTACCGGTGCGCACCGCAGGAGCCGCCGGGACACGACGGGAGCGGCCCCGGGTTCGCAACCGTGGGCCCGGCCAGGAAGAATCAGCACGCGTACGGCCGAATCGGCCAGGCGGTGAGACGCTGCACGGGGCAGTGGCTCTCGGCGGCCACTGGCTTTTGAGAGTCTCTTTTACGCCCCACGGGGAGGTGGCAGGCAAGTGGTGGAGCAGCTGACACAGCTGACGCAGCACGATCCCCGGCGGATCGGCCCGTTCGAGGTGCTCGGCCGTCTCGGGGCCGGCGGCATGGGGCTGGTCTACCTCGCGCGCTCGGCGTCCGGACGGCGCGTGGCGATCAAGACGGTGCGTACGGAACTCGCCGAGGACCAGCTGTTCCGGGTCCGCTTCACCCGCGAGGTCGAGGCGGCCCGCGCGGTCAGCGGCTTCTACACCGCCGCGGTGGTGGACGCCGACCCCCGGGCCGCGGTGCCGTGGCTGGCGACCGCGTACGTGCCCGCACCCTCCCTGGAGGAAATAGTCAATGAGTGCGGGCCGCTCCCGGCCCAGGCGGTGCGCTGGCTCGCGGCCGGCATCGCCGAGGCGCTGCAGTCCATCCACGGCGCGGGCCTGGTCCACCGGGACCTGAAGCCGTCCAACGTGCTGGTCGTCGAGGACGGTCCCCGGGTCATCGACTTCGGCATCGCCAGCGGCGTCTCCAACACCCGCCTGACCATGACGAACGTGGCCGTCGGTACGCCCGCGTACATGTCGCCCGAGCAGGCCCGCGACTCCCGCAGCGTCACCGGCGCCAGCGACGTCTTCTCGCTCGGCTCCACCCTGGTCTTCGCCGCCACCGGACACGCCCCCTTCCACGGCGCCAACCCGGTCGAGACGGTCTTCATGCTGCTGCGCGAGGGCCCGGACCTGGCCGGGCTGCCGGACGAGCTGCGGCCGCTGATCGAGTCCTGCATGCAGATGGAGGCGTCAGGGCGCCCCACCCCCGCCGACCTCCAGTCGCAGCTCGCGCCGCACCTGTTCGGCTCCGGCAGCGACGACAGCGGCACCGCCTCCGCCTGGCTGCCGGCCGGCGCCGTCGCCCTCATCGAGGGGCGGCGCGGCGGTCGCCAGGCCGCGGCGGCGTCCGCCGGCCGCGGCGGCTCCGGGCAGGCCCGTGCCGCCGCGCGGCAGCCCGTACCGCAGTCACCGCCGCCCGCCCAGCCGCCGCCACCGCGCCCGCGCAACGCCCCGGCAGCCGCGGCCGTGCAGGCCGGCGGCGGTGCGACGGCCGCGCCCGAGGCGGAGCCCGGCTGGGCCGGAGCCGCCGGCGTGGGCCCCGGCGCACGCCGGGCCGCCGACCCGCGCGGCGCCGCGCAGCCGCCGCAGTCCGCGCCCGCCGGTCCGGTGTCCGCCGCGCCGTCGGTCTCCGTGGCCCCGCAGGTCTCGTCCGCCCCGCCCGTACCGTCACGGCTGCCGGAAGCCGACGCTCCGGACGGCTCCGTTCGCCTCGCCGGCACCTCGGCACCGATAGGCCCCGGCCCCCGCGCCGGGGACGGCGGCCAGCCGCAGCCGCCGCGCGCCCAGGCGCCCGCCACGGACTGGGTCCGGCCGCCCGCGGGCGCGCCCGTCCCCGGCCCCCACGAGAGCGACCCGCCCGCGTCCCTGCCGCAGCAGGGCGGCGCCGCGGGGCACGGCTCCGGGCAGGCCCCCGCCGGGGCTTCCGGAGGCGCTGCCCCGGCCCGCTGGCGCCCCTGGCGTTTTCGCATGTCCAACGACGTGTGGGGCACGCCCACGGTCGCGGGCGACCTGCTGTACGTCACCTCCTTCGAGGTGCACGCCCTCGACGTGGCCAGCGGCCGGCGCCAGTTCAAGACCCGCGACGTCGCCTGGAGCATGGCCGTCGCGGACGGCCGTATCCACGCCTCCGACGGGCCGAGCCTGTACGCGCTCGACGCGGCCGACGGCACCGAGCGCTGGCGCCTGGGCAGCGACGGCTGGATCTACGCCCTCAGGGCCGACCGCGGCACCGTCGTCACCGGCACCCGTGGCGGCGGCGTCCAGGCATGGGAGGCCGCCACCGGCGAACGGCTGTGGGAGACCGGCGGCGTCCAGACCGACTTCGAGACCGCCGACCTGGGACCGGTCCTGCACGAGGGCACGGTCTTCGTCTGGGCCGACGGGCGGCTGAAGGCCCTGGAGGCCCGTACGGGCGCCGAGCGCTGGTCGTACCCGGTCGGCGACGCGGCCTCCTGCGGCGGCGTCCCGGTGCGGCTGCTGCCCGCGCCGGACGGCGCCGTGTACGTCACCGCGGGCACCCGGGTGCTGGCGATCGACATCGCGCGCGGCGAGGTGCGCTGGCACTTCGAGGCGCCCGCCGCCTTCCTCGGCCGCCCCGCGTTCGCGCCCGGGCCCGCGGTCACCGGCGGCGGCCTCTACCTCGCCGACTACCTCGGCACGGTCTACGCCCTGGACGCGGCCGACGGCCGGGACCGCTGGCGCATCGCCACCGAGGCCCGGCAGTCCACCGAACCGGTGCTGGTCGCCGACGGCGCCGTCCACCTCGGCAGCGGCAAGGCGCTCTACACCCTGGACGCCGTCACGGGCACGCCGCGCTGGCGCTTCCAGGCGGGCGGCGAGGTGATCGGCGCGCCCGTCGTGGCGGACGGCCGGGTGCACTTCGGCTCCGCCGACCACTGCCTGTACACCCTGGACGCGATGGGCGGGCAGCTGCGCTGGAAGCTGGCCACCGGCGGCGAGATCACCGGCACGCCGGTGGCCGTCGGGGGCGTGGTCTACGCGTGCAGCAAGGACCGGTGCGTGTACGCGCTGGACGCGGCGAAGGGGACGGGGCTGGCGCGGCGTTCGTGACGGGCCGCCCGCGGCGTTCGTGACGGGCCGCCACGGCGCGCTGGGCGGCAACGGCCGTAAGCCTACTGGTCCTTGTCCCAGCGCGGGCGGTCCTCCGCAGAGGGCCGCTGTTCGGGCCGGTCCGGCTGACCGGCCCGTTCCGCCGGCCGGTCCGGCTGTTCCGGAGGCGGCGTGGTCCTGATGGGGCGCGTCTCGTCGTCGGGGCGGGGCGGCGGCTGCCCCGGGTCGTCCGAGGCCGGCGGCATCCGGACCGCGCGCGTGGGCTGGTCGTCCGCGGCCTGCCCCGACTCCGGCGGCGGGTGCCCGGCGCCCGGCCACCGTACGGGCGGCTGGTGGTGCGGTGTCGAGGGCGGCGGCGCGCCGTATGCGGGCACGCCCTGCGGCGGGGTGTCCCCGCCCCGGATCGGCCCGGGCTCCCACTCGGGCGCGGGACCGGGGCCGCCGGGAGCCGCGTACGGTTCCGGATCGCCGTACCGTTCGTCGAAGCCCGCGTCACGACGCCGGGCGCGTAGGCCGCGGCGCCCGCTCATCACCAGCGCCGCCAGCCACAGCAGCGCGCCCCCGCCGAGGGCGTACGCCACGCCGAGGCCGAGGTCCTGGTTCGCGTTCTCGCCCACCGTCAGGCTGCCCGCCTCCTGGCCCTGGCGGACCATCCACAGGATGGTGAAGCCGAGCACCACCACGCCCGCCACCGTGACGAGCAGGCGGGAGCGCAGCACGATGCCGACCAGGGTCACCAGCGCGGCGAAGGCCATCGGCAGAAACAGCGAGCCGAACAGATCGGCCTTCTCGCCGGTGATGCCCCGGAAGAGGTCCTCGATACGGATCTCGCGTCCGGGGCGGCCGTCGTACCAGGCACGGAAGGGGCTCCAGACGGCGGCCGCCGCTCCGGCGAGGGCCAGTACGGATCCGAGTACGTTGCGCACCACAGGCGTCGCCTCTCAGGTCGCTGATTCGTCCCGTTTCCCTCTGTAAACGACGCTACGCCCGACTGCGCGCGTGCGCCAGAGCTGCGCGTTTTACCTGGTCAGGAAGAGATTTTGGGTAATGCAAAGACGTTGCTAGTCTGCCGTGCACTCGTCAAGAAAAGATAAGGACGAGATGCGCCGCGCGTGCGGCGCGGTTCTTTCAACGGGGTCAACGGGGGCACAACATCATGAAGTTCCGTCATGTCCGCGCGGTCGCGGCGGCCGGGGTGGTCCTGGTCGCGCTGACCGGCGCCCGTCACTCGCACGGCGGCGGCTGCGGCAGCAGCCACAGCAGTGGCAGCGACGGCGGCTCCAGCAGTACGGGCGGCAGCAGCACCAGCGGCGGCTACGAGGCCAGCACCGGCGGCTACGACGGCGGCACCAGCAGCGGCAGCTCCAGCAGCTCCACCAGCGGCAGCACGTCCGGCTACACCACCGGCGGCAGCACGTCCGGCTACACCACCGGCGGCTCCGGCAGCAGCCGCAGCGCCATGCGCGACATCAAGATCGACGGCTGCCGGTACAACGGCGCCGGAAGCGTGAAGACCACGGTCAGCGCCACCAACAGCTCGTCGACCACCAAGTACACGTACCTGCTGACGGTGAAGTTCACCGCGCCGGGCGGCAAGGACCTCGGTACCCGCCACCCGAGCATCCCCTACGTGATGCCGGGCCGCACCGACTCGCTCGACGTGATCCAGTACGTGCCGTCCGACGCCGCCACCACCGGCACGTACCGCTGCTCGGTCACCGACGTCCAGCGCACCCCGCTGTCCTGATGGCTACCGAGGGACGACGGCTCGGCCGGGCCGCCATCGCGGCCGCGACGGTGGCCGCCAGCGCGCTCGGACTGGTCGGCTGCGGCGCCCTGCTGCCCGGCGGGCACGCCCGCCGGGTGACACCGCCGCCGCCACCCCCCACCGGTTACAGCTACTCGCCGTCGTACTCCTACTCGCCGTCGCCGACGCCGGAGGAGACGTACGACCCGGACGGCCGTTCGGACGCGCGCGGCAACAGCTGCCGCTACGACCAGTCGGCCCGCCGCCTCGAATACTCGGTCTCGGTGACCAACCCGTCGCTCACCAAGACCTTCAAGTACGAGATGGCGGTCAACTGGATGAAGGCGCGGCCCGCCGACGGCACGGCGTTCGGGCTGCACCAGCGCAGCATCATCGTCCGGCCGGGACAGACCGAGACGTACACGGCCACGTACTACTACACCAACCGGTCGACGCAGCAGATGTGGTTCACCTGCGAGATACGCAGGGCGCGCAAGTCGGAGCTGTGACGGGCCGCCCGGGACGAACGGCCGGCCAGGTCATCGGACCCGGAAGTCCCGGACCCGGGCCGCGAAGAGCTCCGCCTGCCGCTCCGGCGGCAGGCTGCCCAGCGCGATGAGCTGCGGGGCGTGGGCCACGGCCTGCGCCCGCGCGGCCTCCCGCGACGCCCACAGGGCCCGTACGGTGCCCTGCACCGCACCGGTCGGCTGGGCGGCGAGCACGGTGGCGGCCCGCCGGGCCGCGGCCACCGCGCCGCCCGGCGGCGTCAGTTCCGAGACCAGGCCCGTCTCGTAGGCGCGGCGGGCGCCGAGCCGCTCCGCCGTGCCCATCAGGGACAGCCGCGCGATCTCGCCGTACGGCATCCGCTGCGCCATGTAGACCGACTCGTACGCGCTGACCATTCCGTACGTCGTGTGCGGGTCGAAGAACGTGGCCTCCTCGGAGGCGACCAGGAACTCGCACTCGCCCAGCAGGTAGAACGCCCCGCCGCAGGCCATCCCCTCGACGGCCGCGACGACCGGCTTCCACAGGTCGTTCGCCTTCGGGCCGATGCCGAGCAGCGGGTCGTCGGCCGAGTACGGGGAGGACGGCTGCGGGACGTCCGCCGAACGGTCCATGCCGGTGCAGAACGCCGCACGCCCGGCGCCGGCCAGGACGACGGCGCGCACGTCGTCGTCGGAGCGGAACCGGCGCCAGACGGCCGCGAGCGCGCCGGCCGTCGCCAGGTCGACGGAGTTGTGGCGTCCGGGCCGGTTGAGCGTGACCAGGGCGACGCCGTCCGGTGCCGTCTCGACACGGACCGGAGACGGGGCCTCCTCCTGTGCGGACGGCATCGTCACGGCCGCTCCAGCAGCCAGCGCGGCACGGTCACACCCGGCGCCTGCTCGTGGAACGCCACCCTGACCGGGGCGCCGATGCGGATGCGGGCCGGGTCGACGGAGTCCAGCGGGGCGTCCGGGGCGGTGACCAGGTTGCCGACGAGGCGGATGCGCGGGGCGTCGGCCAGCTCCACCACCACGACGTTGTACGGGGCCTGCGCGGCGTAGGCGGGCAGCAGCGGCGGGTGCGGTACGACGTACGACCAGACGCGGCCCCGGCCGGACATCCGCCGCCAGCGGTGGTCGAACGACTGGCAGTGCGGGCAGCACGGGCGGGGCGGGAAGCGGAGTTCACCGCAGGCGGCGCAGGCCTGGACGCGGAGTTCGCGGCGGGCGGCGTACTCCCAGAAGGGGGCGCCGTCGTCGTCCGGGACGGGGAGCAGGAGGGCGTCGGCGGGGGCCGCGGCGGAGTGCGTGTTCCGGAG
The DNA here is from genome assembly GCF_055573595.1 of Streptomyces sp. NPDC030165. NCBI lineage: Bacteria > Bacillati > Actinomycetota > Actinomycetes > Kitasatosporales > Streptomycetaceae > Streptomyces > Streptomyces sp. NPDC030165. The sequence goes on along the minus strand of NZ_JBVIBD010000002.1, from coordinate 394,525 downwards.
TCCGCCCTGGTCCGGGGCCGGTTCGGGGCCGTTGTCAGTGGTCGGCCCCATGCTGGTGGACATGAGCACTCAACTCCTCAGCAGCAGTGCCGATGTGGGGACGCCCTCACCGGCCGTGACCAGACAGGTGGCGGCGTCCGGGACCTGGGCGGTGCCGGTGCCGCGCAGTTGCCGGACGCCTTCGGTGATGAGGTTGAAGCCGTGGACGTACGCTTCGCTCAGCCCGCCGCCCGCGGTGTTGAGGGGGAGCCGGCCGCCGATCTCCAGGGCGCCGCCCTCGGTGAAGGCCGCGCCCTCGCCGCGCCCGCAGAAGCCGTACCCCTCCAGGGACAGCGGGATCAGCGGGGTGAACGCGTCGTAGATCTGCGCCACGTCGACGTCCTCGGGGCCGAAGTCGGCCTGCTTCCACAGCTGCCGGGCGGCGGTCCAGGCCGGTCCGGTGAGCGGGTCGTCGGTCCAGTAGTTCACCATGCCGTGGTGCTGGGCGGGCAGGCCCTGCGCGGCGGAGTGGACGTAGACCGGGCGGTGGCGCAGGTCGCGGGCGCGTTCGGCGGCGACGACCACGCAGGCCAGCGCGCCGTCGGTCTCCAGGCAGTTGTCGAAGAGGCAGAGCGGCTCGCTGATCCAGCGGGCGGTCATGTACATCTCGCGGGTCAGCGGCCGGTCGTACATGATCGCGGCCGGGTTCTGGTTGGCCCGGTTGCGGCAGGCGAGGGCGACGTTGAAGAAGTGATCACGGGTGGCGCCGTAGTCGTGCATGTAGCGCCGGGCGAGGACACCGATCTCGTCGGCGGGGCGGAGCAGACCGAAGGGGCGGGTCCATTGGGCCGGAGTGGGCAGTTGGACAGCGGTGTTCCGCCACGGGCGGGGCCCGGAACCGCGCTTGCGCGAACGCCAGGCGACACCCACGCTCGCCTGCCCGGTGGCGACGGCCGCCGCCAGGTGCGCGACGGTGGCGCACGAACCACCGCCGCCGTAACCGGCCTTGGCGAAGAAGGTGACGTCCCCGGCGCCGATCGCCTTGGCGACCTCCACCTCGTCGGTCTCCTCCATGGTGTACGAGGCGAACGCGTCCACCTCGGCCGGGGCGACCCCCGCGTCGTCCAGCGCCGCGACGATCGCCCGGCACGCCAGCGTGCGTTCGGACTCGGGCAGCCGCTTGGCGAACGCCGTCTGGCCTATCCCGGCTATCACCGCCGCGTCCTTGAGGGTCGCGCCCATCGCCACCTCCGTGGTCGGCCGTCCGTACGGACTTCGGTGCCGTCGGCGCGGACATCCGGGCCGGGGACGCGGCCCCCCGCGCCGGGTCCTCGGCCATCCGTGCTGACAGCCGAGGAGGCTACCGCTAACCTGACGGGTAGTCAGCTCTTTCGCGGGAGGTTGTGCGATGCGCGGTGACCTGGACGAGCCCGACGCCACCGGCCCCCGCGCCGACCTGGAGCACGGCACGATCCCCCGCCTCGTGCGCACCGCCGCCGAGCGGTACGGCCCGGCCGAGGCGGTCGCCGAAGGCCGTCACCGCCTGACGTACGCGCAGCTGGGGGAGCGGATCGAACGGGCCGCGGCGGCCTGCGCCGCCGCCGGTGTCGCACCCGGCGACCGAGTCGCCGTCTGGGCCCCCAACACCACCGACTGGATCACCGCCGCACTCGGCGCGGTGACCGCGGGCGCCGTCCTGGTCCCGGTCAACACCCGCTTCAAGGGCGCCGAGACGGCCGACGTACTGCGCCGCACCCGCGCCCGCCTGCTCTTCGTCACCGGCACCTTCCTCGGCACGTCCTACGTGGCCTCGCTGCGCCGCGCGGCCCGGGACGGCACCGGCCGCGGCCCGCTCCCCGGCCTGCCGGACCTGGAACAGGCCGTCGTCCTCTCCGGGGACGCCCCCGACGGCTTCCGCACCTGGAAGGACTTCCTGGCGGCGGGCGAGGCGGTGCCCGCCGCCACGGTGCGCGCGCGGGCCGACGCGATCCGCCCCGACGACCCGTCCGACATCATCTTCACCTCCGGCACCACCGGCCGCCCCAAGGGCGCCGTGATCACCCACGCCCAGACACTGCGCGCGTACGCCGTCTGGAGCGCACTCGCCGGACTCGCGCCCGGCGACCGCTACCTGATCGTCAACCCCTTCTTCCACACCTTCGGCTACAAGGCCGGCATCATCGCCTGCCTGCTGCGCGGCGCCACGATGATCCCGCAGCCGGTCTTCGGCGTCCCCACGGCGCTCGCCCACATCGCCGCCGAGCGCGTCACGGTCCTGCCCGGCCCGCCCACCCTCCACCAGCAGCTCCTCGACCACCCGGACCGGGCCCGGTACGACCTCGGCTCGCTGCGCCTGGTCGTCACCGGCGCCGCCGTCGTACCGCTGGAACTGGTCGAACGGCTCCGCGCCGAACTGGGCGTCACCACCGTCCTGACCGCCTACGGCCTCTCGGAGAGCTCCGGCATCGTCACGATGTGCCGCCGCGACGACCCGCCCGCGACCGTCGCCGCCACGTCCGGACGTGCCATACCCGGCACCGAGATACGCATCGTGGACACCGACGGCCGGGTGGCGGGGACAGGGACGGCGGGCGAGGTCCAGGTCCGCGGCTACCACGTGATGTCCGGATATCACGAAGACCCGCGGGCCACCGCGGACGTGCTGACGCCGGACGGCTGGCTGCGCACCGGCGACGTCGGAGTGCTCGACGCCGACGGCAACCTGCGCATCACCGACCGCCTCAAGGACATGTTCATCGTCGGCGGCTTCAACGCCTACCCCGCCGAGATCGAGCAGCTGCTCGCCCGCCACCCGGACGTCACCGAGGTCGCCGTCGTCGGGGTCCCCGACCCCCGGCTCGGCGAGGTCGGCAAGGCGTACGCGGTGCGCCGTCCGCGCTCCACGCTCACCGCGGCGGAGCTGATCGCCTGGGCGCGCAGGGAGATGGCGAACTACAAGGTGCCGAGGGAGGTCGCGTTCGTGGCGGCGCTGCCGCGCAACGCGAGCGGGAAGATCGTCAAGGGGGAGCTGAGAGGAGGCCTCCCGACGCTCGCGTAGCGAGAACACCCAGGCCAGGGAGGGTGAGGTCGGAGGCCGGCGGGCGGCTCGGGCTCGGCCGGCGGCGACACGGGCTCCGCGGGCGCGGGCTCCTCGGGTACGGGTTCCTCGGGTTCCACCGGGCCCACGGGTTCCACCGGGTCCGGAAGCGGGACGGGCACGGGCACCGGCCGTAAAGGCGGCACCGTCACTTTGAACGGCACGCTGAAGTACCTCGCTCCGGGCACGTACACCGTGGCCCCCGAGTCCGGCACGGAGCAGGCGTTCTTCACCGCCACGGACACCAGGATCCTCGGCGCCACGACCGTCTGCGGCGGTCCCGACGGCAGCGTCACCATCGGCCCCGGCAGCTACGGCACCACCGCCTGTACCGAGGGACAGCTCGAAAAGGCGTCCCAGCAGAACACGGTCAAGGTCCGGGTCACGGTCAAGAAGGGCATCGCCACCAAGGTGGAGGAGCGCTACCACCCGTGAACCGGTCCGTCCGTGAACCGGTCCGTCCGTGAACCGGTCCGTCCGTGAACCGGTCCGTCCGTGAACCGGCCCGTCCGTGAACCGGCCCGTCCGTGAACCGGCCCGTCCGTGAACCGGCCCGTCCGTGAACCGGCCCGTCCGTGAACCGGCCCGTCCGTGAACCGAACCGCCGGTGAACCGGCCTGCCCGTAGACCACCGCACCCCCAGCGCGGTGTGACCGGCCGCTTGCCCGGTCCGGTGGTTGGGAAGCGGCCCTCGCGTGGAAGGCGTGCAGTATGAGCACTCCGTATCCCGGCGGGCCGGAGCCCGGCGGCCCCGTACCCGACCCACCCGACCCGCCCGGCCCGCAGCCGGGACCCGGCCCCCGGCCCGGCCCCGACCGCCCCGACCCGAGCCCGCCTCCGCCCGGGCCGAGCGACCCCATGGGGCCGGACCCGGTCCCGCGGCCGTCCGACCCCGACGCGGCCCCGGAGCCCGTGCCGCAGCCCGGCCCTCTCACCTGACCCCGGCCGGCCGGGCCCTCAGAGCCCCCCGAACCGCTCCCGCAGCGTCCCCTTGAGCACCTTGTTCAAGGGCCCGCCCCGCGGCAGCGCATTCAGGACCTCCAGTTGCTCCGGCAGCTTCTGCGGCATCAGCCCGGCCCGGCGCAGGTGGGCGGTGAGCGCATCGAGCGTCAACGCCTCCGCGCCCGGCCGGGGCCCCCGCAGGGTCACCACCGCGCAGACCCGCTCGCCGCGCTCGCGGTCCGGCAGGCCGATCACCGCCACCTCGTCCACCGCCGGGTGCGCGCGGATCAGCTCCTCGATCTCCGGGGCCGAGATGTTCTCGCCCTTCCTGATGATGATGTCCTTGAGCCGCCCGGTGATCACGAGATGCCCGTCCGTACGCAGCAGGCCCAGATCGCCGGTGCGGAAGTATCCCTCCGCGTCGAAGGCCCCGGCCGTCAGCGCCGGGTCGGTGTAGCCGCGGCAGACCATCGGCCCGCGTACCGTGATCTCGCCCGGCTCGCCGGGCCCCGCTTCGCTGCCGTCGGCGCGGGTGATCCGGACGCGTGCCCCGGTCACCGGCTTTCCCACGGTGTGCGCGAGCTGTTCGTCACTGTCGTACGGCGTGCCCATCGCGATCATCGGGCACTCCGTCATCCCGTACCCGTGCACGACCGAGCACTCCAGCTCACGGCCGGCCGCGTGGTACAGCTCCGGTGGAAGCGGCGCCCCGCCTCCGGACAGCAGCCGCAAGGTGGGGATGAGCGGGACTGCGGGCCCTGGCCCGGCGTGCCCCCGGCGCCGCCGGGCCTCGTCGAGGAACGCTTGGTAGAAGGCGGTGCTCCCGCCCGCCATCGTCACCCCGTGCCGCCGGTACGCCGTGACCGCCGCCGCCGGGTCGAATGCGTCGAGCACCACGGCCGGGAAGCCGCTGAGCAGCATGGCGACGACGTAGTCGGGCCCGGCGATGTGCGCGTACGGGAAGGCGATCGAGCCGGTGTCCGCGTCCGTCATGCCCAGGGCGGTGGCCAGCCCGACGCCGCCCGCGATGAGCGAGCCGTCGGTGTGCTCGACGCCCTTGGGCTCGGCGGTGGTGCCGGAGGTGTAGTAGATCCACGTCGGTGTGGTGCCCGGCCGTACGAACTCGGGCAGTACGCCGTCGGGCGGGGCCTCCGGCAGCCCGTCGGCGACGGAGAGCACCCGTACGCCGCCGGGTGCGGCCTTGCGTACCGTGCCCGCGTAGTCGTGGCCGCGCCACACGCCCGGCACGACCGCGTACGCGGCGGCCGACTGCCGGAGCGCGAAGCCGACTTCGCGCTCCCGGTGCAGGTGCAGGACGGGTATCTGTACGGCCCCGAGGCGTGCCAGCGCGAACGACACCGCGACGGTCAGGGGCCAGGTGGGCAGCTGCCACAGGACGCGCGTGCCGGCGCCGATCCCCAGCCCGTGGAACCCGGCCGCCAGCCGCAGGGCCCGGTCCCGCACCTCGCCGAAGCCGACGGCCCGGCCGGAGCCGGTGGTGGTCTCGTCGTGGAACATCGGTGCCCGCGGGGACAGTTCCGCCCGGTGGTGCAGCAGTTCCCACAGTGAACGCACACGGTCGGCTTCGAACACGTCGCGCCTCCAAGGGGAGCGGGGGCGTGACCGTAGCAGACGCGAGGTGATATGACGAGGCGTCAGGTCGGTGGTGGAGCGGAACATTCACGGGAGCGGCGACGTTGGGCGGGCTGGCGACCTTGTCCGCACGAGCACGCGAGGAGACGACCCATGCCGTTGAGTACGGAAGAGCGCGAGGCATTTCTGGCCGAGCCGCACATCGGGGCGCTGTCGGTGGCATCGGGCGAGGCGGACCGCGCCCCGCTCACCGTGCCCATCTGGTATGCGTACGAGCCGGGCGGCGACCTGTGGATCACGACCGAGCGGGACTCCCGCAAGCACCGGCTGATCGCTGCGGCGGGCCGGTTCTCCCTGATGGTGGACCGGCTCACGCCGACGGTCCGCTATGTGTCGGTCGAGGGGGCGGTCGTCTCGACCGAGCCGTCGACGGACCAGGAACTGCGCGCGATGGCCGAGCGCTACCTCGCTCCTGAGGCCGCGGCGGTGTACCTCAAGGACATGCTGCCCACGTTCGGCCCGTCGGTGACCATCCGGCTGCGGCCGCGGCGCTGGCTGTCGGCGGACATGGGGTCGCTCGCGTAGCGCCGGCGCGGTACGCCGTAGGGGCCGGCCTCACCGGTCCGGCCCCCGTCGTACGTAGTCCGGCCCCGAACGGGCCGGCGGGTCACGGACGGTGTGTGTCCAGCGGTACAAAACCGCCGGCGTCCGGACGATGGGTGTCGGGCGCGACGGAGCGGTCGGCCGGTATCGGCCGGTGGGTGTCCAGAACGCTGACGTCGGCCGGACTGTTCGGGGCGTGGCTGTCGGCCATGGCGGGGGCCGCCGCGGCGCCCGCCACCGCGGTGGTGAGGGCGAGGGTGACGAGGGTGCGCTTGATACGGCTCATTCCATTTCCTCCGTGGGGGAATCCCTGGTGAGTGACGCTGGCTAACGGTGAGGCGTGTGTTCGATCCCCCCGGCTGGAAACAGCCGTAAGAATGGGGAGAAATCAATATGGCTGCGGGTATGCCGCGGGGACCGGCTTCGATGGCTCCCCCCTGAGTGCCATCGAAACCGGCCCCCGCGATCCCCCGGATCCCCCCGGATCCCCCGATCCCCGGATTCAGTGGTCCCCCCGGATCCCCCGATCCCCCGGACCACCGAAACCGCAGTGGGTCTCGTGTGGTGGTGCTCGCCGTACGGGCGGGCCGGCCATTCCCCCGTGGCCCGCCCGTACGGGCGTCGCGCTACTTCGGTTCGGCGACGGGCAGGTCGCTCTCACCCATCACGACCACGTTGCCGTCCTCGGCGGCCGGCTGGCCGTCGATGATCGGCCGGTGGCTGTCCTCCGGCTTGATGGGCCGGTGACTGTCCATGGGCTGGTTCGGCCGGTAGCTGTCCTCCGGCTTGATGGGCCGGTGACTGTCCATGGGCTGGATCGGCCGGTGGCTGTCCATGGGCTGAATGGGCCGGTGGCTGTCCATGGGCTGGATCGGCCGGTGGCTGTCCTCCGGCTTGATGGGCCGGTGGCTGTCCTCCGGCTGGATCGGCCGGTGGCTGTCCAGCGGTTTGACGATGTCCTTGTCGTCGTCCTTTCGAGCCTGATTCTGAGAGCTCACGGTGATCAACTCCGTTGTGTGGGCGCTGTCGGCCCGCCCGGCCGGCAACTCCCCCGTGGGTCGCCGGACGGGCGGACCGCGGCCTGGCACCTTACGGTGGGGCCTGGTCACCGAGCCGCTTGCCCCCCGAGGCGGCGGGTCGGTAATTAGAGACTGGACCCTCGCGATGAACGATCGATAAACGCCTGAAGCCCTCGGTCCGGGCGGCTTTTACACCAACGCGACGGGGGCGGTGAGATGGTGTATCTCCCCGTCCACGGGCAGGCCCATCTGCTCGTGAATGGACACGACTTCCTGCCAGCAGACCTTGGCCCGGCCGGTGTGGCCGATCTGGTTCAGGGCGTGCCCCAGTGTCGTCAGCGCGTCGGCCCGCCACCGGCCGCCGCCCAGCCCCCGCAGGGCGGACAGCGCTTGCTCGGCGTAGTTGGCCGCGTTGGCCGGGCGGTGGGCCGCGAGGTCGACCTCGGCCAGCCGCAGGTAGGTCATGCCCTCCCAGAAGCGCTGCCGGCTGTCGCGGAAGATGGCGAGTGCCTCGGTCAGCTGCTGGGTGGCCTCGTCGAGTCTGCCGGCCAGCGTCAGCGCCATGCCCAGCGCGTACCTGCCGTTGCCGAGGCGGCGGGTGGCGCCGACCTCCCGGAGTGCGGCGACGCCCTGTTCGGCGAGCTGGATGGCGCTCTCGATGCGCCCGGTGTCCAGGTGCAGCCGCGACAGGTTGCACAGCGCGCTGGCCTCGGACTGCTTGTTGTCGGTCTCGCGGAAGGCGAGCAGGGCCTGGTTCAGGTAGCCCTCGGCCGCCTCGAAGCGGTGCTGGATGCTGGCGATGATGCCGCGGTCGTTGGGGCCCTGGGAGGCGGCGAAGGGATCTCCCGCGGCGAGCCCCAGCAGGGTGGCCAGCTTCGCGTGCTCGTCCGCCTCGTTGAGCCGCCCGGAATGGGTGTAGAAGGGTGCCAGTGCCCAGTGGGCCCGGCCCTCCGCGTGCTGGTCGCCTGCCCGGCGCGCGGCGTCCAGCAGGACGAGGTTGGCCTGCTCCCACTGACGGCTGTTGGCACCGGACTCGGCCATGTCCCGGGTGAGGAGAAGCAGGTCGACGGCGCGCCGCAGCACCTTCTCGCCGGTGTTCTGCAGTGCGCAGGCGATCAGGGAGCGGGTCTCGTTGAAGAGCCAGCTCAGGGCCTCGGAGCGGTCGGTGAAGAGCAGGCCCGGGTAGTGCGGGGTCTCCGTGTGGTCGGTGAGGCGGTCACCGGGGCGCTCCAGCGCGAACATGTGGGTGGCGGTGGCCAGGTAGAAGTCCAGCAGCCGGGCCAGGGCCGCGTCGCGCTCCTCGGCCGGCTGCTCGTCGCGCTCCGCGCAGGAGCGGGCGTAGAGGTGCACCAGGTCGTGGAAGCGGTAGCGGCCGGGGGCGGCGGACTCCAGGAGGGAGGTGTCGACGAGCGATTCCAGGAGGTCCTCGGCGTCGTCGGTGTCCATGTCGAGGAGGGCGGCCGCGGCGGCGAGCGAGATGTCGGGGCCGTCGGCGAGGCCCAGGAGCCGGAAGGCCCGCGCCTGGCGGGGCTCCAGCTGCTTGTAGCCCAGCTCGAAGGTGGAGTTCACGGCGAGGTCGCCGGCCCGCAGCTCGTCCAGCCTGCGGCGCTCGTCGGCCAGCTTGCGGGCGAGTACGGAGACGGTCCAGGTGCGGCGGGCGGCCAGCCGGGACGCGGCGATACGGATGGCCAGCGGCAGGAAGCCGCAGGCGCCGACCACGTCCATGGACGCCTCGCGCTCGGCGTTCACACGCTCCTCGCCCACGATGAGCGCGAAGAGGGTGAACGCTTCCTCAGGGCTCATCACGTCCAGGTCGACCAGGTGGGCGCCGGCCAGGTCTATCATCCGGACGCGGCTGGTGATCAGCGCCGCGCAGCCGTCCGTACCGGGCAGCAGCGGGCGGACCTGGGCGGCGTCGCGGGCGTTGTCGAGCAGGACGAGCAGCCGGCGGCCGGCGAGGGCCGAGCGGTAGAGGGCGGCCCGTTCCTCGATGCCGTCGGGAATGGCCGCGCCCGGCGTCCCCAGCGCGCGCAGGAACGCGCCCAGCACCGCTTCCGGGTGGGACGGGGAGTGTCCCGCGCCCTGGAGGTCCACGTACAGCTGGCCGTCCGGGAAGTGCGCGTGGGCGGCGTGCGCGACATGTACGGCGAGGGTGGTCTTGCCGACGCCGCCGATGCCGGTGAGCGCCGAGACGGCCATCACCCGGCCCTCGGCGGTGGCGAGTTGCTCGCTCAGTTCCGTGACGAAGGCGGCCCGGCCGGTGAAGTCGGCGACGGTGGCCGGAAGTTGCTGCGGTCGTACGAAGGCCGGCTCGCCGGGCACCTGGCCGTCGTGCGGCACGGCGGGCGCGTCCAGCTCGGTGTCCGCGCGCAGGATGCGCTGCTGGAGGTCGGAGAGCGACGCGCAGGGGTCCACCCCGAGCTCATCGGCGAGCAGACGCCGGGTGTCGGCGTATACGGCGAGTGCCTCGGCCTGCCGGCCGCTGCGGTACAGCGCCAGCATGAGGAGTTCTCGCAGCCGCTCGCGCAACGGGTGGGCGGCGGTCAGCGCGGTCAGCTCCGAGACGGCCTCGCCGTGGCAGCCCAGCTCCAGGTCGAGTTCCAGGCGCGTCTCCGTGAGGGACAGGCGCCACTCCTCCAGGCGGGTGCGCTGGTTCTCCGCGTAGGGCCCGGCGAGGTTGGCCAGCGGCTCGCCGTCCCACAGGGCCAGCGCGGAGTCCAGGAGGTCCCGGGCGCGGCAGCGGTCGCCGGACGCCTTGGCCTTCTCGGCCTCGGCCGCGTACTGCTCGGCGTGGCCCATGTCCAGGTCGAGCGGCTGGTTGTCCATGGACCGCAGCGCGTAGCCACCGGACTCGCTGACCAGGGTGTCCGCGTCCGCGCCGAGGGCTTTGCGGATGCGGGAGGCGTACGTGCGCAGCGCCGCGAGGGCGGCGTGCGGTGGTTCCTCGCCCCAGAGGGCGTCGACGAGTTCGGACGCGGTGGCGGTGCGTCCGCCCCGCAGGAGAAGGGCGGCCAGCAGCGCACGCTGCTGCGGGGAGCCGGCCGCCAGTGGCGTCGCGCCGCGCCAGGCCCGTACGGGACCGAGCACGGTGAAGCGGAGCCGCTCCTGGCCCTGCCCCGGACCGTCGTCCATGGTGTCCCCCTGCCCTGTGCACTTCGTTCGCATCGGCCAGTCTGCCTTGTCGTAGCCCCTTACGTCAGTAGGGGTCCGGACTCGGCACGGTCTCTCCACGCCTGGTGTTCGGGCTGGTGTTCGGCTGTGTGGCGGAATGGGGAGCGGGGGGTGCGCCGGTGCGGATTCCCGTGCGGATGCGCGTGCAGCCGCCCGTGCGTGGCCCGGGCGCCGGCGTGGGCCCGAGCGTCGCTGCTCAGCCGCCTGTGCGGCCGTGTGCCGCCAGGCCCGGGTGCGAACCGGTGTCATCTGCACGCGTTCCCTCGCGCCACAGCTTTGCTGACGGGTCGTCAGTTCAGCGCTACGGTAAAAAACATGGAGAGTTTTCCGAAGATAATCTCGGTGGACGACCACACGGTGGAGCCGCCCCATGTCTGGCGGGACCGTCTCCCCGCGAAATATCAGGACATCGGCCCCCGAATCGTGCGGGCACCGCTGACGGAGATGACGTTCACCGGCGGCCGGTTCGCGCCGAAGATGGGCCGGCCGGGGGACGACGGGCCACTCGCCGACTGGTGGGTCTACGAGGACCTGCACCGCCCGCTGACCCGCCTGGACACCGCCGTCGGGTACGCCCGCGACGAGATCAGACTGGAAGGCATCACCTACGAGCAGATGCGCCCCGGCTCCTTCAGCGTGCCGGAGCGGCTGGCCGACATGGACGTCAACCACGTCCAGTCCGCGCTGTGCTTCCCCACGTTCCCGCGCTTCTGCGGCCAGACCTTCACCGAGGCCGAAGACCGCGAACTGGGGCTGCTGTGCGTGCGCGCGTACAACGACTGGATGGTGGAGGAGTGGTGCGGCCCGGAGGCGCGCGGACGCCTCATTCCGCTCGGCCTCGTCCCGTTGTGGGACGCGGAACTGGCCGCACAGGAGGTGCGCCGGAACGCGGAACGCGGCGTACGGGCGGTCTGCTTCAGCGAGATTCCGCCACATCTGGGCCTGCCCAGCATTCACACCGGCGACTGGGACCCCTTCCTGCGCGCCTGCGAGGAGACCTCGACCGTCATCGCCATGCACATCGGCTCCTCCAGCAGGATGCCGTCCACCTCCGCCGACGCGCCGCCCGCCGTCGGCTCCACGATCACCTTCGCCAACTGCTGCTTCTCGATGGTCGACTGGCTGATGAGCGGGGCGTTCGACCGCTTCCCCGGCCTGAAGATCATGTACGCGGAGGGGCAGATCGGGTGGATCCCGTACATCCTGGAACGCGCTGACGTGGTCTGGGAGGAGAACCGCGGCTGGGGCGGCGTCGCCGACAAGGTCCTTCGGCCGCCGTCCGAACTCTTCGCCGGGCACGTGTACGGCTGCTTCTTCGACGACGCCTTCGGACTGCGCAACCTGGACGCGATCGGCGTCGGCAACGTCCTGTACGAGACCGACTACCCCCACTCCGACTCCACCTGGCCGCGCTCCCGCGAGGTCGGCGAGGCGCAGATGGGGCACCTGGCGCCCGGCGTGGTCGAACGGATCGTCCGCGGCAACGCCATCGAACTGCTCGGCCTGACACCGGAGGGGCTGTGGGCAGGAGCAGGGGCAGGAGCGGGAGCGGGGGTGTAGCGCCGGCGCGCGCCTGCGCGAGGTGACGCCTTTCGTGCACCCGCAACCGCCCGGGACCTCCCCGTACGGCAGCCGAACGGTCACGATGGGAGGCCTGGAGGTGACACACATGACGACGTTCGTGCTGGTGCCGGGCGGGTACACCGGAGGGTGGATCTGGCGGGAGGTGGCGGACCACCTGCGCGCGGCGGGACACCGGGCGCATCCGGTGACCCTGACCGGGATGGGGGACCGCCGCCACCTGTCGGGTCCGGGCACCGACCTGAACACCCATATCGAGGACGTGGTGCAGGTCCTGGATCACGAGGGCGCGGGGGATCCGCAGGAAGCGGGCGAGACCGTGCTCGTCGCGCACTGCTACGGCAGCTACCCGGCCCTGGCCGCAGCCGACCGCGACCCGGACCGCATCGCCCGCCTGGTGTTCGTGGACGCGGGCCTGCCCCACGACGGCGGCACCGTCCTCGACGCACTGCCCGACCCGGCCGTACGGGACCGCCTGCGTCGCCGCGCCCAGGAGCACGGCGACGGCTGGCGGTTGCCGCCGCCCGCGTTCGAGGAAACGGACATCTGGGGCGCCCTGGACGGCATCTCCAAGGACGGCCTGGACCGGCTGGCCCGCCTCGCCGCACCGCAGCCGCTGGCCACCCTCACCCAGCCGGTCCGGCTGACCGGCGCGACGGCCGCCCTGCCCACGACCGGCATCTTCTGCACGCGCAACGTCACCAGCACCGCGGCCGTCCGCGCCCTGGTGGCCACCGGCGACCCGGCCTTCGCCGGCCTCGCCGAGCCCAGGGTCGGCTTCTTCGACCTGGACACCGGGCACTGGCCCATGCTGTCGTGCCCCGGCGAGCTGGCCGACCTGCTGCTGCGGGCGGCGGCGGACGAGGGGGAGCGCATCGGCGTACCGGACCGGTGAGCGGAGGCGTACCGGACCGGTGAGCGGAGCTGCCGGGACGCCCGGTCCGGGGCGCGCCGCGCGGCCCGGGACGCCCGGTGCGGGGTGCCGCCGGTGTGCCGCCGACGCCCCGGCATGATGGGGGCATGAGGACACGACCCGTACTCGTCTACGACGGGGACTGCGGCTTCTGCACCACCTCCGTGCGGATCGCCGAAGCCCGCATACGCCCCCGCTGCACCGTCACGGCCTGGCAGTTCACCGACCTGGAAGCGCTCGGCGTCACCCAGGAAAGGGCCGAGCACGAGGTCCTGTGGATCACCCCGGCCGGGCGGGTGTACGGCGGCGCGCAGGCCGTCGCCAAGCTGCTGATGAGCGCGCGGGGCACCTGGGCCGTGCCCGGGGCGCTGCTGACCCTGCCGCCGTTCCGCCCTCTCGCGCACGCCGTGTACCGGCTGGTCGCCGACAACCGGCACCGGATGCCCGGCGGCACGGCGGCCTGTTCGCTGCCCGCCCACCTGAGGCCCTGACGTCCGTACCCCCGCCACCCGCACCCCTTGCCTGATGGCCCGGCAGCCCACACCATGACCTCTAGGGCGCTTCTGATGGATCTCCGTGGCCTCGCGACGCCCGGCACGCACCCTCGCCGCACGGCGCGAAGGGACAGGTGGCTCCGCCACATGACCCTTCACACCGCACTCCCCCAAGCTCTTCGAGCAGGGGGGACCCCCAAGCGCACGCACCGAACGCCGCTCGGTGCCCTCCACGGAGATCCATCAGAAACGCCCTAGCCGTCGAGGACGGGCCGTGGGCCGGGCGTGCGGGGGTGGGCGTGGACAGCGGTACGGAGCGAGGCGCACGGAACGACGGCGCCTTCGAAGGCGTACGGATACTGCCCGAGGGGCGGCTGTCCTACGGCATCCAGCTCCCCGTGCAGTCGCAGAGCACCCTCTACGCGGAACCGTGGGAGGCCGCGGCCGGACCCGCCGACCTCGTCGAGATCGCCCGGGCCGCCGACCGCCACGGCTTCGCCTACGTCGCCTGCTGCGAGCACATCGGCATCCCGCGGCGGCTGGCCGCGGCGATGAGCACGGTCTGGTACGACCCGGTCGCCACCCTCGCCTACCTGGCGGCGGCCACCACCCGCGTACGGCTGCTCAGCCACATCGCGCTGGTCGGCCTCAAGCACCCGCTGATCACCGCCAAGCAGTACGCGACCCTCGACCACCTCTCGGGCGGGCGGCTGATCCTCGGGGTCGGCGCCGGGCACGTACGGGAGGAGTTCGACGCCCTCGGCGTGGACTTCACGCGGCGCGGCGCCCTGCTGGACGAGGCGGTCGACGCGCTGAAGGCGGCCCTGGGGCCGCAGGAGTTCCCCTCCTACCAGGGCAAGGAGATCGCCTTCGAAGGGCTGGGACAGTCCCCGCGCCCCGTGCAGGAGCCGCGCCCGCCGGTCTGGGTGGGCGGCTCGTCGCCCGCCGCCGTCCGCAGGGCGGCCGTACGGGGCGACGGCTGGCTGCCGCAGGGCGACCGCCGGGACCAGCTCCCGCCGCAGCTCGCCGAGCTGCGGCGGCTCCGGGAGGAGGCCGGAAACCGTACGCCCGCCGAGGCCGGTGCCGTCACCGAGCCGCTGTACGTGGGCGAGCCCGCGTGGGACGTCGGGCGACGCACCCTGGCCGGGGCGCCCGGACGGCTGGCGGAGTCCCTGCGCGAGTACCGGGCGATGGGCGTGCACCAGATCCAGGTCCGGTTCCGCAGCCGGAGCCGTACGGAACTCACCGACCAGATGGCGGCGTTCGCCGAGGGCGTCGCTCCGTACCTCGGCGGCTGAAGCGCACGGTGCTCCCCGAAGGGACCGGTAGGGCATGGGAAAGCTGGACGGCCGGGTCGTCATCATCACCGGCGCCGCACGCGGCCAGGGCGAACAGGAAGCGCGGCTCTTCGCCGAGGAGGGCGCGCGCGTCGTGCTGGGCGATGTGCTGGACGGTCCGGGGGAGGCGCTCGCGAAGGAGCTGGGTGACGGCCGTGCCCGGTACGTCCACCTGGACGTGAGCCAGGAGGCGGACTGGGAGGCGGCGGTCCGGGCCGCCGGGGAGGCGTTCGGCACGGTCGACGGGCTGGTCAACAACGCCGGCATCCTGCGCTTCAACGAGCTGGCCGCCACCCCGCTCGCCGAGTTCCAGCAGGTGGTGCAGGTCAACCAGGTCGGCACGTTCCTCGGGATGAAGGCGGTGGTCCCGGAACTGTCGGCGGCCGGCGGCGGCACCGTCGTGAACACCGCCTCGTACGCCGCGCTGTCCGGCATGGCGTACCTGACCGCGTACGCGGCGTCGAAGGCCGCGGTGGTCGGCATGACGCGGGTGGCGGCGATGGAGCTGGCGGGCCGGGGCATCCGGGTCAACGCGATGTGCCCGGGGGCCGTCGACACCCCGATGACCCGGCCGGAGCGGGGGCCGGAGGACGCGGCGGGCGTCCCCGGCGCCTCCGCCGCTTCGGCGCAGGACCTGGACGCCTTCTACGCGAAGGCCGTCCCCCTCGGGCGGATCGGGCGGCCGGAGGAGGTGGCCCGGCTGGCGCTGTTCCTGTCGTGCGCGGACTCCTCGTACATCACGGGACAGCCGTTCGTCATCGACGGGGGCTGGCTGTCCGGCATCAGCCTGTACTGAGGCGCGTACACGGACGGGAGTCCGTACCTGATGAGACGTCGGGTATTGACGGTCGGGGTGCCCGGTGCGAGAGTCGGTCCCGATCTGACGGGGCGTCAGTTCATGACGCCGGGGCGGACGAGGGACGGTGAACCCCCTATGGAGTTCGGGCTGTTCGTACAGGGATATGTGCCCGCCGCGCGGGCGGAGACCGACCCCGAGGCAGAGCACCACGCACTGATGGAGGAGACCGAATACGTCATCCAGGCCGACCGGTCCGGGTTCAAGTACGCGTGGGCCTCCGAGCATCACTTCCTGGAGGGGTACTCGCACCTGTCCGCCAACGACGTCTACCTGGGCTACCTCGCCCACGCCACCGAGCGCATCCACCTCGGCTCCGGCATCTTCAACCCGCTCGCCCCGGTCAACCACCCGGTCAAGGTCGCCGAGAAGGCGGCCATGCTCGACCACCTCTCCGGGGGCCGCTTCGAGTTCGGCACCGGGCGCGGCGCGGGCAGCCACGAGATCCTCGGGTTCCTGCCGGGCATCACCGACATGAACCACACCAAGGAGATGTGGGAAGAGACCATCGCCGAGTTCCCCAGGATGTGGCTCCAGGACGAGTACCAGGGCTTCCAGGGCAAGCACTGGCAGCTGCCGCCCCGCAAGGTGCTGCCCAAGCCGTACGGGCCCGCCCACCCGCCCATGTGGTACGCGGCGGGTTCACCGTCCTCGTACGCGATGGCGGGGAAGAAGGGCCTGGGCGTGCTGGGCTTCAGCGTGCAGAAGGTCGCCGACATGGAGTGGGTCGTCGAGTCGTACAAGACGGCCGTCGAGCAGGCCGAACCGGTCGGCGCTTACGTCAACGACAACGTCATGGTGACCTCCACCGCCGTCTGCGCCGAGACGCACCAGAAGGCGGTCGAGATCGCGGTGGGCGGCGGGCTGAACCACCTCCAGTCGCTGCTGTTCCACTATCACGACACCTTCCCGCGCCCCGAGGGCATCCCCGAGTGGCCCGAGCAGCTGCCCGAGTACACCGAGGAGATCATCGAGCTGCTGATCGCCGAGGAACTGATGATCTGCGGCGACCCCGACGAGGTCTTCCGGCAGTGCAAGCGCTGGGAACAGGCCGGCGCCGACCAGCTCACCTTCGGCCTGCCGATCGGCATCTCGCCCGAAGACACCCTCACCACCATCCGCCTCATCGGCGAGCACGTGATTCCGAAGATCGACACGGACCCGGTGCACCGGACGGCCCGCTTCCGGCAGGGCGCCGCCGGACCGCACGTCTGAGCGGAAGGGACCACCCGGGGATGTACGACCACCTGATCAGGGGCGCCACGGTCGTCGACGGCACCGGCACCCCCGCGTACCAGGCCGACCTCGCCGTCCACCAAGGCCGGATCGCCGCCCTCGGCCGGATCACCGGCCCCGCCGGGACCACCGAGGACGCCCACGGCCTCGTCCTCACGCCCGGCTTCGTCGACCCGCACACCCACTACGACGCCCAGCTCTTCTGGGACCCCTGCGCCACTCCCTCCATGCACCACGGCGTGACCACCGTCGCGGGCGGCAACTGCGGCTTCACCCTCGCCCCGCTCAACCCCGACCGCCCCGGCGACGCCGACTACACCCGCCGCATGATGAGCCGGGTCGAAGGCATGTCACTGGCGGCACTGGAGCGCGGCGCACCGTGGAACTGGTCCACCTTCGGCGAATACCTGGACGCCCTGGACGGCCGGACCGCCGTCAACGCGGGCTTCATGGTCGGCCACTGCGCGCTGCGCCGCCACGTCATGGGCCCGGACGCCATCGGCGGGCAGCCCACGGACGCGCAGATGACGGCCATGCTCCGGCTCTTCCACGACGCCATGGACGCGGGCGCCTGGGGCCTGTCCACCACCCAGTCCTCGACCCACGCCGACGGCGACGGCGAACCCGTCGCCTCCCGGCACGCCCACCCCGCCGAACTCCTCGCACTCTCCCGCGCGGTCGCCGACCACGAGGGCACCCAGCTGGAGGCGATCGTCGCCGGCTGCCTCGACCAGTTCGCGGACGAGGAGATCGACCTGCTCGTCGAGATGTCGGCCGCCGCCGGACGCCCCCTGAACTGGAACGTGCTGACCATCGACAGCGCCGTACCGGAACGCGTGCCCCGGCAGCTGGAGGCGAGCGAGCGCGCCCGTGAGGCGGGCGGCCGGATCGTCGCCCTCACCATGCCCATCCTCACCCCCATGAACATGTCGCTGCGCACCTTCTGCGCCCTCAACCTCATCCCCGGCTGGGGCGACATCCTCGCCCTGCCCGTACCGGAGCGCATCGCCCGGCTGCGCGACCCGGCCGTACGGGAGGAGATGCTGCGGCGCGCGGCGAGCAAGGAGGCGGGCGTCTTCCGGCGGCTGGCGGACTTCGCCCGGTACGTCATCGGCGACACGTACTCCGCCGCCAACGCGGGACTCTCCGGCCGGGTGGTCGGCGACATCGCCGCCGAACGCGGCCAGGAACCCTTCCACACCCTGGTGGACATCTGCGCCGAGGACGAGCTGCGCACCGTCCTGTGGCCGATGCCGACCGACAACGACCCGGCCAGCTGGGAACTGCGGCAGCGCACCTGGCAGCACGAGGACGTCATGCTGGGCGGCTCCGACGCGGGCGCCCACCTGGACCGCATGTGCGGCGCCCCGTACACGACACGCTTCCTCGGCGACTGCCTGCGCGGCCGGAAGCTGGTGGAGCTGGAGCAGGCCGTACGGATGCTGACCGACGACCCGGCCCGGCTGTTCGGGCTGCGCGACCGCGGCCGGATCGCGGTGGGCCACCACGCCGACCTGGTGCTCTTCGACCCGGAGCGGATCGACGCCGGGCCCGCCCGGCTGGTGCACGACCTGCCGGGGGACAGTCCGCGGCTGGACTCGGAGGCGGCCGGGATCGTGAGCGTACGGGTCAACGGCGTCGAGACGGTCCGGGACGGCGCGGTGACCGGGGCGGTGCCGGGAAAGGTGCTGCGGTCGGGGCGGGACACCGAGACGGTGCGGACGCGGTGAACGCGCCCGGTACGGCCGTACCGCGGCCCGAGCGGCTGCTGATCGGCGGCGAACGGACCGCACCCGATCACGGCCACTACGAGGTCATCGACCCGGCGACCGAGGAGACCGTCGGACTGGCGGCGGAGGCGAGCCGAGACCAGGCGTACGAGGCGGCCCGCGCGGCGCGCGAGGCGTTCGGGCCCTGGTCGCGCACGGCGCCCGAGACCCGCGCGCAGGTCCTGGACCGCGCCGCCGAGATCCTGGCGCGCCACCTCGGCCCGTACACCCGGCTCGCACAGGCGGAGACCGGGGCGACGACCGGCACGGCCCGCGCGATGCAGGTCGGCGTCGCCGTCGCCCGCTTCAAGCGGTACGCGCGCGGAGCGCTGGAGCCCGTGGAAACGCCCCTCCCACCCCAGATCAACGAGGCGGGCCCGTTCGGGAAGGCGGCCGTCCTCGGGGCGCTCGCGGTGCGCCGCCCCGTCGGCGTGGTCACCTGCATCACCTCGTACAACAACCCGTGGGCCAACCCGGCGGGCAAGATCGCACCCGCGCTGGCCATGGGCAACACCGTCGTGATCAAGCCCGCGCCGCAGGACCCGCTCTCCGTCCACCGGCTGGCCGAGGCGCTCCAGGAGTCCCTGGACGAAGCCGGTGCGCCACCGGGCGTGATCAACCTCGTGACCGGCGCGGACCCGGCGGTCGGCGAGGCCGCGGTCGACGCGCCGGACGTGGACATGGTCAGCTTCACCGGGTCCACGGCCGTCGGGCAGCGCATCGCCGAGGTGTCCGGACGCGGCATGAAACGCCAGCTCATGGAGCTGGGCGGGAAGGGCGCCGCGCTGGTCTTCGACGACGCCGACCTGGACGCGGCCGTCGCCGGCATCGGCACCACGTACTCCTTCTACAGCGGCCAGATCTGTACGGCGCCGACGCGCGTACTCGCCCAGCGCGGCATCCACGACCGGCTGGTGGGGAAACTGGCCGCGTATGCGGACCGCTTGAAGACCGGTGACCCGTCCTCGGCGGACACGGTCGTCGGCCCGGTGATCTCCGCCGCCCACCGCGACCGCGTCGAGTCGTACATCGAACTGGGCCGCAAGGAGGGCGCCACACTGGTCGCGGGCGGCGACCGCCCGCCCCTCCCACGCGGCTTCTACGTAGCCCCCACCCTCTTCACCGACTGCACCCCCACCATGCGCGTGGTCCGCGAAGAGATCTTCGGCCCGGTGATCGTCGTCCTCCCCTTCGACGACGAGGAAGAGGCCGTGGCACTGGCCAACGACACCGACTACGGCCTGCTGGACTACGTCTGGTCCGGGGACGTGGCGCGCGCGTTCCGGGTGGCGGGGCGGCTGCGGACGGGCGGGGTGGGCATCAACACGGTCGGCCGGAACATGGAGGCGCCGTTCGGCGGCTTCAAGCGGAGCGGGGTGGGGCGCGACGTCGGCTCGTACGCGCTGCACGCGTACAGCGAGACGCAGGCGGTGGTGTGGCCGGGGTGAAACGGGGGGAAGGCCGGGCGGGAAAATTTTGAACCGGGACGAAGCGGACAGCGCTGCGGTTCCCGCAGTCCGGAATTCGACTGTACGGCCTTCAAGTTACCGAACGTAACGCATGCCTGGCCTTGTAAACCTCGACCGGCCAGCACTTCGACCTGCCGAAGCGAGGGCCTGGTCGCCGTATACGGGTGGATCTTCAGCCCCTCGATGCGGAAACAGCACCACTTAACGTCCTGTTCATGGTTCAGGCAGACCCCCGGCCCAAGGCCGGAGACACGGTAACGAGGGCCGGTGGCACGGCCGGTGGCGGCACCGGCGGGACCCGCGGCAAGGGCCTGAGCGGAAACTCCGTCGGCCTGCTCGGCAGCGCCGTCATCGGCGTCTCCACCGTCGCCCCCGTCTACTGCCTGACCTCGACGCTCGGCCCCACCGTCGGCGAGGTCGGCCTCCAGATGCCGGCCGTCTTCCTCGCCGGCTTCCTGCCGATGCTGCTGGTCGCGTTCGCCTACCGCGAGCTGAACAAGGCCGTACCCGACTGCGGCACCTCCTTCACCTGGTCGGTGAAGGCGTTCGGCCCGCGCATCGGCTGGATGTGCGGCTGGGGCCTGGTGATCGCCACGATCATCGTCCTCTCCAACCTCGCCGGGGTCGCCACCTCCTTCTTCTGGCTCCTGCTCGGCGAACTCACCGGCAGCGACGCCGTCGCCGCCCTGGACGGCAACAAGGCCGCCCACGTCCTGACGTGCCTGGCCTTCATCGCCCTCGCCACCGCCGTCAGCTACCGCGGCATGACCGCGACCAAAGGCGTCCAGTACGCCCTGGTGGGCCTCCAACTCGCGGTCCTGGCCCTCTTCGTCGCCATGGCCTTCAGCAAAGCCGGCTCCGGCGACTTCCTCGGCTCCCTGCACTTCTCCCTCACCTGGCTGGACCCCTTCGCCGTCCGGTCCTTCTCCGCCTTCACCGCGGGACTGTCCCTGTCGATCTTCATGTTCTGGGGCTGGGACGCCTGCCTGACCGTCAACGAGGAAACCGCCGGCAGCGCCAAGACCCCCGGCCGCGCCGCCCTCCTCGCCATGATCGTCCTCATCGGTTCGTACCTGCTGACCGCCGTCGCCGCCCAGATGTTCTCCGGCGTCGGCACCAAGGGCCCCGGCCTGGGCAACCCCGACACCGCCGGCAACGTCTTCGCCGCCCTCGCCCACCCCGTCATGGGCCCGGTCCTCGGCGTCCTCCTGTTCGTCGCGGTCCTCGCCTCCGCCGCCGCCAGCCTCCAGACCACCTTCATCCCGGTGGCCCGCACGGTCCTGGCGATGAGCGCGTACGAGGCCCTGCCGCCGTCCTTCGCCCGCGTCCACCCGCGCTTTCGCTCACCGGGGCGCGCCACCATCGCGGCGGGCGTCGCCACCGGCGTCTTCTACGCCGGAATGACCTTCCTCTCGCAGAACGTCCTCGTCGACACCATCTACGCCCTCGGCCTCATGATCTGCTTCTACTACGCGATCACGGCCTTCGCCTGCGCCTGGTACTTCCGCCGCGAACTGCGCCGGTCGGTACGCGACCTGCTCTTCAAGGGAGCCTTCCCCGTCATCGGCGGCGCCCTCCTCACCGCCGTCTTCACCAAGACCCTCGTGGACATGTGGAACCCGGCCTACGGCTCCGGCAGCTGCGTCCTCGGCGTCGGCTCGGTCTTCGTCATCGGCGTCGGCCTGCTGCTGCTCGGCTTCGTCCTCATGCTGGTCATGCAGCGACGCAGCCCGGCGTTCTTCCGGGGCGAGGTACTGACGCGGGCCACGCCGGCGATGGTGGTGGAGGAATAGCGCGGCACCGCCTCTCGCCTTCTAGGTTGCTAGCATGCTAGCTTCGTGGTGTGGGTGATGAGGAAGTCAAGCAGTTCAACGTCTATCTGCCGATCACGCTGATCAAGCAGGTCAAATACCGCGCCATCGACTCGGGCAGTTCCCTGTCCGCACTGGTGGCGGACGCGCTGCGCGCCTACCTGGACGAGCCCGCCGAGCAGGACCGCGATGCGGCCGGAAAGGAGAACCGAGATGGCGACTGAGGGCATCGAGGCCGTCTTCCTGGAGACGCACAACTGGGGAAAGACGGCGAGGTTCTTCCAGTCCCTGGGCTACGACCTGGAGTTCGAGACCGGCCACCACTCCGGACAGCTCCGCAACGGCGACGGCCCGTACGTCTTCATCGCCGAGGTGCCCGAAGACCGGGAGCCCCGGACGCAGGCCGTACTGAAGGTGCCGGACGAGGACGCGTTCCGTCCCGGCCCGGACGTCGAGGTGGTCACGCCGTTCGAAGACACCCACTTCGGGACCAGGACGGCGACCGTACGCGACCCCGACGGACGCCTGTGGAGCCTCCAGGCCCCTGCCAGGAGCTGACCGCACGGAAGGCGGCACCATGACGGACGACACCACGAAAGGCCCGACCGCCGGGGCGACGCCGGACAACACCGCGGTGCGCTGCGCGCTGTGGCGGGCGATGCACGTCCGGATCGATGCGGCACCCCACGTACTGGAGGACGAGATCGGCCTGCGGCTGGCGGACCCCGGAGCCGACTGGCAGCGCCGTCCGGACATGGACCCCGAGGCCACCCGCGCGTTCCGGGCGGCGATGGTGGCCCGCGCACGTTTCGTCGAGGACCTGGCCGCCGAGCAGGCCGAGCGGGGCGTCACCCAGTACGTCATCCTCGGAGCCGGGCTGGACACCTTCGCCCAGCGCAGGCCGAAGACCGCCGCCCGCCTGCGGATCTTTGAGGTCGACCGGCCCGGCACCCAGGCGTTCAAGCGCCGCCGCCTCCTCGAACTCGGCTACGGCATCCCCGACCGGCTGCACCTCGTACCGGTCGACTTCGAGGCGGGCCAGTCGTGGTGGGAGCAGCTCGCCACCGTCGGATTCGACCCGCACAGCCCGGCGGTCGTCGTCTCCACCGGCGTCAGCATGTACCTCACCGAGGACGCGATCACGGCCACGCTGCGCCGGGCCGCCGCCCTCGCGCCCGGATCGGTCTTCGCCATGACCTTCCTGCTGCCCGCCGGCCTCCTTGCCGCCGCGGACCGGCCCGGCCTGCGGACCAGCCAGGAAGGCGCCCAGCGGGCCGGCACGCCGTTCGTCAGCCTCTACGCCCCGCACGACATGCTGGCACTGGCCCGCGAAGCCGGCCTCAAGGACCCGCGTCACATCCCCGGGTCCGCCCTCGCCGAGCGCTATTTCGCCGACCGCGCCGACGGCCTCCGCCCGTCCAGCGGCGAGGACTTCCTGGTGGCCACGATCTGACCGGACGGCCTCGGCCTACCGGTACTCCCAGCCGCGGCGCCCCGCATGTCGAAACGGGGCAGGGGCGCTCAGGCCTTCATCGCCGCGACCGCCCGCACCCGGTCACTCAGGGCGCGCACGGACCGCGCGCGGCGGTGGCGGCGGATGCGGGCGCGCAGGGTCGTGAAGTGGGCGTCGCCCCGGGCGGAGGAGATTTCCGTGTAGTCGTCCAGGAAGCGGTGCCAGGTCGCACATGCCGCGTCGAGGTGGCCCAGTTCGAACTGGCGCTGGGCGAGCAGGGCGTGGGAGTGGACGCGTCCTTGCCGTTCCTGGCGGGGCTGGGCCTTCAGGGAGCTGTTCAGGGCCTTGACCGAACCGGGCAGGTCCTTGAACTCGTACAGCACGTGCGAGACATGGAAGAGATACGCCGAGGCGTCGTACTCGCCGATCGACTCGCGCCGGGAGTCCGCCTTGGAGAGCGCGGTCTCCGCCTCCCGGAGCCGGGTGATCGCCGTGTGCCGGTCCCCGGTCATCGAAGCGGCGTGGGCCTGCTGCCCGCGCAGAAAGGCCACCAGACGCGGCCCGGCCGAGGGGGCGGCGGCCGCTGCGGAGTCCGCCAGTTCCAGGGCCTTCGTGCCGTAACCGAGGCTGGACGCCTGGAGGGACATGCCGCGCAGCGTGCGGCAGTACGTGAGGTGGTCCTTCGCCTCACCGGCCAGGTGCAGGGCCTTGACGTAGTAGCGCTGCCCGAGACCGTGCGCCCGCTCGTACATCGCCATCCAGCCGGTGAGGTACGTCAGGTCGGAGGCCGCCGCGAGCAGGGCGTCGTGCACCCGCTCCGACGCGGGGGCCGTCAGCCACGGGCCCACCGAGTTCACCAGGAACGCCGCCGCCATCGGCCGCGCGTGACCGCCCCCGAACTCGTCGAGGATGTCCGCCACCCGGTCGGTCACCGTCCGGACCGTCGCCACCTGCGCCGGACCGACGCGGCCGGTCCGGCCCGGACGCGCCGCCGCTTCGGCGCGTCCGGCGAGGTCGGAGAAGAGCGGTACGGCCAGGGCGGCCGAGTAGAGGCCGGCTTGCAGGACGCCCCTGCGGGACGGGTCCATGTCGTCGCGGCTCAGGTCGAGGAGTTCTTCGACGGCTGAGCTGCCGGCCGGGGGCGCACTGCCCGGCCGGGTGGGGAAACCGGCTTCGGCGTGGGTGACGGGACGTCCGAGGCGCCTGGCCAGGGCTTCCAGGACGACGGGCCGGACCTGGGGCCTCGGCATGGTGCCGGAGAGCCAGTGGGCGACGGCCGACTGCTCGTACCGGAGGGTGAGACCCGCTTCCGCCCCCGCACGGTTCACCGCGTTGGCGAACTGCTGCTCGGTCCACGCGGCCTGCCGGAGCAGGCGGGTGAGGTTCATGTTCGGTGTGCGCCGACTGGTCGCCATGCTCAACTCCTGGCAGCGTTCATGGCTTTCGTCTTCCCACCCGCCTTCCACGGTACCCGCGCGGGCGCCACACAGGGTTACCTCTGTGCACGGACAGGTCACCCCGGACGAGGTGCCCCGGTACCCAGGTAACGAGGAAGCAGCGGTGAGGGACATGGAGCCACGGGAGCAGGCGGGTGCGGCGTCGGCGGGAGTCGACTTCGAGGCGGCGCGTCGCACCATCGGCACGATCAGGGCACAGGTGCGGAGCTGCTCGGCGACGGAGGACGCGGCGCGGCTGATGGGTGAGGTGCGGGCCATTCTGCATCTCGTACCTCGGCTACGTCGCCCACGTCGCCGATCACCTGCTGAGCTACTTCCCGGACCGGAGGCCTGAGGAGGGAGCGTGATGGCCGGCGTCAGTTCTGTCCCAGGAAAATCGGATTCGTCATGGCCGCCATCGGGCCCGGCGCCCCCGGTGTCGTCGTCGGGTGGCGGACCTCCGCGCGTACGTAGGCGGCGTTGGCCGGGGTGGTGTGCCATGTGGTGGTTCCCGTGGCGGGGGTGGTGAAGCGTTG
The DNA here is from genome assembly GCF_055573595.1 of Streptomyces sp. NPDC030165. NCBI lineage: Bacteria > Bacillati > Actinomycetota > Actinomycetes > Kitasatosporales > Streptomycetaceae > Streptomyces > Streptomyces sp. NPDC030165. The sequence continues at coordinate 369,230 of NZ_JBVIBD010000002.1, read as the reverse complement.
GCCCTGGTCGGTGAGGAAGCGGATGGTGCTGTCGGGTGGGGCGCCGGTGACGGCGAGGTGGATGGTGACCGGGGTCGAGTCGTGTACGGGGAGGCGGTCGCCGATGGTGGCGTGTTCGCCCTTGGGGCCGGTGGCGGTGAAGGTGAGGGAGAGGGAGGACGATTCGGCGAGGTAGGCGTGGCCCTTGCGGATGCCGTCGAGGATGGCGTGTCGCGAGAGGCCGTCGGCGTGGACGACGGTCTGGGGGAGGCCGATCACGTCCGGGTCGCGGTGGGCGTCGCTGTGGCCGACGGCGGGGAGGAAGCGGCCCCGGCCTCGTGTGTGGGCTACGAGGGCGTTGTCCCACTCGGCGATGGCGACCTCGTCGTCGAGGGTGAACGGGCCGTTCCAGACCTCGACCGCGTCGGCCTCTTCGTAGCCGAACTTCCAGTTGCAGCCGATGCAGGTGGCGTGCGGGTGGGCCGGGATGACGAGGCCGCCCGCGCGGTGGATGCGGCGGGCGAAGCGGGGGAAGACGTCGTCGCGGGCGCGGTAGCGCCAGTCGATGAAGACGCCGGGGTCGGTGCCCATCGCGACCACGTGGCCGTTGCGGGTGGTGACTTCCTCACCGGTGAGGATGAGCAGGTCGTCACCCCACAGGCCCTCCCAGGCCGGGTGTGCGGCGGTGGTGTTGTGCTCGGTGGTGGTGATGAAGTCCAGGCCGGCGGCGCGGGCGAGGGCGGCGATCTGGGCGGGGGTGCGTCTGCCGTCGGAGTGGACGGAGTGGAGGTGACTGTCGCCTCGGTACCAGGAACGGCCGCGGCCCTTTGCGCGTTGGGGTGGGTAGACAGGGGCGCGGGGTGCGGAAGGGGGGCCGTGGTGAAGGGTGATGGTCACTTCGTAGGTGAGGCCTTGCGGGGCGACGGTGTACGGGCCGAGGGCGATGTGCCAGGTGCCCGCGTCGACCGGGCCGGGGAGATACCCGGGCGTGGCCTCGTCGGCGCGGATGAAGAACTCCGTACGGGCGCCGCCCGACCAGCCGCGGAAGCCGCGTCCGCCCAGGTCCGTGCCGCGTTCGTCGAAGATGCCGATGTCGCAGGCGTTGCCCGCGGTGCCGGGCGGGGTGGCGGGGCGGTCGTACGTGTAGGAGACGGCGATCTCGCGTACGCCGTGCGGGATGTCGACGGGTAGGTAGACGTAGTCGGGCGCCCCGGCGGGGAGGTGTCCGGTGACCTTGCGGGTCTCCGCGCGGCGGCTCCCGCCGGTCCGGCCGCCGTCCTGGGCCGGCCCGCCGCCGTCCTCGCCGGCCGCCGCGAAGCTCACACCGTTCAACGTAAGCGCCGCGGCGGCTCCCGTCACCAGGAGGGCGCGGCGTCCGAAGGGGCCGCTGGTTCTGTCGTCGTCGCACATGGGGCATCACTCCCGGACAGGCGTGGTGGAACCGGCGTACGGAAACTCTCGTATTGAGGCGTGAACGGGCGGACAAGGGAAGGGGGCGGGGCGGAAACGCTCGCGTGTGGCGCGTTCGGCGGCCACCGCACCGGCGCCTCATGGACGCTGCCCGTTCCCGGCGGTAGGAAGGGAGCACTGCCGACGCGGAGGTACGTCCAGTATGCGGATCTCGACCACCATCTTCCTGACCGACGAGACGGTCCGGCCCGACCGGCTGGCCCGGGAACTGGAGCAGCGCGGTTTCGCCGGGCTCTACCTTCCCGAGCACACGCACATCCCGGCGAGCCGGGACACGCCCGCCCCCATGGGCGGGCCGCTGCCGCGCGAGTACGGGCGCACTCTCGACCCGTTCGTGGCCCTGGGCCAGGCCGCCGCGGTCACCGAACGGCTGCGGGTCGCCACCGGCGTCACCCTCGTCGCCCAGCACGACCCGATCGTCCTGGCCAAGCAGGTGGCCACGCTGGACTTCCTGTCGGGCGGGCGGTTCACGCTGGGCGTGGGGTACGGCTGGAACGTGGAGGAGGCTGCCGACCACGGGGTCGAGTGGTCCACGCGGCGCGCACTGGTGCGGGAGCGGATGCTGCTGATGCGCGCCCTGTGGGCGGAGGAGCCGACCGCGTACGAGGGCCGGTTCGCTTCCGTACGGGCCAGCCTGGCGCACCCGAAGCCGGTCAAGGGCGCGCCGCGCACGCTGCTCGGCGGCGCGCCGGGTCCCCGGCTGTTCGCGGGCATCGCGGAGTACGCGGACGGCTGGCTGCCGATCGGCGGCGCGGGGCTGGCGGAGGCGCTGCCGGCGCTGCGGCAGGCGTGGGCGGAGGCGGGCCGGGACGGGGAGCCGCTGGTGGTGCCGTACGGGGTGCAGCCGTCGGCCGGGAAGCTGGCGCGGTTGCGTGACCTGGGGCTGGAGGAGGTCGTCGTGGGACTGCCGCCGGCGGGGGAGGCGGAGGTGCTGCGGACGTTGGACGAGTACGCGCAGTATTTGTGACGCGCGGGTGGCGGCCGGAGCAGTGCCGGTGAAGGGCGCGGTGTCTGCGGGAGTGCGGTGTCTGTGAGGGGTGCGGTGTGGTGAGGGCGCGGTGCCTGTGACACGCGCGGTGACTGTGAGGGCCGGGCGCCCGTCCTCCGCGCCTGGGGCGGGGCAGTCGATTCCCCGCCATACGGTCATACTTCTCCCTCCCAGGCTGCCCGCCCGAACCCCGGAGGGAACCTCCGCATGACGTGATCAGTGGCACACCGCCCCAGGCCGTCCGGTCGGCGGCACTGCCGGTGCTCGCTCGTATGCTCGTTGGATGACTAGCAGCGCGCAGGTACCCGGGCAGGGGACGGACCGGGTGGCGGTCCCCACCGGCACGCCCTCTTCCGCCACCGCTCCCACCGCCAACGCCATGCGCCGCGCCCTCAAGCGCGCCCGCGACGGTGTCGCGCTCGACGTCGGTGAGGCGGCGGTGCTGCTCCAGGCGCGCGGCGACGACCTGCGGGACCTGTGCGCGTCCGCGGCCCGGGTGCGTGACGCGGGCCTGGAGGCCGCCGGGCGGCCGGGTGTCATCACGTACTCCAAAAGCGTGTTCATCCCGTTGACGCGCCTGTGCCGGGACAAGTGCCACTACTGCACGTTCGTGACCGTCCCCGGCAAGCTGCGCCGCGCCGGCCACGGCATGTTCATGTCCCCCGACGAGGTGCTGGACATCGCCCGCCGCGGCGCCGAACTGGGCTGCAAGGAAGCGCTGATCACGCTCGGCGACAAGCCGGAGGAGCGCTGGCCCGAGGCGCGCGAGTGGCTGGAGGCCGAGGGGTACGACTCCACGATCGCGTACGTGCGGTCCATCGCGATCCGCATCCTGGAGGAGACGGGGCTGCTGCCCCACCTGAACCCGGGCGTGCTGTCGTGGACGGACTTCCAGACGCTCAAGCCGGTCGCCCCGTCGATGGGCATGATGCTGGAGACCACCGCCGAACGCCTGTGGAGCGAGCCCGGCGGCCCGCACTACGGATCCCCCGACAAGGAGCCGGCCGTGCGGCTGCGCGTCCTGGAGGACGCCGGGCGCTCCAACGTGCCGTTCACGAGCGGGCTGCTCATCGGCATCGGCGAGACCTACGAGGAGCGCGCCGAGTCGCTGTTCGCGCTGCGCAAGGTGCAGCGCGCGTACCACGGCATCCAGGAAGTCATCGTGCAGAACTTCCGCGCCAAGCCGGGTACGGCCATGGGCGGCATGCCGGACGCCGAGCTGGAGGAGCTGGCCGCCACCGTGGCCGTCGCCCGGCACATCCTCGGCCCGTCCGGCTGCCTCCAGGCGCCCCCCAACCTGGTCGACTCCGAGTACGCGCTGCTCATCGACGCGGGCATCGATGACTGGGGCGGCGTCTCCCCGGTGACGATCGACCACGTCAACCCCGAGCGCCCCTGGCCGCAGATCGAGGAGCTGGCCGAGAAGTCCGCCGCCGCGGGCTTCGAGCTGCGCGAACGGCTCGCCGTCTACCCGGAGTACGTGCAGCGCGGCGAGCCCTGGCTCGACCCGCGCCTGCTGCCGCACGTCCGCGCCCTGGCCGACCCGGAGACCGGCCTCGCCCGCAAGGACGCCGTGGTCGAGGGCCGCCCCTGGCAGGAGCCCGACGAGGGCTTCTCGATGAGTTCCGCGGGCCGTACGGACCTGCACCGCACCATCGACACGGACGGGCGGACGGCCGACCGGCGCGACGATTTCGACGAGGTGTACGGCGACTGGGACGCGCTGCGCGAGGCCGCGGCCCCCGGCATGGCGCCCGAGCGCATCGACACGGACGTCCGGGCCGCCCTGGCGCAGGCTGCCGACGACCCCACCAAGCTCGCCGACGACCAGGCGCTGGCCCTGTTGCACGCCGACGGTCCGGCGCTGGACGCGCTCTGCGGCATCGCCGACGACCTGCGCCGCGCCGCGGTCGGTGACGACGTCACGTACATCGTCACCCGCAACATCAACTTCACCAACGTCTGCTACACCGGCTGCCGTTTCTGCGCCTTCGCCCAGCGCCGCACGGACGCCGACGCGTACACCCTCTCCCTCTCCCAGGTCGCCGACCGCGCCCAGCAGGCCTGGGACGTGGGCGCGGTCGAGGTCTGCATGCAGGGCGGCATCCACCCCGACCTGCCCGGCACCGCGTACTTCGACATCGCGCGCGCCGTCAAGGAACGCGTCCCCGGGATGCACGTCCACGCCTTCTCACCCATGGAGGTCGTCAACGGCGCGACGCGCACCGGCCTGTCCATCCGCGAGTGGCTGAGCGAGGCCAAGGCCGCCGGCCTGGACACCATCCCGGGCACCGCCGCCGAGATCCTCGACGACGAGGTCCGCTGGGTGCTGACCAAGGGCAAGCTGCCCACCGCCACCTGGGTCGAGGTCATCAAGACCGCCCATGAGCTGGGCATCCCCTCGTCCTCGACGATGATGTACGGCCATGTCGACCAGCCCCGGCACTGGCTCGGCCACCTGCGGCTGCTCGCCGAGATCCAGCAGGAGACCGGCGGGTTCACCGAGTTCGTGACGCTGCCGTTCATCCACACCAACGCGCCGGTCTACCTGGCCGGCATCGCCCGGCCCGGCCCGACCACCCGCGACAACCGCGCCGTGACGGCGATGGCCCGCGTCCTGCTGCACCCGCACATCCCCAACATCCAGACGAGCTGGGTCAAGCTGGGTACGGAGGGCGCCGCCGAAATGCTGCGCTCGGGCGCCAACGACCTCGGCGGCACGCTCATGGAGGAGACCATCTCCCGTATGGCGGGCTCCAGTTACGGCTCGTACCGCTCCGTCCAGGACCTGGTCGCCATCGCGGACGCCGCGGGCCGCCCGTCGCGCGCCCGCACGACGACGTACGGTCCGGTGGCGGCGGAGCGGGAGGCGGCGGCGCTGGCGTCGGACGGACATCTGCCGGAGTTGCTGCCGGTGGTGGAGTAACGAGGGGCCGGGCGTGGCCGTATCCCGCTACGGTTGTGCCCGGAGGCCCGCCGGGGGAGCGCGGGACCGGGAGGTGAGCGGTGGACCGCAGGCGGCTCTCGCGCCAGGAGCTGATCCGGGCCCGGCACCAGGACGGCTTCGTCGGCCGCGACGGCGAACTGGCCGCGTTCCGGGCCAACCTCGCCCGCGACCCGGCCGACCCGGACTTCCGCTTCCTCCACCATCTGCACGGCCAGGGCGGCGTCGGCAAGACCTCCCTGGTCCGGCGCTTCGAGCAGATGACACGGGAGCTGGGCGCGCTGACCGTGTACACGGACGACTCGGTGCACGGCGTCCCGGAGGTGATGGCCGAGATCAGCGCCCGGCTGGGCCGCCAGGGCAGCCCGCTGAAGTCCTTCGACAAGCTGCTGGCCACCTACCGGGAGCGGCGGCACGAGGCCGAGGCGGCGCTCGCCGGGCCGGACGGGCCGGGCGACGAGGCGCCGCCCTCGGCCGGCAGCATGATCGTGGCCAGGGCGGGCGTGGCGGGCATGGGCCTGATCCCGGGCGTCGGCCCCTTCGCCGGCGCGGTGGACACCACCCAGGTCGCCCGCGGCGCCGACCGGCTGCGCGGCCGGATCGGCGCGCGGCTGCGCAACCACGACGAGGCACGGCTGGTGCTGTCCCCGGCCGAGGTACTGACCCCGGTCTTCGTACGGGAGCTGGGCGACGCCGCCGACGCCGTGCCCGTACTGGCGCTCTTCTTCGACACGTACGAGGCGACCGGCCCGCTCCTGGACACCTGGCTGCGGGACGTCCTGTTCAGCGACCGCTACGGGCCGCTGGCGCCGAACGTCATGGTCGTCCTCGCGGGGCGCGACGCGCTGGACCGGAGCTGCTGGGCCGACCACCTCGAACACGTCACGGACGTGCCGCTGGACGCCTTCACGGAGGCCGAGGCCCGGCAGTTCCTGTCGGCCCGGGACGTCACCGACGCGGAGACCGTCGAGGTGATCCTGCGGCTGACCGGCCGCCTGCCGGTCCTGCTGTCCACCCTGGCCGAGAGCCGGCCGCACGCGGTGGAGGCCGTCGACGACCCGAGCGACACCGCCGTCGAACGTTTCCTGAAATGGGAGACCGACCCCGTACGCAGAGAAGCCGCGCTGGCGGCAGCCCTGCCGCGCCACTTGGACGAGGACGTGTACCGCGAGGCGGTCGACGCCGAGGCCGCCGACCACTTCGGGTGGCTGTGCGCGCTGCCGTTCGTCACCGGCCGCGGCGGCCGGTGGCAGTACCACGAGGTGGTCCGTACGGCGATGCTCCGCCTCCAGCGCCGCCGCTCGCCGCGCGCCTGGGCCGAGCGGCACCGGCGGCTGGCGGAGGCGGCTCGGCGGGGGCGGGAGGAGTACGCGGGCGGGCGGGGGCCGGACGAGTGCCGGTGGGACGGACGGTGGCGGGAGCTCCGGTCGAGGGAGCTCTACCACTCGCTGTGCGCCGACCCGCGGGCATTCCTGTCCGAGGCGCTGTCCGAGGTGGTGACCACGGCCGAGCACGCCCCCGTCGCCGTACGCCTGGTCGCGGAGACCATCCGGCAGGCGGGGGAGGACGGGGACGCGGCCGGGGTACGTGGCTGGGGTGCGCGGCTGACGGACGCCCTCGACGGGGCGGACGGCCTGGAGCGGGCCCTGACGGCATTGCTCAACCGGCCCGGCCTCGGCGCGCCGGAACAGGTGGCGATCCACCACGTACGCGGCCGCGAACACCGCATGGCAGAACGCTGGCAGGAGGCGCTCGCCGACTTCGGACGGTGCCTGGAGCTGGCACCGGACGACGTACGCGCGCTGGTCGGCCGCGGTCTGACGCACCGCTACCGGCGCGACTTCGAGCACGCCGCCGAGGACTTCGCCCGTGCCCTGGACCTGGAACCGGGTCATGCGGCCGCGGCTTTCCAACTGGGCGAGGCCAACCGGCTCATGGGCCGCCATGAGCATGCGCTGACCGTGTTCGACCGGGCTCTGGAGCTGGACCCGCGGCACGTTTCCGCCCACGGCAGCCGCGCCGTCTGCCTGCGGCACCTGGGGCGTTACGAGGCGGCGCTGACGGGGCTGGAGCGCGCCATCGAAATGCGTCCGGAGTACGCCTGGGCGATGGCTGAGATGGGCATGACCTACTGCGCGATGGGTCGGTATCCGCAGGCCCTCGCGGAGTTGGACCGGGCGCTGGCCGTCAACCCGTCGTACGCGTGGGCCGCCGGGGCCCGGGGAAGGGTCGCGCTCCTCGCGGGGAGGCTCGCGGAGGCGGTGGCGGCCTTCGGCCGGGTCGTCGCCCTGGAGTCGGCCCACCCCTGGCTCTTCGCCCGCCGGGCCAAGGCACATCAGCTGCTGGGGGCGGACGAAGAAGCGCTCGCCGATTACGGCAAGGCCCTGGCCGACGCGGACGGGACCGGTGTCTCGGACGTGGCCCGGGCCGCCTTCCTGGCCGGGCGGGCCGGGTGCCTGCGCCGCGCGGGACGCTTCGACGCGGCACGCGAAGCCGTCGGGGCGGCCTCGGCCCTCGTGCCGGACGGGCTGCCGGTCCGGTACGAGGCCGCGCTGCTCGCCGCCGCGGTGAACGGGGTACGGGGTTCCGCGCCCGCCTGGGAGGCGCTACGGGACTCCGCGCCCACCGGGGAGGCCCTGCGGGACGTTGCGTCCCGGCCGTCGGCCGACGACGACCTGACGAGTCCCGCCGCCGCGGCGATCACCACCCGCTGCGCCCTCGCGGACTGGCCCGGCGCCCACACCGTGCTCACCGGCCTGCTCGGCGCCGGAGCCCCTTGGGAGCACCTGGCCGACGCGGAGTTCGCGCTGCGGGAGCTGACGGCCCTGTGGCCGGAGCGGGACGCAACGGCCGCCGGGCAACTGGAGGCGCTCCGCCGCGTGCTCCTGCGGAGGATGGCGGAGGTACGCCCGGGGCCCTCGTGACCGTGCCGTACGCCCTCACCCGTCCCCCGACTCCGCCTCCGCCTCGTGCTGGAGGATGCACTGCTGCCACTGTGCCAGCGCCTCCGCGCGGTCGCCGCCGGTGTCCTCGGCGGCGGAGATGAGCGCGTCGGCGGCCATCGCGGCGAGCCGGACGGTGATCTGGCACACGTCGCGCTGGGAGAGCGGCCGGAGGAGTTCCACGGCGCCGTCGCTGTCACCGGCCAGGGCGCAGGCCACGGCGGCCATGGCGGTGCGGTCCCACTCGAAGTCGGGCATGGGAGGAGCATTCCCACGGCGCACCGGTCGTATGGCCTCGGTACGCAGGGGGCACGACTGTGCTGATCGGGACCGTCGTGATCAAAAGCCTCCTCCGGGGTGACTGTTCGCATAGCGTTCCTTGCCCGGAGTTGACAGTTCTTGGTCGATTACAGTGCTGCGGCGGGGGAGCATAAGGGCCCCGTAAGGGAAGTGGCGGGCCACGGGGAGGGACGAGAGTGAGCGCAGCGGCAGGGGGCACGGCCATCTGGGGCCGGGCCGAACAGCAGGACTTCCGCAGCCGGGTACGGGGCTGCCTGCTGGGCGGGGCGATCGGCGACGCGCTCGGCGCGGGCATCGAGTTCAGCTCGCTGGACGCGATCCGCGAGGCCCACGGCCAGGACGGCGTGACCGACTACGTACCGGCCTTCGGGCGGCGCGGCACCGTCACCGACGACACCCAGATGACCCTGTTCACCGTCGACGGCCTGATCCGGGCCCAGGTACGGCGCGACACCGGCGCCTGGCACCCGCCCACCGACGTGCACCGCGCGTACCTGCGCTGGGCCGCCACCCAGCGCGACTGGGGCCCCGACGAGCGCAAGAAGGACGACGGGTGGCTGGCGCGCGAGGAGTGGCTGTACGCGCAGCGGGCGCCCGGCCGGGCCTGCCTGTCCGGGCTCGGCGACGACCGTATGGGCACCCTGGAGCAGCCCAAGAACCCCGACTCCAAGGGCTGCGGCGCGGTGATGCGGTCGGCGCCGTTCGGGCTGCTGGTCGGCTGGGAGCCGCAGCTCGTCTTCCAGCTCGCCGTCGAGTGCGCCGCCCAGACACACGGCCACCCGACCGGATACCTCGCGGCCGGCGCCATGGCGGTGATCACCCACTCGCTGGCCCGCGGCGAGGACCTGGACGGCGCCGTACAGAAGTCCCTGGCCCACCTGGCCACCCGGCCGGGCCACGAGGAGACCGGCGAGGCGCTCAAGCAAGCGCTGGGCGCCGTACGGCAGGGAATGCCCACGGCCGCCCGCGTGGAGTCGCTCGGCGAGGGCTGGACCGCCGAGGAGGCCCTGGCGATCGGCGTGTACTGCGCGCTGGTCGCCGAGGACGTCCGGCACGGCCTGCTGCTGGCGGTCAACCACGGTGGCGACAGCGACTCCACCGGCGCCATCTGCGGCAACCTCCTGGGCACACTGCACGGCGAGACGGCGCTGCCGCCCGTGTGGCTGGCCGAACTGGAGGGCCGGGCGACGATCCTCCAGCTCGCCGACGACTTCGCCATGGAGATGACACAGGGCCCGGCGCTGCACGGGTCCGGGAACTCCGCGCCGGGGTGGCTGGAGCGGTATCCGCGGGCTTGAGGGTCCGGGGCGAGCCTGGGGGGGGCTGGGCGTGAGGTTCGGGGGCGGGGCTGGGTGTGAGGCCTGGGCTTGGGGCCTGGTGTGGGGGCCCGGGGCGGGGGCGGGCGATGGGTGCCGTGAGCCCGAATCACGCGCCTACAGGGCGAATCGAACGGATCCGTCCCCCCAGCAGGGGGTTACCCGGGGCCGGCGCACCGGAACCACGCCGCCCCACCCCGCCCACCTCCCCCGCCCCGCCCACCTCCCCCGCCCCAAAAGAGCCGAACTCCCCCACCCCCCACCCCCATTCGCCTCGTCCCGCTTTGGGGGAGGCTTGGTCGACAAACCCGCCCCGGGCATGCGAGAACAGCCCAGGGGGCCGCGGGCGGTCCGTGCCGGAACGTACGAGGGGGAGAGACAGCATGGGCCGCTACCTGCTGCGCAGGCTGGCCGGTTACCTGGTTCTGGTGATCGTGGCGGCGTCCCTGACGTACTTCCTCGCCGGGCTGAGCCTGAACCCGCGGGCCCGGTTCGAGAACCGCAACCCGCCGCTGCCCGAGGCCGCCGTCACCCGGACCCTCGACGACGTCAACATGAACCCGGACACCTCGGTGGTGACCCGCTTCGCACGCTGGGCCGGTGACGTCGTCCACGGCGACCTCGGCCGGACCCTGGCCGGCGACTCGCTCAACGACGACTTCGGCCGCCGGGTCGGCGTCAGTACCCGGCTGCTGCTCCTGGCCACGTTCGCCGGTTCGGCCCTCGGCGTCGCCGTCGGCGCGTACGGCGCGATCCGGCAGTACCGGTTCTTCGACCGGTTATCCACCCTTGCCTCGTTCTTCGTGCTGGCGATGCCGGTGTTCGTGATCGGCGTCGCGCTCAAGATCGGTGCCACCGCCCTCAACGACGGTACGCAGACGATCAAGGTCCTCGGGGAGTACGACGCGCAGTACGCCGGCCGGTGGGACCCCGCCGCCCTGTTCAACCGCGCCCAGCACATGCTGCTGCCCGCCCTGACGCTGATCATCGTGCAGGTCGCCCTCTACAGCCGCTACCAGCGCAACACCATGCTGGACGTGCTCGGCGCCGACTTCCTGCGCACCGCCCGCGCCAAGGGCCTGCGCCGCCGTCCCGCGCTGGTACGGCACGGACTGCGCACGGCCGTCCTGCCGGTCGTCCCGCTGCTGGTCTACAACATCGTGCTGCTCTTCGCCGGTGCCACCTTCGTCGAGAAGACCTTCGGCTGGCACGGCATGGGCGAACTGCTCGTCGACGCGGTCGCCGGACAGGACGTCAACGCGGTCGCCGCGGTCGGCCTGTTCACCGCCGTACTCGTGCTGGCCGCGGGGCTGCTCTCGGACCTCCTGTACGCGGCCCTGGACCCCCGCGTACGGGTGCGGTGATGCGCACCCCGGGCGGCGGCCGTACGCAGGGACGGGCCGGCCGTACGTCGCGGACCTGCCTCACGCCCGGCAGCCGCCACCACCGCCCCTCGCGCGCCCGTCGCACCGCCCGCCGCTTCGCGCGCAACCGGCTCGCGCTGGCCGGCCTGGCGATGCTCGTCCTGCTCTTCCTCGCCGCGTACGCGGGCCCGCTGCTGAGCCCCTGGGACCACCGCACCCACGACTTCCTCAACTTCCTCTCCGGGCCGTCCGCCGAGCACTGGTGGGGCACCACCCAAAGCGGCCTGGACCTGTACGCGCTCACCCTGCGCGGACTCCAGAAGTCGCTGGTCATCGGCCTCCTCGTGGGCGTGGTGTCCACCCTCCTGTCGGCCGTGGTGGGCGCCTTCGCCGGATACTTCGGCGGCTGGACCGACCGCGTGCTGACGGGGTGCGTCGACCTGCTGCTGGTGATGCCCGCGTTCCTGGTCGTCGCCGTGCTGTCGCCGCTGGTCCGCGGTTCCGGCTGGCCGGTCTTCGTCGTCCTGCTGGCGGCCTTCAGCTGGATGATCACCGGACGGGTGGTCCGCAGCGTGACCCTCACGCTCAAGGAACGCGAGTACGTCAAGGCCGCCCGCTACATGGGCGTACCCGGGCCGGTGATCGTCTTCCGGCACATCCTGCCCAACATGGCGTCGCTGCTGATCATCGAAGCGGTGATCCAGGCCGGGGCGGCGGTCATCGGGGAGAGCGGGCTGTCGTACTTCGGGTTCGGGGTGCAGCCGCCGGACGTGTCGCTCGGCACGGTCATCGCCGACAACACCAACATGGCCGCGAGCTACCCCTGGCTGTTCTTCTTCCCCGCCGGGTGCCTGGTCCTCATCGGCGTCTCCCTCGCCTTCATCGGCGACGGGCTGCGGGACGCGCTGGACCCCGACGCGGCGGGGGCGCAGGCGCGCGCCAAGGGTCGCAGGAAGCCCGGACACCTCGCTGGTGCCGCTACGGAGGGCCGCCGCCGGTGACCGGACAGCGCGCCACCGTCACCCCGGACGCAGCGGCCGCCCGCCCCGCCCTCCAGGTGACCGATCTGCACGTCACCTTCCCCGGCGAGAGCGGCCCCGTGCACGCTGTACGCGGCCTGAGCTACGCCGTACGGCCCGGCGAGGTGCTCGGCATCGTCGGGGAGTCCGGCTCGGGCAAGTCGGCTGCCGCGCAGGCCGTACTGGGGCTGCTGCCGGACGGCACCGACGTACGGGGTTCGGTCGAGCTGGACGGCCGGGAACTGCTCGGCCTCGGCGACGCCGCGCTGTCCGGCATCCGCGGCAACGGCATCAGCATGGTCTTCCAGGACCCGCTGTCCGCCCTCACGCCCGTCTACAGCGTCGGCAGCCAACTCGTCGAAGCGCTCCGCATCCACCAGGACCTCGGCCGCAAGGCCGCACGGGCCCGCGCCGTCGAACTCCTCGGCCTCGTCGGCATCCCCGACCCGCACCGCCGCGCCGACGCCTTCCCGCACGAGTTCTCCGGCGGGATGCGACAGCGCGCGGTGATCGCCATGGCCATCGCCAACGACCCGCGGGTCATCGTCGCGGACGAGCCGACCACCGCCCTGGACGTCACCATCCAGGCACAGGTCCTGGACGTCCTGCGGACCGCCCGGGAGGTGACCGGTGCCGCGGTCGTGCTGATCACCCACGACCTGGGGGTGGTCGCCGGGTTCGCCGACCGCGTGCAGGTCATGTACGCGGGACGGCCGGTGGAGTCCGGGACGGTCGACGAGATCTACTACCGGCCCCGGATGCCGTACACCGTCGGCCTGTTGGGCGCCACGCCCCGGCTGGACGGCCCTACGGGCGTACCGCTCGTACCCGTCCACGGCACCCCGCCGTCCCTCGCGGTGCTGCCGCCCGGCTGCCCGTTCGCACCACGCTGCCCCGCCGCCGTCGCCCCCTGCCACGAAACGGAACCCGCCCCGGCCCCGGCCGTGGGCAGCGGGCACGCCGCCGCCTGCCACCGCAGCGAGGAGATCGCGACGGGGGCGCTGCCGCGGGCGGAGATCTTTGCGGGGGCGGCGGGGGGAGTCGGGGCGGGAGATACGTCCCAGGAGCCGGGCGGCGGAATGTCCACGAGGCGGGAGAGCGGGCCGGCGGGACCGGGGGAGGCGCCCCCGGAAGCGGGGCCTGGGCCGGCCCCGGAAGCGGACCCGCCGGGTACGGATCGCGCGCCTATGAGGGCGAATCGAACGGATGCGTCCCCCCGGCCGGGGGTTACCCAAGGGGGGCGGGCCGGAACCACGCCGCCCGCCCCGCCCCCATCCGCCCCCCGCCCCGCCGTCCTCGAAATCGACGGTCTCGTCAGGCACTTCCCGCTCACCCGGGGCACGTTCGTCAAGCGCACCGTCGGCACCGTGCGGGCCGTGGACGGGATCAGTCTCGTCGTACGGGAGGGGGAGACGCTCGCCCTGGTCGGTGAGTCCGGTTGCGGGAAGACCACCACCCTGATGGAGATCATGGACCTGGCGGCCGGGCAGGTGGGCACCGTCCGCCTCTTCGGCCGGGACGTACGGGACCTGGACCGCGCCGCGCGGCGGGCCCTGCGCCGTGACCTCCAGATCGTCTTCCAGGACCCGGCGGCCGCGCTGGACCCGCGGATGCCGATCGGCGACATCCTCGCCGAGCCGCTACGGACCCACCGCTGGCCCCGGGACCGGATCGCCGCCCGCGTCCCCGCCCTGCTGGAGACGGTCGGGCTGGCGGCCGCGGACGCCGGACGCCACCCGCGCGAGTTCAGCGGCGGCCAGCGCCAGCGCATCGCCGTCGCGCGGGCCCTGGCGCTGGAGCCGCGGCTGCTGGTGCTGGACGAGCCGGTTTCCGCGCTCGACGTGTCCGTGCGGGCCGGCGTGCTGAACCTGCTGGACGAGTTGAAGGCCCGGCTGGGCCTGAGCTACCTGCTCGTCGCCCACGACCTGTCCGTCGTGCGGCACTGTGCCGACCGTGTCGCGGTCATGTACCTGGGCCGCATCGTCGAAACGGGGGACACCGCGGACGTGTTCGCGTCGCCGTCGCACCCGTACACGAGGGCCCTGCTGTCCGCAGTACCGCTGCCCGACCCGCGCAAGGAGCGGGCCCGGATGCGGAACCGCGTCCTGCTGAGCGGCGACCTGCCGAGCCCGGCGGACGTGCCGTCCGGCTGCCGGTTCCGCGGCCGCTGCCCGCTGTACGCGACGCTCGGCGCGCCGGAGCAGAGGCGCTGCCGGGAGGACGACCCGCTGCCCCGGCCCGTCACGCCGGCCGGTCACGAAGCGGCCTGCCACCACGCCTCGTACGCCCCGCCCGCCCCGGGCCCGCCCGGAGGAGGCTGAAGAACACCTCCCGCACCGCGCCCGCCCTGTGTTTACGTCAGTGCAGTCGAGAAAGGGATCGTCTCCGCAATGAAGCACTCCAGAGTTCCGCTCGCCCTCGTCGTCACCGTCGTGGTGTCGTCACTGGCGCTGACCGCGTGTGGCGGGTCGGACGACGAGGGCGGTGGCGGCAAGCCGAAGCAGGCGCCGAAGACCACCGCGCTGGACATCAACAGGACCGACCCGGCGCAGCTCACGCAGGGCGGCACGCTGAACTGGGCGATCGACCAGTTCCCGGTGCAGTTCAACGAGATGGAGACGGACGGCAACCAGGCCGCCACCAACGCCGTCATCGAGGCCCTGCTGCCGTCACTGTGGCACTCGGCGCCCAACGGCGAGCAGGTGCCGAACAAGGCGTTCCTGCTGGACGCCGCGGACCGTACGGAGGGCGGCAAGCAGGTCGTCACGTACCACCTGAACCCCAAGGCGAAGTGGTCCGACGGCACTCCGGTCACCTACCGGGACCTGGAGGCCAACGTCCGGGCGATGAGCAGCGAGGACCCGGCGTACAAGGTCGGCGCGCCGGCCGGGTACGAGGACGTGTCGTCCGTACGCAGGGGCAAGGACGACCACGAGGCCGTGCTGACCTTCGACAAGCCGTACGCGGACTGGCGCGCGCTGTTCGGCGCGCCCAACAACACCCCGCTGTACCCGGCGAAGTACATGGCCGACGCCAAGGGCTTCACCACCGGGTACCTCAACAAGATCCCGGTCACGGCCAACGCGTACAAGCTCGGCGGCATCGACAAGACCGCGCAGACCGTCACCCTGGTGCCCGACCCCGCGTGGTGGGGTGAGAAGCCGAAGCTCGACAAGATCGTCTTCCATGCGATGACGACCGAGTCGATGCCCGGCGCCTACGCCAACGGCGAGATCGACTACTTCGACCTGAACGCCGGCGTCGCCGCCTTCAAGCAGGCGTCGCGCGTGAAGTCGGGGGAGATCCGCGAGGCCGGCGGACCCAATTACCGGCACCTGACGTTCAACGGGCGAAGCCCCAGGCTCAGCGACCCGAAGGTGCGCAAGGCGCTGTTCATGGCCACCGACCGCGAGACGCTCGTGAAGTCCAGCGTCAAGGGCCTCAACTGGGACGCGCAGCCGCTGGACAACCACTTCCTCATGCCCAACCAGAAGGGCTACCGCAACAACGCCGGAGACCTCGGCACGTACGACCCGAAGGCCGCCGGCCGGATGCTGGACGAGGCCGGGTGGAAACTCGACGGCGGCAAGGTCCGCAAGAAGGGCGGCCAGGAGCTGAAGCTGCGCTTCCTGATCCCCACCGGCCAGCCCGCCTCGAAGAACGAGGCCACCATCCTCACCCAGATGTGGGCCCAGGTCGGCGTCCAGCTGGACATCCGGACGGTGCCGGTCAACGAGTTCTTCGACAAGTACCTGACCCCGGGCGACTTCGACGTGGCGCCCTACAGCTACTCCCGTACGCCGTTCGCCGCGACCGGCTCCAGCAACACCTACACCCGCGACGGCGGCGGCAACGACTCCAAGACCGGCAGCGCGAAACTGGACGACCTGCTGGACAAGGCCGGCCGCAGCCCCGGCCAGGCCGCCGCCCTGGAGGCCGTCAACGCGGCCGACGCGGAGGCGTGGCAGGTGGCGGGCGTGCTGCCCACCTACCAGCTCCCCGAGATCACCGCGGCCAAGAAGAACCTGGCCAACCTCGGCGCCCAGGGCATGTCCGACATCGTCTACGAGCGGATCGGTTACACGAAGTAGACCGCCCCGGCGGGCCGTACCCGCTCACTCCGGTGTGGCACGGTGGCCGGGCCCGCCGACCGGCCCGGCCACCGTACGGGCGGCGGCGCCCGCACCACCGGGCCCGCCGCCGTCCTCCCCTTCGGTCCGCTCCCCGGCCCCGGCTCCGGCCCCGCCCTCGTCGCCACCGGAGTTGATCCGGGCGAGCAGCGCGTCCCGCTCCGGGGTGTCCTCCGGCCGGACAAAGCCGATCAGGACGTACAGGACCAGCGAGGTGGCCACCGGCGCGACGATCTGGATCTGGAGCTGGACGCCGGACAGCCCGTAATTGGTGAGCCAGAAGGCGAACAGGCCCGCCGCCCAGGACACCAGCGCCGCGGTCGGCCCCGACCTGCGGAAGCGCGGCACCATCCCCAGCAGGAACGGGATGGAGATCGGCCCCACCAGCCCGGCCACCCACTTGATGACGACGGTGATGATGTCCTTGAACGTCGGCGAGTCGACCTGGGTGGCGATGGCCATCGACAGGGCCAGGAACGCGACGGTGGACAGCCGCGCGGCCAGCAGGCCCGCCCGGTGCGACCAGGTGCGGACCCGCGCGCCCAGCTTCGGCAGCGCGGGCGCGATGTCGCGGGTGAAGACGGCGGCGATGGCGTTGGCGTCGGAGGAGCACATGGCCATCGTGTGCGAGAAGAATCCGACGATGACCAGGCCGAGCAGGCCGTGCAGGAGCAGGTGCCCGGTGAGCAGGGCGTACGAGTCGGACGCGTCCGGCTTCTCGGCCGTCACGAGGAGCGGCGCCACCCACATGGGGAAGAAGAGCACCGCCGGCCACACGAACCACAGGGCGGCGGACAGCCGCGCCGAGCGCCGCGCCTCGCGGGCGCTGCGGGTGGCCATGTAGCGCTGCGCCTGGTTCCACATCCCCCCGCTGTACTCGAAGGTCTTGATGAACAGGTACGCGAGCAGGAACGCCGGCGTGTACGGGCCGGCCGTCGGCCGCGTGTGGCCGTCCGGCAGCCGGTCCCACACCGTCCACAGCGCGCTGACGCCGCCCAGCTCGGCCAGCACGGTCACCAGCATCGCCACGCCCGCCAGCAACTGGATCACGAACTGGCCGAGTTCGGTGAGCGCGTCCGCCCACAGGCCGCCGACCGTGCAGTAGACGCCGGTGACCACACCGGTGATCAGGATGCCCTGGTTGAGGGAGAGGCCGGTGAAGACGGACAGGAGGGTGGCGATCGCGGCCCACTTGGCCCCCACGTCCACGATCTTCAGCAGCACGCCGGACCAGGCGAGCGCCTGCTGGGTGGGCAGGTTGTAGCGGCTCTTGAGGTACTCCAGCGGGGAAGCGACGTGCAGCCGCGAGCGCAGCCGGTTCAGCCGTCCGGCGAAGAGGCGGGCCCCGATGGCGATGCCGACCGCGATGGGGAACGACCAGGTGACGTACGACGTGACGCCGTACTGGTAGGCGATGCCCGCGTATCCGGTGAACATCACCGCGCTGTAGCCCGACATGTGGTGCGAGATGCCGGACAGCCACCACGGCATCCGACCGCCGGCGGTGAAGAAGTCGCTCACGTCGTCCACGCGCTTGTGGGACCACACGCCGATCGCGACCATCACGCCGAAATAGCCGGTGAGCACGGCCCAGTCGAGACTGTTCATGGCCCCTCCAGGGGTCCGCCTTGTGAACGGGGAAACACGTCGCCGTACGTCCGCGGGGCGGCGCCCCCGTGCGGGAGCGAGGACTTCGGGGATTGAACCGTTCATGGCGAGGGCCGGTCAAGGGTGCCGATGGTCAGAGATGTGAACTGCTCTCAGCTGGGCGAACGATTTCGTGTTGCCTCGGTCTGGGGAGGGCGCGTTGAGCGCCCCTCTCCGCGAGCGCGTCCTTGCGGGGGAAGAAGGCGGGGGGTCAGCGCATGATCTCGCCGGCGTTCACCAACAGCGACTGGCCGGTGATCGCCCGCGCCCGGTCGGACGCCAGGAAGACCGCGGTCTGCGCGACATCGGCGTCCGTCGCCATCTCCGGCAGCGCCATTCGCGCGGTGAGCCGGTCCAGCACCTCGCGCTCCGGTACGCCCTCGGTGTGCGCCGCGTACCGGACGTACGCCTCGACCTGCGGACCCCACATCCAGCCCGGCTGAACGGTGTTGACCCGTATCCGGCGCGGCCCCAGCTCACGCGCGAGCGCGTACATCGCCGAGACCAGCGCGCCCTTGGACGCCGCGTACGCCGCCTGCCGCACCTCGGACGGCGCGGCGACCGACGACTGGGTGCCGATCAGCACGACCGACCCGCCGCCGCGCTCGGTCATCGACGGCAGGCAGGCGCGCGTCATGCGCAGCGCGCCGAACAGATTGATGTCCACGACCCGCTGCCAGGCATCGAAGTCGGCGTCCGCCAGCCCGCCGAAGTGCGAGTCCAGTGCGGCCACCTGGACGACGGCGTCGATGCCGCCGAAGCGCTCGGCGGCGAGCGCGGCCAGCGCGGCGCACTGCTCCTCGTCCGCGATGTCCGTCACCCGCCAGGCCACACGCTCGCCGGACGGGTCGGCCCGCGCCGCCGTCTCGGCGAGGCGGGACTCCGTACGGGAACCGAGCACCACCGAGGCGCCGTCCCGTACGCACGCCACCGCCACCTGGTGACCGAGTCCGGCGCCCACGCCTGATACGACGACGGTCTGGTCCCGCAGCAGCATGCGCGCCTCCCGGCTGGCCGAAGGGATATGACGACTCGTCAGGCTAGGGTGTCGCGTCCATGATGGCTACGCCCGCAGCGTCTTCGCCGGACGCAGCAGGCCCTCCTGGATCTCCTCCGGCGGAGGCGTCACGAAGGACAGCCGCACGGCCCCCGCGTCGGCCGGTCCCGCGCAGAAGGGCGCCCCGGGCACGTACGCCACGTCGCGCCGGATCACCTCGGGCGGCAGCGCCGTCGCGTCTTACCCGGCGGGCATCGCCGCCCCGACGAACATCCCGCCGTCCGGCCGGTTCCAGCGCGAGCCCTCGGGCAGCGCCGCGCCCAGGCCGTCCACCAGGGCGTCGCGCCGTGCGCGGTAGGCGCCGCGCACCCGCTCCAGATGCGCGTCGAGGCCGGGGCCCGCCAGGTACCGGGCGACGGCGGCCTGGTCGATGGTGGAGGTGTGCAGGTCCGCCGCCCCGGAGGTGTCGCCGGTGTCGGACAGCTCGCCCGCCGGCAGCCCGCCCGCGAAGGATATGACCTCGGGCCGGTCGGTCAGGGCGAGGATCTCGCGTACCGGGGAGCCGCCGGAACCTTGTCCGGGACTCTCGCCGCCTGACGCCCCGTCAGCTACACCTGGGGGTCATGACCCATGACCCCGGCACGGACGAGCAACCGGACACCCGCGGCGGGACCTACGCCCGCCTGGCCGCCGTCGGCCCCTACGGTGTGCGCCCCGGGCACGCGCTGATCACCCTGGTCGAGCCGCACCCGGGCCACGAGCACACCTACAACCGCTGGTACGAGGACGACCACTACCTGGCCGGCGCGATGGCGATGCCCTGGATCTTCGCGGGCCGCCGCTGGGTCGCCACCCGCGACCTCCAGCTGCTGCGCCGCCCCGCCCGCTCCGCCGTCGCCCGCCCGGTCACCGCGGGCTGCTACCTCGCCACGTACTGGATCACCGAAGGGCGCTACGACGACCACATGCGGTGGACCGTCGCCATCAACCGGCGGCTGAACGCCGACGGCCGCATCCACCACGACCGTACGCACGTCTTCACGGCCTTCCACGACCACCAGGCCACCGTCTACCGGGACGGTGCCCGGGGCCCGCGCGACTTCCACGCCCTGGACCATCCGTACGCCGGGCTGGTCGTCGAGGTCATCGACGCGGCGGACGCACCGGGCCGCGCCGCGCTGCTGCGGTGGCTGGTGGACGAGCGGCTGCCGCGGCGGCTGGCGGGCTCGCCCGCGGCCATGGTGACCGTCTTCCGGCCCACGCCGCTTCCGGAGGACCGGATGGCGTACGTACGGCAGGTGGAGGGCGTGGACACCCGGCTGACGCTGCTGTGGTTCCTCCAGGAGGACCCGCGGGCGTGCTGGGAGCCGTGGTTCACGGGGCCGGACGGGGAGGCCGGGGACGTCGCTGCGTCGGGGCTGGGGAGGGTGGAGCTGGTCGCGCCGTTCGTCCCGACGGTGCCCGGGACCGACCGGTACGTGGACGAACTGCGCTGAGGCGCCGACCCTGAGGCAGGGCCGCCCCGCGCCCCTGCCCACGGGCAAGGCCGAGCCCCCTCGGCCGGGACGGCGATCCAGTCGAGAGGGCCCTGGGGTGGTGCTCGTCATGCGGTGTGCGGTCACCGGAACCGGTCGGCTCAGGTCAGGTCGTACGCGCCTTTGCTCACGCCCGCCACGAACGTGCTCCACGCGGAGGTCTCGAAGGTCAGACGCGGGCCGTCGGGGTTCTTGGAGTCACGGACCGCGATGGCGGCGGGTGCCGGTACGGCGACCTCGACGCAGGCGCCATTGCCACCGGAGTACGACGACTTCGTCCAGGAAAATGCGGAATTGGGCTGAATGGCCATGTTCACTCCGACTCGCTCTAAGGTGCACCGCGTTGCCGCGGATTCGGTAGTCCCGACGCTACGCGCCAACATCACGGGTGGCAGGAGTAGTTCACCCATCCGTATGGCATATTCCTTGATCTCTTTTCAAGCGAGTGCGCCTCGGTGTACGGTGCCGGACTTCCTTGCGGAACCCGGAATTCAGCCACTCTGGCGCCATCATCAGCCCATGCTGTCCGCGTGCCGCTTCGCCGCCGCGGCGATGAACTCCCGGCTCTGGTCCGCGCTCAGCGCCTGGGCCCGCAGATGCTCGTACATGATCGTGTACTTGTGTACGTCATTGGTCTTCTCCAGATACAGATCGCTGGTGACACCTTCGATGTAGACCACGCTCGAATCCGCCGCGTCGTCGAACTCCAGGATCGAGAACGTGCCCGACATGCCGGCGTGCGCGCCCGCGTCGTACGGCAGTACCTGCACCGTCACATGCGGCAGATTGCTGACCTCCACGAGGTGGTCGAGCTGCTCGCGCATGATCAGATGGCTGCCCACGACCCGGCGCAGCGCACTTTCGTCCAGGACGACCCACAGGCGCAGCGGATTGTCGGGGTGGTTGACCCGCTCCTGGCGGCGCATCCGCACCTGGATGCGTTTCTCCAGCTGCTCCTGGGTGAGTTCCGGGACCGTGCCGGGAATGACGGCCTCGGCATATCCGGGCGTCTGCAACAGGCCCGGTACGAGCAGCGACTCGTACACCCGCAGCGACGCCGCCTCGGTCTCCAGACCGATGTAGACGCTGTACGGGATGTCGCCGAACGCGTGCCACCAGCCCTGCTGGCGGGAGTCCTTGGCCATCTGCATCAGCGAATCGACGACCCGGTGGTCGTCGACCTCGTACACCCCGCACAGATCACGGACGTCGCGCTGGCTGATGCTGCGGCGGCCGTTCTCCAACCGGCTGATCTTCGACTGCGACACGAGCAGGCGCTCGGCGACCTCCTCAGCCGTCATGCCCTTCAGCTCGCGAAGCCTGCGCAGCTCCTGGCCCAGCCGGCGACGCCGGACGGTGGGATTGATGTTGGACGCCACGGGACGTGCACCTCCGGCTCCGTACTGCTGTTTTCTCCTGCTCAGCAGATTGCCATCCCAGGTCCGCGCAGCGCAGTGGAATGGACACACAAGGCGAGCGGACGTGCGCGCGGGGGGGGGGGGGGGGGGGGGGGGGGGGGGGGGGGGGGGGGGGAGAGGAGGGGGGGGGGGGGGGGGGGGGGGGGGGGGGGGGGGGGCCGGGGGCGATGACGTACGGGGCCAAGGCCACCCGTTCGGCGCCCTCGGCCCG